>CAYNML010000147.1:0-2771 GCA_964398185.1 uncultured Anaerolineae bacterium | reverse complement strand
GCCCTGATCGCTTCAAAGGAATAGCCTCGGCCTATCCGGTTGGTCAGTCGAGTCAGGTTGTTCAAGGATTCGGTATAAGCGTTCGTCACCCGGTGATCGAAATAGGCAAAGATTTCGGTGTTCCAATTTTGAACGGCCGTTGTCAAGTCCTTGAAGGCCCAGGCCACTTCGGGTGGAATGCTTTTCTCCCATGCAGCATAGCGGTGCTTCGCTTCTGTGCTGCTCTTGGCTCTCTCCCAAATGGTGAAGAAACTCTCTTTCAGATCATAGGCAGTCTGGAGCTGTGGAAACTGTCCCAACCAGACATCAAGAATCAACTTCTTGTCTGGTTCTAAATCCTTCTTGCGCCGCAGGAGAATGAAACGGTCATGCATCAACTTGCGTCGCTGAGTGGGCGTTAAGCCTTCACGAACGCTCTTGCGGACCGCATCCAGCGCAGCGTTCGCCATCCTGACCACGTGAAATTTGTCGATGACGATTACGGCCCTCGGCAGGCTCGTATGTACGGCATCGCGGTACGGCTCCCACATGTCCATCGCGACCAACTCGATCTTGGCGCGATCATTCAAGCCGGTCAGGTATTTGATCACGGTCTTTTTGCTGCGGTCGTGAAGCAGTTCTACCAGCGTCTGCTTTTCAACATTGGTGATGACACCGCGTGGGTGGCCTACCACTTTGATCTCATCAATACCCAGCCAGCGTGGAGTCATGTTTGCTTTCATGTGTTGCTCTAAGCGAGGAAGATAAGCATGGAAGATCGCGCGGATGGCTCCTTCTGTCATTCCGACGTCATTCGCAACGCTGGCAAAGGTGCGCTTCAGGGATTCTTTCTCGATGTAGTCCACGAGCCGCTGTGTGGCCCGGCGGGTCTCGTGCATATCCGGCAAGGATTCCACAAAGGCCCGCTGACACTCCTGGCATTGATACCGCTGGCGCAAGACTAGCAGTCCTACTCGCTTGGCATGAATCGGGAGATCGAGGAACAGTTGTTTCCGAACGCCAAATCGTTTCAGACGGGGAAGCATCCGAGCGCACAGGGGACAACTAGCTGGCGGCATGGAATATCGGATGGTGAAGCGGTAGTCTTCTCCATTTTCTTCTGTCGCGAGGATTTCCCAATCCGCAAGGTTGATGATGTTCTTCATTCCGGCTCTGTCGATATCATGAGAAGGCAGTCTATCTTTTTGTGAAGGAGAGCAGTTCTGCCAGGATTAGGCTTAATGAGACAGCATGCAATCCTCTGATTGATGGACTTGTTGCTGGCCGAACAGGTCACAGCGGGTGTAAACACTGACTAATAGATCGAATAGACTGGCGTTACCCCAAAGAGGCGGAAGGGCATAACTCGATGTCGAGTTGTGTTCTTCCGTGTTCTGTTAGTCAAGTCTAGATCTGAGCTAACTTACGGATTCGGAGTAGCGAGAAAGCCAGGCCAAGTTGTCTCGGTTACTGTGATAGTATGCGAATCATACAGAAGAACCACATCCTTGAGATATTCTTCATAGTAGTTAGGCGCGAACTTCGTTTCATCCACCCATGATTTTGAAGAAAGCGAGTAGGTGTCTTCAGGGATAATAAGCACAGTGCGAGATTCGGGATAGAGCAAGTACGTCGTGGTAATGCGTGGAACATGTTGATCTCTTACAACATGAATGACCACTCGTTCAGGGGAACCTTGCTGTGCAATGATTTCTCCCAGGGGATGCAAGGCAACTGATGTGCGGATGACAACATCATTCCCAAAATAGACTGCTCCCTGCGGTGGATTGTACCACCACCAATCGACATTACCAGGCATGACAAATTTCTTATCAGGCTCGCCCATTAATTTCAGGACTTCGCTTCTAGTTGTTACTCCGGGAATAATTTGCTCAAAATGAGTTTTTACTTCACCCAGATCTGTCAATGTAGGTGATTGGGGTAATGTCGTCAGCGGCGATATTGTTGAGCTGGTTGGCAAACCAGTCTGCTTCATTGCTGATGTGCAGCCACCTAAGAAAATTATCGCCGTAATTGCTAAGAGATAACCTAGCCATTGTTGAAGATTCATGATTTTTAACCTCCTGCACAGCAATCGTTTGCTTGCTCTAGGGTGCATGACGCAATTGTTGGATGATTTGGAGATGGGCTAGAAATGGCGCTAAAATCGATCTCCAAGAGCCACCCTGATGATTCAGCACAGTAGGCACGAGGGTACTCAGCGAGTCAATGTACGCATAATCCATGGGTGCGATTTGAAGGGCAGCCGTAGCTTGATCGAGCTCTTGCCACCCTTGTCCAGCCGCCCGAATTCCAACAAGCTGTGCGAGATTCTCGTGGTAGTCACCTACCATTTGCGATCCACCGTCATTGGCAACACCGTTTTCCCATTGGCGCACCATCGCGTAAGACCAATCGCCTATAACCATATAGATGACATGCCCTAATTCGTGACCCATAGTGACTTTACCAATATTGGGTTGCTGATCATAAAATACCGATTTCGGCCCAAAGTCAGGTCGTCCCGGCTTGAATGAATAATCAAGATCGAAATCCATATAGCCATAGTAAGTACAGCCAGTAGTGCAGGAACCCCCAGCACCAATCCAGAATTTATCGAATCCAGCTCTTGATGCCGACTTACCAAGGATCTCTTTAAGATAGTTGGCGCCTCCCACCATCGAACCTACTTCAGCGAGCACTTGGGATAAATACTCCAGATATTCTATCTCCCATAAATCTGTGTTACGAATCTCGACATTCCAATCATTCTCTATCCCGAAAAGCTTAAT
>CAYNML010000146.1:0-2916 GCA_964398185.1 uncultured Anaerolineae bacterium | reverse complement strand
GAATTATCCCTTGAACAAAGCATCGTACTCTTCCGGCGTGTCCACGTCTTGCAGCACGCTGTCTGTCTCCACCACCACGTAGCGGACGCGATCCTCGTGGGCGCGGATGAAGTCGCGCAGCGTGGCCGTCTCCGGCAGCGCCAGCAGTTCATCCCACCACGCGCGATCGAGCAGGATCGGATGACCGCGCTTCATCTGATAGGACGGAATGACCAGCATTTCCGGTTGATAGGCGTCGACGACACGCTGGATAATGTCGCGCCGCAGACGGGGATGATCGCCTGGCACGATCAACGCCGCTTGCATTTGGGCCGACAAGGCGCGCAGCCCTATTTGCAGCGAGACGAGCATCTCGGCGCGGGCATATGCCGGGTTGAAGACACACCGCACGGGATACGGTTCGAGGAGCGCCGTGATCCGATCGGGTTCATGGCCGGTCACCACGACCGCATCGGATACAGCGGGACAAGCGGTTACTTCGGTCACAACGGTTTCGATCACGGTTGACGCGCCGTACGGCAGCAGCATCTTGTTGCGGCCCATGCGGCGCGCTTGCCCGGCCGCCAGAATGACAGCACCGATCATGGTTCCTCGATCTTTTTAGCCGAGTCATAGCCCGCGCAGCGCAGCACCGGCAGACGTGGATATTTTGGGAAGCGCGCATCCTCTTCGGCCAGCCGGCACAGGTAGAAGGTGCTGCCCCGTGTATTCTGCACGACGCGCACGTGACGACAGGCCGCGCACAAACCGATCGGGTCACGCAGGCCGCTCGAGAAGGGATCGATCTGATCGTTCATCGGCAAAAAAAGACTTCCGAAGTGGGGCGGACTTTCGGCTCGCCAACCACTTCGGAAGTCTGAAGCGCCGCCCGGCTATTGCACCTCGGCCAGTTCCACTTCAAAGATAAGCGTGGCATTGGGCGGAATGACGCCGCCCGCGCCCTGCTCGCCGTAGCCCAGCGAGGGCGGAATGGTGATGGTGCGTTTGCCGCCCACCTTCATGCCCTGCACGCCCTGATCGAAACCGGGAATCATCTGTCCGGCCGCCACCACGAACGTCAAGGGAGTCTGTCCGACGTTGCTGTCGAACACCGTGCCGTCTTCCAGCTTGCCGGTATAGAACACACCCACCTGCTTGCCCGGCACAGCCTCGGCGCCGGTGCCCACCTGCGTATCTTCAATCTTGACCCTGGGCACGTCCAGCAGCTCCACCACAAACGTCAGGGTGGAATTCGCCGGGATGGAACCCTGCGCGCGGCTGCCATAGCCCAGGTCGGGCGGAATGATCAGCTTGCGCGTGCCGCCCACCTTCATCGAGCCGACGCCTTCCGTCCAGCCCTTGATCACCTGATTGAGCGGAAAGCTGATCGGGCCGCCGTGCTGGCGCGAAGCGTCGAACACGGTGCCGTCCTGCAGCGTGCCCGTGTAATGCACGGTGACCGTATCGGTGGACGCGGGCGAAGCGCCGGTCCCCACCACCAGATCTTCATACTGCAACCCGGATGCCGTCTTAATCACATTGCCTCCCTGGCTGGGGGTGGGGGCCGCGCCGCTTCCGCCGCACGCGGCCACACTGAGTGCTGCGCTTACCAAACCTGCTACTATCAACCAACGTTTCATGCTGCTCCTTGTTTCTGAGTGATTCAGCGGCGCGCTGCTCCTGCGCGCCGCTAGCGTACGCCGATCCATTTGCTCAACGCGCGCTGGAAAGCCTCTGCTTCTTCCCGCGCGGCCAGCGGAAAGAACAGGTGATGCTCGCTGCCTGTGACGCCGATCCACATTTCGGGCTCTTTCCGGTGGGGCCGCAGTTCGACATCTTCGATGGCCTCCAGCCGGATGAAATAGTTGTGCTTGAACTGCGCCAGTTCGTCGAGCGGCACGGTGGCGATCCGGCTCTCGTTCGCCTGCACTTCTTTGACGCCGCGATCGTCCGGGCGGTCGATCAGCAGCTGGCGGTTCTCGTCCAGCCGATAGTGCTTCAGCGCCCCGGTGTGCCCCGTCTGAATCAGGTACAGCCCGTCGTCGGTCAGCACCAGCGAATAGAGGCGCTTCACGCCCGGCGCCACCACGCGCACCACTTTATCCAGCCGCAACTTCATGTCAGCACATCCAGGTGATGGGTATCGTTGGACGTCATCAAATCCCAGCCGGTCAGGTTGATGTTCTTCATCTCCAGCCAGCGCCAGTGGAACAAGCCGGTGTGATCGCAGTGCACGAAGGTGAGCAGATTGCGCTCGATGGGAATGCCCAGCAGGTGATAGAACACCATCTCGATCAGACCGCCGTGGGTGATGACGACGATTGACTTGCCCCAGTGCGTCTGCGTGATCTGCTCAAAAGCCTGCGCGCCGCGCCGCTGCAAGTCCGCCAGCGCTTCGCCGCCGGGGAAAGCGGGGGTGTACGGATACCGCCGGGCGCGCACCCAGCCGTCGAATTCCACCGCCGCCGAAACGTCGGACGGGCAGTTGAGGCGCAGCTCGGCCAGATTGGCGTCGATGTTGAGCGGCAGGCCGGTGGCATCGCTGATATGGCGCGCCGTCTGCCGCGCGCGCAGCAGCGGGCTGCTGTACAGGACGTGCGGCTGGATGGCAGTCGCCACCCGCTCGGCCACGCGGCGCGCCTGCGCGTGGCCTTTTTCCGTCAGGCCATCTTCGTGATCGGCCAGCAGCAAACCCTGATCGTTGTGCGCGCTGACTTGCTGCGCGTGGCGAATCAAATAGATATTGGTCACGAAACAGTCCCCGTCTTGCCCACACTTGCACCCACTGCGTGCAGTGCGGTGTTTCCCCGCTTTCAGCGGGGTGGCCGCCCGGGCGCGTGGCGGGATGAGCATTGTGGCGATTATAGCACACGAAGTGGTCCTCATCTGGCCCATGTCCCCGCTTTCAGCGGGATGGAACGAAACGTCATGCCCGAG
>CAYNML010000145.1:0-2918 GCA_964398185.1 uncultured Anaerolineae bacterium | reverse complement strand
ATATCCAGACGCAAGATGTACTCGCCAGGCAAGTTCGCGGGAATCCATACCGGCAATTCGACTGACGTAGAACTGCCGGGTTCCAGATCGCAGACCGGGACGCCTTCGCCGGTAGTGATGATCGCGGCGTCGCTGGTCAGCCAACGATAACGCAGCCGGTAGTACTCGCGCGGAATGGGTATCTCACCCTCGAAATCACAAGACCAGGTGTCGATACCGGTATTCTGGATCTCGATCTTAAAAGTGCTGGTTCTACCTGCCACCATCACTGGCGGTTGATTATCAGGCGTGCCCCACTCGATCCGCAGCGGATTCCAACGCCAGTCCGGCGAAAGAATCTGCTTGCCGTTACTTGCATCGCGCAACTGGACGCGTGTGAAGTAGTGGAAGAGAATTTGTTCGGCAGTTGTCCAGCGGACGCTCCACGGTTCGCTACCGTAGCTATCCAAATAACATTGATTTCCGCGAACCCAGCGATTAGCTCCACTCTGGCTCATCCCATAGCGTTGATCTTCATTGACGGTGTAGGCATAGCAGCTAAAGCTGATTGGGTCATTTACCCCAATCAAGTAAGGCTTTTCAATGTTACCTTCTTTGTCATAGGCGGTTTCTGTATTTCCTAAAATATCACCGATATGATTGGCGCGCGCTGGATAGTCATTGTAATCGGGTGAAAGATAATACCGCGGCGCTATAGCATTACAGATCCTTCTTTGCTTTTCATCTAGCAGCGGGTCAGGCACGCCGCAAGCGATACCGGGAGATGCCGGCTGATAGGTGTTGAACTTATAGGGGATGAAGGCCTGATATTGGGTACTATTGTTAATCGTATGATCCTCTAGCCATTCAAATAGCTGCAAGACATACGACCGCATGGCGATGGCCCCAGCCAGCAAAGAGACATCCTCGAAATCAGGCCCCATTTCTTGCGACAGAACATCAGGTAGATAATCGCCTTCAATATCAAGCCATGGCACTGAATCCTCGCCATAGGGATATGCGAGTCGTTGCTCACGGTTGCATCGATCGGGATCGACTCCTGAATCGACACAAAAGGCTGTGCATCCGTAGAGAAACCTGCCATCCTCTTTACCACACAGTGTATCCCTGCTGGCTGCGCCGTTATTATCTAGCGCATTCATCTTTACTCGAATAGAAGGCTCAGGTGTATAGGGAATGGTGGGTATGGGGTCAGGCTCAATTTGGAAGTCGTGAGCACGTGCCGACACTGGTCGGATACTGACAGGACCTTCTACACTGAATGTCGAAAAGGCCGCGGCGACGACGCACATGAGTAATGTGATGATAACAGCTCTGGATTTGTTCATGGACTGTTCCTCAATCATCTGTATCAGGTACTATGGAACTTCACTGACGGTGATCAGGCAGATACGTTGTTTTTCTATGATCCCCTTTCGCGGCCAGATGGGACAATTAATTGCCAGATGACGGCCATCTGGTGACCAACTCATTTCGCCAGGTCCGCCCCCGTCTCCGATTGATTCTGTTGTGTTTGGCAACATTTGTTGCACGGCCTGCACGGGCACATCGACTAGGTACAGTCTGTGGATCATGTCATTGGGCGTATAGGATTGAATAACTGCTGTCAGCGCAGCCAAGTGCCGACTGTCAGAATCCCACTCGATATCGAGCACCTCCGCACCAACCGGAGCATCGGTGTCCAACTCTGGAACGAATTGCTGTCCGGTATTCATATCGACAACCAGTAAGCGCCGGAAGTATCGCTCGGCCCCCGCTGCCTTGACCAATGCCGCCAGGTATTGACCATCCGGACTCCAGGCGATGCGAACTGGAACGAGCGGCACATTTTGTTGACGGAGTTCGATCTCGCACAACTGCCCGGTACGGGTATCCGCCAGCAGCGCTCCTAAATCTGAGAAGTAAAATAAAATCTGCGAATCCGTGCCTGGACGCCATGCTGACTGAAGTCGGCGAGATTGCCGGTTGACAGCCTCATTTGATTGGGAGTATCGGGGGAGTTCCCATTGTGTCAAATCGAGCGGCAGCGCCTGACTGGTCTGTGCTGCAACATCAAGCCGTAGCAGCTGTGAACCCGATGGTTGGTTGCTTTGGTCTTGAGTGAAGGACGTCAAGCGACCGGCGCTATCGATCGCTAGCGCCTCATCATCCACCCCGCTGACCACACGCTCGGCCTGTTTAGGATCACCTCTGCTAATCCACAGATCACGTCGAATCGTTCCTGTAGCAGCATTAATGTATTCAGAATCGATGTAAGCCAAAGCCTGTTGTTGTGGCAACCAGCCGGTCCAGTAGTCGGCCTGCCGCTCAGCATATCGCTGAAGTTCCCCGGTCTGAACATTCAAGACTTCAACGGTAAATTTATCGATATTCTTGTCGTAGCCATTGATCAACAAGTGACTATTGTCTGGGAGCCATCCGTAGATTTCGAGAACGCCCTGTTTAGTAGAGGTAAACACCACTTGCGGTTCTGAAAAGGTGTAAGACTCTGTTGGCGATGATGATGTCACTAATGCCGTATTCGTGAATTGACAGGCTGCCGGCTGGCGCAGCGTTGAAGTCAAAGCAGTCATGGCTGTCGCAGTCTCACTCGTTACGGTTACTGTTGGCTGTATAGTCGCCGTGCTCGCCTGCTGTACGAGTTGGCTCCTACTCTCCGGCTTGCAGGCGCTGACCAAGACAGCCCCCAACAAAACACTGGTCAGGGCGAACAGGATACTCAGGCGGCGATTCATGCTGATCTCCTTGGTGTGAAATTGGATGAGGTGATCGAAATCGTTGGTGGCAGAATGTCAATGGCGCACGGCCGGTGGTGTGGGAGTTGCTCAACCGGCCGCATTATAGCAAAAAATAAGGAAAAAAGTGAGACTGTAGCATAGCTACCGGGATATCCTTGGCCCTGCCCGTTCGGCGTGCAA
>CAYNML010000144.1:0-2949 GCA_964398185.1 uncultured Anaerolineae bacterium | reverse complement strand
CCTCGAAGTTGAAGATGCCGTTGTCGCTCCAGCCGTGCTCGTCGTCGCCGATGAGGCCGCGATTGGGATCCGCGCTCAACGTCGTTTTGCCGGTGCCCGACAGCCCGAAGAACAACGCCGCGTCGCCGTCTTTGCCCACGTTCGCCGAGCAGTGCATGGGCATCACACCCTTCAGCGGCAGCAGGAAATTCATCAGCGTGAAGACCGACTTCTTGATCTCCCCGGCGTAGGCTGTATTGCCGATGAGACACACGCGCTGCTCAAAATTGAGAACGATGAACGTGTTGGACGCGGTGCCGTCGATGCCGGGCATGCCCTTGAACGAGGGCAGAGCGATCACGGTGAAGTCCGGCACGTGGCGGCGATAGTCGGCGGCCGATCTGGGTACCAGGAACATGTTGCGCGCAAACATGCTGTGCCACGCATATTCCGTGACGACGCGGATGGGCAGCTGATATTCCGGGTCGGCGCCCACGGTGCAATCCTGCACGAATAGATCGTGCCCCTGCGCAAAGCCCACCATGCGCGCATACAGCTCGTTGAATTTGTCGGGGCTGAACGGCCGATTGTATTGACCCCACCAGATGTGCTCTGCCGTGCTGGCTTCCCGCACGACGAACTTGTCGTTGGCCGATCGGCCGGTGTGCTTGCCGGTGGTTACCACGATCGGCCCGTGCTTTGACATCTTCGCTTCGCCGCGGAAGAGCATCTCTTCCACCAGGGCCTCGGTGGGCAGATTCCAGTACACGAGGCCCGTGCTGCTGAAGCCGTGATTCTCTAAACCGTAATCGCTTTTCAGGACACTGGCCTGCGCTGCCGCTGGCGTTGGAATTTTGAATAGATTGTTCATTGTGTTTTCCTGTCGGGCCACCGTCATGGCGAGGAGCGTTGCCGCCATGCGCGCCCCCGCTTAGCGGACAGGGCGTGCGACGAAGCAATCTCCTGCCGCCGCGTGGGATTGCTTCGCAGAAAGCGCTCGCAATGACGGCGGTCAGTGGGTCACATCCAATCGCGCACCATCTTCCGGTCGCCGATGTAGATCTCGCTCGGCGCGCTGGGATCGAGCGCCCAGCGGATGCGGGCGATGCCTTCGGTCACGTCTTTCACGCTGCCGGCATAGCTCAAGCGCAGATAGCCTTCCATGCCGAAGTCTTTGCCAGGCACAGTAACGACGCGCGCTTTCTTCAGGAGGAAGTCGGCCAGTTCGACCGAGTTGCTGCTGTACGCGCGAAAATCCGGCAGGCAGTAGAAGGTCCCATCGGGCGGCGTGCAGCGCACGCCGCTGAACGCGCCGAGTTCGGTCAGCATCACTTCGCGGTTGTTTTCGATCGTCAGGCGCAGCGCTTCCACCACGCTCTGCAGGCCGTTCAGCGCACCCTCGGCCGCGGCTTGCGAAACCAGCGCCGTGCACGACGTGATCTGGCTCTGGATGTTGGTCATCACTTCCACCAACTTGCGATTGGCGATGCACCAGCCGATGCGGAAGCCCGTCATGCCATAGGCTTTGGCGATGCCGTTGACCACGATGATCTTGCTCGACTCCACGTCCTGATCGGTGAACTTGTAGGCCGGCGTCCACTTACGCTGTCCGAAGATCAACTTGTGATAGATGTCGTCCAGGAT
Source organism: uncultured Anaerolineae bacterium (assembly GCA_964398185.1). GTDB lineage: Bacteria > Chloroflexota > Anaerolineae > Fen-1058 > Fen-1058 > Fen-1058. The sequence continues at coordinate 1,326 of CAYNML010000144.1, read as the reverse complement.
CAAGTAGATGTTGCGTTTTTCGCAGAAGGCCACGATGTCGGCCATGAATTCGTCGGAGTACATCACGCCCGAAGGATTGTTGGGGCTGTTGACGACGATGGCCCTGGTGGACGACGACACGGCGCGCTCGATGTCGGCCAGGCGCGGATAGAAGCCGCCGTCTTCCGGCGTGACGATGACGGGAATGCCGCGCACCATCTTCACCATCTCGGGATAGCTCACCCAGTAGGGCGCATTGATGATCACTTCGTCGTTGGGATCGATCAGCGCGTAGAAGATGTTGAACAATGACTGCTTCGCGCCCGACGACACGATGATATTCTCCGGCGCCACCAGCCGATCGTAATTGTCCTCGGTGTAGCGAACGATGGCTTTCTTCAACGTCGGAATGCCGTCGGTGGGCGAATACTTGATGTCGCCAGTGTTCAACTTGGCGGCGGCGCTCAACAGCGCGGGGAACGGCGTCTTGTTCTTGGGCTCACCGATGCCGAGGTGAATCACGGACTCGCCGCGTTCGCGCAGCAACCGGGCTTCTTCGTTCATCTTAAGCGTCGGCGATTCACCGATCGATCGAGCCAGCTGGCTGATGGTCATGGTTTCACTCCTGGTGTGGGTTTGGTTGCGCGTAGACAATACGCTATGCCCGCACGCTGATGAGATTGGGCTTAAAGACTATAGCGCAAGCACCGGGTGAAGTCAATTGTGTTTGTCACCCCTTGGAGCGTGTCATTCATAATGGCGGCAAAGCTGGCGGCGTGTCTATGGTAGAATTGCCTGCATGTGCCGCACGGGATACGTGCCATTCATCGGCGATTGGCGCAGCCGGCTGTTGCGCGATGTGCGCGGCCTGATGCTGGAAGTGGGGGCGGGGAGCGGACCGAATCTCGATCATTACCCGCGCGAGGCCCGCGTCATTGCCACGGAGTTCAACGAGGAATCCATCGCGCTGGCCCAACCCCGATCGAGCTCTCACGCCCGCTTAGCTGCCGCCGACATCGAGCACCTGGCGTTTCCTGATAACACCTTCGACGCTGTCGTGGCGACGCTGGTCTTCTGCAGCGTCGAGCGGCCTGTCGTCGGGTTCCAGGAAGTGAGGCGGGTGCTGAAGCCCGGCGGGCAGCTGCACCTCGTCGAGCACGTGCGCAGCCATCATCGCTGGCTGGGGCGGTTGCAAGACAGGCTGAATGCGCGGTGGTACGCCTGGGCGGAAGGCTGCAATTTGAATCGGGATACGGAAGCCAACGTGCGCCTGGCGGGTTTCGATCTTCAAGCGGTGCACGTGAATTATCTTGGTCTGATCAAAATCATGATCGCGCGCAAACCGGC
>CAYNML010000143.1:0-3125 GCA_964398185.1 uncultured Anaerolineae bacterium | reverse complement strand
CCGAACCTGATGGCGCGCGATCGCCTCATCAGCGGGTTGAGCCGCGCCGTGATCGTGATCGAAGCGGGCGAGAAGAGCGGCAGCCTCGATACCGCCGCGAAAGCGAAGAAACAGGGACGCATCGTCTATGCTGTGCCGGGCAGCGCGGGAACCGACCTGCTCATCGCCAACGGCGCGCGCGCAATCGATCCGGCAGGGCTTGACTTTGACGCGCTGGCGAATGAGATTAGCCAATCAAGGGTAGATACTGATCTGCCCCGCCCGCAGCAAGCGACATTGTGGTGAGCGCGCCTGACAAATCGTCGTATAATCTAACGCAGCCGTGACCACCGGAGGCTCCTCATGCCCAGCACGATCGAGACGCAGATCGAACGCCGCCGCGAGCGCGCCCGCGAAGAGATCAAGAAGATCGTCAATCGCGGCAACCATCCGCTCTTCAGTCAGTTTGAAGTCACGTCGATCTCCGGCCGCACCTATCGCGTCGAGATTCATTCGCTCGACGAACTCCGCAACACTTGCACCTGCCCCGATTATCAGACCAACCTCATCGGCACGTGCAAACACACTGAAGGCGTGCTGATCCATCTGCGCGAAGAATACGGTGAACGCGTGAAGACGCTGACTCACCAGCGCCCCACCGGCACGCAAGTCTATCTGCATTACGAAACCGACGTGACCGTGCGCGTCGATCTGCCGCTGCCCCGCCGCGCCACCGTGCGCGATCTGCTGCTGCGCTATTTCGATCCGACGGGCGTGCTGACCGGATCACCGCTGCACAGTCTGCCGCGTTTATTCTCAGACCTCGATCAGCTGCCGCCCCGTGACCGATCGCTGGTGCGCGTCGATCAGAGTGTGAGCGAACATCTGGCTTTGCTGCAAGATCGAGAAGCGGTGGCGCAGCAAAAAGCGTGGTTCCTCGATCAGGTCAAGCGCGGCCAACGCACGTTCGACGTGCTCTCCACGAAGTTGTATCCGTATCAGCAAGAGGGCGCCATGCACCTCGCCTTTGGTCGCCGCGCGCTGCTGGCCGACGACATGGGTCTGGGCAAGACGATTCAGGCCATCGCCGCGTCGGCGCTGCTCAAGGACTTGCGTGGCATCGAGCGGGCGCTGATCGTGTGCCCCGCATCGTTGAAGCACCAGTGGGCGCGCGAAATCAAGCGTTTCACCTCGCTGCCCGTCACCGTCGTCGAAGGCGGACTCATGGCGCGGCGCGAAGCTTATCACGCGCCGTCGTTCTTCAAGATCATCAACTACGAGATCGTGCGGCGCGATCTGCCGGACTTGCAGCAGATCCGATCGGACCTGATCATCCTCGACGAAGCGCAGCGCATCAAGAACTGGCGCGCCAAGACCGCCGATATGGTGAAGCAGTTACGCAGCCGCTACGCTTTCGTGCTCACCGGCACGCCGCTGGAAAACCGCCTCGACGAGTTGTACAGCATCTTCCAGTTCCTCGATCCGCGCATCCTCGGCCCGCTGTGGAACTTCAACGATCGCTTCTTTCAGGTGGAAGAGCGCGACAACGGCACGGTCAAGGTACTCGGTTACAAGAACCTCGACGAGCTGCGCACAACCATCGGGCCGTATGTGTTGCGCCGCACGCGCGACGAAGTGCTGCGCGATCTGCCCGATCGCGTGGACAACAACTTCTTCGTCGAGATGACCGATCCGCAGTGGAAGGCTTACGAACAGTTCCGCGAGACGGTGGCGCAGCTGGCGGCCAAAGCGCAGCGCCGTCCGCTCACACCCAAAGAGCGCGAAATCCTGTTGATGTCGCTGATCAAGATGCGCCTCATCTGCAACGCGCTCGCCTTGCACGACAAACAAATTCCGGCCAAAGACCGCGAGAAGACCGCGCCCAAGCTGCGCGAACTCGGCGAGATTCTGGCCGATCAGATCGCGGGGAACGGGCAAAAAGCGATCGTGTTCAGCCAGTGGTCAGACATGCTGGCCTTCACCGAACCGATCCTCAAACGCACCGGTCTCGGCTACGTCAAACTCACCGGCGACGTGCCCACTGCCAAACGCGGTGCGCTGGTCGAACGCTTCTTCGACGACAAACAGTGCCGCGTCTTTCTCTCCACCGATGCGGGCGGCGTGGGTCTCAACTTGCAGGCCGCCAGCCTCGTCGTCAATCTCGATCTGCCGTGGAATCCCGCCGTGCTCGAACAGCGCATTGGCCGCGCGCATCGCCACGGGCAGAAGCGTTCGGTGCACGTGATCAACCTCATCGCCAAAGGCACCATCGAGGAGCGCATGTTGGACACGCTGGCCGCCAAGCGCAACGTCTTCGCGGGCGTCTTCGGCGCTGAAGAAGGGCCGAGCGCGATCCGATTTGAAGACAGCGGTCAAGGGCTGCTGAAGCAGATCAACGAATTGCTCAGCGCACCCGTGGAAGTGCAGCTCGATCTGAAACCGGCGGAAGTCGAAAAGCCGATCGAGGTCATTGCGCCGAAACCGACGTTGAAAGGCTTTGCGGATCGCCTCGTCGCGCAGTTGGCCAATCGGGTGTTATTGGTCCGCAAAGCGCCGATCGGCGATGGCCTGCTCGTCGTGGTCGATCAGAATCCCGGCGAAGTGCGATCGTTGATCGAACAAGAAGCGGCGGCTTACTTCCAACCCGATCGGCCCGTGTTGCATCTCATGGAGCAGGAAGGCTATCGGGCGCTCACCGCGTTCCTGCCGGCGAGTGCGCCCGACGCGGACGCTTATCGCGCGGCAGCACTGCCCGCTGCTGAACCCGATCGATCCGACGAGCGCCGCGAGAAAGCGCGGCAGGGACTGGCCTTTGCGACGAAGCGCGCGGCGTTGGCCGAAGTGGTCTTGAACGGCGGCTTTCCCGAAGAGATGGTGCGTCCCCTGCGTGAAGCGTTGGGTTGGGCGTTGTCGTCGCTGCTCGCGTTGTATCGTGATGGCGATCCATCCGCCGACCTGCCCGCCTCGCGCACCATTCACGCGGAACTGGTCGAACCGAAGCATCTGCCCGATGATCTGGCCCTGCGCCTCGCGCGCGTGCGCGAACTCACCGAACCGGCGAATGAAGGCGAAACCCTCGCGCCGCTGTCATTGGAAACCGGTCGCACGTTGTTGGCAGACGTGCAAGCCCTGATCGAACTCGCGCA
>CAYNML010000142.1:0-3161 GCA_964398185.1 uncultured Anaerolineae bacterium | reverse complement strand
GGGTTTCAAGCAGCGTGCGGACTGGCGCGCGGATTTTCGAGGCTGGTCTTAAAGGTGTGCAGGCGGGCGTGCACGCTTCGGCCATGACGAAGGGCAGTGGCAGAGGAACGCGGGGAGTTGTTGGTGGAGGAAGTAATAAAGGCAACACGGGTGGAACATCACACACAGTCATCCAGAAAACGATCAATAAACAAAATGTACGAATTGATATCGAATTTCCAACAGGTGGAAGCTCAGGTAATGTACATATCCACATCGGCAATCAGAAGATCTACCTAGATTCATTCAACGACATCGGCAATTTGCCGAAAGCAATCCGCAAAGATAGCGATGTCCAGAGAGCAATTAAAAAAGCCTTTGATCTTCTAAGTCGTTATTAGACCATAGTTGTTACTTCCCAGGAGAATAAAATGGACACAGATAAAGTAGTGCTGAAACATGTAAACTTAGAACTAAGGTATTTGCAGCCTGAAAGAGATCAACGAGGTCGCATACTGAAGAGCGGTGTACTTGTATCGACAGAGCACCTTGAAAGTGAACTAATAATTGACCTATCTGAGGATCTGGTATTTGACGAAGGCGCGGATGACTTTGTGTCTTCTGGAAAGACACAGATCAACCTCAGGGGAACGGTAAAGGCGTTCCAAGAACTTGGAACGTTGCTAATTGCACTTACTCATTACCAAGAAGATCCTGAGTATCACGTTCACATCGATAATATCCATGAATCCAATGAGCAACAGCCGAAAGTTCATCTGATTCTTCATACTCCAAATGAGGTGTGAAATGTAGTTTTTGTGTGATATCGTAACTGGGAAATCAAGAAGGAGGGTTTCCGGCACGAGCATAAATGCCGGAAACCCTTTTGGATTTACACTATGTACTGAGCAGCGTCCGCCAACTGGCCGATGCCAGCGGCAACATCGTGCAGAGTTACACCTACGCCCCCTTCGGGGAGTTGCTGGCCGCACAAGGTACGCGCCCCAGCGCGCTGCAATATACCGGCGAACAAACCGATCTCGATACCGGGCTGGTCTATCTGCGTGCTCGCTGGTATGATTCCGCTACGGGACGCTTCACCACACGTGATCCGTTCCCGGGGTTTGCAGCGCTGCCGCAGACGCTGCATCCGTACGTCTACGTCAACAACAATCCCGTCAACCTGACTGATCCCAGTGGCAAGTTTGTCTTTGTGCTACTGGCGGCGGTCCTGGGTGGCATTATCGGTGGCGTCAGTTACTACACGCTTCAGGCCATCATCAATGCCGATCCGTGTTTGGGTGTGCAATGGCATTGGCAGGAGGCGTTGTTCTGGGGTGGTGCGGGTGGAGTCATCGGCGGGCTAATTGGTGCTGCTGCATATGGTGGCTGGTGGCTTGGCGTTAAAGCAATATCTTGGGGAGGAGGCGGTGCGACGGCACGGGCTTGCGCTGACGGAGATTGTACCAATGAGATTCGCACAGGAATAGATTGGCTGCAAAAACTGGTGGGGGATTGTAGTTTTAGCGCCGATACACTGGTGGCGACGGAGGAGGGAGAGCAGTCCATCAGCACATTGGAGATCGGCGATCATGTTCTTGCCTTTGATCAATCCCTCAACATGGTCGGACCCTATACGGTGACAGCGATCTTGGTTCATGAGGATCCGATAATCGAATATGTGACTATCAATGGAGAGCGAATCACGACGACGCCGGAACATCCTTTTTACACGCAAGTCTGGGGTTGGTTACCGGCAAGCGCGCTGTGGGTCGGCGCACAAGTACGACGGGCAGATGATAGCTATGGCGTGGTGGAGAATATTGAAATAGTACAGCGCCCTCAGACCATGTACAACCTTACCGTTGCACAGGCGCACACCTTCTTTGTGGGCGAACAGAAATTACTGGTGCATAATGCCTGCTGGGTGAATTTTCAGCAATTGGGCGGTTTTGCCCGTGATGTGCTGACTAAGTACTATCATCTTAACTCACAGATAGGTGAGCTTAGCTTACGTGCTACACGACTTGCAGATGGAAGCATTCAGATCCAGGTGATAAAGGCTGGGGTAAAAACAGGCGAGATCACTAAAAACGTTATAGAAGGAGTTCGCACACTACTTTCAAGCGATCCTAATGGCGCGATAGTCAGGGCGCGTGCTATCATCACAACATTTAGCAGTGATCCTAACTACGCTAAGCAAGTTCAAGAAGCCAAACTGTTGTTAGAGGCGTTTACTAATGGGAATTACTCGATAACGAAATAAACGGCGTAACAACATCCGGCTACAGGTCTGAATCCACTTGGGATGAGGAGGCATTACTAATGTTGAAAAATAATAGTGAAACACTGAAGCGCTTTTTGACGGACGGCATCATTGAGCCACTCGACTTCAATGCAGGTGTAGATGTAGTACACGGACTACTTGGAGAACCGTATGCCGTCTTCCGTCCGAATCGTGAAATCCAGCCTACCGATGATAATATTGTAGAGCTGTACTATAGCAACTTGCGACTTACTTTCGTAGACGATGAATTGAAATTAATCAGTGTCGTATTCGGAGAAGATCTTGGTAGATTACCCGAACAACTGGATGCAAGCTGGTACGACACAGTCAGCCAAATGGATGTTCATGCTTTCAGGCATTATCTAGTGAGAAGCAGTATCCAATGCCAACGAGTCATGAACACTGAGCCAGATATCTTATTGTGCCTAAGGCAGACTAGAATGCAAGTTGCTTTTTTAGCCGAACACAACTATAGAATTCAAAAGATACTATCTTCGAATGGTGTGGCATTGAATTTACCACTTGAGAACTGTTAACAGCGATCCACAAACAACGTCGCGCAGAGTAACATCGCGCCCCTACCAATTTCTGACAGGGGCGCGATGTTTTGCGCAGCAACAGCGTCCGCCAACTGGCCGATGCGAGCGGCAACATCGTCCAGAGTTACACCTACGCTCCCTTCGGCGAGTTGCTGGCCGCGCAAGGCACACGATCCAGTGCACTGCAATACACCGGCGAACAGAATGACCTCGACACGGGACTGATCTACCTGCGCGCCCGGTGGTATGATCCGGCGACAGGACGCTTCACCACGCGCGATCCGTTCCCGGGATTTGCAGTGCTGCCGCAGACGCTGCATCCGTACGTCTACGGATTAAACAATCCTGTCAAGTAC
>CAYNML010000141.1:0-3207 GCA_964398185.1 uncultured Anaerolineae bacterium | reverse complement strand
GCGGGCCGCCGCCTGGATTTGATCAAGCAACTTCTGATTGCATTGCGCGCGCGCACACAGGCCCAGCAAGCGATAAACCGGATCGGCGTCCATAGCAGGCCGAATTGTACCGCACATTCGATTGGCACAAAGCACCCCGCCGATTGGCTTGTGCAGATTGCCCATTGACAGCCGTCAAACGCCTGTGGTAATATCTGGCACACAGACGTTGACGGGGAAGAGTACATCTCACCCGCCGCTGGTCAGAGAGTCGGACAGAAGGTGCTGCGAGTCCGATCCAGCTGCCGAGATGGAATGGTCCCCCGAGTTGCACGGGCCAAATCAAATGAGAGTAGCCCCTGCCGGAGCCGCCACCGTTATCAAGGCAGAGAGTATCATCTTCAGGATTGTACTCGCAAAGTGAGGCTGGCCCTTAACCCTGTCGCTATCACCGACAGGGTTTTTGTTTGACGGGGCGACCAGTCTAAGATGGGTGGCACCACGGGCGTAATTGAGCGCTCGTCCCAGTGTACGCAGTAATGCGTGACGGGACGGGCGTTTTTTTTCTGAAGGATGAGGGATGAAGGATGAAGCCCATGGATCAACCCCCAAACGGAAATCATTCTGGAGGAAAACGATGAGTGCTGTGCTTGAAGTACAACCGACAACCAGCAACCAGCAACCAGCAACCAAAAAGGGCAGAATCCTCACCGGCGATCGCCCCACCGGCCCGCTGCACCTGGGGCACTATGTCGGGACGCTGGCGAACCGCGTGAAGCTGCAGGATACCTACGAGGTCTTTCTGCTGGTGGCCGATTACCACGCATTGACGCGTAATTCCGAGAAGGATCACGTTGAGGCGACGGTCGCCAATACGCGCCAGTTGGTGCTCGATTACCTATCCGTCGGCATCGATCCGGAGAAGACCACGATCTATGTGCAGTCCGATGTAACCAGCGTGGCCGAGCTGCACCTGCTGTTCTCGATGCTGACGACGGTGCCGCGCCTCGAACGGGTGCCGACGTTGAAGGAGATCATGGATCAGGAGCACATCGAGCAGCCGTCGTATGGCCTGCTAGGCTACCCGGTGTTGCAAGCAGCGGACATCCTGCACGTGCGCGCGAATCTGGTGCCGGTGGGCAAGGATCAAGCCTCGCACGTGGAGGTGACTCGCGAGATCGCGCGCCGCTTCAATTTTCAATACGGCTGCGAGGTGTTCCCCGAGCCGGACGCGCTGATCGGCGATGTGCCAACACTGGTGGGCACGGACAACAAAGCCAAGATGTCCAAGTCGCTGGGCAATGCCATCATGCTGTCGGACGACGAGGCGACCGTGCGGCAGAAGGTGATGAACATGTACACCGATCCGACGCGCGTCCGCGCCGACATCCCCGGCAACCCGGACGGCAATCCGGTCTTTCAGTATCACGACGCGTTCAATCCGAACAGGGAAGAGGTGGAAGACCTGAAGAGCCGCTATCGCGCCGGGAAAGTGGGCGATGTGGAAGTGAAGAAGAAGTTGAACATCGCGCTGCAGAACTTCCTCGCGCCGATTCGTGAGCGCTACGCGTATTACGCCGCCAAGCCGCAGCTCATCGACGAGATTCTGGAAGCGGGTCGCGCGAAGGTCGCGCCGATTTCGGAAGAGACCGTGCGGATGGCGCGTGAAGCGATGGGGCTGCGGCGTAAAGCGTAAAACGTGAAACGTAATGCGTAATGCGTAAAAAGCAGAGGCAGCACCGGCCTTACCAACAACCAACAACCAACAACTAACAACCAGCAACCAACTACCAAAACTACGGAGGAAAATCATGTCTGACCAGGTCAAGTATCTACTCGACGAAAGCGAAATGCCGCAGGCGTGGTACAACGTGCAGGCCGATTTTGCGACGCCGCTGCCGCCGATCATTCATCCGGGGACGGGCAAGCCGATCGGGCCGGAGGATATGGCGCCGCTGTTTCCCATGGACATCATCATGCAGGAAGCGTCGGTCGGGCCGTACGCGGCACAGTACATCGACATTCCCGAAGAAGTGTTTGAGATTTATCGGTTGTGGCGGCCTACGCCATTGCTGCGTGCGCGGCGGCTGGAGAAGGCGCTCGATACCCCGGCGCACATCTATTTCAAGTACGAAGGCGCTTCACCTGTCGGCTCACACAAACCCAACACGGCGGTGCCGCAGGCTTACTACAACAAGCGCGCAGGCACGAAGCGCCTGGCGACCGAAACAGGCGCGGGACAGTGGGGCAGTGCCGTGGCTTTCTCGGCGGCCTTCTTTGGCCTGGAAGCCAAAGTGTACATGGTCAACATCTCGTATCAGCAGAAGCCGTATCGCCGCATGTTGATGGAGGCCTACGGCGCAGCGATCGTCGCGTCGCCTTCCAAAGACACGAACGCTGGCCGCAAGTTCCTTGAGCAGGATCCGAATCATACCGGTTCGCTGGGCATTGCGATCAGTGAAGCGCTGGAAGACACCGTCACGACGCCAAACACCAAATACTCGATCGGTTCCGTGTTCAATCACGTGCTGCTGCACCAGACCGTCATCGGCGAAGAGGCCTTGAAGCAGATGGAAAAGGCCGGCGAGTTTCCTGATGTGGTAATCGGCTGCGTGGGCGGCGGATCGAACTTTGGCGGTATCGCGCTGCCGTTTGTGCGTGGCAAGCTGAAAGAAGGCAAGACCACGCGCATCGTCGCCGTGGAGCCAACCGCTGCACCGTCATTGACCAAGGGCATCTACACCTACGACTTCGGCGATACCGCGCAGATGACGCCGCTGGTGAAGATGTACACGCTCGGTTCGGCCTTCATTCCTGCGCCCATTCACGCGGGCGGGCTGCGTTATCACGCCATGGCCCCGATCATTTGCAAGCTCTACCACGAAGGTGTCATCGAAGCGGTGGCTGTGCAGCAGAATCCGGTCTTTGCGGCGGCGGTGCAGTTTGCGCGGGCCGAAGGCATCATCCCCGCGCCGGAATCGGCGCATGCGATTCGTGTTGCCATCGACGAAGCGGTGAAGGCGAAAGAGTCCGGCGAGAAGAAAGTGATTCTGTTCAACCTCAGCGGCCACGGCCACTTCGATATGGCGGGTTATCAGATGTACTTCGCCGGTAAACTGGAAGACTACGAATATCCGGTTGAGGAAGTGCATAAGGCCATCGCGGGCTTGCCGAAGGTGGAAGCATAAAACGTAATGCATAAAACGTGAAACGTAAAAGTATTGTTAG
>CAYNML010000140.1:0-3216 GCA_964398185.1 uncultured Anaerolineae bacterium | reverse complement strand
GCGACCCCGACGCGGGCAACATGCCGCGCATTGACCCCGAAACGGGCTACGGCATTGTCACCGATGTCTGCCTGAAGCGCAAAATCCGCAACTATGTGGAAATGGTCAAAGGCGACGCAGCGAGTTACCGCATTTACATCAAGGAAGGCATCCCGCTGAATGCCAACCACAAAGAAGCCTATCTCGCGGTCGGTCTCGAACCTGGAAAGAAGGCATCTGTAGAAGGCGTGAACAAAGCCCGTACTTGGATGTGCCAGAACTTCTACGACATTCGCACATTTGGGGCAGTTTTGATGGTGGGCGACAACTGCGGTCAGGTGCGCGGTCCCGTGCAAATCAACTTCTCCCGCAGCATTGACCCCATCGTCCAGCAGGAAGTGACCGTCACCCGCCTGACCGTGACCCGCGAAGAGGAAGCCGACAAAGAGCGCACAATGGGCCGCAAGCACATCGTCCCCTACGGCTTGTACCGCGCCGAGGGCTACATCTCTGCCAAGCTCGCCAACGACCCGACCAAAGGCACGGGCTTCTCGGAAGAAGACCTGAACCTGTTCTGGGATGCGCTGGTCAACATGTTCGAGCATGACCATTCGGCGGCGCGCGGCAAGATGGCGGCGCGGCGGCTGATTGTCTTCAAGCACGAAAGTGACCTGGGCAACGCGCCTTCGCACAAGTTGTTCGAGTTGGTGAAGGTCGAAAAGAAAGACGGCGTGGTCGTTCCGCGTCAGTTTGGCGATTATGTGGTGATCGTAAACAAGGATGGTGTCCCCCAGGGCGTGACTCTTATCGAGAAACTGTAGGAATCAAGTGTCATTGCGAGCCCGAAGGGCGAAGCAATCTTCTGTCACGAGGGGATTGCTTCGTGGCGCTTTGCGCCACTCGCAATGACATAACAATCACCATGCCCCCCGAATACACCACCGATGAACTCTTGCCGCTCTCTGGCATCCAGCACTTCCTGTTCTGCCGCCGGCAGTGGGCGCTGATCCACGTCGAGCGGCAGTGGCAGGAAAATGCGCTTACTGCCGAGGGGCGGATCATGCACAAGCGTGTGGATGATCCCTTCTTCACCGAAACAAGGAACGGGATCATCACGGCGCGATCGGTGCCGGTCGCTTCGTATCGGCTGGGGCTGGTGGGCGTGTGTGATGTGGTCGAGTTCACGGAATCCGCAGAAGGCGTCCAACTACCGGGGCGGGCAGGGCGGTACGTGCCTGCCCCGGTGGAATACAAACGCGGCAAAGAGAAACACGATCACAGCGACGAAGCGCAGCTTTGCGCGCAGGCCATTTGCCTGGAAGAAATGCTGTCGGTAACGATCGCGCACGGCTATCTGTATTACGGCGAGACCCGCCACCGGGTGGAAGTTGAAATCACCGCCGAGCTGCGCGCGCTGGTCAAGAAGATGGCCGACGAAATGCACAACTACTTTCAGAGCGGCTACACGCCGCGCGTCAAGCCGTCCAAAGGCTGCCGTTCCTGTTCGCTGGCCGACATTTGTCTGCCGGTGTTGCAGGAAAAAACGATCGCGGCGTCGAGGTATATCAAGCAGCAGATCGAGAATCTTTAACATCGTCGTTGCGAGGGCGAAGCCCGAAGCAATCCTCGACATTGTGAAGGAGATTGCTTCGTCGGGTAAAGCCCTCCGCGCAATGACGGGAAATTCCGTGTCATGAAGAAACTTGGCAACGTGTTGTACATCACTTCGCCTGAAACCTATCTCGCGCTTGACGGCGAAAACATCATCGTCAAGAAGGACGAGAAGACGGCGACACGCCTGCCGCTGCACAACCTGGAGCACATCGTCTGCTTCACGTGGCAGGGCGCCAGTCCCGCGCTGATGGGCGCCTGCGCCGAGCGCAACATCGGGCTGTGCTTCCTGACGCCCAACGGCCGGTTTCAAGCCCGCGTCACCGGCAAGGTGAAGGGCAATGTCCTGCTGCGCAAGAAGCAGTACGAGGTCTCGGAGCAGACCGATCGGAGTGTGCCGATTGCCGCCTCGTTCCTGTTGGGAAAGATCGCCAACTGCCGCAAGGTCATCGAGCGGGCTATTCGCGATCATGCGCTGTTGGTGGATGTCCCGGCCCTGACGCAAGTCTCGGCCTTCCTCAAGGAGACACTCAACGCCATCCCGCAGTGCGACTCGATCGGTGAACTGATGGCCTTCGAGGGCAGCGCCGCGAAGATTTACTTCGGCGTGTTCGATCAATTGATCCTGCAACAGCGTGAAGACTTCACCTTTCAGGAACGCTCACGCCGCCCGCCGCTGGACAATATGAACTCGCTGCTGTCGTTCCTGTACACGCTCTTGACCAACGAGGTCGCCTCGGCTTTAGAAACCGTCGGGCTGGATCCCTACGTCGGCTTTCTGCATCAGGATCGGCCGGGCCGTCCTTCGCTCGCTCTCGACTTGATGGAAGAACTCCGTCCGATCTTCGGGGATCGCCTGGCATTGTCATTGGTCAATCGCAAGCAGGTGACGGGCAAGGGCTTCACCCAAAAAGAGAGCGGCGGCATCTTGATGGACGACGACACGCGCAAGACGGTGTTGACGGCCTGGCAGGAGCGCAAGAAGGAAGAGATCGTTCATCCGTATCTCAAGGAACGGATTCCCTTCGGGCTGCTGCCGCACGTCCAAGCGATGCTGCTGGCGCGCTTCCTGCGCGGCGACCTGGATGCGTATCCGCCGTTTTTCTGGAATTAGGAGGCGCGCCGATGATGGTACTCATCACTTATGATGTCAACACTGAAACACTGGCCGGGCAAAGACGCCTGCGTAAAGTGGCCAGGGCCTGCCAGAACTACGGCCAGCGCGTGCAGAACTCGGTGTTCGAGTGCATCATCGATCCGGCGCGGCTGAAGCTCTTGCAAAACACGCTGGCCACGCTAATGGATGTCGAGAAGGACAGCATTCGCTATTACTACCTGGGCGATGATTGGCGCAAGCGCGTGGAGCATGTTGGCGCTAAAGCCAGCCTCGATCTGGAGGGCACGATCATCACCTAAAAACTATGGCTGCGAACCTGAAGCTCACATGGAATTCCCGATCGGTTCGCAGGCAATTGGCACCTTAACAACCGAAAAAATCTCAATCCAGGGCAATTTTCTGTTAGTTTTTGACTTTGCAGCAAAAGAAAAGCACCATATCTGGGAGCATCGGACTCCGTATGCCCAGATGTCGCGGTCGCCTCTCACACGAGAGGCGTGGATTGAAAC
>CAYNML010000139.1:0-3456 GCA_964398185.1 uncultured Anaerolineae bacterium | reverse complement strand
CGCTGCACCCGTACGTCTACGTTAACAACAATCCGGTCAACCTCACTGATCCCAGTGGCAAGTTTGCCTTCTTGCCTTTGCTGTTTGTGGCGATTCTGGGCGGTATGATCGGCGGCGCGAGTTACTACACCCTTCAAGCCGTCCTCAATGCCGATCCGTGTTTGGGTTTGCAATGGCATTGGCAGGAGGCGCTGTTCTGGGGTGGCGCAGGCGGAGTCATCGGTGGGTTGCTCGGCACGGCTGCTTATGGTGGCTGGCAGCTCGGCGCTAAAGCAATTGCTTGGATTAAAGCAATCTTCTTGGGCGGAGGCGGTGCCGCAGGGGCAACCATCATACGCACACTTCAGGAATCTGATTTATCGGCAATCGCTAATTTTATTAGAAATGCCATTGATATGAACGCGGAACGAGGGGGATCGTTTGGTGAAACATGGTTGCAGATGGCAAAGTCCATGCTCCAAGTAGGCGAGCAGGGGCGTATGTTCATTGCTCGAGTGGGAGATCAGATTACGGGGATGATGCAAGTGGCATACAACACAGGGGCTTATACAATCAAGATGCTTGAAGGAATAAAGGCTGGAGGGGGAACCGCTCTGTTTAAGCAGGCAATTCAAGATAGCATAGCCAGAGGGTTTGACGGCGCAATCTCACTAGTTCCTGCATCGCAAGATGCAATCAATTTTTATCAGCGATTTGCAGGCTATCAAATCTTAGCAGATGGTCGCACGTGGTATTGGTCGGCTGAAGCCGCTCGTGCGATCCTAGCGAGTGGCCAATAGGCACAAGGAGGTCATATGGCGAGTGCAGAAATCTATCACAAACAAGTTAAGGTTCAAGTTGAAAACTTTCTTCAAGATTTTTGGATTCTTGAAGATATTTCTTCAGGAGATCTCTTTTGGAGAACAGGTTTTCAAACGGACTCTAGACGCGCTGTGGTAAAGATTTGGGTTCAACGTGCTGCCACCGCGCCAGAAATACTGTTTGTTCCACCTGATTGGGACATCTCAATAAATGGACAGAGGATCAAGCCCTTAGCCCATGAATCAATAGAGAATCTTCATGGAAAGATAGTTGAGTTAATGTACAAGGATTACACGTTTGTCCTTCACTTTGAGCCGTAAATTACTTCCGCATAGGGCGTAACAGCCATCAATAGTTGTGCTGCATTTGGGGGATAGGTTTGCTGCATTTGCAAGGGTAACAAAACACCAAGCGCACGTTGTGCACTGGTCATCCGCGATGCGAGCGGTAACGTCGTGCAGAGTTACACCTACGCCCCCTTCGGCGAATTGCTGGCCGCGCAAGGCACACGATCCAGTGCACTGCTATCGAAATAGTAATGCGCCATCAGCGCCGATCCTCGATGATGGTCTGTGAGAGCGGTGTACCGCTCACGTTAACCGGCGTGTAGGGTGTCGTCTCAAAGACAACCTCTGGCCGTTCTTTCAGCAGGCCCAGTTTCACCAGCCGTTGATGATATAGTTGCTCGCGCTCGTTTTCCGGCTCGGCGATGATCACTTCAACCGCAGTGTTGGGCGGCAGCGAAATCGGTTCGGTCAGTATCACTTTCTGCCCGTCGTAAATGCCCTTGATGCGCAACATGTCGCACCTCCCCCTGTCGCTCTTGAATTCATGCTACCATAGAATGGCTGAACCGCAAGGATATTGATCACTGGCTTTGAGGTCGCCCCTGCGCAAAAAAACGTCGTTGAGACGAGCAACGGCGCTCATCTTAACGGCACCAACCCGCCCGGCAACGCCTGCTCCGCAATCCACGCCTTCACCGTCTGCGTGAATAAGTCTGGCAAGATCGTCACGCCCGAGTGCAGTAGTCGGGCGTCCATAGCACTGACCCGCACACATTGCCAACAAGGATTCTGGATTCCCGCCAAATGCACGCGGGAATGACTAGGCCAGCGGCTGTAATCGCGACGGCAACGCCTGTCCCGTAATCCACGCCCTTACCGTCTGCATGAACAAGTCCGGCAATTGCAGACTCCAATTGTGGATCGCGCCAGAGACAACATAGCCCTGTGCGCTCGGCATCACGGCGAGGAGATCACGCACGGATTCCTTCATGATCTTGAGTTCCTTCTCGCCGACGAGGAGGAGCGTAGGAACAGTGACGGCTTGCAGGTTCGGCGGGAGGTGATTGTTGCCGTTCGCCAGCGTCACCCGCACAAAGCCGTCGATGGTCATCTGTGCCGTGTCTCTGCGGAATTCCTCGAAATATTCTTCGGGCACGCCCAAACCCTTCATATTCCACTTCACCAGCCACTTCATGTTGCGGAACGGCCAGTACATCTTGGCCATGAGGTTCGTCGTGCCGATGCCGGGCAGCGGGCGCATCAACGGGCCGCTGGCGATGGCGCGATCGACCAACTCCGGCGACTGGCTCAACAACTCGATGGTGGTCTGCGCTCCCAACGACAATCCGACGACGTGCGCGCGTCCGCCGTGTGCGCGAGTGCGGATCAACTCCGCCACTTGCGCGGCCGCATTTTGCAGCGTCATCGGTTTGACGTCGATGCTCTGGCCGTGCTCCGGCAGATCGGGCACGAGGAGATGATACTCGTCTTTCAACTGTGCGATCTGCGGCTTCCACATCCAGCCACCCACGCCGCCGCCGTGCAGAAAAACGATCGTGGGAGCGTCCGCCGGCCCAAATTCTTGAGTGTAAAGCGTCATGCTCGCCTCCGCGCAGAGTATAGCATGAAGCAGGAGGCAAGGGACGCATATCGTCAATGCGGGCCGCGCAGCGGCGAAGCAATCTCCCTTGCGGCCACCTGAGATTGCTTCGTCGGCCTCGCCCAGCGCGATCTTCGCTCATCAACATGGAGATTGCTTCGTCAGCCGCACACTACGCGGCTTCCTCGCAATGACGGCAAAACATTCTTCACGCATCACGCAACACGCATCACGTCTCACGTGTTATACTTCCCCGCGAACTTCATCAGGAGGAGCCACCATGCTTCACGATCAAACATTTGCCTTCATCGGTTCTGGCGCGATGGGCGAGGCGATGATCAAGGGACTGATCACGCAGGCCAAGCTGCCGCCGCAGCAGATTGCCGCCAGTGACACGCGCGCCGAGCGCGGCCTCGAGTTGGAGCAAAAATACGGCGTGCGCCACACCACGGACAACCTCGCCGCCGTGGATGGCGCCAAGATCGTCGTGTTGTCGGTGAAGCCGCAAGTGCTGCACGATGTGCTGGAGCAGTTGGCAGGCCACATCGCGCCTGAGGCGCTGGTGCTCTCGATCGTAGCCGGGGCGCGCACCGAGGTGATCACCAACTTGCTGCTGCACAAGGCGGTGGTGCGCTCCATGCCCAACACGCCCGCGCAGATCGGAATGGGCATGACGGTGTGGACGTGCCCCGCAGCGATGAGCCAACTCCATCGCGATCAGGCCCAGGCCGTGTTCGGTTCCATCGGCGAGGAGGTGTTCGTCAGCGA
>CAYNML010000138.1:0-3757 GCA_964398185.1 uncultured Anaerolineae bacterium | reverse complement strand
TGGAAGCGTACGGCGCGGCGCACACGCTGCAAGAAATGCTCACCGTCAAGTCGGACGATGTGCAAGGCCGTGTGAAGACCTACGAGGCGATCGTGAAAGGCGAGCGCATCGAGGAGCCGGGCATCCCGGCCTCGTTCCGCGTGCTGGTCAAGGAAATGCAGTCGCTGGGTCTGGCCGTGGAAGCCATCACCGACACGGGCGAGGTGCTGCGCTTCGGCAAGGACGAAGAGAAGCAGAAGATGCCGCGGCTGAGCATGGGCCTGCTTGGCGGGCTGGGCGGAGACGACGACTCGCTGTAGTTGAGACTGAGCGATAGCGAGATTGAGAGACACGGGGAATCGCGAGGTTCGCCGTGTCTTTTCTTGACAAAAAGCCTTTGTGAAAGCCTTGACACGAACCGTACTACATGGTATTATCACACGCCGCTGAACAGTAGATGTCGGCTAAAAGCCCCCGACTCTACCTACAACTCAAGCGCAGCATCGCTTTGTTTTTGAACGGGGAAGGGCCATCATAATCATTGAGATGGCCTTTCTTTACGGAGGAAATAGCAGTGCCAACCATTAACCAACTGATTCGCAAGGGCCGCAAAGCCAAATCTGGCAAGAGCAAGGCTCCCGCGTTCCAGTACACGTGGAACTCGTTCGATCAGCGCCGCGAGCGCCGCACTGAAGGCGCGCCGCAGAAGCGCGGGGTGTGCACCGTGGTCCGCACGCAGACGCCCAAGAAACCCAACTCGGCGTTGCGCAAGGTCGCCCGCGTGCGCCTGTCGAACGGCATCGAAGTGTCCGCGTACATTCCGGGCGAGGGGCACAACTTGCAGGAACACTCGGTGGTGCTGGTGCGCGGTGGCCGCGTGAAGGACTTGCCCGGCGTGCGTTACCACATCGTGCGCGGCAGCCTGGACACCGCCGGTGTCGAGAAGCGCTCGCAAGGTCGATCGAAGTACGGCGCCAAGCGCCCCAAGGTGAAGGCCTCGGTGTAGGGTTCAGGAGAGAAGCATATGTCACGTCGCAACCGCGCGTTCAAGCGTGAAATTCAACCCGATATTCAGTACAACAGCCTGATGGTGCAGATGTTCATCAACCGCATGATGTACAGCGGCAAGAAGAGCACCGCCCAGCACATCATGTATGGCGCCCTGGCGTTGATTGAAGAGCGCAGCAAGCGCCCCGGCCTGGAAGTCTTCGAGCAGGCCATGAAGAACGCCACGCCGCAGATTGAAGTGAAGCCGCGCCGCGTCGGTGGTGCGACTTATCAGGTTCCGGTGGAAGTGCCGGCCGATCGCCGCAATACGCTGGCGATGCGCTGGCTGTTAGGGGCGGCCCGCTCGCGCGGCGGCAAGTCGATGGTTGACAAACTGGCAAATGAATTGATGGACGCGGCAGCCGGCAACGGCGCCGCGATTAAGAAGCGCGAAGAAACGCATAAGATGGCGGAAGCCAATCGGGCGTTTGCCCACTTCCGCTGGTAGTGACTTGGCCCCACTAGGGGCACACAATCCGCAGTACGGTTGTGTGTGACGGCGCGTCGGGTTCAAATACGAATCGAAACCCGTCACCTTGCAAACCTAGGTGTGTTGAGAATCATGACACGGGAATACCCGCTCGAACTCATGCGTAATATCGGCATTATTGCCCATATCGACGCCGGTAAAACTACGACTACCGAGCGGGTTTTGTTTTATACCGGCAAAACCCATCGTATCGGCAGCGTAGACGATGGCACCACCGTGACGGACTGGATGGAGCAGGAACGCGAACGCGGCATCACCATCACAGCCGCGGCCATCACCGCCAACTGGGGCGATTACCAGATTAACATCATCGACACCCCCGGCCACATTGACTTCACCGCTGAAGTGCAGCGCTCGCTGCGGGTGCTGGACGGCGGGGTGGTGGTGTTCGACGGCGTGCAGGGCGTGGAACCGCAATCGGAAACGGTCTGGCGGCAAGCCGATCGTTATCGCGTTCCACGGATTTGCTTCATCAACAAATTGGATCGCGTCGGCGCCGATTTTTACCGCGCGCTCAACTCGATCAAGGAGCGTCTCGGCGCGAATGCGGTGCCCTTGCAGCTGCCGATCGGGCGCGAGGCTGACTTTACCGCCATCATCGATCTGTTTAAGATGAAGGCGATCTACTGGGTAGATGATCTTGGCCTCACGATGGAAGAGCGTGACATCCCCGCTGAACTGCTCGATGAAGCCAAGGCGGCGCGTGAGACGTTAGTCGAGCGCATTGCCGAAACCGATGATGAACTGACACATCGTTTCCTCGAAGGCGAAACGATCTCCGTCGAAGAACTCAAGCAGGCCCTCCGCAAAGCAACGATCGCCGGTACCATTGTGCCGGTATTGTGCGGCTCCAGTCTAAAGAACAAGGGCGTACAGCCCATGCTGGATGCCGTGATCGATTTCCTGCCGTCTCCCAATGATATTCCGTCGGTGGTGGGCACGAATCCCGAAACCGGCGAACAGGAACCACGTCACACCGATGACGAGCAGCCGTTCTGCGCGCTGGTCTTCAAGATTGTGGCGGATCCGTACGTCGGTCGTCTGGCTTACTTCCGCGTCTATTCCGGCGTAGTCGAAGTCGGCGAGACGGTGCAGAACTCAACCAAGCGCCGCAAGGAACGCCTGGGCCGCGTGCTGCGGATGTATGCCGATCGCCGCGAAGAACTGACCGAGGTCCGCGCGGGCGACATCGGCGCGACGCTGGGTCTGAAGGATTCGTTCACGGGCGACACGCTCTGTGACCTCGATCATCCGATCGCCCTCGAAGCGATTTCGTTCCCCGATCCCGTCATTGAAATTGCCATCGAGCCGAAGAGCGCGTCAGATCAGGACAAGATGGGCGAAGCGCTGCGCCGCTTGGCTGAAGAAGATCCCACGTTCCGGGTGCGCTCCGATGAGAACACGGGCCAGACGCTGATCGCCGGGATGGGCGAGCTGCACCTGGAAGTGCTGGTCGACCGCATGCTGCGCGAATATCGCGTGCAGGCGAATGTGGGCCGCCCCAAGGTTGCGTATCGCGAGACGATTACCAAGCCCGTGAAGATTCAAGGTCGCTTCGTGCGCCAATCGGGCGGCCGTGGTCAGTACGGCGACGTTGTGCTGGAACTCGAGCCGCGCGAGAAGGGCGCGGGCTATGAGTTCGAGAACGCCATCATCGGCGGCACCGTGCCGAAAGAATACATCCCGGCTGTCGAGAAGGGCGCGCGGGAAGCCCTGGAAGGCGGCGTGCTGGCCGGTTATCCGATGGTCGATGTGCTGGTGCGCCTCGTCGATGGTTCGTACCACGAAGTGGACTCCAATGAAATGGCATTCAAGATCGCGGCCTCAATGGCGGTGAAGGACGGCGCCCTGAAGGCCAAGCCGATCCTGCTCGAGCCCGTGATGAAGGTGGAAGTAACCGTGCCCGATGAATACACCGGCGACGTGATCGGCAACCTGTCATCGCGCCGCGGGCAGATTGAAGGCATGGAGCCGCGTCCCGGCGGCGTGCAGGCCATTCGCTCGCACGTGCCGTTGGCGAATATGTTTGGATATGCGACGGACTTGCGCTCGACGACTCAAGGGCGCGGGACGTTTACGATGGAACTGGAGCACTACGCTCAGGTTCCCGATAGTGTGGCACAGGAAATTCTCAATGGGGGCAAGCGCGAACCGGCGCGTGCTCGATAGCTTTCAGGAGGAAAAACCATGTCGAAGCAGCATTTTGATCGTTCGAAACCGCACGTGAACGTGGGCACGATG
>CAYNML010000137.1:0-3821 GCA_964398185.1 uncultured Anaerolineae bacterium | reverse complement strand
TCCATGAACTGGCCCATCATTTCGGGATTAGCGACGATCGCCTGCGGGAATTGGGCGCGTATTGAGTAACCGGACTTCACGGCGAAGTCCGGTTTTTCTTTTGCGGCAGCCGGTGTAGAATGCAGGCCAGCACAACCTTCGCCCGCGCTGCCGGGCGCCTATCTCTTTGCAGGAGTCACCATGGCGCAACGATCTTTTCCCTGGAGCAAGACGTTTGTCCTCGGCTTTGGATTCTTCGGTATCAGCATCGTGTGGCCCATCTTCAACTCGTTCATTCCGCCCATGCTGGAGCAGTTGGGGCTGGCGAGTCTGGTCATTGGCTTCATCATGACGTGGGACAACATCATCAATATGTTTTTCCAGCCGTGGGTAGGTGCACGGTCCGATCGGACGCGGACGCGCTTTGGGCGGCGCAAGCCGTGGTTGATGGTGGGCGCGCCCATCGCGGCGCTGTTCTTTCTGCTGGTGCCGTTCGTGCGTGATAACTTCGTGCTGATTGCGCTGGCGATCTTCGGCACGAACATCGGCATGGCGCTGTTCCGATCGCCCACCATCGCCTACCTGGGCGATCTGTTCCAGCCCGGCGAGCGCAGCCAGGCCAACGGCGTGATTAACTTGATGGGCGGCCTGGCCGGCGCGGCCGCGTTGTTCGCCGGCGGCACGTTGTACAAGATTGGTGTGCCGCTGCCGTTCATCGTGGGCGCGGGCGTGATGCTGCTGGCCATCGTCATCGTGCTGATCTTCGTGCGCGAGCCTGATCTGAGCAATGAGCCGGTGCCGCAGGAAAAAGCGCCGGGGGCCATCGACAATCTGCGGGAAGTGGCGGGCCGGTCGGACAAGAGCGGCCTGTTCCTGCTGGGCGCGATCTTCAGTTGGTTCGTGGCCTGGAATGCGATGGAGGCGTTCTTTACGCTGTACGGCAAGAACGTGCTGGGCATCGAAGAGGGTGACGGCGCGCGCATGCTGACGGCCTTCGCCGCAACGCTGATCTTGTTTGCCATTCCCAGCGGTCTCATCGCCACGCGCATCGGCCGGAAGCCGACGATTCTGATCGGATTGGGCGGCATGGCAGCAGGGTTGGTCGTAGGGTTCTTCCTGCGACAGCCCACGGCCCTGTTAATGGTGCTGGCGATCATGGGTGCGTTCTGGGCGCTGGTCAACATCAATTCGCTGCCGATGGTGTACGATCTGGGCGGCGCGGAGCACATCGGGGCGTTTACGGGCTTGTATTACCTGTCATCGTCGGCGGCGGCCATCACCGGCCCGATTGTAGCCGGCGGCCTGATCGATCTGGCGGGCAAGAATTACACGACCCTGTGGCTGTTCAGCGCAATCTTCATGGGGCTGGCGATTTTTATGATGTCGCGGGTACGCGCGCCGCGACCCGCGCAGGGATGACACGCCTGACGGACGGTGAAGCCGGACTTCTACGCGGAGTCCGGCTTTTTTGATCGCTGCCAGCGGTGCAAAGCCTGCCGGGTTGAGACGAAGGCCAGGTTCGGCGGTAACTCCTCGGGTGCGAACAGACGCACTTCGGCGGCATCATCACCCGCCTGGAGTTCGCCTCCGACGATCTGTGCATGATAGAGAATGGTGACGATGGGGCCGCGCGGATCCGATCGGATGTGGAACGTGCCGATGATACCCCTAATCCGACCGATGAGGCCGGTCTCTTCGGTCAATTCGCGCAGCGCGGCCTGCACTGGTCCTTCATCAATCTCGACAAAGCCGGCCGGCAGCGCCCAATCGCCCATGTGCGGATCGTACAGCCGTTTGACCAGCAAGACTTTGCCGTTTTGCTCGGCTAACACACCGGTGGCGACTTTGGGATCGCGGAAGAAGATGAAGCCGCAGGCGGGGCATTTGCGGCGCACGCGGCCGAAGATGAATTTATCGATCAGTGCGTGCCCGCAGCAGGGGCAGTAGTTCATTTCAAGTGGTTTAGCCATAGCGCAATTGTACCGCAGGCCAGCAAAAGACCTCGGAGGTTGTGCGAACCTATAGTTCGCCTGAAACCTCCGAGGTCTCGTTGATCACTCAGCCGGAGTGATGACGGTGCATTAACCGCGTGCTTACGGCAGGATGCGGATGCGGCCCTCGTACGGCGGCGGTGCGATCGGCTGCGGCAGCGTCGGCAGGTAGTCAATCATGACATCGCGCACGTAGTACTGCGTGTCATGCACGATCTGACCGAGCGGCCAGAGGGTGACGCCGCCGTCGTTGAAGTTGCACGAGCCGGCCGCCACGTAGTTCACGGTCGAGACGGTGTAGTACGTCGTGGCGTCGAGGAAGTTCACCGGCTGTCCGCTGATCGACATGCCGACCACGTACTCAGACCCGACGGTATAGGTGAGCGGATCTTCGTCGTAGGTGATGATGCTCCCGGCGCTAACATCCAGCATGCAGGTGGTGTAGTGCGAGTATCCGCCCCAGTTGGGTACGTACTTGTAATACCAGTAGTTGCGGTAAGCGCGCTCCAGAATGGTCTTGAGCTGCGGGCCATTCAAGGTGAACACCACCAGTGAGTTCTCGTACGGCATCAGCGTGAACATATCGGCAATCGTCATGGTCAACGGATTAGAGGCTGAGGCTGTCGGGAACATCACGACATTGGGCGGCGAGGGTTGCGTCATCGCGCCGGAGAGATGCGCCTGCACCGCGCCCGCGCCGAAGACCTGGTTCAACTTCCACAGCGACGCATCCACTTGCAGGTTGGCGGCATTGGTTTCGCTGATGTAGGCATAGGTCGTATCGATCGGGACGGCGGTCTGGCCGAGCGTGCGGTTCCGATACGACTGGAAGAAGTCGTTGTACGGATCGACGATCGCCTTGATCTCGACATCCTGTGCCACGCTGACGGTGTTGGCGATGTAGCGGCCCGCGCGGGACACCACGTTGTAGCCGCCCAGGCCGTCGGGCAGGAAGCCCAGCACGATCTCGCCCAGGTAGGTGTTGTAGCGATAGGCCTGGTTGATGATCACCGGGGTGTTGTCCGGCGCACCGACGAAGGTGGGCAGGAACTTGTACGGCCCGAAGCCAGTACTGGGGTTGGTGTGGCTGTGCCCGCCGATGATGGCGTCGACGCCCGTGCTGTTCGCGGCCAGGTAGGTGTCCACGTTGTTGTCGACTTCCACGCTGTTCGGATCATCGGTGAAGCCGATGTGCGTCAGCGCGATGACGGCATCGTTGACGGCCTGCAGGGCCGGGGCGCGCAGCTGCGTTTCGGTGACCGGGTTGGTGAAGGTCAGGCCGGGGATGTTGCTGGGCAGCTCATAGTTTGGAATGCGATGGTTGCCGATACCCAGGATGGCAACATCGATGTTACCGGCGGGGCCGGGCAGCGACACCGTGACGTGCGGCCGCACGTTGACCTGTGCCAGCCCGTACGCGCCGCTGTCGTAGACGTTGGCCTGCAGCAGCGGGAAGTTGGCCTGGCCCAGCGTGCCGGTGAAGATGTAGTTGCCGTAGTTGAACTCGTGGTTACCCAGCGTCATGGCGGTGTACGTCAAAGCGTTCATTGTTCTGAGGATGGGGTTCACGGTCAACGTGATCGGCAGCGCGGTGCCATCGGGCGCGAAGCCGGTGAAGGCGGCCTTGTAGTAAGCGGCCATGGCATCGCCCTGGATGGTGTCACCGGCATTGAGCAGGATGGTGCGCGTGGGATTGTGGGCGCGCTCTTGCTTGATCAGCGTGGCCAGGTTGGTGTACCCCGGCGCGGTGTCGGATGGCAGCAGGCGACCATGCCCGTCGTTGTGGTGCAGCACGTTCACCGGCACCACCTGCGTCGGATCAGACGGATTGTAGGTGTAGGTGCCGTTGCG
>CAYNML010000136.1:0-4069 GCA_964398185.1 uncultured Anaerolineae bacterium | reverse complement strand
GCCTCCGGCAAGGTAGGGCCGACGAAAGCCCACCCGCCAGGTACCGGTCGCCGGCCGCCCTAGGTAGGGGGACCGGACGCCAGACCAGGAGGGCCCACACTAAAGACACACGGAGTCGGGGCAAAGCCACCTCCACCTCCACCCCCCCCACCGCCACTTGCCTCCGCCGCTGCCTTCTGCTGCCGCTCCTCCTTACGACGGAGCTTGTTAGCCACCATCTCCCGCTTATAAGCCGGGAAACAGGCGGGGCAGACGACGAAGTCCGCTTGAGCCGTAAACTCTTTGTTGCACCCGGGGCAAGCCCGGGTGGTAACGGGGACAGGCGCAGCCTGTGCTCGGGGGGGGGGAGGAGTCAAAGACCCCGTACTGGCTTCGCGGGGGCGCTTAGCCCTCCCGCCGCGGCCAGCCACCGCTGGACCGCCGCCCCGACCCCGGCCCAAGGCCAAGGCCACTCCTTGGGCGATTGCCGCCGAGAGAGCGTCCGGCGGAACCGGGGGGCGTCTCGGACCTGCCGGCCATCCACGAGCCCTCGCCAAAGGCGCCGGAGCCCGAAAGCCTTGGGGCGGAGAGGCCACAGCCGGCAAAGCCGGTCGGGCGCCACCGGGGAGGAGAGGCGGGCGCTCCATAAGAGTCAGCGTGGCCTCCAATTCCGTCACCCCCCGGCAGTCCACGACCCAACTGAGCCTAGCTCGCTCCGTCTGATAACGGCGCCAGGTCTCCCCATGGGCGGACCCGTCACCCACCAGACGGTTGAGCTCCGGCAAAGCCGAGTCAACGACGGCTTGAAGCCAAGCTTTCTGCCGTGTCTCCGCGTAAGTCGCGTTGAAGAACCCAACCTTAGGAGGATCCCTGACAAGGGCCGAAAGCCCCACGCGAAGCGGCTCTGAGCCCAAATGCCCGGGAATCATACTTGCCGGGTCAAGGTGCTCTTTCCAGCTCTGGAGAACCCAGGCTTGAGCGAAAAACATCTCCAGGTCCAAATACTCCTCCTGCCTAGCAGGCCAACGGAAGGGCTCTTGCACCAAGGCAACGAAGCTCCTATCCGGAGTATTACTTTGTGACTCAGTCCTTAGGATCTCAGCCTGCTGACGACGCAAGGCGTCAAACGCCAGCGCCGTAATGGCAAAGGTGCAATCGACCTGGTGCCCATCGGCAGCGCTCGTAAAGCGGAGAAAGTGCCGTTGGATTCTCTCCCAGCAGGCCTTTTCAAGGGCCAGCCAGGCCTTGGGCGCATAGCGCTGAACTAGAGGCCAAACCTCCGCGGCCAGAGTGACCGCAACAAACTTTTCCAGAAACTTACTGTACTTTTCCAGGTTTGCCTTAAGCACAGACCTGCTGTAGACACAGTAGTCATAGAGCGGGGGCATGGGGTCCGGGGGGGGGGGTCCATAAGGCACCGCTTCCCCCGAGGTGGGAGCAGACGTAGTCTCAACCCCGGAAACCCCCTGGCTTGAAGCCTCGGGGGCCACCACCGGCGGGCTCGGGGCAACCCCGGCTGCCGCCGGCGGCGGGAGAGTCGGCGGCGGGGAAGCCGCCGCCTCCTGCCCCACCGCCCTCGTCGGGACCGGAACAGTCACTCGACGGCGACCGGCTTGACTTGACCCACTGGGCTGGGGGAGCCGAAGGTCCGCACCCGGACTCGCGCTTGGCTCCGTAGGAGCCGCCGGCGGCGAGGTGGAAGACGCCGGCGGGGAGCGCGCCCCAGCAGCCGCGTGGCGGGAACTGGAGGCAGCCGCAGAGGAAGAGGAGGCTGACCGCCGAGAAGACGACGACGAGCCAGAACTCGCCGCCGTTGCCGTCGCCGCCGGACTAACCGGACGAGCGGGCTGAGTCGCCTCACTTTCTCCCTCGACCGGAGGCAGAGCCGGCACAGGGGGGTCCACAGGTTCCTCATAGTCATCAGGGACAACCCCGTCAAACTGTTTGGCGTAGAGGTAAAGCCTCTCCCGCAGCTCCTTGGCATGCAAATACATGACCAAGTATGCCAGGGCCCACTCATCCCTCCCCGCCGTAGGCGCCGGAGTCGGAGGAAGAGGTCCCAAAAGGACTTCAATGGTGGGCGCGCCCACCTTAGGAGTGGGACGCCTCGGCAAAACCGCGGCGCGCCAAACAGCCGGAATCTGCTGCTTCCGAATCTGATCCACATGCAGCAAAGCTGCCTTGTGCCAGCGAAGACGCCGGTTGAGCTCATCCGGGCGCTCCCGAAAGACAAACTTGATGAGGGAGTCCACCGGTGGATAGCGCTCCCCAAAATCCCCCAAGGGGTTAAGGTCAACACCATAGGTGGCCTTAGTAAGGGCTAAAGCGAGCCCATCCGGAAAAACCGGAGGGTCTAGCCACTTGCGGAAAACCGCAGAGATGGGTAAGTCAGACGCTGGAGGGGGAGATTCCAACTCCACGTCGAAGCCTTCGAATGAAGCCATAAGCTCAAAAATTCTCTTGCGTCGCGAAGCGAGCAAGGTTGCAGAAACTGCAACATCCGCGCAGACCGCGCGTGACCCCTGATTTAATTGATCAGAAGGTTACGCGGGATATTGTACAAGAATCCCTTGAGCCTTGATCAATGCCGATCAAGCGGCAAGGTCAAAGACAACAAGGCAACCTTGTCTTTCTCCCTTCCTTTTAGCGGAAACCATAACAAGGAAAGAGAGAGGAGGGGTAGGGAAAGACGCTTCTCCTGTTTGGTTTGTTTATTGTCCCTTAAGGACCCTCCAAACAGGAGGCCGGAAGGCAGAGCCCAGTACCAGCCATCCATCCTTAATCTTGGTAGGCTCCTTAAGAGACCAAACCATTAGAAATGAATGGTGGATCGACTCCGCTAACCAGCGCTGTGCAGACTAGGGTCACCACTACCGCTAGCCGCCGCTGCGTCTTTGCTCATTCATTATTTAAGGGAAGCGTCTATACTAAGAATACACAACAGACGGGTCGACCACCCCCTTTGCAGGAAGGTGGTCGACAGCCTAGGGCCTTAGACCAGCCAAGGCCGTTGGCTATGGTCGGTTGGTCGACCGTCGGCTCGTAAGAGCATACGGCCCGAGGGTGGGCTTACTCAGCCTTAAGCCAAATAAACTCAACCCCCGGGTGCCTATAGGGCCGGTTGCCCCTCAACAACCTGTGCCCAGGCAACCCCTACTATGACCGCCGGTCCACCCTCTCTGCGGTCGTCCGGGGCATCCGTCGACAGTCTTCACCCTTAGGGTGGGTGGGTGGGACAAAAATTCTCTTGCGTCGCGAAGCGAGCAAGGTTGCAGAAACTGCAACATCCGCGCAGACCGCGCGTGACCCCTGATTTAATTGATCAGAAGGTTACGCGGGATATTGTACAAGAATCCCTTGAGCCTTGATCAATGCCGATCAAGCGGCAAGGTCAAAGACAACAAGGCAACCTTGTCTTTCTCCCTTCCTTTTAGCGGAAACCATAACAAGGAAAGAGAGAGGAGGGGTAGGGAAAGACGCTTCTCCTGTTTGGTTTGTTTATTGTCCCTTAAGGACCCTCCAAACAGGAGGCCGGAAGGCAGAGCCCAGTACCAGCCATCCATCCTTAATCTTGGTAGGCTCCTTAAGAGACCAAACCATTAGAAATGAATGGTGGATCGACTCCGCTAACCAGCGCTGTGCAGACTAGGGTCACCACTACCGCTAGCCGCCGCTGCGTCTTTGCTCATTCATTATTTAAGGGAAGCGTCTATACTAAGAATACACAACAGACGGGTCGACCACCCCCTTTGCAGGAAGGTGGTCGACAGCCTAGGGCCTTAGACCAGCCAAGGCCGTTGGCTATGGTCGGTTGGTCGACCGTCGGCTCGTAAGAGCATACGGCCCGAGGGTGGGCTTACTCAGCCTTAAGCCAAATAAACTCAACCCCTCCATCCCATCTCTGCGGTAACCGCGATGGATGGCTGGACGCCCCCTACCCCTCCTTGGGCTTGGCCAATCTGGCCAGCCCGCCGCCCGGTTGCGATCCAGAATGGATCAGCACCGGTGGGGTCTCCTCCTCGCCATCAGAGGAGGCCCCTGCGGCCAAAACGGGACCCTTAACGGAATCCCCATCCCGACCGAGAGCGCG
>CAYNML010000135.1:0-4291 GCA_964398185.1 uncultured Anaerolineae bacterium | reverse complement strand
TCAGCCGCACACAAGGGAGAAAGTCTGCGATGCGCATTAGTAGCCGCACCGAGACTGCTCCGTAGTAACCGGACATGCGCCTAGCGCGGGACCACCAAGCCCATGAGGCAATGATGTCCTCCGGTACTCCGAGAGCTTGCAGGACGGTGTCGGTCCCGGCGCGAACGCCATGGGCCGACACTGCGAACGACTGGTCGACTGTCCCCACCCACTTCTGCAGCTGGGCATTGACCGCCCGGACTGACAGAAAGGGGAAGAGCGACCCAGATCGTGGCAAGAGAGCAAGCGCGTCGTCCACATGACAGCCACGCGCAGCCCCGACCTGCGGAACGAACTCCTGCAAGGTCTTCGTCCTGTCTCCCTTGGATGTCTTATGCTTCAGCTTCCAGCGCAGGAGCCAACCTCCAAGCGCTGGGGTGAGACAGTCACGCGTGAGCGCAAGACAAGTCCCCGGCCGAAGGCCGTAGCACGATTGCAGCACAAGGAAGGCCCAAATCTGGGACTCCTTGGCTGCCGTGCTCTTAGGGCGCCATTCGAGAATTCGCGACAGTTCGACCGGGTACTTCCGAGAGTGACCCGGTCGGACGTGCGAACCTCTCTTATCGAGGTAGGCGGACACCGTGGAACCACAGTGTTCGCCTACCACAGTGGCATCCCGGACAGCCGCTAAGTCCTGACGGACAATAACGGCAAGTCGGGAAAGCTCACTCGCTACGCTGGGAGCCGTGGTGGCAACCCAACCAGGTAGCGGATCATCCAGGCGCCTGCGAACATAGACCACCGCGAGGTGGTCTAAGTCGCTAAAAGGATGGTCAGACCACCCCTCCGCAGTGGCGAGGGCAATGAGGTCGCGCGCTGTATGACCCCAAGCCCCTGCGGAGGATCCGGCGGGAATCGCTGACGCTGCCACGATCTCAGCGACCGTCGCCGCAAGAGAATCGTGCCTGGCCGCCTCCGTTAACGGAAAGCGAGCCAGCAGCTCCCCAGCCCCGGGAGTGGCCATGGCCCAAGCCCTGGCCAACAGACGGCCCAGGGTTGAAGGCGCCGAATCCGTCAGCGCCTTCTCCACCGACTCGATGCTAGCCTTGGGTAAGCCAACGCCCAATGCGTGGCGAGGGCAAAGCATCGGTCGGTGGTCCCGGCCTTCCGGCGCACAAGTCCGACAGACCGGGAAATCAAGCCCACAGTCTGGGGCGTCACACAACCGTGCGGGAGCCTCCGGCAAGATAGTGCCAAGGCAACCACGACACGTGAGTGTCGGGAAAGGCTCTCCCCCAGAAGAGGAATGGCTGGACAACCTAGCCATCCTTGGCGGTGAAAGCGGCAGAGGAGGGGGTCTCCAAATAGGCAACGGGGCAGATTCAATCCGATCCGAATCAAGCCCCGAGCTGCCGTAAACTCTGCCACCCGGCGAGAAGAAACTCACCGGGGCTCCCGGAAGAGTGACACCTCTCGCCGCCACCGCCCAAACCTTGGGGGACGGCTTGCCCCTTGCCGGGGATCTCCAGTCCTTCTTGGGACCATCACCCTTCTTAGCCGCACCCTTAACCGCACCTATGACCTCCCGCCCTCCACGCGCCGAGGCCGTAGCCGGCGAACGACGTGGTTCCGGGAGGGGAGGCGCCGGGGCCAGGGAAGACGGACCCGGACCGCGCGGAACGCCAAGACGGCGACCGGGGCCGGCCAGCAAGGGGGCTGTCGCCGCCGGAAGTGGAAGGGAACTACCCACCACCCCGGGAGCAGGCGCCGGAAGCTGCGTGGCAGCACCGGCAGGAGGCAAAGGCCTCCGCGGGACGATAGCGATCACGTCCCGCGGTAGCGACCCAGCCCGACCGGGAACCCGGGCACGTGGAACCGGGACCCGCGGGCGCGGAGATGGGGCTGCTACCTGACCTCCACCCGCCGCCACCGACTGCACCGAAACCGGCGGATCCGGCGAGGCCGGAATCACCACCACACCTTGCCTCGGAGGAGTGCAAGGAAGTGGAGGGGGTGGCGGCGGGGGAGGACGCCGCGCGACGAATCGCAACGGCAACTGTCCTCGCGGGCGGACCGGGGATGGTGTCGGTTCCGACTCCGAAGAGGACGAGGACAGGTCATCCGAACGGACGGAGGGGTCGTCCGAATCGGAGTCTGTCTCGGCCGCCCAAGCCGGCAAGGGCCGTGAACCCAGCCGCGCAGGGCGGAGGACGCTCGGTAAAGAGACGTCTGAGTCTTCCTCATCTGAGGTGACGGAAGAGTCTGAGGCGACGAAGTCGGAAAGATCATCGAACTCCGCCTCCTCAGCGTCCTCCTCCCGGTCTTGGCGATCCGCGGATTCTCCCCGACGGATGCGCTCCCCCCTGTCACGACGGGCCCGGTGAACAAACCGGAGCACGTCGCGCAGGAGGGCGACCTCCCCGGACGGAAAGGAGACCAGAGGCTCCTGACCACCGAGAGGGCGGGCCGCAGGAGGGAGTAGGCGACTAGCCCTCCTGAGGCAGGCAAGGAGGACAGACCACCGATAACGAGGTCCGTCCCCAGCCTTGGCGACGCCACAGGCCTTTGCAATAGCATCACGGCCCGTGACGTCAGCCTCCGCCTTGGTGCGGCCACAGCTCTCCCTGGCCACCAAATGGGCCGCCACCATGTCGGTCGCCGGCACCGGAAGCCTGTGGTGAGGGCACCGGAAGCGCGGAGGATCGAATGGGACCCACCAACAGAACCGAGGTACCTTATGGGTACACGGCTGCGGTGTATGAGGGGAGCTCCCGAGAAAGGCAAGCGCAGCTAACGCGCAGCCGTCGAAGTCCTGGAGCGGGAGAGGTTCCCCTAAACCCGACTCCGGAGTGGCTGACACCAAATCGCCCAGCGGAGCACACGCAAGGGCCGAGAGGTCGCCCCACAACCCAGCTGCCGTCAACCCGTGCAGCAAAGGAAGGGGAATTACAAGAACCAACGCCCCGACCCGACCCGTTCTCCAGGCTGCCACTGCTACCGGCAGCCAAGGGGCCGAGGTCGGGCTCACGACCATCGACGCCACCACGCCATCCGGCGGTTCAGTGGGAAGGACGGGGGCCTGCAGCCCGATCTCACGGGCATCACGCAGAGCCTCCCAGGCCTGCCTCCACCGGGTGGCGTCGGGGACGAGTGAGAATCGCGGCGCCAAAGCGTGCGCAGGCGACCCCGCTGCGTAGTCGTAGTCAGGCGACCAGCCGAGTACCCGCAGCCACTCCCTAAGAGCAGGCAAGGGGCGCCAGCCATCGGCAAGGCCGCTCAGTGCATCAATCCACTTGGCTGGGCCGGCCTGGCGAGGATGCCAATCGGCCAGCAAGTGTCTAACGGTCCCATCTGGCCGAATCAAAGCGGACCAGATCCGCAAGAGAATCGCAGCCATTTCAGGCGAGCGAGCTCTGAAGGACCGAAGAAGGAAAACTGCTCCCTGATTGTCCGATTGGACCACCAGGGAGTTCCATTCTCCCTTGACGACCCGGACCGCTACCGCGGGAGCCGCCAGCTCGAAGGAGCAAGAGCTATTCAACGGCGGCAACCCGAAGGTCTCTAAGGCCAGAGGGCACAAGTGCCCCTCAAGGACCTTGCCGGATTCGTCGATCCTGAGGAGCAAGGCACCTGCTGACGCGCAGGAAGCTGCATCCGACAGGCAAAGGAGGACAGGGAAGAGCGACCCAGCAGCCGGCTTAAGGTCCGGCAAGCGGGGAAGCTCACCCTTCCAGAACGCGACCTCTGCCGCAATCTGGTCACTCCAAGGAGTAAGGCCGCCACAAAACTTATTTAGATGAATCCTAAACAGGCGGAGAACGGGAAGACATTCCGAGTAAAAGGAAAGCTTCCCGTTCAGCCGACGTGAGAGGGCCAGGACCACTGGACCCTCATCACGCGACGCCGCCTCTAAAATGTGGCCGGCCAACTCCGCGGAGTGGGCAGCGGACGAGGGGGCCACCAGCTGCACCCCAGCCGCAAAATCCAGCACCCGCCCCAAGACCTTCAGCTTGTAGGCGGGAAGCCAAAATGTCTTTTTGGTTGATATCCACCAGCCATCGACGGTGGCGTGAAACAGCCAACCAGCCGAGGCTATCATGGTGGCCAACCAAGAGCGACCAGAGGCCGACGCGTCATCCATATACTGGCACCACGCCAGAATGGAAAGAACGTGAGTCAGGCCTCGCAACCAGGGGCGCAGGTGAACCACCGTGCGCTCCAAGGCTGCTGTAAAGATCTTAGGGCCCAGGCTCAGGCCAAACCATAGCCTATTACAGACCAGCCGCCACGTTCCTCGTGGAAGGCGAAGTCT
>CAYNML010000134.1:0-4295 GCA_964398185.1 uncultured Anaerolineae bacterium | reverse complement strand
GCGCTGGCCCCGCTGCACGGTTTGTATCAGGCGCAGAAGCTAGCCGTCGTGCATGCGTGCGGCCTGACCAGCGATACGCGCAGCCACTTCGATGCGATGCAGTTCATCGAGTTGGGGACGCCGGGCAACAAGAATACTTCATCGGGCTGGCTGACGCGCCACTTGCAGACGGCGCCGAACCTGCCGTCGACGATTCTGATTCCGGCGATCGCCACCGCAGGCACGCAGCCTACCTCGCTGCTGGGCAGCACCGAAGCCGTCTCGATGACGAGCCCCGGCAGTTTCGAATTTGACGGGCATTGGGCGTATCGCGAATGGCAGCGCACGGCCTTGCGCGAAATCTACAACGGCGACACGTGGCTGTTTCAGTCTGGCGCGAAAACGCTGGACACGGTGGACATTGTCGAGAGCGCCAACCCCGGCACATATCATCCCGCCAACGGCGCGGTGTATCCCGGCGGATCATTCGGCGATTCGTTAAAGGCCATCGCGCAGATGATCAAGATGGACCTTGGCTTGCACGTGGCCACCGTCGATTTAGGCGGCTGGGACACGCACGATTATCAGGGTGACGGCTCGGGCGGCTATCTGTCCGACTTGCTCGGCACATTGGCGCAGGGCCTGGCAGCGCTCTATACCGATCTCGACGGCAGCGGTTGTGCGGGGTATACGCGGCGCTTGACGGTGGTGGTGGTCAGCGAGTTCGGACGGCGCCTGCGCGAGAACGCCGGGCACGGCACCGATCACGGCCACGGCAGCGTGATGCTGGTGCTGGGCGGTCGCGTGCGGGGCGGTCAGGTCTATGGCACGTGGCCCGGCCTGCACACCGATCAGTTGTACGATCACGCCGATCTGGCCGTGACGAGCGACTATCGCCGCGTGTTGAGCGAGATCCTGGTGGGACGGCTGGGCAACCCCAATCTCTCGATCGTTTTTCCCGGCTACAGCGGCTTTACGCCGCTGGGGTTCATCATGGATCCCTACGTGCCACCGCCGCCCATGCCGCCGGGGCTGAACAACAAGATCTATCTGCCTTTCATTGGACGAGAAGAGGTGGACATCTGTCAGTGAAGCGATGTTCTGAAGATCAACAGGCCGACGAAGTGTGTCGGCCTGTTGTCGTGAAGGGCTTGAGGCGCCAGTTCGTTTCGCTGGGGGTGATGTCACTTGCGAATGAGCGGCAGCCAGACACGCTGAGTCCGATCGAGGTTGAAGACACCGCCGTCGGTCCCGGCGTAGAGGATCGTCGGGTGTTGTGGATCGATCGCCAGCGCCTTAACGCGCAGCTGCGTCAACCCATCATTCAGCGGAGCCCACTGCGCTGCCCCGTCGCGGCTTTCGTACACGCCGCCCCCGTCGATTCCCACATAGACCCGCCCAGGCCGTTTCGGATCGCAGAGCAGCGCATTGACAGCCGTCAGCGCTAGCCCGTTGATCATCCGATTCCAGTGTCCGCCGCCATCACTGCTCTTGTACACGCCGCCGTCGTTCAGATCGTAAGACCCGGCGTACAGCGTGCCGGAGATCAGCGGATCGGCGGCCAACGCCCGAATATCCAGCCCCGCCAAGCCCGTGTTGCTGAGGCGCCAGTCTGCGCCGCCCGTCGTGCTTTTGAAAATACCGCCGGGCGTTCCGGCATAAAGCGTGCTCGGCACAAACGGATCGACAGCCAGCGTGCGTACAGTGGTATCAGTCAATCCGGCTCCCGACCAGATCCAGCCCGCGCCACCATCGATGCTCTTGAACACCCCCGCCAGCGTCCCGGCATACACTGTGCGCGGCTGCGAGTGATCGAGTGCGACGGCGAGGATGACGCTTGAGGTGATGCCCGCACTCGCGCCAAACCATTCTTCACCGGCATCGATGCTCTTGAACAGACCGCCGTCGGTGCCAACGTACACGTTGGTCGATGTGAGCGGATCGATGGCGATGGCGCGCACGTAGTTGTTGCTCAGCCCGCTGTTGATGGCTGTCCAGGTGCGGCCGCGATTGTCACTCTTGAAAAGGCCGTTTCCTTCCGAGCCGGCATAGACGACTTTGCTCATTTGAGGATCGACTGCCACGCTGAGCATCGTCGCGTCGTTGAATCCGGCGCTGGCAGCATTCCACTGCGCGCCGCCATCCAGCGTTTTGAAGACACCGCCATCGAAGGTTCCGGCATACAGCTGCGCAGCAGCCTGTGGATTCAACACCAGTGCGCTGATGAAGGAATTGCCCAATCCGTTGTTGATCGGACTCCACTGGCTGCCGCCATTGGTCGTCTTGTAGACACCCGCTGACGCCGATCCGGCATACACGGTGTCAGGTTGCTGCGGATCGAGGACCAGCGAGCGCACATCGTAGATATTGGCGGTTTTGGTCCACACGCCGCCGCCGTCGAGGCTCTTATGAATCCCGTCGTACGATCCCAGATAGATCGTCGTCGGGGTCAGCGGATCGATCAGCAGGGCCTGGGCCAGTTGGCTGTTACCCGGTGAGAGACCCACATTGATCGGCGTCCAAAGATCGCCGCGATTGACGCTCTTGAAGACGCCGTTGTAGCAGCTGGCGAGATAGATCGTTGTCGGCGTGATCGGATCGGCGGCCAGCGCGTTGTAGCACACTGATCCGGTGATCCCCTGATTAATGCCGATCCAGTGATCGCCGAAGTCGGTGCTGCGGCTGACCCCATCATACCCCGCCGCGTAAACGATATTGGGCTGCCGCGGATCGACCAACAGGGCTTTGGCAAACGAAGTGAAGTCGGTATTGAGCAACTGCCAGCTGTGACCGCCGTTGTTGGAGCGATACAGCGCGGCGGGGATGGCGCTGGCGTACAGGATCGTGGGGCTGAGCGGGGTCAGTGCCAACTTGATGACGTACGACTCGGTGATGCCGGTGTTGATCGGGACCCACTGATCGCCGCCATCGGTCGTCTTGTAGAGGCCGCTGTTCATGGTGCCGGCGTAGAGCGTCGTCGGCGTCAGTGGATCGATCGCCAGCGCCTGAATGTGGCCGCCATAGGGACCGTGCGAAATCCAGACGGACGCGTTCGTCTGACTGCTCGCGAGTGCCTGACGCAAGCCCAGCACGGCGACCAGACACAACAGGATGGACAGCAGCGCATTCCGAATACGGCGAAGCACAATAGATCGGTTCATGGGAAAATCCTCCGAAGCGATTTGAGATGCACCAATTGTCACAACGCTGTCCCATGGCTGCCGAACGGAGTGATACGACGGGGAGTGAGAATAGAATTGCCCGTGCTGCGACGCGCGGGCGCGCGATCACTTATCCAGGCGTTTGAGATACTGGAAGCTCTGTGTCAACCCGATCGTGAGGGGGACTCCCCCACAGAACAACACACCCAGCGCGTAACCATCGATGGTTAGGCCGGGTAGAAAATAGAGTACGACGGCGGCGACGGTGGTGATGATGCTGCTGATCAACAACCGCCTGCCGGCGTAGGCGTTGACGTCATACCAGATTGTCGGATTTTCCAGCGTGCGCCGGGTGCGAAAGCCGTACCAGGTGTTGGGCCTGACGCGGCGTTGAATCAATGGGAGGGAGAGGCCGATCAGCAGCAAGCCCGATCCGGCGAAGAGCAGCAGGAGGAGTGTGAGATTGTCCATGCGCTCGATTGTACAACGGGTGAGGCAATCCGTAAAACAACCTCAGCCTTTTCGTTCCAACAGGAAGCGCATCCAGCTGAAGTCCAGCGTCAGCGCATAAGGCCGGAAAAATTCGTGCGAGATCAGCCCGCCGATGTGGAAGCCGCAGGCGTGTTCGATCTGGGCGGGAAAGCGCCCAGCGCGCCGTGCAGCACCCAGGGTCAACTCTTCAATCTCGATCGGCGTGATGATCAGCGAGTGTCCCATCAGCACACCTCGGCAAGTAATTGGCGCGTCGTGTCCAGCACGATCTCCACTTCGGTTGTGTGAATGAAGTGGCTGGCGTGCGTCGTCGCAATCCATGCGCTGCGCGGGCTTAACGGCAAATAGTCACGGATCAAATCTTCCCAGGTGTGTTCTGCCTGCCAGGCCTGCTCGTTCGAGAGGCCGCTGTACTTGACGATCTCGTCGACGATGATCTGCGGGGTGTGATAGATCACCTTCAGCGGAATCGGCGGAAACCCGATCGGCGATCGGAGTCCCGCGTTATTCTGCGGCAGGTGCATCTGCCGGTATTCTTCCAGCGCCGTTTGACCCAGGGCCGGGTTGAGCAAATGCTGCCAGATCACTGCGATGTGCTCGCGCGGCACGTTGGTGTAGTAATAGAACGGCGGCGACTTGAGCATCAGGGGCTTCAGATAGCGC
>CAYNML010000133.1:0-4662 GCA_964398185.1 uncultured Anaerolineae bacterium | reverse complement strand
CGTCGTAGTAATTTCAAAGTGTCGTAGTAATGCGAAACGTCGTTGTAGTATTAACACTGCCAGTAAGTATTTCTTGATTCAGGAAAATCGAGAAGGAGGGTTTCCGGCACAAGCATAAATGCCGGAAACCCCTTTGGATTTGCGCGACGGCCTGGGCAGTGTCCGCCAACTGGCCGACGCGAGCGGCAACATCGTCCAGAGTTACACCTACGCTCCCTTCGGCGAGTTGCTGGCCGCGCAGGGCACCCGATCCAGTGCGCTGCAATACACCGGCGAACAAACCGATCTCGACACCGGGCTGGTCTATCTCCGTGCCCGCTGGTATGATTCCGCCACGGGACGCTTCACCACACGTGATCCGTTCCCGGGCTTTGTCGTGTTGCCGCAGACGCTGCACCCGTACGTCTACGTTAACAACAATCCCGTCAATCTCACCGATCCCAGTGGCGAGATACCGATCGAGACGCTTTTCGATATCGTTGTGTTCGCGGTTGATATAGGCATCTACGTCTGGGATGCACTCAATCCGGCTCTCGATCATTGCACCCGGATGTCTTTGTTGGGGATCGATCTGGCCGCTCTCGGGGTTGATGGCCTGGCGCTCGTGATACCCTATCTTCCCGGCGGCGGCGGATTAGCCGGTCGCTTGGCGGGCCGCGGCCTGTTAATGTTTGCGCAGAGCGGGGCGCGAGCATCAGCCGGGCTGCGTATCATCCAGATAGGCGCGAAGACCGCGCAAGCCAGTACATATTTGGCGCGAACCGGTGGGCGCGGGGGAGGAACACGGGGAGTTGTTGGTGGAGGTCGCAAAGAAGGACATCATCCGTGGCCTCAATACTTGCAGGGACCAAAGCAGCAAGAATTATATAACTTTGGCGATCGTCTGCACAGACTGTACCACCAAGAGCTCGATAGATATTTGCCTCGAAAGCTAGGCAAAGATTTCTATAGGCAAGCATTGAACTCACAGCAAAAGGTAAATGAACTTCTAGAAGCTCTTTTGGAGTTTAACCGCTATTTTGATGGCACTCACGGTACACACACTTTTGAGCTTTTAGAGGACGAATTGATAAATCAAGGGTTACTCCCTCGACCATAAGGGCCTCTTAGTGGAAGTACAAGACGCTGAATGATCCGGAGGAAATATGCGAACCCGTATACAGGATTACGATCTCACCTTAGATGACCTGGCACAATTCCCGTCTTGGGAATATGCACTTGATGAAGAGGAACATGAAGACCAAGATGAACGAACTGTAAGGCCCTATTCTGCTAAGCCTCCGCTTGAGCAAGGTCAAGCTTATTTGATTGTACGGGCGAGTTTCTATCTTGCTGATGGAACACGAATGACAGGTTACATTAAGCCACTGGAATTGGACGATGCCAGCAGGTTGAAGCCGTTAATTCCAGCCGATATGGATCCAGTCATTGTCACCTCACAAGGCCAGATTGAATTCTGGTATGGAGCTTCTCAACCTGATCTTGATGAGCTCGCGCGAAATTATGCAAGACTGAATAAGGGCCCGTTGGAAGTATTTCCCATTCGATTCGCTTCTGATGTCGAAGTTTTAAACAGCATCACAGAAGGGGTCCTTGAAGGGTTCCTCTACTGCGACAAGGGCTTACCAGATGTTTTCAACATGGAGCCATCCGACGTCAAAGCCATCAGATGATCTAACATCGCCGCTTCACCTCGCGCGATCCGTTTCCGGGCTTTGCGGATGTACCGCAGACGCTGCACCCGTACGGTTATGCGCTGAATAATCCCATCAATCTGACGGATCCCAGCGGAGAGTACGTTGAGAGTCCTTGGGATCTACTAATGTTAGGGCTGGATATACTTCTGGCCATCTTCGATAAGATCAACCCAGCACTGGACGAATGCACACGAGAGCAACTGCTGAGTCTCGATCGCATCGCCATTGGGATTGACATCGCGGCGCTCTTGCTCCCCGGGGCTCCAGGCGGAGAAGGGTTTGCCGGTAACTTAGCGGGCCGAGGGGCTTTGCTCTTAGCACGGAGCAGCACAGGCGGGCTAAGGATTATCCGTGTTGGTGTGCAAGCGGGCGTGCAGGCCGGCGTGCACGCCTCAGCCATGACGAAGGGCGGCAGTAGGGGCACGCGGGGGAGTGTGGGTGGAGGAGGTAGTGGTAAGTTCAAAGGCCCTAATGCAAAGGACTTTGACTGGGAGCATATCTATGAAAACCATTCGGATTGGGGCAACACAGCGCGTCAACGGATGAAGGGTGGCAGTCCGAGGAATACCTTCTTCACTGGATTGACTAAAGAACAGATTCAAGCGCGTGTTCAGGCCGCGTGGAAGAACCGGGAACTCATAAGAACACAGCTCGACCCTTCTGGGATAAAACGTTTGGTGTATCGTGGATCTGATCCGGTATCTCGCCAGACAATTGAAATGTGGTTCAATGAATCTACCCGTGTTGTCGAGACAGCATACCCTATGCCATGAGGTGATCTGAAATGCAAATAATAATCAGCTTTGATGAGCAGCTGCTCGCAAGATGGGATCGGCGAAGAGATTTGCTACTGTTCAACATTGCCTGGCACTTTGATGGACAATACTATCCCGAAAAGCATTGGATCGATTTCGGGTTGGTCGTTATTGGGTGGTGGTTTACGGTTATCGATCGCTTGTGGCAAGGTGTCCAAGAAGAGGAATTCCTCTTTATGGAGGGGCCCTATCTCATCAAAGCGATCCAACATCAAGAAGAGGGCATTGTGGAGCTAATCCCGGAGAGATTTGAAGTAACCTGGCGTGTCCCCTTGACAGAGTTGAGCAATGAGCTAATCCGTGTGGCCAAGGAAGTCTGTCAAAATCTGGCGCAAATCGAAGGGGGGGACACCTATCGAGCGACCATAGAGAAATGGATTACATGGCTCGAAACCAATATCCAGCAGGCCCGCTCTAAGCGAGCGCAAGGACAAAGCGACAGCATCTTAAATACGTAATTGAGTCAAGCAGTATTGAAGCGGCCCGTGGATGAATTACATCCACGGGCCGCTATGTCGTTGGCGGTTTGACGCGCGCGCAAAGCATCATCGCCACGCAGGTCTACACCTACAACGGCGACCCCCTCCGCTTCGCTCCGAGGGCAGGCGGCCTGCTGATGAACCGCAACACCACGCGCTACGTGTGGGACCAAGCCGCCGATCTGCCGCAGTTATTGAGCGATGGCACTACGTTGTATGTTCCCGGCGTCGGTCAATGGAATGGCACGTCATGGGTCTATGAATTGACCGACGGCCTGGGCAGCGTCCGCCAACTGAGCGATGCGCAGGGCAACATCATCCAGCGCTACGAGTACAGTCCCTTCGGCGAAGTCCTCGCGGCGCAAGGCCAGCGCCCCAGCGCCCTGCAATACACCGGCGAGCAGAATGACCTCGACACGGGATTGATCTACCTGCGCGCCCGGTGGTATGATCCCGCCACGGGACGCTTCACCTCGCGTGATCCGTTCCCGGCGTGGGTCAATGGAATGGTACAGCATGGGGGTCGGTATCGTTTTCTATGCCGATTTGGCCGCCGCAGCCATATGCTATAATTTTGCCATGCCTACCATCTGCATCTTCGACGGCATTAAAATCATGATGTTCTATCGCGATCATTTCCCCGCCCATTTCCATGCAGAATATGGCGGTAAAGAAGCCGAGGTCGGCATCGATCCCATCATGATTCTGGAAGGTTCGCTGTCGCGTCCGGTCCGCGCCAAAGTGTTCGAATGGGCGGCCATTCATCAAGCCGAATTGCGGGCGAACTGGGAACTGGCGCGTGGTCACCGGCCCTTGCTGCCCATCGCGCCACTTGATTAAGTGAGGTGCCACATGATCATCCATGTCACTCAAGTGCAAGTCATCGGTCGCTCGTCGCTCGACCTGACCTTCGACGACGGCACGCGCAAGCGCATCAACCTCCGGCGCGAACTCTACGGCCCGATCTTTGAGCCGCTGCGTGACCCAGCCTATTTTGCGCAGGCTTATCTGGATGCGGACTCGCGCACGGTGACCTGGCCGAATGGGGCCGATTTCGCGCCGGACTTCTTGTATCAATACGCGTCGGAAGAAGCCCCGTTACCAGAAACGGTGTGAGAAGTTGACAACGCAACACGCTCATTAAGAACAACAGGCCGCTGGGGTTGTCCAGCGGCCTGTTCCGCTTTACACCGCTCGGTCAGCGACAGGGTGAAGATCGATTTGCGCCCCGCGCTGCCTTTGACAGGCGTCAATACCCTGCCGGGCACAGGCAGTCCAACCTACACCTGGGACTACAATCCCACTCCGCTTCGCCGCGGGGACTTCGCGGCAGCCTGACCAACAACGGCAAGTTCACCTTCACCTACAACACTGCTGGTCGAATGACGCGCGCGCAAGGCATCACGGCCACACAGGTCTACACCTACAACGGCGATGGCCTGCTGATGAATCGCAATGCCACGCGCTACGTGTGGGACCAAGCCGCCGATCTGCCGCAGATGTTGAGCGATGGCAGCACGCTGTATGTGCCCGGCGTCGGTCAATGGAATGGCACGTCATGGGTCTATGAATTGACCGACGGCCTGGGCAGCGTCCGCCAACTGTCCGATGCCAGCGGCAACATCGTGCAGAGTTACACCTACGCTCCCTTCGGCGAGTTGCTGGCCGCGC
>CAYNML010000132.1:3834-5461 GCA_964398185.1 uncultured Anaerolineae bacterium | reverse complement strand
GGAACTGATCGAAGCATGAGCACACGCTCACCTGACGTGCGAGGTTTTCGTTTCAACCTCGCGGAGTTATCCGGATCACTGGCCGACCTGGGCGTGCTGCTGCCCCTGACGTTGGCGTTGATCACGTTGAATGGCGTGAATGCCACCAGCGCCTTTGTTGTGATCGGCCTGGCCTACCTGCTGAATGCTTTCGTCTACCGCTTGCCCATTCCCATTCAACCGCTCAAATCTTTGTCGGCCACGGCTCTGGCTCTGGGATTATCCGCCAGTGTGGTGACGGCCGGAGCGTGGTGGATGGCGCTTATCTTGATCGTTTTGGCGATCACCAATGTCGCGCCGCTGATCGATCGGTTGTTCCCCAAACCGATCGTGCGCGGCATCCAACTGGGTCTGGCGCTGCTGCTCATCAATTCAGCGTGGACGTTGTGGCAGCCGCCAGCGGGATCCGCGACGATTGATCTCTGGTTGATCGGCGGCGGCTTGATCGTTCTGGCCGGGTTCCTGTTAGTCCGGCATGATTGGGCAGCCCTCAGCGTCATCACCTTTGGCGTGGTCGTGGCTATCATCCGATCGGGTGTACCGGCTCTCACACTTCAGCCGGCCCTGCCGACGGTCACGCTGCCCGCACCGGCTGATTTTGGCCCGGCCCTGTGGCTGTTGGCTCTGCCGCAAATCCCATTGAGCTTAGCCAACTCGATCTACTCG
This sequence comes from uncultured Anaerolineae bacterium, assembly GCA_964398185.1. Lineage (GTDB taxonomy): Bacteria > Chloroflexota > Anaerolineae > Fen-1058 > Fen-1058 > Fen-1058. The sequence goes on along the minus strand of CAYNML010000132.1, from coordinate 4,756 downwards.
ACCGAAGACGCGGCGCAGCAATACTTTGGGGCCAGCGCGACGCACGTCACGGCGCAGCGCCTGTTGACGACGATGGGGCTGAGTAACATTGCGGCGGCGCTCTTCGGCGGCGTGCCCGTGTGTCACGGCTGTGGTGGATTGACCGCGCACTATCGATTGGGCGCCCGCACGGGAGGCGCACCCCTGATGCTGGGTGTGTTCTTCCTGTTGTTTGGTCTGCTGGGCGGGCAGAGTCTGTTGCCCTTGTTGCAGCTCATTCCCATGGCGATACTGGGCGTGCTGCTGGCCTATGTCGGCGTGCAGCACGGTTTGTTGGCGCGCGATCTCAAGGGTTGGTGCGAATGGCTGCCCGCATTGACCGTGGCGCTGGTAGGTTTCTTGACACGCAACCTCGCCCTGGGCTTTGCCGCCGGGGCCGCTCTGTATTTCAGCCTTGTCTTTATTCATCGCTTGATCCGCTGGAGCGCCTCGACCGCATGAACTTTAACACGCTCGACACGCTCGCCAAACTTTCTGAGCGCTTCACGACCGAGCAGTTGATCGTTTCGGCTGATCGCTGCCTTAATGCGCGCTTCAAGCCAATCAACTGCCGGGTCTGCGTGGAGGCTTGCCCGGCGGAGGCGATTCGGCTTGGAGCGGGGCAGGTGACCATCGATTCCGAGAAGTGCGTGCGCTGCGGGGCGTGTGTGTGGCAGTGCCCCACGGAAGTGTTTGCTCAGCCGCACGCGATGAAATCAAAACTGCGGGAAACGGTACAGGCAGGTGGCGTAACGCCGATCGAATTGCGTTGCCCGCAGCAGCAGGGCGATAAGACCATTGTCCTAGATGCGACGATCATTCAACATCCACGCTGCCTGGCTGAACTGTCGCCGTCACAATTGATCGAACTGGCGGCCGATCGGCACGTGTGGCTCAACGATCA
>CAYNML010000132.1:0-3734 GCA_964398185.1 uncultured Anaerolineae bacterium | reverse complement strand
CCCGATAAGCAGAGCCTCGCCAAAGATCTGTTTTCTTCGCTGCATCGGAAGTCATCACCCTAACATTGTTGGTTGTGGCTTGACGATTCAGTGCTTCCGGCCTACAATCTCGTTCACAGATTCGCCCCAGCGATGAGGCTCACTGGATCTACGCCAACCGCCGAACTTCGGCTGATAGCCTCTACTCATGACCGCGTCACCTTGTGACGCCGTCATGCAGTAGGGGCTTTTTTCATGCCCCGTTCGTGCCTTCGCTTGCCAGGTGCAAGCTCATATTCCACACAGGAGCGTTAAGATGACCACATTGATCAGCAAAGTTCTCGCTCGCGAGATCCTCGATTCGCGCGGCAACCCCACCGTCGAGGTGGAAGTCTGGCTGGATGGCGGCGCACAGGGTCGGGCCGCCGTGCCCTCGGGCGCTTCGACGGGCGTGCATGAAGCCCTTGAACTGCGCGATGGCGACAAGGCGCGCTATGGCGGCAAAGGCACGTTGCAGGCCGTCGAGAACGTCAATACGAAAATCTCCCGTGTATTAGTCGGGCAGGATGCGCTCGATCAGGCGCGGGTCGATCGTGTGATGATCGAGGCCGATGGTACGCCCAACAAGAGCAAGTTCGGCGCGAATGCCATCCTGGGTGTCAGTCTCGCCGTAGCCCGCGCGGCGGCGGCGGCTTCCCACCTGCCACTCTATCGCTATCTGGGTGGTGTGCCGGCCAAGGTGCTGCCCGTGCCGATGTTCAACATCCTCAACGGCGGCGTGCATGCCAACTGGCAGGGCACCGATCTGCAAGAGTTCATGATCGCGCCCGTTGGTGCGCCCAACTTCCGCGAGGCGCTGCGCTGGGGCAGCGAGACGTATCAAGCGTTGAAGGGCGTGTTGAAGAGCAAAGGCTACACGACCGGTGTCGGCGATGAAGGCGGCTTTGCGCCCGCGTTGAAGACCAATGCCGAAGCCGTCGAAGTGATCTTGCAGGCGATCGAGAAAGCGGGCTACCAGCCCGGCGAGCAGATCGCGCTGGCGCTCGATCCGGCGTCGAGCGGCTTCTATGAAGACGGACTGTACAACCTGCGCACCGAAGGCCGCAAAGTCACATCGGCGCAGATGGTGGAGATGTATGCCGACTGGGCCAGCAAATATCCGATCGTGGTGTTGGAAGACGGCCTGGCCGAAGATGACTGGGATGGCTGGAAACTGCTCAATCAAAAGATTGGCAACAAGATCGAGTTGGTGGGCGACGACCTCTTCGTCACGAACGTGGAACGCATTCAGCGCGGGATCGCCGAAAACGCCGCCAATGCCGTGTTGATCAAGCTCAATCAGATCGGCACGTTGAGTGAAACCATCGCCGCGATCGAGATGGCGTACAAAGCCGGTTGGGGCGCGATGGTCTCACATCGCAGCGGCGAGACCGTCGACAGTTTCATCGCCGACTTCACGGTGGCCATGCGCACCGGTCACCTCAAGACCGGCGCGCCGTGCCGCGGTGAGCGCGTCGAGAAATACAATCAACTCATGCGCATCGAGGAAGAACTGGGCGCCGACGCGGTGTACGCCGGACGCCAGGCGTTCGTGCGGTAGCATCAGTCACACAGTCGAGATCGAAAACGAAGGGCGGCTGACCTCGCAACGGGCGGGGTCAGCCGCTGTGTTCATAACAGGCGATGGCAAGCAACCGCGTCACTATCCAGAAAGCCGACGCGTTCTTCCTCAGGCTGGCCGTTGTGCTGGCGTTGCTGCTCGGCCTGTATGGCTGGGCGTGGCTCGCGTGGCAGTGAGGGGCGTGGCGCGGGCGGCCCACATAAAAGAGGGTTGATGGTGGTCAACCCTCTTGTTTTTTTCTGCCGAAGCATTCGCCTATGGGCGCTGGTGTTACGCCTTCTTCGCGGCGCGTGTTGCCGCGGCTTTGGCCGGGGCCGCCCGCTGCGCCGCCGTCTTGGTCGTGCGCGCCGTCACGCCGATCTTCTCCAGCAGTTGCTTCTTGCCGCGCAGCGCGACCTTGGCGATCTTCAGATACTGCGCCACCCAATCATTCATCGCCGCTAACGCCGCGTCTTGATCTTGAGTGGCTTGCTGCGCCGCACCCTTCGCCATTTCCTGCGCCTGATTGGCCTGATCGAAAGCCTCAATCTTGGCGCGTTCGGCGGCAAGGCGATCCGCATCGTAGCCGAATTCGGCCAACAGCCCACTCTCGGCGGCATTGTCGAACAGCGTATAGCCTGCCTGAATGAAGCCCGCCGTGCCGCGTGGTTCTTTGCCCAGTCCCAACTTAGCGAGGCCATCTTTGTCCAGCGTGGCGCGGGCGACTTTGGCCGCCGCTTGATAGGCATCGCGGGCGTCTTTCTCTTTGGCTTTCAGATCGGCGGTGGCCGTCTTCTGATCGCCTTTGCTCGCTTTCTGAGCATTGACGGCGGCGAGGGCGGCGTCATACCGCGCCTTGCCTGCGTTCAACTTGGTGGTGGTGTAGCCATACTGCGCCACGGCGGCCTTGATTTCGGGGTCGGCGAGGGAGTTGACAATGGCTAACTGCGCGGCGTTCAACTGCTGAGCGGTCGTGGTCATCGGTCGAGTCGGCATTTCGGGTATCTCCTTTGGGATAATATGTCAACCTTGCGGCTGATTTGCCTGTATTTGGCACACCATATTGTTCCCTAAGGGTTCCCCGCAGTTCCCTTAGCGTTACTCAATTGTTGCTTGACGTTACTCGACAGTTGCTTGAGGTTACTCTGTTCTTGCTTGACGTTACGCAGAGATTGCTTGACGTTACTCAGTAGTTGCTTGAAGTTACGCAAAGGCTGCTTGACGTTACTCTGCCTTTGCTTGACGTTACTCAAAATAATCTTGAGCCTAAGCAATCCTAATGTAAGGCAAAACTAAACGATTGTGCCAGTTACCTATCTTCAAGGAATGGTTATAGCATATGATGGGGCGAAAGGCTAATGAAGGTAAGCCTAAACCTGAAAAATCGTTAACCCATCTTAGAAACGCTCATCAACCGCGCGGATATAATTGGCAAGCATGAGAACCGTTAAAATATCTGGCTTACAGTTTCCAGACTTGAAGCGCCATCTTGGCCATTTGCTGCTGTCGCGCTTCGATTTCTTCGCTGCCCCATTTTGCCACTTTCTTGAGGGGTACATTTATGGGAAGTTTCGATGAAGTGAAAGCAAGCTGCTGTTTATCTTGAAAAGATTTGTCGCCGACATCGCGGTTGATTTTCGCAGTGAGCAACGTGAGATTTCCAAGCCTCTCGATATATTCTTTGGGATCAACTCCTTTGGGAAAATTAGTCCGCCATAAGGATCCGGGGTTCTGCGGAAGAATATGCTCCAAATTTAGTTTCTTGGGATCCATATTCGCAACCTGCTCGCCGCCTTCCATAGCGTCGTTTAGCCTGATTAAGATATACCGGGCTAGTTTTGCTTTCGATTTAGGTAGAGATAGCAGTTCAAAATCGGCACGGAATCTGGCATCAGTATTATAAGCACGAAGCGCATCTGCAACTTCAACTGGCGATCGATGTGTTCCAGTTCTGATACCATATGCAATCTCACCGAATATTCGCTCTAGACTTCCTGACGTACCATTCCCGACAATATTATATCTGAAGGAAAAATCAGCGATAATCCTGAATGTCTTTGCGATCTCTTTAGCAGCACTAAAAGCCTGTATCGCGTTCAAGAGAACCGGATAGCATTGAGATACTCTGAATAGCTTCAAGTCATCTAAACTATGC
>CAYNML010000131.1:0-5914 GCA_964398185.1 uncultured Anaerolineae bacterium | reverse complement strand
TTAATTTTCACTGGCAGCGAACGCCCAGCACGGTCGGGCATGTCACCGTGGGGCAGCTCATCACAACCACCGACTGGGTCAGCGGCACGCTGTTTCCGGGTAACTACTTTCTCTTCCGCACCAATCGCGCCGCCGTGGCGGAGTTTGTCCCAACGTCCGACACGCCGCGACAGCAGGGCGGCGCTCTATGGACGCCTGATTGTGACGAACCTGCTCGCGAGAATGAACTGGCCAATATTCGGTTTACGGCCAAAACCGGCAAGACTGGAATCATAGAGGTCCGCCTTATTCGCAAACATGAGTAACGTAAATGAGGCCGGGCTTCGAATCGTAATGAAGCCCGGCCTCGTTGGCGTTGATCAAGCACTGTTCTAATTCAGCGCATCGCCCAGCAATACCCCAAGCAATCCCACGATCACGCCCACGTGCAACAACAGGTTCGTCGTCTCCACAAAGCCCAACTGGATCCCGGGGATAACCAGCAGCAGATAGTTCAACACCACCAGCAGCACGCCAATCAAGACCGGCACGCCGCGATGCGCCGAAACATAGTCGGAAATCCCATCGAGTATCTTCGACAACAGCGCGTCCAGTTTGTTCATGCGGCTTGCTCCTGGTCCGTATTGATCAGATAGGGCCGAAACGCGGCCAGATACCGCGCCGGCAAACGTCCTTCAATGATAACGGCGTTCTCAGCGAACCGCTCGGCATCGACGCGGCCATTGTCGTGAAACAGCGCCGCCAGATCCGAACGGCGGTACGGCAGGCGCACCTGCACGGACTGCAGGCTCTCGTACAACTCGTGCTCGACGCGCCCCAACAGTTGATCCAGGTTGATCCGCCGCAGCGCGGAGATCGGCACGCTGTGTGGAAACGGCCCGGCCAGCATCGCCGCCTGCTGCTCCGGCTCCAGCCGGTCGATCTTGTTCAGCGCCACCACGATCGGGATGCCGCTGATCTCCAGATCGCTTAGCGTCTGCTCCACCGCTTTAGCCTGCTCCACCGCGTTGGGATGCGTCACATCCACCACGTGCAGCAGCAGATCGGCCTCTTCGATTTCTTCCAGCGTGGCGCGGAAGGCGGCCACCAACTGCGTGGGGAGTTTTTGAATGAAGCCCACCGTGTCGGTGAACAGCGCGGTCTTGCCGGCCGGCAGACGCACGCGGCGCGTGGTGGGATCGAGCGTGGCGAACAACTTGTCCTCGGCCAGCACGGGCGCCGTCTGCTTGGCGCCGGCCTCTTCCACCAGCGCGTTCAACAACGACGACTTGCCGGCATTGGTGTAACCCACAATCGAAACCACTGGCACTTGCGCGCGCCGCCGCTGGGCGCGGTGCTGCTGGCGATGTTGGCGCACATCCTCCAGCTGCTCTTTCAGGAACGTGATGCGCGATCGGATCTGCCGCCGATCGACTTCCAGCTGCGTTTCGCCGGGGCCGCGCAGACCCACCCCCGCCGTGCCCGATCGCCCTGCTCCGCCGCCGGCCTGCCGCACCAGGTGTGTCCAGCTGCGCGTCAAACGCGGCAGGCGATATTCATACTGCGCCAGCTCCACCTGCAGCGCGCCTTCGCGGGTGTGCGCGTGCTGCGCGAAGATATCCAGGATCAACGCCGTCCGATCGAGCACCCGCGCCTTCTCGCCCAACTCCTGCTCCAGATTGCGTTGGTGGCGCGGCGAGAGTTCATCGTCGAACAGCGCCACTTCAAAGCCCAGCTCCGACTGCCACGCCTTGAGTTCTTCGACCTTGCCCTTCCCGATAAACGTCGCCGGCTCGATCCGATCGAGTTTCTGCGTCATCTCGCCGACCACTTCCAGGCCGGCGGTGTCGGCCAGCGCGCGCAACTCCTCCAGCGAATCATCCACCGCCAGCAAGTGATCGGAATCGCGCACATCCGCGCCAATCAGAAAGGCCCGCAGCCGGGGGGCAGCAGTGGCTAAGGGTTCACGATTTTTGGTAATGGTAACCTCGCTCTATGAATGCTAACACCCGTGCCGTGTCCGAGTGCCGTTATCGGGCACCCAGGATACTGATAATGCGGCTGCTGGATTCCCGCCAACAGCCGCGGGAATGACCACGTCGCACTAAGGCAGGCCAGTAACCGTCAAATTCACCGGCTGCTCGATCGAGAATTCAAAGCGGAGCGTGTGTGTGGCATGCGGCGCGATGGCTGCCCGCCACTTCAGCTCGCCCAGCTCGGATTGTTCGAGCGGTTTGGGATCGCACGACTCCAGCTTGACCTTGATCTGTTCGTGGCGTGCGACCGGGAATTGATCGCGCACTTCCAGCTCGAGCGGGGCCGCGCGCCAGTTCTTCACTTCGATCGCGTAGGCGGCGCGCAAGCGGCGGCGATCGCCAATGAGTTTCTTGTCCACCTCGCGCGCCTTCAATTCGCGCTTCACCGTCACCCGATCGTCCACGCCCAGCGTCAGTTCAAATTCTTCACGCGGCGCGACGCGCTTCAGCGGCAGTGTGCCCGCAAAATCGCCCTCCACAAACAGGCTCGCCGGGCCGTCCAGCAGCAGGAACTCGCTGAGATTGATCAACTTCGCGCGGCGATACACGGCATCGGCCAGTTTGGGCACGCACAGATAATCAAATTGCGGCGTCAGATCGAGCGTGGTCACTGCCACTTTGTGCGGCGAGCCATCGCTGGGGATGCTGACCTTTTGCGCCATTTGGAAAGTAACTGCTGCGCCTTCTTGAGAAACATGCGCTGCCTGAAATTCCATATCAAGTTGCGGAGCCGCGCCAGCTGCGTATACGTCTTCGGCAGGCGCAGCGCTGAATGCCGCAGAACGCATGACGACAGGCGACGGCGCGGCCCTGGCCTGCGGAGGCGGCAGCGGTGTGAAGACGTTAAGATACCATGGGGACAACTCAGGCTGCACCGTTGTCAACGAGGGGCGCGCCGTCGAAAGAGTCAACGTCACATCCAGCCAGTCTTCGCCGGTGCGCTGCGTGACCTGTCCCAGATAGGTCAGCGCCAGGCGCGCGCCATCCGCTTCGGACAGGCGCAGATCATACACAGCCGACCAGCCCGCATTTGCGATCACATACGTTAGATCAAGCGTCAGGTCGCCGGGCTGCTGCACTTCAATCTCAACGATGGCCGTCAGCCGTTCACGGGGGCGCGCGGCGCGTTGTTGGTTCAGCTCGCTGGCGGCCTTCTCGATCTGCCGGGCGAGCTCGCGCCGCTGCTGCTGCACGTCACGCCCCGCGGCCTGCGCCCGATCGATCTGCTGCTGCACGAAGTCGATCAGGGCACCGCTCTGCGCGATATCCGATCGGCCAAAAGCCAGCCCGCGCGCCAACTGCTCAGCAGCTTTGTCAGCCAGATTCCTGGCGAAGCTCAGCCGCACTTCAGCTGCGCCCTGCTGGTCGAGCAGCACGCGATCCTGCTGTTGCAGGGCTTCCAGCTGTTGCTCCAGTTCGCGGATTGTCTCCGCGGGCGTCTCGCTGAAGAATACCTGGCGCGCTTCCACACCCAGCAGCCGGGCAACGGCAGCGCCGCGGCCGGCGGCGCGCAGCGAGTCGGTCTGCAGCCCCAGCGGCAGCTCGGTGAATTCAATGCGGTGGATACCTGTCTCCAGCGTGAGCGAGCCCCGCCGGGTCACGCGGGCCCGATCGGGAAACACGACGACCTCGGCGATGTGAGATGAGAGGGGTGTCATGACCGGCGTACTCTATTCCTGCGCATAGCGCAGATCCATCTCCTCACGGCCCTTCAACGCTTCCTGCAGCACGGCCACCAGCGTGGGATCAATGCCCTGCTCCAGCATCAATTCGCAGTCTTCCGCCGTAAGGTAGTAATCGCGATCAGTGGTGCTTTCCTCTTCCATCCAGCCCATCAAGGCGGCCAGCTGCTGCTCGGTGATGCGGCCGACTTTGGCGCCGGATGCAACGTCGTACAGAGCAATCATGTCAGTTCCTCCAGGTGAGTTGTGCTGCCGTCAAATTTCAGGTCGTCAACCCCAGCCGATCGCGCCCCACCGACGACGGCGGCTCGTAACGCACCGGCAGGAAGATGCGGACGGTCGTGCCGGGACAGGCATCTTCATCGTAACCGGGGCTTTCCACCACGATCTTGCCGCCGTGTGCTTCCACAATGCCTTTCACCACCGACAGCCCCAGGCCGGAGCCGCCGCCTTTGAACTTGGTGCGGCCGCTGGAATGACGCGAGATATCGGTTTTGCTGTAGAACTTATCGAACAGGTGCGGAAGATCTTCCGGCGCAATGCCGATGCCGGTGTCGATAATCGCGACTTCAATAAACCGCTCCACGTCGGCCGGCGCATCCAGCAACTCAAGCGCCACCGTGATCGCGCCGCCGTCGGGCGTGTACTTAATCGCATTGCCGACGACGTACTCGAAGATCTGGTACACCCGCTGTGGATCGGCATAGAACGATCCCAGTTCCGGCGGAATGGGCTTCATCTTGAAATTCAAGACGCGTTCTTCCAGATTGGCGCGCAGATCCTGCATGACAATCTGCAGAATGTGCGGCAGCGAAATGAGCTGGTAATTCAATTGCAGCGACTGCGCATCGATCTGCGAGACGGCAATCATATCGTTAACGGTCGTCAACAGGCGGCGCGCGCCGGAAGCCAGGCCGGTGATGGCCATGTGCACCTGCTCGCTGACATGGTTCCCCAACTCGCGGTTCAGGATGTCGGAATAGCCTTGAATCAACGTCAAGGGCGTCTTCAGTTCGTGCGCGGCAATGCTGATGAAGCGGCTCTTCGTTTGATCAAGCTTGATCAGTTGGCTGCGGGTCCGATCGAGCTCGCTGGACAGATCGTGCTGGACGAGATCGGCGAAGACGCGCGCCTGATACGAAATGCCGGTTTGAAAGACGGAGTCGATCGAGCGCAGGTAGCCCAGCGCTTCATTGGCCGGAAAGGCAACCGAGACAGCCTGCCAGACTTCGCTTTTGAGTGATGACAGGATCATCATCAAATCGTTCAGCGGATAACCGCTGAGATAGCCGTCGCGGGTCACGGCCGAGATGGCCTCGTCCAGCATGGCATAGCGCCCGTTTTCCAACGCCGTGGCCAGACTGTCATACAACGCGCGCAGGCCGGCCTCGGTCAGGTTGGAGTTGGACTGATCGGCTCGATAGACGCGGCGCGCCAGGATGGTGTTAATCCACGGACGCGAAATGGCTTCGGCCTGCACGTGCAGCCAGCGGCCCAACATGGCGCGATGCGCGAGATCGGGACGAAGAGGAGTCGTCGTCATAGTGGTGTCAGTTCCCGATGGTCCAGTTATACTGCGGGATGAGTGGTTGTGCAAATCGCAACCGCCGTCCTGCCAAGTCTACCATTATCTGCCGCCGCGACAAAGGGCAGATTGTTCTCACCGCCCGGCGTGCAGGGTGCTGATGCGCTTGAGATGGACGACGTGCGAGCAGCGCCATAAGCATGGCAGCCCCGCCCCTGCTCTACGCCACTCCCCCCAGCCGTCGAGCACGGCAAACAAAATCAAAGTTAAGCGCGGCAGCGGGCAGTGGGAAATGCAAAATTCGCATAGCATTTTCACTTCAGAGTAATACAAAAAAAGTTCCTCCGAACGGCGCAGCGGCGTATCTATGCGAATCCCTCTGTGAACAAGCGCATGTCCGCCAGGGCGCGCTGACTGAAGAGTCGGTAACGGTCGCGTTTACCACGCGGCGAGTTCTCAAGCGGCGGTAAAATGCCGTAATTGGCCTTCATCGGCTGAAAGTCGCGGGGGGCGGCGTGCGTCACGTAATGACACAACGCGCCCAGCATCGTCGTTGCCGGAAATTCAAGCAAGTCTTCACCACGCAACAACCGCGCCGCATTCAGCCCGGCCACCAACCCGCTGGCCGCATTGCCGATGTAGCCTTCCACGCCGGTGATCTGCCCGGCGAAGAATAGATCGGCCCGCGCGCG
>CAYNML010000130.1:0-5971 GCA_964398185.1 uncultured Anaerolineae bacterium | reverse complement strand
GGCACGCCACGCCACTGTGGCACGCCACGCCACTGTGGCACGCCACGCCACTGCGGCACGCCACGCAACCAGGGGCGCGGCACGCAGCGCCACTAAGGCGCGTCCCACAACGCCAGCCGCCCGATCCCGTCACCAGTGAAGGCGTCAAAGTCATCGGTGCGGACCACTGGCAGGCCGCCGGCTACACCGGCCGGGGCATCAAGATTGGCATCCTCGATCAAGGCTTCGACGGCTACCGCGATCTGCAAGGCCGCGAACTGCCGTTCGACCTCGTGACGCAATCCTTCGTGCCCGGCATCGACATCGATCAGACCGGCGTCGCGCATGGCACCGCGGTGGCCGAAGTGGTTCACGACGTAGCGCCGGGCGCGCAGTTATATCTGGTGTACTACGACGGCGGCGATGTGAGCATGGGTAATGCGGTCGAGTGGCTGCTGCAGCAGGGCGTACACATCATCTCGCATTCCGCCGGCGGGCTGGCCGCGCCGCTGGACGGCACCGGCCGTGACGCCGAATTGGTCCAGCTGGCCGCCGACAACGGCGTGTTGTGGATCAACTCGGCGGGCAACAACGGCACCCAGCACTATCGCGCCGCCTACACCGATACCAACAACGACGGCGTCCACGAATTTGCGCCGGACAAAACGCTGTTGGGTTTTCAAGCCGATCCCGGCGGCGCCAGCCAGATCGTCTTGACGTGGAATGACTGGCAGCCCGGCGGCGCCCAGGACCTCGATCTGTACATCTTCGATCAGGACGGCAACGTCATCGCCTCGTCGCGCAACTCACGTGATGGTGATCGCCCGCCTGTCGAACAGATCGTCTACCAGTTCGACGACGCCCGCACCTACTACGTCACCATCAACGGCGTCAACGTCACACAGCCGATCGAACTCAGCCTCTTCGTGCATCAGACCCCGCTGCTGGAGATGGCCGATCCGGTCGGCAGCCTGGCGACGCCGGGCGATGCCAGAGAGGCGCTAACGGTGGGCGCGGTGAACTGGCGTGACTCACAGCTCGAGCCCTTCAGTTCGCGCGGCCCCACTGCCGATGGCCGCATTAAGCCCGATCTCGTCGGGCCGGATGGCGTCTCCAATGCGATGTACGCGCCGTTGGGTTTTTACGGCACATCGGCGGCCACGCCGCACATTGCGGGCGCGGCGGCGCTGGTGTGGGGCGCATATCCGCAGGCCACCGCGCAGGAAATTCGCGACTTCCTGATCAACCACGCGGTCGATCTCGATCCGAGCGGCGCTGACAACGACACCGGCGCGGGCCTGTTGGTGCTGTCCGATCCGCCGCCGCCGCCCACACCTGTTCCACCGACACCCACCAGCGAACCCGGCCAACCGACGATCACGCCCCAGCCCACGGCCACGGCCCGCCCGATTGTTTTGGCCGCGCCCAAGCGGCCCCGGCCCAACGTAGTCGCCGCCACTTCATCCAGCAACTGGATCGGATTGATCGTGATCGGGCTGGCACTCACGATCGGGGCGGGCGCGGGCCTCCTGCTGATGCGCCGATCGCGGTCAGCCTCCCCACCCGATCGGACACCGGCGGCCCCCGCACCCGATCGATCAGCCTGTCCCACGTGCGGCTATCGCGGCGCCCGTGAAGCCAGCTTCTGCGCGCAATGCGGCCGGCCATTGATCGATCCGCCGCTCTGCGCGCGCTGCCACACGCCCCTGCGGCCCGCTGCAAAATTCTGCGGCCAATGCGGCGCGCAACTTGATCGTAACTGAACCGAAACCCAGCCGCTTGACGGGTATGCTAGAATCTAATTATCCTATCGCAGGATAGATCCATGACACTCGATCGCCGCATCCAGGTGCTGCGCCGCGCTTTCCCATCGCTGAACGACGACACGCTGGCCTACGTGGCCCAGAACGGACGCGAGCTCCGCGTAGCGGGAGGCGATCGCATCTGCACCGAGGGCGAAGCCGGCGATGCGGCGTACCTCATCCTGTCAGGCCGTGTGCAGGTCAGCAAGTATCTGGAACTGGGCACGCAGCATCTCTTGAACGAACTGCTGCCCGGCCAGTTCTTCGGCGAATTGGCGCTGGTGGAAGACGTGCCGCGCATGGCCAGCGTCGACGCGCTGGAAGAGACCACCCTGCTGGTCATCACCAAGGATGCCTTCCGGGAACTGGTGGCGCAGCATCCTGAAGCGGCCATTCCCATTCTGCGCTCGATCGGCGCGCGGCTGCGCGATTCCGATCAGCGCTCCATCGACGAGCTGCGCGAGAAGAACGAAGAACTGGCGCGGGCCTACCTGGCGCTGAAGGACCTCACCCAGCGCAAGAGCGATTTCCTCACCGTGGTGGCGCACGAGCTGCGCACGCCGTTGACGGCCATCAAGGGCTACGGCCACTTTCTGCGCATGGGCACGCTGCACGGGGAGAACCTCAATCGCGCCATGGCGGCCATCGTCAACAACACCGACGCCATCGTGCGCCTGATCAACAACATTCTCTTCCTGCAGGAACTGGAACTGATTGAGCCAACTTACGAGCCGGTGGATGTGCCCACTTTGATCAACGCCATCCTGACCACGGTGCGCCCGCGCGCCGCGAGCCAGTCGCTCACCTTCAAACTCGATCTGCCCTCCTACCTTCCCCCGGTCTCCGCCGATCTCGACGGGCTGACGCAGGCCATCGGCGCGCTGATCGACAACGCGGTGAAGTTCAGCCCGGACGGCGGCGAGATTATCATCGCCGCTCACGTGGAAGAGGACCAGCTGCGTATCTCGATTCAGGATCCCGGCGTGGGCATTCCACCCGATCAGATGTATCACATCTTCGATCGATACCATCACCTGGAGTCGGCGGCGGGGGGACAGTTGTTTGGCGGCGTGGGGCTGGGGCTGCCCATTGCGAAGCAGGTGGTGGAACAGCACGGCGGCCGCCTCAGCGTCGTCAGCGCGGTGGGCCAGGGCAGCACGTTCACCATTACGATTCCGATCGAACGCAAGAACGGTAATGGCGGAGGGGCAAAGTAAAGAACCTCCCGGAGGCTCGCGGCCTCCGGGAGGTTTTGTTTCTATCCGCGCAAGACCGCGTTCAACTCCGCGCGCAATTTCGCCACGATCTGCGCGCGCACCTGCGCCACCTCTGCGTCCGTCAACGTCCGATCGGCCTGGTACGTCAACCGATAAGCCAGGCTCTTCTTCCCTGCGCCGATCTGCTCGCCCTTGAAGACGTCGAACACCTGCGCGTTCTTGAGGATCGTGCCCGCGCCTGCCGCCATGATGGTGGCCTGCACCTTCTCCGCCGACACGTTGTCGTCCACAATCAGCGCCAGGTCTTCATGCACCGCCGGGAAGCGTGGCACATCGCTCACACGCGACACGGCCGGCGTCGCAGCCATCAACGCCTCAAAGTCAAACTCACCCGCCAGCACCGGCTGCTCGGGAAAATCGAAACCCTCGCGCACGAGCGGATGCACCTCGCCAAACGTGCCGATGAACCGCTCGCCGACGATCAACCGCGCTGTGCGTCCCGGGTAGTAGGTGTCATGCTCGATCGGTTCGTAGCGCCCCCCCGTGATGTGCAGGCCAGCGAGCAGCGCTTCGATCACACCTTTGAGATCGTAGAAATCCATCAACGCCCGATCGGTCTGGTGCCACGATTCCGGCTGGCGGCGACCCGTCATGACGATCGTCAAGCGGCGCGGCTCGTCGGGCAGCGGGCCGTCCTCGGACGCGAGATAGACTTTGTCGATGGAGAACAACGCCACATGATCATGATGCCGTGCATTGGCGGATGCGATCTCGAGCAGACCCGCCAGCAGGGTGTGCCGCATATGCGTGCGCTCGGCGCTGATGGGATTGGCAATCTGCACATAGGCCCGATCGTCAGGCCGTTCGCCGGGCAGCAACTTCGCTTCGGCCTGCGGCGTGGTCATCGCGTTGATCACGGCTTCAAACAGGCCAATCTCCGCGAACAGATCGCGCACGCACTCTTCGAATTCAAGGCTGGCATTGCCGCGCTGCGGCGGCATCTCATCGTGCAAGGCCGTCAACGGAATGCGATCCAGCCCGTAGATGCGCGCAATCTCCTCGATAAGATCGTGCGGGCCAGTGATGTCGGTGCGGTGATCGGGCGCCGTAACAAGGATTTCGGATTTCTGATTTTGGATTTTGGATTGGAATTCAAGTGATTGGAGGATCTGAACGATGGTCGCCACGTCGACGTCAAAGCCGAGAATGCGCCTCACCCCGGCGACCGGCAGCACGACCGTGATCGGTTCCAGCGGATTGGCGTAGTTATCGACTAGGCCGGTATCAATCGTACCGCCCGCTAGCTGCTGAATCAGGTTGGCCGAACGGATGTTGCCGCGCGGGGCCATGGCCGGATGAAGGCCGCGCCCGAAGCGGGTGGCCGCCTCGCTGGGCAGCTTCATCTGCTGCGTTGTCTTGCGGATGTTGATGAAGTTGAAGTTCGCCGCTTCGATCAAGACGTTGGTGGTGCGCTCGTCGATCTCGGTTTCCAGGCCGCCCATGACACCGCCCACGCCCACCGGCCCGATCGCATCGCAGATCATCAAATTCTCGGTGTTCAATTCGCGTTCGTTGCCGTCGAGCGTGGTCATGCGTTCGCCTGCTTGAGCTCTTCTGACAATGATCGTGGGGCGGTCATCCCCATGACCGGCGGCGCGCTTCAACAACTTATCGTAATCGAACGTGTGAATTGGCTGGCCGATCTCGAACATCACGTAGTTGGATACATCGACGAGGTTGCTGATGGGGCGCTGTCCGACCAGACGCAAACGGCGCTGCACCCAGTACGGCGACGGCCCCACTTTCACATCGCGCACGATGGTGGCCGTGAAGCGGCGGCACAAATCAGGATCGAGAATCTCGACTTTCACGCCTTGACTCACATCCGGGCCAGTGCCGTGCAGTTCGTAAGCCGGCTGCTTCAACGGTTGTCCCGTCAACGCGGCCACCTCGCGCGCCACACCCAGAATCGACGCTGCGCGCGCGACGTTCGGCAAGATCGAAATATCCAGCACGGCATCGCCCAGATAATCGGCGGCGGGCACGCCCACCGGCGCATCATCGTCAAGAATGATGATGCCTTCGTGCTCGTCGCTGAGACCCAGTTCCTTCTCGGAGCACACCATCGAATCGCTCTTGACGCCGCGCAGCTTGGCGGGTTTCAACGTCATCTTCACCTGACCCGCCTGATGACCGTCATACAACACCGAACCTTCCCTGGCGAAGACGACCTTCGGCCCGTTCGCCAGACGCCCCTGCCCTTTGAGATGGAAGATGTTCGGCGCGCCGGTCACCACCTGATGCGGCGCTGTCCCCCCGTAATCCACGTCGGCCAGCACCAGCCGATCGGCATTGGGATGAGCGCGCACCTCGACGATCTGCGCGATCACGATCTTCGCGCGATCCCAGACCAGATCGGAACCGGGAATGCCGTAGTAATCGATGTGTTCCACCTCCATCCCGGCCAACGTCAACCGCCTGGCCAGTTCCTCGATTGGGATGGTGATGTCCACGTAATCTTTGAGCCAACTGATGGGAACTTTCATGGTTGTTTACTCCAATGGTTCAAGATGCAGGATGCAAGATGCAGTGAATGGTTCTTGCGTCTTGCCTCTTGCTAGAACTGCTCCAGAAACCGCAAATCATTCGCCCAGAAATAGCGAATGTCGCCGATGCCCCATTTCAACATGGCGATGCGTTCCGGCCCCATGCCAAACGCGAAGCCGCTGTACACCGCCGGATCATAGCCGCCATTCTTCAGTACCACAGGATGCACCATGCCCGCGCCGGCGATCTCCAGCCAGCCGGTGTATTTGCACACGCCACAGCCTGTGCCACTGCAATTCGCGCAGCTCACGTCTACTTCAATGCTTGGTTCCGTGAACGGGAAGTACGATGCTCTGAAACGTGTCTTGCGATCAGGCCCGAAGATGCGCCGATTGAACTCGCTCATCGTGCCGAGCAGATCGCTCA
>CAYNML010000129.1:0-6137 GCA_964398185.1 uncultured Anaerolineae bacterium | reverse complement strand
CTCGCAATGACGATGCACCGACGGTTTCCCGCCAAAGTCGGAAGACCCGATTTTCTGTAACATCAAATCAGGGAGTTTGGGTAGCCAGCGGAGATTGAACATCGGTTGGCGTAATCAACGGCGAGGCGGGAGGAGTCTGTGTTGCCGGCAAGGTGCTGGGGAGCGGAGGGGTGGAGGCCGGACGGGTGCTCGTCGCTGACGGGGTCGGGGTGACGGTCGGATTATGGCCGCCAGGCTTTGAGGTAGGCGCAGCGGTCGGCAAAGCCCTGGCGGGCCGGGTGCCGGGCTGAACGCCAATCAGTTTGGCAAAGTCGGCGAGGCGCAGCTGGCCAGAAATGCGAACTCGATCCCAGGCCAAAGCCTCTGACAATACGTGCCGCCGACCGGAGGCCGTGGTCACCGCCGCCCAGAAATTAGTGTCGCGCAGGAAACGCTGCAAATTGGCGTCGAACTTGCCGGACGGGTAGGCGATGAAGTTCACCGGCTGGCCCGTATGTCCCTCGATGGACTGCCGCCCGCCGATGATCTGAAACACCAACCACTCATACGAGCGATTCCGCATGTCCAGGTGCGCGCGCGAGTGCAATTGAATATCCATGCCCGCGTTGCTCATTTCCTGAATCATGTTCCACGAAAGATAAGCCGGCTGGCCTTCATCAGCCGGGCCGGTCAACACAAAGAACGTGCCGATCATGCCGTACTTCTGCAAGATTGGAAAGGCGTTGGTGTAGTGGTCGAGATAGCCATCGTCGAAGGTGAGGATGATGGGCTTCTCCGGCAGCGGCGCGCCGATTGCCAGGTGGTGGTACAGATCGCGCAGGGTGATGGTGGAATAGCCGTTATCGTGCAGCAGTTTCAGCTGCGCGTCGAACATCTCCGGCGGAACAGACAGACCGTACCGAATGCGATCCTGCGCCGAGGGGGACGCCGAGATATAATGATACATCAGGATGGGCACCTCGGCGGTGCGCACCACCCCGTCGGGCGCAGGCGGCGCAACGGGGATGGGCGTCAGCACGGCAGTCGGCTCCAGCGGCACAGGCTCGAGCGTCGCCGTCGGCGGCCGGGTGGGCGGGCGAGTGGGCGTGTCCGTTGGCAGCGGCGTGGGGGTGGCTGTCGGCGGGGGGGCAGGCGTATCTGTGGCAGGAGACGGCGCGGTCAGCGTGGCAGTGACCAGGGTCAACGGCTTGGCATTCACCAACGGCTGCGCCGCACACGCAGTGAGTCCACTGGTGAGCAACCCTAGCCCCAACAATCCAAGAAGAATCCGCATGCGCCCCGTCCGAAGTCGGGCAGAGGATACACTAGGGAACACGGCATGTCAAGATACATCCCGCCAGTCACGCAGCGGGCCTGGCGCTTCGCGCTGGGCAGTCTGGCGATCGTCGCGAGCGCGACCGTGATAACCGCTCTGCTGATCAGCGCAGCGAGCCGGGCGATTGATGCTGCGCTCGTCCCGCTGCCGCTCGACGGGCAGTGGCTCATCCGCGCGGGCCGTGCTGAAACCGATCAGGTGGTGCTGAATCCGGCGGCCGACGCGATCGGCACGGCGCTGTACCCGATCGCTGCGCCGGCCTTCACGCTGCAAGCACGGATCGATCTGCAAGATTCCGCGGGCAGCGGCGGCTTGATCGTGCAGGCCGAAGACGCCGATCACTTCACGGCCTTTCTGATCAGCGGCGATGGTTACTTCCGTGTGAGCGATTACCGCAACGGCGCGTGGATCGATCGGGTGGCGTGGCGCGCGTGGCCGCACATCCGGCGCGCGGGAGGCAATGTGCTGCGCGCGGAATGTGGATCCAATCGCTGCACGTTCTTCGTCAACGACGAGTGGACGTGGGAGGAGCCGCGGGTGCCCGTTACGCCGTGGCTGGGCGTGATGTCCGACGGGGCGGAAGCGCGTTTCGATCAGCTGGGCTGGCAGCCGTGAAGCACGAGCGGTTTGAATTAGATTTGACTTTTCACTCTGGGCGCGGTATTCTAGGGTTAGAAATTTCGACAACCACGGTTACGAAGGAGGATTGAATGGGGTTTGATGATCTTCGCCAACAAAGCCTCGCCGTTCAGGAGCAGCAGTATACGGCTCCACCGCAATCCTTGATGGATCGCATGCCCTTGTTCAAGGACTTGCAGCCAAAAGAACGCTTCATCATCGCCTTGTTCATCTTTATCGATGTGACCGTCTTAGGTTTCGGTTGCCTGCTGGCTTCCGGCGCCATGATGCCCTAGCCCGCCTGTTTCTCCACCATGCCCGAATCCATTCTCATCATCGAAGACGATCCCTTGCAGGCCGATGTCGTGCGCCTGCTGCTGGAGCACAATGGCTTTGAAGTGGTGCTGGCGGCCGACGGGTCTGACGGCCTGCGCAAGCTCTACGAAGTGCAGCCCGATCTGGTGATTCTCGATTTGATC
The DNA here is from genome assembly GCA_964398185.1 of uncultured Anaerolineae bacterium. GTDB lineage: Bacteria > Chloroflexota > Anaerolineae > Fen-1058 > Fen-1058 > Fen-1058. The sequence continues at coordinate 3,725 of CAYNML010000129.1, read as the reverse complement.
CTGCCGCAGATGGACGGCTGGGCCGTATGCCGCCGCATCCGCGAAATGTCCACCGTGCCCATCATCATCATGACCTCGCGCCGCAGCGATGAAGAGAAGATCAAGGGCTTGCGCCTGGGCGCCGACGATTACGTGGTGAAGCCGTTCAATCCGCAGGAACTGGTGGCGCGCGTCAGTTCGGTCCTGCGCCGCACGCGCCTGCCCCCGCCGTCCAAGAGCACCGTCATGCGCTTCAACGGCGGCGATCTGATCATCGACCCTACCAACCTCGCGGTGATCATCGACGGCGAGCAGGTGGAACTGACACCCACCGAGCATCGCATCCTGTTATATCTGGCCGAACATCCCGGCCAGGTGGTGTCGATCGAAGACATCTTCACCAACGTGTGGGGCTTCGATACCGACGTCAACGTCAACAACGTCAAGTGGTACGTGTGGCGGCTGCGGCAAAAACTGGAAGGCCCCACCGGCGAGCAGCGCTTCATCTTCACCGAGCGCGGCGCAGGCTACCGCTTTACCGCGGTCTAGGCAAGTTCACTACCGGCCATGCAAACGATTCTGGTCATCGACGACGACCCCGCTCAAGTTAAAATGATTGAGATGACGTTGACCGAGGCGAAGTACCACCCGGTCACGGCCACCAACGGCGAAGAAGGACTCAAAGCCTTCCGCAACTATCAGCCCGATCTGGTAGTGCTGGACGTGATGATGCCGGGCATGGATGGCTGGGAAACGTGCTATCGCATCCGGCAAATCTCCACCGTCCCGATCATCTTTCTCACCGGGCGGCAGACCACCGACGACAAAGTCTCCGGCTTCAAGCTGGGCGCGGACGACTACTTGGTGAAGCCGTTTTTGCCGGACGAGCTGCTGGCCCGCGTCGAGTCGGTGCTGCGCCGCACGTACCGCACGCGCCAGCCGCTGTCCAAGCTGCTGCGCGCCGGGCCGGACGTCATCATCAATCCCGCCTCACACGAAGTGTTTGTGCACGGCAACCTGGTCGCCCTGCAACCCGCCGAGTACACGCTGCTCGTCCTGCTGGCCGAACGGCCCGGTGAGATTGCCAGCATCAACGCCATCGCCGATGCGCTGGGCATCAGCGAAAACCAGCCGCGCCGCGATCGGGTGAAGTGGCACATCTGGAAACTGCGCCAGGCCATCGAGGATGATCCCAAACATCCCAAGTTGATCCTCACCGAGCCGGGACACGGTTATCGGCTGGAGAAGTTCGAATAGATGGGAAGCCGCGCTCAAGGGCGCGGCTTTTCGTTTCTCCTCCATCCGATCGGCCTATTGCGCCCCGTCGAACCCCTCACTACAATCAGTACAGTGCACACGTCATGCCCGAGCGCTTCAGTCGGGCATCCACGTTTCCGACAAGCGCGTTTCATCGGCGCGATGATTGGATTCCCGCCTACCGCGCGCGGGCATGACGGTGTGCCAGAAACCCGGTTTCTGAATTCCCTGAGGTGAATCATGAAACTCCTGCGTCTCACGTTGATCAGCGTCGCCGTGCTGGGCACGCTGGGCGCGATTCAGCATCTCGTCACCGCCGCGCCCGCCGCTTACACCATCACCCAGAAATGGCAGCGCTGCTATCCCGGCAACTGGTGCGAGACCGGCTGGTACGCCTCGCCCGCCGTGATCGATGTAGACCAGGACGGCACGCCCGAGGTGCTGTGGGGCGGCTACACCTTGCTGTCCATCAACGGCAGCAGCGGCGCGCTCGAATGGAACAGCAGCCAGACCGGCCGCCTGTGGCCCGGCATCGTGGTGGCGGATCTCGATCAGAATGGCTCGTTGGAAGTGGTGACGGGCAACGGCGGCGGCTATATCGACGTGTACAACGCCAACGGCACAGCCGTGAGCGGCTGGCACATTCGACCCACCGGCACGTCCAACGAATTGCGCAGCCTGGCCGTGGCGAACATCGACACCAACAGCGATCTGGAAATCGCCGTCTGCTCTACGCGATCGGACAATCAGTGGTTCGTGTACGAGCACAACGGCACACTGCGCTCCGGCTGGCCCAAACAAACCGACAGCGATACCAACGGTTATGCGGCGGGCTGCTTCAATGAAAACGTGGGCCTCGCCGACATTGATAACGACGGGCGCGGTGAGCTGATCGGGCCCAACGACACCCATTACGCCGTGGCCTACAACGACGACGGCTCGCCGGTGCGCGCCAGTTCGATCTACGGGACAATCGGCGGGCAGAATAAACCGTGGGCGCGCGTGGGCCTGCACGTCGATCACGCCGTCGATCTGCGCGGCTACGCCAACTGCGGCAGCGAGCATCGCCCCAACATGGCGAACAGCGCGCCGACCATCGCCGACGTGAACGGCGACGGCACGCTGGAGATCATCATCGTGGGCAACGTCTACAACTGCGGCGCCAGTCCCTACACCGACCTTTACGAGATGCCCTTCATCCTCAACGCCGATCGCACCCGCTGGAAAGACGCCATCAATGACTGGACCGTCATCCCCCTGCCCGATGGCGCGGCGGCGCCCTTGAGTGAAGACTACAACCTGATCGAGAACAATGTCCCCAATCCCGTCGTCGCCGATCTGGACGGCGATGGCCGCAAAGAAATCCTGTATCCCTCGTATGATGGCCGCGTACACGCCTACTGGCTCGACAAAACCGAGCACGGCAGTTGGCCCTTTGAAGTCTACAACGCCGCCGAGGGCTTCATCCGCTTTGCCACCGAACCCGTCGTGGTCGATCTCAACGACGACGGCAAGGCCGAAGTGATCTTCGCGTCGTGGACGCAGAACGGCAGCCACGCGCCGGGCAGACTGTACATCGTGAACTGGGACGGCACGTTGATCCAGTCGCTCGATCTGCCGAAAGACCCCGGCGACGATCGCGGCGGTTCGCTGGCCGCGCCGACCGTGGCCAACATCGACGCCGATCGGGATGTGGAGATCGTCGTGGGCACGATCAATCGCGGCGTGGTGGCCTACGATGTGGCAAACAGCGCCCGCGCGCGGATTTTGTGGGGCACGGGGCGCGGGAACTATCGCCGCACAGGGCAGCCGCGCGCGCCGTACTACGTCAACGGCTTTCTCGATAATTCCTATCGCACGGTGAGCGAGGCGCGTCCGCAGCCCGGCGCGGCGATCACGTACACGATCGTGTTGACCAATCCCGGCCCGGCGCTTGCCGCGGTGCGGTTGACGGACACCCTGTCGAGCAACGCCGCTTTGGTGAACAGCAGCCTCACCGCTTCCAGCGGCGCGTGGGGCGTCAGCGGGGGCGTCATCACGTGGACGGGATCGGTTGCGGTGCGTGTGACGTTGACGTACGTCATGACCACCAGCCCCGCGATTACGCCGCTGACGCTGATCTTCAACACGGCGCTGATCAATGACGGCGCGGGCAACATCCTCACTCGCAGCGCCGGGGCCATTGTGGACGGAGATGCCACGTATTTGCCAGTGGTTAGGAAGTGAGGAAGATGGCATTTGCCTCTGCCGCGCGTTCATTCTATACTGGGCGGGAAAGACCTCGGAGATTTTGATAGATTTTCAAGCCAGGATAAATAATCAAACAAATTGACTGTCAGACAAGGATTAGATTGACCGTTAAAATCTCCGAGGTCTCACCAACTCTCCCTCATCATTACATTACTGCCCCTCACGCTTGAGGAATAGCAGCGTAACCTTGAGGGAAAGCAAAGTAACCTTGAGGAACTTTAGCGTAACGCTAAGGGAAA
>CAYNML010000128.1:4095-6438 GCA_964398185.1 uncultured Anaerolineae bacterium | reverse complement strand
ATCCTGTATGACCTGTTCGGTTTCGGCGTAAGCCCCCTCGCCGATATGAGTGTATCGCAGATGACCGCGCTTGTCGATCAAAAACAACGTCGGCCAGTAGCGCGTCCGATAGGCTTGCCACGTCTCGCCGTCGTTATCCTGCGCCACGGCATACGGCACGTCCAGGCGCTGCACGGCTTCCTTCAAATTGTTCAGGTCGCGCTCGTGGTTGAACTCCGGGAAGTGATTGCCAATCACCACCAGTCCCTGCTCGGCATACTTCGTGTGCCATTCCCTCAACGAGGGAATCACGTTGCGGCAGTTGATTCAACCGAACGTCCACATATCGATCAGCACGACCTGGCCGCGCAGATCGCTCAGCCGCAGCGGTCGATCGGTGTTGAGCCACACGTCATTGTTCAATTCTGGCGCTTCACCCAGATCGGGCAGATCGGCGCGGAAGCCGGGCGCAGCCGTGGATGCAGGCTCGCGGGGCGGCGATGTACCAATCGGGTTGGTCTGCGGCCCGATCGATCCGGCGCACGCCCCCAGCACCACGGAACTCATCAGCAACATCAGCCAACGCATGGCAGCCTCCCAGCAAGTGATAGATCAAATCGTACCCGCTAACTCTTAAGTCCAGTTAAAGCGAGTCTTACAAGAGTATTACAAAGCGGCGCCATCCGTTCAGAAACCGGCAAGAATGCTGTCAAGACTGCGTAAGGGCAACGTGCGAGAATCTCCTCAGCAGAAAAATCATTTCAGGAGGATGACCGTGTTGAAGCGAAGTGTGTTGTTGAGTGGATTGGTGCTGGTATTGGCACTGGCGGCCTGCGCGCCGGCGACAGCCCCAACTCAGACCCCGGAAGCGATGATGGAGAAGACCGCAGAGCCGATGATGGAGAAAACTCCCGACGCGATGATGGAAAAGACGCCCGACGCCATGATGGACACGACGCCGGATGCGATGATGAAAGAAACGCCGGACGCCATGATGCACGAGACGCCAGAAGCCATGATGGACACGACGCCGGACGCGATGATGGAGAAGCCGGACGAGTCGATGATGGAAATGCCAGCCTGGTTCAGCGCAGCGCTCACCAACGCCGCCACGGGTGAGACCTTCACGATTCAAGACTTCAAGGGCAAGGTGGTGTTGGTCGAGACAATGGCGATCTGGTGCTCCACCTGTCTGCGCCAGCAGAAGGAAGTGCAAACACTGCACGAGCAACTGGGCGAACGCGATGACTTTGTGTCCGTCGGCATCGACATCGATCTGAACGAGAACATCGCGGACTTGAAAGATTACACGGCCAAGAACGGTTTCGCTTGGACGTACACCGTGGCCACGCCCGACGTGGCGCGCGAGATCGGCAACCTGTACGGCCAGCAGTTCCTCAATCCGCCCTCCGCGCCGATGTTCATCATCGATCGGCACGGGGCAGTGCATCCGTTGCCGTTCGGCGTGAAGAGCGCCGCCGATTTGCAGCAAGCACTGGAGCCGTTCTTGAATGAGGCGATGTAGCGACCTTAGATCGTCATGCCGTCATTGCGACCCCGCAAAAAGAGCGGGGCAGGTGAGCGGTGTGTGCGACGAAGCAATCTCAGCCTGACCACATGGAGATTGCTTCGCCGCAATGCAGCTACGGCTCGCAATGACGAGTCCTGTTTTATCAAGGTCAGATTTGTGGATCAAGTTATATGAGGAAACCACATGTACTTTCAAGAAGCCGTGACCGCCTTCAGCGTGGGCCTGCTGGCCAGTTTCAGCCCCTGCGTACTGCCGTTATATCCCGGCTTTCTGGCCTACCTCAGCGGCGGGCAGTGGATGACGAATGCGCGCCGCCGCTATTTTCTAGGCTTTTTCGTGCTGGCCGGGGTGTTGGTGATGATGCTGGCGCTGGGGGCGCTCATCGCGCTGTTGTCGATTTCGATCGGGGCGGCGCTGAGGTGGGTCGTGCCGATCTCGGATGCCATCATCATCGGGCTGGGTATCTTGCTGATCTTGAACATCAATCCCTTCAAGGCCCTGCCGCAGATCAGAATCCCCGCACTGCGCCATCCGTTTGCCAATGCCTTCGTGTACGGCCTGCTCTACGGCCCCATCACGCTGCCGTGCTCCGGCCCGCTGATCGTCAGCATCTTCGCGCTGTCGCTGTCCGCCGGAGAAGCGATCAGCCGTATGTCGGTGTTTGTGTGGTTCGGGTTGGGGTTTGGCCTGCCGTTGTTGATCCTGTCGTTTCTGGCCGGAGGGATGCAGCGGCAGATCACACAAATGCTGGCGCGTCATGCGCGCATCATCAACTTGATCGGTGGCTTGATGCTGGTGGGAATTGGGCTGTACGACTTGAGTTTGAATTGGGA
>CAYNML010000128.1:0-3995 GCA_964398185.1 uncultured Anaerolineae bacterium | reverse complement strand
CGTTAGCTCTGCGCCCCGCCGCCCACCGTGATCACTTCGCCGTTCACAAACGTATTCATGCCCGACCCCAGAAACAACGCCACGCGCGAAATATCATCCGGCGTGGCGATGCGCCCCAGCGGAATCTGCGCGATGATCTTCTCCTGCCGTTCGGGCGTCATTTTTTCGCGCTCTTTGGGCGTCAGGATCGTCGTGGGGGCAATGGCATTGACCAGAATGCCGCTCGGCCCCAGTTCCTTCGCCAGCGCTTTGGTCATCCCGATGAGGCCCGCTTTGGCCGCGCTGTAGTGCGCCAGCTTTGCGCCGCCGACAAGACCAGTACGCGAAGCGATATTCACGATGCGCCCCCAGCGCTGCTGTTTCATGTACGGTACGAGCACGTTGACGAGATGATAAGTGCCGGTCAACGTGGTCTCGATCATCTTGTGCCACGTTTCGGGCAGCATCTGCTCGATCGGCCCCGCGCCCTCAAACGCCACTGCGCCGTGGATCAACACGTCGACGCCGCCGTACTCGCCTTTGATCAGGTTGAGCATGTGCTGCACCGCGGATCGATCGGTGAGATCGGCTTGCGCCGTGATCGCTTCGCCGCCCATGTTCTCGATCGATTCGGCGACGACTTCGGCGGCTTCCACACCCGATCGGTAGTGCACCACCACGCGCGCATCCTCGCGCGCAAAATCGACGGCCATCTCGCGGCCCAGGCCGCCGCTCGCGCCCGTGATCAACACCACCTTGCCGGCCAGTTCGAGATCCATGCCGCACCTCCCGATCGTTGATGAATCTATTATACGGCGATCAGGCGTGAAACGTAAAACGTGATGCGTAATACGTAAGCGGGGCATTTGACTAGCCGCTGAGTCCGTTTATACTGTCGCGGCAAGGAGGAACTTTCATGAACGAATTCGATCAGAAGGCTGCACAGTGGGATGCCAAACCAATCCGCGTCGAGCGCGCGCAAGCCGTGGCCGAAGGCATCAAAGCGGCTGTTCCGCTGTCACCGCACATGACGGCGCTGGAATATGGGTGCGGCACGGGGTTGTTGAGTTTCGCCCTGCAACCTTATCTTGGTCACATCACGCTGGCGGATAGTTCGAGCGGTATGCTGGCCGTGCTGCGCGACAAGATTGCGGCGGCGCAAGTCCAGAATATGCAACCAGTCCAACTCGATTTGCTGAGCGATCCACTGCCCGCCGAACGCTATCACTTGATCTATACCGTGATGACCCTGCATCACATTCTCGATACCCGGCGGATACTGCGCGCTTTCTACGATCTGCTCGACACGCCGGGCACGCTGTGCGTGGCCGATCTCGACCGGGAAGACGGCACGTTTCACACGGATGAATTTCTCGGGCACCCGGGCTTCGATCGGGCGGAGTTGGCCGCACAGGCTCAGCGGATCGGATTTCAGAGCGTCCACTTTTCGACCGCTTATCATCAGATCAAAGAAGTCAATGGCGTTAGCAAAGACTTCCCTATCTTTCTGATGGTAGCCCAGAAGTAACGGGCGCCCGAAAGTCTTGACACCCCGTCGAGACATACTATACTTTGCGCTTCGCCCAATTCACACAGGAACCGATTGACCACATGCCCAACAACACCCTGCCCTCTGAACTGGATCAGACCCGCGCGCCGTTCTTCGACTCGCTGGTAGCCACGCGCGCCCAGCGCGCACCGCTGTCGTTTCACATGCCCGGCCACAAGTTCGACGCCGGTCTGCTGCCGGAACTGTCGGACTTCTTCGGCGCCGGCATCTTCACCGGCGATCTCAACGAAGCCGTGCCGCCCATCGATTACCTGCACGCGGCCACCGGCCCACTGGTTGAGGCGCAGCAGTTGGCCGCCGCCGCCGTGGGAGCCGATCACACGTTCTTCTTGATCAACGGCTCGACGGTGGGCAATCAAGCCATGCTCAGCGCCGCCGTGCGCGACGGGCAGAAGGTTATCATCACACGCGCCGCGCACCGCTCGGTGTACGCGGGCCTCATTCTCTCGGGCGCGACGCCCATCTACCTCATGCCGCGCGTGCATCCGCTGGTGCACTTTCCATTGGCGGTCGAAGTCGGCGCGATGCGCAATCGTTTGGAGGAACACGCCGACGCGGTCGCCATTCACGTCACCAACCCCAACTACTACGGCTACCTGTCGGACATCGAAGGGCTGGTCAAGCTGGCGCACGCCCACGACATTCCGCTGCTCGTCGACGAAGCGCACGGCGCACATCTGCGCTTCCATCCCGATCTGCCGGCGTCGGCCATTGGGCTCGGCGCGGATGCGGTGGTGCAGAGTCCGCACAAGACCCTGGGGGCCATTACGCAAGCCGCCTGGCTGCACCTCAGCGGCACACGTCTGTCCTTCACCATGCTGCAATATCTTGTCGCGATTCTGCAATCGTCGTCACCCAATGTGATCTTCACCGGCTCGCTCGACGTGGCGCGGCGGCAGATGGCGCTGCACGGCAAGGAGCTGCTCGATCGGGCGTTGGAACTGGCGCAGCGCGCCCGCGCCGCCATCCGTAAAATCCCTGGCCTGTGGTGCTACGGCGAAGACCTCGTCGGCGACTATGGCATCGCGGAGTTCGATCCCACCAAGTTAGTCATCCGCGTGACGGACACGGGCATGAGCGGCAAAGAGTTCGCCGCCGAGTTGTGGTCGCGCTTCAACCTGACGGTGGAGTTTGCCGATCCGTGGCAGTTGATCTGCTCGATCACGATCGCCGATACCGCCGATCGGGTCGATCGCTTGATCGCGGCGCTGCGGGCTGTGGCGCAGGAACGGCGCACGACGATCACACCGCGCACCGATCGGGTGGAGCTGACCCCGCCGGCCCTGCCCCAACTGATCCTCAGTCCGCGCCAGGCGGTGTTCCGCTCGTCACGCGCGGTGCCGTTGCACAACGCGCGCGATCAAGTCTGCGCCGAGCAGGTGATTCCGTACCCGCCCGGCATTCCGCTGCTGATGCCCGGTGAAGTGATCAGCGCCGAGATGATCGACTACGTGCAGTATTTGCTGCGCCAGCGCATCAAGATCGTCGGGCCGGAAGATATGCAGCTGAAGACGGTAAGGATTATTGAATAGGAATGCACCGTCATTGCGAGGAGGCCATAGGCCGACGAAGCAATCTCAGCGTCATTCAGCGTGAGATTGCTTCGCCGCTCGCCTTGCCCGCCGCTTTACGGCGGAGGCGCGCTGGGCGACGCGGCTCGCAATGACGACTACTGACAATTCAACATGAAAACCATCCACAACTTCCGCGACTGCGGCGGTTACGCCACCACCGACGGCTTGCGTATGCGCAGGGGCCGCCTGTATCGATCGGGCACGCTGGACGACGCGAAGGCCGCCGATCTGCGCCAGTTGACAACCATCGGCCTGAAGACCATCGTCGATCTGCGCGCACCCCGCGAGAAGAAGCAGGAACTACCGCGCCTCGACGGGGCCTTACGGATCGATGTGCCGATCGAGTTGGAGAATCGCGTGCGCGAGAAGGTTCAGCCGTTGATGACCAGGCGCGGCGCGGAAGGCGAAGTGATCGACATCCTCAAGCAGATGTACCGCGATCTGGCCGATGAAGCGTGGCCGCAGGCCGGTGAACTCTTCAAGGTTCTGCTCGACGCCGACGCATACCCTGTGCTCATTCACTGCCGCGCCGGAAAAGATCGCACCGGGTTCATGTGCGCGCTGGTGCAGCACGCCATCGGCCTCGAGCGCGCTGCGATCTTTCAAGATTATCTTGAAACCAACAATCACTTCGGGCTGGTGTCGCCGCGCATGGAACGCTTCATGAAGATCATGTCGCTGGGCAAATTACAAATGGAGAACGTGCGCGCCTCGCTCAGTGCCCGCGAGGAATACCTGCAAGCCGCGTTCGATCAGATCGATCAGCGCCACGGCGGCATGACGACTTATCTGGCAAAGTGTGGAGTGACAGCAGGCGAGATCGAGACGCTGCGCGGGCTGCTGGTGGAGTGAGCGCCACAGACCTCGGAGGT
>CAYNML010000127.1:0-6445 GCA_964398185.1 uncultured Anaerolineae bacterium | reverse complement strand
CTCATCGGCGACGACGAGCACGGCTGGAGCGACAACGGCATCTTCAACTTCGAGGGCGGCTGTTACGCCAAGGTGATCAACCTCTCGGCCACCGCCGAGCCGGAAATCTACGCGACGACGCGGCGCTTTGGCACGATCCTGGAAAACGTCGTCCTCAATCACGTCACGCGCGAGATCGATCTGGACGACGAATCGATCACCGAGAACACGCGCGCCTCGTATCCGCTGGAATTCATCGGCAACGCGATCCTCGAGAAGCGCGGCGGGCAGCCGAAGAACATCATCCTGCTGACCTGCGATGCGTCGGGCGTCATGCCCCCGATCGCGCGTCTCACCCCCGATCAAGCGCTGTATCAATTCATCAGCGGTTACACCGCCAAGTTGGCCGGCACCGAGGCCGGTCTGCGCGACGAGCCGGAGATCACGTTCAGCGCGTGTTTCGGCGGGCCGTTCATGGTGCATCACCCCACGGTCTATGCCGCGCTGCTGAAAGACAAGATTCAGCACTACGGCGTCAACTGCTGGCTGGTCAACACCGGCTGGGTCGGCGGCGCGTACGGCATCGGCAAGCGCATCAGCATCAAGCACACGCGCGCCCTGTTGAACGCGGCGCTCAGCGGCGCACTGCTCAACGAAGAATTCCGCATCGATCCGATCTTTGGCTTCGAAGTGCCGCGGCACTGCCCGGACGTGCCGGACAGCGTGCTCGATCCGGCGTCGTCGTGGCCCACGCGCGAGGAGCACATGGCGAAGTACCAGGAACTGGCCAGCCGCTTCATCGAGAACTACAAGAAATTCGCCAGTCCTCAATACGCGGAGATGTACGAGCAGATCAGACGGGCCGGGCCGAAAGTCTAGCCCATCCCTGCCATGCCAAGCCCGCTGGCCCCTACTCCAGCGGGCTTTCGCTTCAAAAAACGATTTGCCTTTTTCGCCACTGAATTCTATACTGTGAAACGGTGACATCTGTCATTAGACAGATCGAGCGCTTCACGCTAGATTGAGTTAATTCTTTTTTGCCGCTGCCCGTGCCCTTATCGCACCTCATGTGAACTCAAACTACAGGGGGTGAACCGGCTTAACGTCCAATTTGCCATCCCGCCGCGCAGAAGTTGTCGATGTCGTCGTTCCGGCCCACGTCTCGAGGTCATATTCCCTTCAGGAAAAAGGAGCGTTCAACATGGCTGCTGCTGTCCCTCAAGAAAATGGCAAGGTCCTGGGCTACCTGCCGCCCGATTCCCCGCCGCTCGGCTCCATGATCAGCCTGGGCATTCAGCAAGTGCTGACCATGTTCCCCGCCACCGTGCTGGTCGCCATCCTCACCAAGTTCGATGTCGCCACCACGCTGCTCGCCAGCGGCATCGGCACCATTGTGGCGCTGCTCGTCACCAAGCGCCGCATCCCCATGTATTACGGTTCCAGTTTCAGTTACATCTCGGTCATCATCACGGCGATGGTGCTGTATGATGCCGAATGCTTCAACAGCGCCGAGACATTCTATTGTCCGAATGGCGTGCGTATCGCGCAGGTGGGCATCATCGGCACAGGCGTGGTCGAGATTCTGATCGGCCTGTTGATCATGCGCATTGGCAAGGCCGCGCTCGACAAGGTGCTGCCGCCGATCATCACGGGCAGTGTGGCGATCGTGATCGGTGTGGCGTTGGCCGGCGCGGCGCTCAACATGGCCGCCGCCGACTGGGGCATCGCCATTGTGACGCTGTTCTTCACGGTGATGTTCTCGGTCTACCTGCAGGGCAAGGGCCTGCTGGGCATGCTGCCGATCTTGCTGGGCGCCATCGTCGGCTATGTGCTGGCGCTGCTGCTGGGCAAGGTGAACTTTGCGCTCGTCAGCCAGGCCCAGTGGTTTCAGGTCCCCAACATCACCCTGCCGGATTTCGGCAATCCCAATTCCTGGGCGGTGGTCGTTAGCATCTCGCTGATCGCCATTGCGACCATCCCGGAAAGCACGGCGCACCTGTACCAGATGAGTCTCTACATCGACGCGCTGGCGAAAGAACTGAAGCGCGCGCCGTTTGAGATCAAGAAGCTGATCGGCCTGAACCTGGTCGCCGATGGCAGCGATGATATCGTGGTGGGCATGCTGGGCGGCTGCGCCGGCACTAATTACGGCGAAAACAACAGTCTGATGGCGATCACGCGCAACTACTCCGTGGCGGTGTTGATGACGGCCGGTGTGATCGCGATTCTGCTGGCGTTCGTAGGCAAGCTGGCCGCGCTGGTCAACACCATTCCGGTGGCGGTCACCGGCGGCCTGGCGATCTATCTATTCGGCGTGATCGGCATGCAGGGCGTGGCGCTGATCCAGTCGGAGCGCGTCAACCTGTTTGAGCCGCGCCAGCTGGCGGTGGGCGCGATCATCCTGATCACGGGTATCGGCGGCAACCTGGCGCTGGAGAATGGCATCTACCCGTTCGTGATTCCGGTGATCTTCCCGAACGGCATCCCAGCGATCGTGTTTGCGGCGCTGATCGGCATTCTGCTGAACCTGGTGTTCCTGATTCTCCCACCGTCGAAGTTCGGCGTGAAGGAACGCGAGAACATCAACTACGAATAAAAGAATCGTGATCCACGAAGGGCACGAAGAACACTGAGTGGCACTTCGTGTCCTTTGTGTCCTTCGTGGCGGAGAGGTGAATATGATTACGGCACACCCCGGCTTACCTGAGTTCGATTACATCAGACCCACCACACTGGAGGAAGCGAGCACGTTTCTCGCACAACATACCGGCGAGGCGCGGGCCTTCATTGGGGGAACGGATACCTTCGTTCGCATGCGCGATGGCGCGTGGCACGACAAGTATCTGGTTGATGTGAAGGGCCTGCCCGGCATGAACGACTTGAAGTTTGATCCAGCTAAGGGACTGACGGTCGGCGCGGCGGTCAACATGAACCGCCTGATCGCCTCGCCCGAAGTGAATGAACATTATCCGGTGTTGGCCGAAGCGGCGCACACCGTAGCCAGTTATCAACTCCGCACGCGCGCGACGATGGCGGGCAACATCTGCAATGCGTCACCGGCCGGCGATACCATCGGTGCGGGGCTGGTGTATGATGCGAAATTGCACGTACACGGCGTCGATGGTGACCGCATTGAATCCCCACGCACGTTCTTCACAGGCCCCGGCAAGACGACGTTGAAACCCGGCGATATCGTGACGGCGGTCGAGTTTCCACTGCCACCGCAGGGCGCGCGGGGCAAGTACATCAAACTGGGCCGCAACGCGATCGGCGATCTGGCGATCGTGGGCGTGACGGCCTTCGGGTATCCCGATCGGACCGCGTCGGGTTATCGATTCCTGGTCGCACTGGCCTCCGTCGCACCGACACCGCTGCTGCTCGAGATGGCAATGCTGAGCGAGAAGCCCATCACCGCAGAGCGCATCGACGAAGCGGCCGAGTTTGCCATGAATTCCGTGAAGCCCATCGACGATGTGCGCGGTTCGGCGCGGTATCGATCGTTGATGGTGCGGAATATGACGCGGAAGGCGTTGACGGATGTGTGGGAAAGGCTTGGTCGTTAGTGGCTGGTCACTGGTTGTTGGTGAATGCCAAGAGCTTACCAGCAACCAACAACTAACAACCAATAACCAGGAGGAAATATGTCTTTCCATCGAATAACAGTTACCGTTAATGGATCAGCAGAAATAGTGGATGTCCCCTCAAACATGACGATGTTGACGATGCTGCGCGAGAAGCTGGCGTTGACGGGCACGAAGAACGGCTGCGCGGCGGGCGAGTGCGGCGCGTGTACGGTGTTGTGGAACGGCGAGCCGGTGAATAGCTGCATGGTGCTGGCCGTGGAATGCGACGGCGCGGAGATCATGACGGTGGAAGGGTTGACACACGACAAGCAACTCGATCCGATCCAGCAGACGATGATCGACGCGGGTGGCGTGCAGTGCGGTTTCTGCACTCCCGGCATTTTGATCTCGGCGCGCGCGCTGCTCGATCGGAATCCACACCCGACCGAGCACGAGATCCGCGATGCGCTGGTGGGCAATCTGTGCCGCTGCACGGGTTATACGCGCATCATCGATGCGGTGAAGTTGGCGGCGGGGAGTTAGGACACGACCCATCGATTGAAATCGATGGCTGGCAATGAAAACGTGTTGAAACACGTTTTAACGTGTTTGGTGTGACAGCCGATGATTTCAATCATCGGGAACGGAGGATGTATGACAACACAACCGATTGAGAAAATTCCTCATCCCGTGGGCGATAGCGTGCCACGGGTGGATGCGCATGAGAAGGTGACGGGCGCGGCGATCTTCGCCGACGATATTCAGTTCGGGCCGGGGATGCTGTACGCGCGCATCGTGCGCAGCCCGCATCCGCATGCGCTGATCAAATCGATCAACGTGGAGAAAGCCAAGAAATTGCCGGGCGTGAAGGCCATCGTGACCGGCGAAGAGTTTCCGGGCCTGACGGGCCTGTATCTGTCCGATCGGTATATCTTCGCGCGCGATCGCGTGAGGTACGTCGGCGATCCAGTCGCGGGCGTGGCGGCGATCAGCGAGGAAATCGCGGAGAAGGCCGTCGAGCTGATCGAGGTGGAGTACGAAGTGCTGCAACCCGTGCTCGATCCGGAGTTTGGCGCGAGCCCCGAAGCGCCGCTGATCCACCCCGATCTGGGCACTTACGAAGTGCCGAACTTCATCTTTCCGCAGCCGGGCACCAACGTGTCCAATCACTTCAAGATCCGCAAGGGCGATGTCGATAGCGCGTGGGCGCAGTGCGAAGCGATCGTGGAACGGAAGTACCGCATCCCGCACGTGCAGCACGTGCCGATCGAGCCGCATGTGGCCGTGGCGAAAGTGGACGAGCAGGGCAAGATCACGCTGTGGGGATCATCGCAATCGCCGTTCGCGCAGCGCAATCTGATCGCCAAGGCGCTGCACGTCTCGCAAAGCGACGTACAAGTGATCGCGCCTTACGTGGGCGGCGGCTTCGGCTGCAAGGCGGGCCTCAGCATGGAAGCGCTGACGGTCGCCATCGCGTCGAAAGTGCCGGGGCGGCCGGTGAAACTGCGCCTGACGCGCGAAGAAGAATTCTTCACGGCGTTTGTGCGACAGGGTGTCGTGGCGCACTTCAAGATGGGCTGCGACAAAAACGGCAAACTGCTCGCCGTAGAAAACAAGTATTACTGGGATGCGGGCGCGTACACCGAGTACGGCGTCAACATCACGCGCGCGTCGGGCTACAGCGGCAGCGGGCCGTACCTCGTGCCGAATCTCAAGATCGACAGCCGCTGCGTGTACACCAATCATCCGGTCGGCGGACCGATGCGCGGTTTCGGCATGCCGGAGATGCATTCGGGATTGGAACAGTGTATCGATGAGCTCGCACAAGCGATCGGGATGGATGCGGTCGAATTCAGAAAGATCAACTGCGTGAAAGACGGCGACATCATCCTCACCGGGATGAAGATGCATCCGATCGGCTTGTCGCAGTGCATCGAGAAAGCCGCGGAAGCGATCGAGTGGGGGAAGAAACGCGCCCCATCGGCTCCCAATAAGAAACGCGGCAAAGGCATCGCCATCATGTGGAAAGCGCCCGCGATGCCGCCCAATGCCGGATCGAGCGCGTGGGTGGAACTGGCCGAAGACGGTTACGTGACCGTCGGGATCGGCGGACAAGAGATCGGGCAAGGGTCGTTTACCGTGATGGCGCAGATGGCGGCGGCAGCGTTGGGCGTGCCATACGATTGGGTGCGCATCGCCGCGCCGGTCGATACGAAATACAGCCCGTATGAATGGCAGACCGTGGCGAGCCGCCTGACGTGGAGCATGGGCAACGCGGTGAAAGCGGCCGCGCTCGATGCGAAGAAACAAGTGCTGGAGATGGTGGCGCAGGCGTGGGGCGAAGACATCGCTGATCTGGATATTGTGAACGGCAACGTGATTTCGTACAAGAGCGAAGAAACGCTGCCGCTGAAAAACATCGTGATTTACGGCATGGCGAAGCCGAACGATCAAGGGTGGATCGGCGGCCCGATCGTGGGGCGCGGCAACTTCATGCCGACCTACGTCACCGGCCTCGATCCGCAGACAGGACAAGGCCCGCGCGCGGTGGTCCACTACACGACGGGCGCGCAAGCCGTCGAGGTGGAAGTGGATATGGACACGGGCAAGGTGGAGATCATCAAGGCCGTGGCCGCGTTCGATATGGGCAAGGCGATCAATCCCGATCTGGTGAAGGCGCAGATGGAAGGCGGCTTCGTGCAAGGAATGAGCACCGCGCTGTTCGAGGCAATCAAGTTGAAGGACGGCAAGATGCAGAATCCCAGTTTCGTCGATTACCGCATCGCCACCAGCGCCGACGCGCCGCGCGAAGTCGAGGCCATCATCGTCGAGGTGCCGCAGGACGACGGGCCGTGGGGCGCGCGCGGCATCGGCGAGCACGCGTTGGTGCCGACCATCCCGGC
>CAYNML010000126.1:0-7415 GCA_964398185.1 uncultured Anaerolineae bacterium | reverse complement strand
GGCACGAAGATGTAGGACACGGATAACACGGATTGCACAGATTTACACGGAGTGAAGACAGATTCGTTGCTTGACAAAAGCCCCGTGTGCATGTGTGCCGGGGCTTTTTCGCGCCGTTTCGCGCCCCTTGCGGGCGTTCGAGGATCAAACAACGCTAATCTGCGTGGCCGTCACTTCCGGCACATCGCCCTGCACGAAGTCGTCCTCGTAGGGCGCTTCCGGCTCCGTCCAGAAGTAGATCCACTTGGCGACGTGGATGGGCACGTTGACGCAGCCATGACTGCGCGGCAGGCCGTAGTCGTTGTGCCAGTACGTGCCATGAATGGCGATGCCGTCGTAGGTGAAGAACGTGCTCCACGGCACACCGGGCAGATCGAACCACGCGTCGGTGTCGCGTTCGGCTTCGGGGGCGCGCATGTGGCGCGTGGGCATCTTCAAGATCGCCTTGAATTCGCCGCGCGGTGTGGTATAGTCGGCCACCTCTTCTTCGGATATTTTGAACGACGCGCCGGTGGCGCAGCGTGAACTCATCACCGGTTGATCGCCCTCGTAGCACGTCACTGTCTGGCGCCCCAGATCCACTTCGATGCGCTTGTCGGCGGCGCGCGGGTTGATGGCCTGCCATGTGTCTTCCTCGATCTTGCGCATCAGCACGGCGGGCACCCAGTGATTCGTGGGGAGGATGTTGTCCTCCTTGCTGGCGTATTCGTCCACGGTGTTGTACCACACGCGGCCAAAGTCATCGACGTGCGCTTCCGTGGCGTGAAAGACCGTGCCGTAATTGTAGATGTAACGCAGCGGCGAAGACTCACTGGGTTCAGCGTGCGCCGGAGCGTTGGCCACAATCGTTTCGATCCAGATGCCCCACTCGCCGAGGTTGGTGTAGATCTTCGGCGTGCGGTACGGCTCCATCTTTTGCAGCCACGCCGAGTAGGCGTAGCCGTCGCGCGTCTTATACCAGGTGCGATTGCGTTCCGGGCCGGGGCCTTCGTACTCGCCGCTGACGTCCAGCGTCTTGTCGCGCGGCACCGAACGGACCAACTTGCGAGTGTTGGGATCGAGACTGCTATAGACGGGCACGGAGGCGGACAGCACGCGCGCTGGAACGAACTCGCCGTCGGCCGGCAGCAGGGGCGCGGGGTAGGGTGGCGCAATCGGTTTGGCCGACACCCGCGCGGCCTCACCGGCTACCAGGCCGGCAGTAGCTGCTCCGGCGATTTTGAAAAAGTCGCGTCGTTTGAGATTCATGCGTTGATTATACCAAACCGATCGAGAAACCGGGCTGCTCCGACCCGTGTTCAAGTGCGATCGAGTTGGAGCAACCCGGTTTCGGTATGCTATAATCGACCTCAGCGAGGTATGAGCATGGACGATTCCGACAAGTTGGCCAACCTGGTCCAGAAGATGAGCAAGGCGCAGCTGCGGCAGTTGACGCGCTTCGCGGAGTTCATTCTGCTGGAAGACGAGCCGGATGATCTCAATGACCGCAGCGACATGCGCACGCGCTACGCCACTTTCAAGGACGCGCTGCACGTCGATCCGGCCGCCATCGACGCGTGGGCCAAAGCGAGCGCCAAGAAATGATCGTGCGCACGCTGGCGTTGGGGCCGGTGCAGACGAACTGCTATCTCGTCGGATCGACACAGGACGCCGTGGTCATCGATCCCGGTTGGGATGCGGCAGCGATTCTCGGTGAAGCCCGATCGGCTGAGCTGACGATCAAGGCCATCCTGTTGACGCACGGCCACTTCGATCACATCGGCGCGGTGGCGGACATGCGCGACGCGTTGCAAGCGCCATTGATTGCCCACGCCCGCGAGATCGATCTGCTGAACGCAAAGGGCGGCGCCGATCTGTTCGGGTTCAAGATTCGCGCGGCGCCGCCGCCCGATCGGCTGGTGGCGCACGGCGAGGTGATCGAGATCGGCGCGTTGAAGTTTGAAGTGCGCCATGTGCCGGGGCACACCGTGGGGCATGTGGCTTTCATCGAGCACGAACAGCGATCGGCCTTTGTGGGTGATGTGCTGTTCGCCGGCTCGATCGGGCGCACTGATCTGCCCGGCGGCGATTACGACACGCTGATCGCCAGCATTACCGATCACTTGTTGACGCTGCCCGACGATTTCAAGGTGTATCCCGGCCACGGGCCGCCGACAACGATCGGTGTGGAACGACGAACGAATCCATTCTTGTAGGGGCGAGGTAACCTCGCCCCTACATCTATTTTTGCGAGGTGTCTATGCAGAACATCAATTGGCGCACGGTGCGCCGCACCGGCCTTGATTACGCGCAGCTGACCATCGGCGCGACGCTGCTGGCGCTGAACATCGCGCTGCTGCTGGTGCCCAACAAGATCGTGTCGGGTGGCGCGACGGGCATCGCCACGATTCTGTACTACGTGCTCGGCACACAGGTCGGCACGATGGTGTTGATCATCAACATCCCGTTGTTCGTCGCGGGCGTGAAATGGGGCGGCGGCATGCGCTTCGCCGTGCGCACGATCTACGCCACGGTGGTCATGTCGGTGCTGGCCGATCTGTTTGCGGTGTGGCTGAAGGATGTGCCGCCCATTACCGATCCGCTGCTGTTTGTGTTGTACGGCGGTTTGCTCGACGGGTTGGGCATGGGCCTGGTGTTTCGCGGGCAGGGCACGACGGGCGGCACGGATGTGGTGGCGCGCCTGCTGCATCACTGGAAGGGGATTCCCTTCGGCACGACGATCCTCGTCGTGAACGGCATCGTGCTAATCGGCGCGGCGGCGGTCTTTGGTCTGGAGGCGGCGCTGTATGCGTTGATCCTGACTTTCGTGGCGGCGCGCGTGGTCGATGTGGTGCAGGGCGAGAACAACTATGGCCGCGCGGCCATCATCATCAGCAGCAAAGCGAGCGACATTCGATCGAGTGTATTGACGGTGTTGGAACGCGGCGTGACGGTGCTGGAAGGACGCGGCGGCTATACCGAAACGGGACTGGAGGTGTTGTACTGCGTTGTCTCGCGCGGCGAGGTCAGCATTCTGAAACGCCTCGTGCAGTCGATCGATCCGCGCGCCTTCGTGGTCATCACCGAAGCGAGCGAGGTGTTGGGCGAGGGATTCAGGACGCTTAGGTAGTGACTGGTTGTTAGTAGTTGGTTGTTGGTTGTTACCAACGACCAGCAGCCAACAACCAACTACGAGAATGGTAACGGCGTAAAGATCAAGAAGAAGATCACGATCGTCGCCCAGCCGATGAGCTTGCGCTTGCGATCGAGCGGCGTGAGATCGTCGAGCGGCGGCGGATGGCGCAGACCGAAGACTTGCGCCAGGATCGCCCACAGCAGCCACACGTTCAAGATCTGCCCGGTGGTAAAGGCCAAATACGTTCCCAGCCCCAGCAGGATGATCTCTGCCACCAAAGCTACTTGCCATTGCACGCGCCCGAACAGCGCATAGATGATGTGCCCACCGTCGAGCTGGCCGATGGGCAGCAGGTTGATCATCGTGACGATCAGGCCGAACCACGCCGGAAAGGCAATGGCGTTGATGATCACGTCGTAACCGCCGCCGGGCAGCCACTGTCCCTTGATGAGGAACTTCAGCACAGCGTAGAGAATGGAGTTGCCCTCTTGCGTGCCGGGCGCGGCGCGTCCAACGAATTCCACCGGCGACAACGACAGCCCGATGATCAATAGCGGAATCGCCACGGCCAATCCCGCCAAAGGCCCCGCTACACCGATGTCAAACAGCTGCTTGCGATTCTTGATGGGTGACTTCAGGCGGATCAACGCTCCCATCGTGCCGAGGCCGAACGGCATCGGAATGAAATAGGGCAGGGTCACGTTGGCTTTGTGGCGGCGGGCCATCACGTAGTGTCCCATCTCGTGCACGCCCAGAATGGTCAGCAGCGTCAAGGCATAGGGCACACCGATCAGCCACAGCGCTGGAGTGCGCAAGACAACCCACAGTGCTTCGAGCGGATCATTCACCCGGCTGAGCAATCTCTCCGCCAACGGCGAAGTGCCGGCGTAAAGAATGACACCCGCCAGCACCGTGCTGGCGATGGTGGCGATGAGCAGGATCGCGTTGAGGCGTGTATCGCTGCGCGTGGCCTCGACGATGCCGTGCTTGGCGACGACGATCTCCTTGCCGTCGCGCTCGGTCAGCATGGGCGTGTAGCCATAGGCGATGAACGATGTGTAGATGTGCTTGAAGG
The DNA here is from genome assembly GCA_964398185.1 of uncultured Anaerolineae bacterium. Lineage (GTDB taxonomy): Bacteria > Chloroflexota > Anaerolineae > Fen-1058 > Fen-1058 > Fen-1058. Next base: position 3,225 of record CAYNML010000126.1, on the reverse strand, counting down.
CTTCATCAGACGAGCAAGTCAATTTGCCGGTAAACTCCAGCAAATCCACGGGCGGTTCGTGAATCGTATGATTGTCCACGCGCATCACCACGCTCAGGGCCGATCGCAGTGAAGCGATCACCTCAAGCGATGTGGCGGGTGTAAAAGTAGTTTCGAAAGTCGTATCCATTTACCCAATCAATCCCGGCAGCAAACTCCGGCTGCGTGGCTTTGGTTTTTCCTCGACGATTTCTGCAACCGCAGGTTCGATCGCCGTTGCTCCATTATCTCTGAACTGCATCTTGTAGAGCCGGGCATATAACCCGTCCTGCGCGATCAACTCCGCGTGGGTGCCCAGTTCCACCAGCTCGCCGTGATCGAGCACGGCAATCCGATCGGCGTGGTGCACGGTCGAGAGACGGTGCGCAATCACGACGCTGGTGCGGCCCTGCATCAACCGGTCGAGCGCCTCCTGCACCAGCCCTTCGCTCTCGCTATCCAGTGAGGACGTGGCTTCATCGAGCAGCAGGATGCGCGGGTCTTTCAGAATCGCGCGCGCAATGGCGATGCGCTGCCGCTGCCCACCGCTCAATTTTACGCCACGTTCGCCTACAATGGTTTCGTAACCCCTGGGTAACTGCGTGATGAAGTCGTGCGCGTTGGCCGCGCGCGCCGCGGCGATCATTTCGTCTTCGCTCGCCTCAAGCTTGCCATACAGGATGTTCTCGCGCACGGTGCCGCCGAAGAGCAGCGTGTCCTGCGGCACTAAACCGATCTGCTCCCGCAGCGATTTCACCTGCACCGATCGGATGTCCAGCCCGTCGATGCGCACGCCGCCCGTCTGCGGATCGAAGAAGCGCGGGATCAAGTTGACCAGCGTGGTCTTGCCTGCGCCGCTCGGCCCGACGAGCGCCAGCACCTCGCCGGGTTTCACTTCCAGCGAGACGCCGCGCAGCACGTGCTGATCGGAATTATCTTTATAGGCAAACGACACCCGATCGAGTGTGATATGTCCGTCGATGCGCGGCAGCGCCTTCGCATCAGGCTGATCGACAATATCCGACGGCGTATCGATGATCTCGAAGATGCGCTTCGTCGCGCCGAGCGCTTCCTGCAAACTCGTCCACAACCCGCTGAACGATCCGATCGATCCGGCGATGGTCAGCGTGAGGATCAGGAACATCGTCAACTGGCCGGCGGTCAGCGTGCCGTTCAGCACCTGCTGCCCGCCGAACCAGAACACGGCGACGACCACAGTGAACCCCATGAACGACGCGATCGGCCCGAAGGTGGCCGACAGTTTGATGCGTTTAAGCGCCAATGCAAACGTCTGCTCGATGCTGTGGCGATAGCGCCCGATCTCATAGTCCTCGCGCGTGAACGACTGCACCACGCGCACCCCGCCGATCGATTCTTCCAGCACGGTGGTCGCATCGGCCAGTTGATCCTGCACCGCGCTCGAAATCTTGCGCAGCCGCCGCCCGAAGATCAGCGCCACGATCACGACCAACGGCACCAGCAGCAGCATGAACAACGTCAGGCGCCAGTCGGTGATGAGGATCAAGATCAACGCGCCGAAGAACGTGATGACCTGCGAGATGGCCGTGGAGACGTCGGAAGTGACCAGGGTTCGCACGGTGGCGACATCGTTGGTGGCGCGGCTGACCAGCTCGCCCGTGCGGCGCTCGTTGTAGAAACTCAACGACAGCTTCTGCAAGTGCTGGAAGAGGTTCAAGCGCAGATCGATCATCACCCGTTCGCCGATGTAAGCGAGTTGATACGCGCGGATGAAGTAGAAGATCGCTTGCAGCGCAAAGATGATGATCAGGATGACGGTGATCTGATTCAGCAATTCCGCGTCGCCTGCGGTGAACACGGCATCGATGAGGTATTGCAGGGTGTACGGCCCGGCCAGGCCCAGCACACTGCCGATCACGATCGCAATCATGGCGATGGTGAATCGTCCGATATGCGGTTTGAGGTACACCAGCAAACGGCGGAACTGCTGCCAGTCGGCGGAAGACATTGGGTTTTTGCGGCGCATGAGACCTCGTGAATAGACCTGGCAGGTTTTGACCAGACGCGTGGGCCGGCGGGTTGTCCTGCCATGCTCGCCGTGAGCAGGTGCGACGATGGCGAGAAAACCTGCCAGGTCTGGCTGTCAATCAACACGGGCGGGTAGTTTTGCCCGCCCGTGTTTGTCCCACAAAAGCGTGGGAATGCTGAAACGATTGTAGCCTGTGGCCTGAACAGCGTCAAATGACGCGGGTCACACGCATCTTGCCCCCCACCGATCGACCTCCAGCACCCACGCGCGCGCGTCGATCTCGTGTACGGCAAAGGCTTGCCGCATCTCGTGTGCGATGGCCTGGTGTCGATCGGGCGCGAAGGCGATGAGCGTGGGGCCTGATCCGCTGATGGCGACGGCGGAGGCTCCCGCTTCTTTGGCCGCGCTGACCACATCGTCGTAGCCTTTGATGAGATGCTTGCGGTACGGTTGATGCAGCCGATCGTCCATCGCGCGCCCCAAGAGATCGAAATCGCCCTTCGAGAACGCCTGCACCACCAGCGCCGCGCGGCCGATGTTGTAGATCGCATCGTGACGCGAGAGCATGGGCGGCAGAATGCGGCGCGCTTCGTCGGTGGCCACGCGCAGATCGGGCGTGACGATCACCGCTTGCAGCGGTGGTATCTCCACTTGCGTGATGATGGGCAAACTGGCCGTAGCGACCGCGACGATCAAGCCGCCCAGCAGTGCCGGACCGACGTTGTCAGGATGGCCTTCCATCTCCGTGGCGAGGGTCAACAGATCGTTGCGCGATAACGGGCTGCCGATCAATTCATTCCCGGCGACGATGCCGCCGACGATGGCGGCTGAACTCGATCCGAGGCCGCTCATCATGGGGATGTGATTGACGGTCTTCAGCCTGAACGGCGGCGGTGTCACTCCCGCACGGGCAAAGACGCGGTGCATGCCGTACATGATCATGTTGCGATCGTCGCACGGTAGTTCCAGCGAGCCTTCGCCTTCGATCTCGACGATGTCCGTCGAGTCGGGTGGCGCGGCGAGCGGGATCACTTCGATTTCGTTATACAGCGCCAGCGCCATGCCCAGACAATCGAAGCCGGGGCCGAGGTTGGCAGTGGTGGCGGGCACGAGAATGCGGAATGATGACATGATGAGTGATCAATAATGAGTAACGAGTAATGAGTAACGAGTAATGAGTAACGAGTAATGAGTAACGA
>CAYNML010000125.1:0-7525 GCA_964398185.1 uncultured Anaerolineae bacterium | reverse complement strand
GTTCAATGGCGGCTTGCACATTGAGCCACGCCCGCGTTATTCGCTGCGTGAACCATCCCGTCAGGATTATGCTCTGGTGACGACCAGCGAGCAACCGGGAGTTGAAGCAAGAGTCAGGAACTACGGGGTAGAGATTTCAACCTTGGTGCAACTTCTAGAGGCAGACGTCAAATAGCCAGTTTCAACCGTAAAATACGGATACCCAAAATTTCGAGATCGCCGGAGTGGGTCGAAAGCTGCGCGTAGGCGAGCCGACAATCAGCAGGTCGACACCACGCAGCATGTCCGCTGTCACCCGACTGACCGGCACAGCCGAAGTCTGCAACGCCTCCGCCATCGCCTGCGCCACTTTCGCCGTGTTGCCAAACACCGAATCGTAAACAATCAGCGCCTTCATGCTGCAAACTCTCCTGTGATGATGAGATTTTCCTCAACCCGATCGATCATCCGCCCCAACCGGAAAAGTCCTCGCGCCACCAGGATGCTGAACACAATGCTCAGCACGGTGTTCACCAGGAACAGCAGCGGGCCGATGACGGGCAGGATGAAGCCAAAGCCGAACAGGCTGGTGGCAATTCCCACGTAGGCGGTGGGCCTGCCAAAGATCGGACTGCGCAGCATCAGCACGGCGCTGATCAAACCGGATACGATCAGGCAGAACGATTCGACCAGCCAGGCCGTTCCGCTGAAGTGTTCGAGCAGCGCATCGCCGGCGGCCAGATACTGGCTGCGCAGCGCCTCGGTAGTGGCCGTGGCGAATTTATCGCTAAGCATCACCAGCTCGGTGATGGGGCGCGCTGTCAGCAGCATGGGCACGGCGATCACGCCCAACACCAGCGCGATGAGGGCATACGATTCATTGATTCGTCGCAGCGCGGCATACAACGCCAGCAGCGGCAGCACGTTCAGCAGAATGATCGGCACGGTGAGCACATCCAGCGCGATCAATCCGCCGACGCGATCGGTGTGCAGCGTCACCAGGATGTTCTCCGTCGTGACCACGCCCGGGGTGTACGGCCAGATGAAGTAAGCGAGCACCGCCAACGCGATCGAAGCGGCGACCAGCAGCGAGGCGATGCCTCCAAGGCGATAGAGATCCCGCCAGCGTTCATCGACAATTTCAGTGTCAGCTGGCTGCGTCTGTTTTGATTTCGACATCTTCATTCTCCTGATGATATGGATCACACGTAATGGAAATAAACTGAAACCCTAAGCCCTGCAGGTGGCGCAGCAACCCGATGAGACCTGCCTGATCGGTGGACGCCGTCACCCGCGTCGTGGTTGCTTCTGCCCGCGCTTCGGCAATTTGTAGCGGAGTGCGGGCGTTCAATTCGTCGACGCCGACCGATCCGCGCAGTTGGATGAGGTAAGTGTGCTGATCGGACATGGCGGCCTCGGCTACGCGGGCTGCAAGATCAACTGACCTGATTGACGCCCTATCTGGAAGAAGCGCCGCGCCACCAGGATGTAGAAGATCTCCAGAAACAGCACCGAGAAGATCGAGATATAGAGGCCGACCACCGGCACATACAGGCCCAGCGAAATGACGTTCGCCAGAATCGCCATGCTGGCCGTGGCCCGGCTGAACACTTCGCTGCGCCACATGACTACGCCGATGAGGGTTCCCACCAGCGCGCCAAGGATGTAGGAGACATGAAAGGCCGTGCCGTTGTAGATCGCCAGCATCGACTCCCCGGCCGACAGATACATCACACGCTGTACGTCAGTCGAAGCCGCAGCATACTGCTGGCTGAGCAGGAGCATGTTGAGACCGGTGTTGGAGGCAACGTACGCAGCGGCCACGAGCAGGCCCAGCGCCAGAGCCACTGCCATCGCCGTTGCATGCGTGCGTCTGAGCGCGATGTACAATGCTACCAGAATGACGATGCCCACGATCTGATCGACGAGCAGCAGCAGATCGAGATTCAGCAGGCCGATGAGGGGATTGCTCTGCAAGACCGCGAAATATCCCTGGGCCGTGGTCGGCGGCGGCCACGCCATGAAGATGATCACCTGCAACGGAATGAAGATCGCTGTGATCAGCGCGGCGCTACCGCCCAGTCGATAGAGCCACTGCCACCGCGCATCGTCTTGTTCGAGTTTTGCCTTGGACATGAACTGCCTCCGGTTGAAATGTTGAACTCATTCTACCCAGCGGCAGCCGCGAAGTCAGCAGGCGAAAGGCTAATTTTACGGGGCGTTCAGCGCAGACGGGGATTACTCAAAAGTGTAAGCTCTACAGCAGTTTCAACTGGCGGGCGCGGGCGACGGCCTGCGTGCGGCTGGTTACACCCAACTTGGTGAAGATATTGCTGCTGTGCTTCTTCACGGTGTGCAGCGTAATCACCAGCCGATCGGCGATCTCCTGATTGGCGTACCCTTCGCCAATCAATTGCAGGATTTCCAATTCGCGCTTGCTCAACGGTTCGATCAGCTGATCCGCGGCCACGGAGATTTCCGAGGGAGGCGCGGTTTGATCGGTGGCAGGAAAAGCCGCCAGTAATTCGCGCGCATAAGTCTGCAACCGATCGGGCGTCGCGGCGCGATCGGCCACTGCGCGCAGCAGCGATCGGATCGCTTCACCTTCATCCACGAAGATCAGAATACCGCCCTCCGGCTCAGCCAGTTCCAACGCCCGAAGCACATCAGCCAGGCTGGCCGCCGAATCGCCGATCGCCGCCTGCATGCGAGCGCGCAACAGGAGCGCCACCAGCGCAATCGGGTTGTACTGACCCTGCTGTGCCAGATCGATCAACCGATCGGCCAGTTCGATCCCGGCGCGCAGACCCGCTGCGTCATGCGCGGCCTGCGCTCGGTGCAGCATCACACGCAGCGCGCTGTTCGCGATCAGACCACGTGGGTAAGTGATCGTGTGCGCGGTTTCCAGGTCGTGAATGGACAACTTGCCGGGCGTGAAAGTCGCCCACGGCTGAAGCACGTTCTCCGCTGCCGTGAGGCGATCTTGCGCCAGCAGCACACGCACCTGCTGCGCGATCACCTCTTCGCGGACGGCAGCCGGGGCTGACGTCTGCATGAGATCAACCACGGTTTGAATCTCGCGTGCGGCGCCGTCCAGATCGCCTTCGATTTGCAGCAAACGCGAACGCACGACGCCGAAGTACGCTGCGGCATCGCTGTAGCCGCTGAGCACGCTCACTTCGACGGCGCGCTGAAAATGGCGGCGAGCCTGATCGATCTGATTCCATTGATAACGCACTTCGCCGAGTTCGCCGTACACCGCCGCAGCGATCGGCGGCAGCGATCCGGATCGTTCCATCCGTTCAATGGCTTGCGCTGCAAGGTTAAAGGCCAGGCGCAGCTGGCCGTGTTGCAGCGCCAGCAAAGCCAGGCCGGACACGCCTGACAGCTCGACGATCACATTGGCAGTTGAGCGGCCATATTCGATGAGGCGCTGATACGCATCGACGACGTGCTCGTAATCATCCAACTGTTGATAAGCGCCGGCCATGGCCAGATAGATTTGACTGCGCACGCGCGCTTCGTGCTCCGGCACGATCTGCAGGGCCTGCTCTGCTAAAGCCAGACTTTCCAGCGGCTTGCCCTGCGCGTTGATCAGCGTCGCTTGCAATGCCAGCCATTCAGCTTGCAGCGCCGCCTCCTCGCTCTGCGTTGTCGCAAAGATTTCCTGCAAGCGGGTCACATACAAAAGTGCTGGCTCAAAATGGCCGTGCAGCACATGCATCCACGCGAAGGCCAGATTGGTGCGCGGGCTGTGGCGGCTCCACTCTGGCGGAAGCGCGCGCAGCCAATCTTCCACCGTTTTTCCATACCATTGCATCAACATGTCGGTGGCATGGTGTTCGATCAGCTGCACGGCCCACGCATAATCGGCGGCGGCCAGAGCATGGTGAATGGCTTCGTGAGGCATGTTCGCTTGCGCATACCAGCGGCTGGCCCGCCGGTGCAGCTCGGCCTGATCGAGGTGTTGAGCACGCTGTTGATCGCGCAGCAGATCGACGAACAGATGATGATAGCGATACCAACGCTGTTCATCGTCCAGCGCGATCAAAAACAGATTGGCCTTCAACACCCGATCGAGCAGCTGCGCCCCGTCGGCCCGGCCCGTAACCGCGTCACAGACCTCACCGTTCAACTTGTCCAGGATCGACGTCTGCAAGAGAAACTGCTGAATCTCGAGCGGCTGGCGCTGCAAGACTTCTTCGGTGAGATAACTCAAGATGAAGCGCTGCTGGCCGCTGAGGGCGGCGATGAAGCCGGACGGGTTGGCTCGATCGCGCAGCGAGAAGCCGGCCAGTTGCAGCCCGACGATCCAGCCTTCCGTGCGCTCTGCGAGCGCGGCAATATCGATCGGGGACAAGGCCAACCCCAGTACCTCGTTCAAAAACTGTGCAGCCTCGCGATCGGTGAAGCGCAAATCGCTGGCGCGAACCTCGGTCAGCTGATTGTTGGCGCGCAGGCGCGCTAAAGGCAGGGGCGGATCTTCGCGGGTGAGCAGCACGATCTGCACAGCCGGCGGCAGATTGGCGATCAATTTCTCCAGCACCTGCAGAATAAAGCGATCCTGAATCACGTGGAAATCGTCGAGCAGCAACACACCGCGCTGATCCCACGCCAGCAGATCATTAAGTAGCTCGGCCTGGATGATGTCGGCAGGCGGCAGCTGGCCCGAGCGCAGCACACGGCCGATCTCGCGTCCCAGGTCGGCATTCAATTGTTGCAAGGCCGCGATCACATACGTGAAGAAGCGTCCCGGCTCGTCATCTTCTGCTTCCAGCGACAACCAGGCCACAGGCGCTGCGAGGGTGCTGGCCCACTCGCTGACACACAGTGTCTTGCCGAAACCGGCGGGAGCCGAGACCAGCGTGAGGGGGTGGCCGGCTGCCAGCCCACCATTCAATAGCCGCAACAATTGTGGACGTTGAACACGCCTGGCGGGAACCACGGGCCGGCGCAGTTTGGTGGCGACGAGGTTCAACATGCGTCACATTATAGCCGTAAGCGGTCAGGGCTTTCAAGTTTTCACCCGCCAGCAACGCGCATCACCGCGTTAAGAGAATTTAACCGAGCGGCCATTGACACAATGTATTGAACCATCGACAATAGCGGCGTCTGTGTTGTCATCCATACGCCGTTATGCTCCGCATCCTCCTCTTCAACCAGTTGCAGTTACTCCTCGACGACGCGCCTTTCAAGTTTGCGGCGCGACCTAAGACCTTGCCGCTCTTTGCCTATCTGCTGCTGCACCGCCAGCAGCCGGTTTCGCGTGAGACGCTGGCTTTCACCCTGTGGCCCGACGATAGCGAAAGCGACGCCCGCGCCAATCTGCGCCGCCATCTGCATCATCTGCAACGCGCCCTGCCGCTCGCCGATCCCGATTGCCCGTGGTGGATCGGTGACGCTGAATCGATTCAATGGAATCCCGCCGCCGCATACTGGCTGGACGTAGCCGACTTCGATCGGCTCAGCGACGACGACGCGACGCTCTCGCAAGCCATCGCCCTCTACACCGGCGATCTGCTTACCGCGCTCTACGACGATTGGTTGTTCTATGAACGCGAACGCCTGCGCGATCGCTACTTCGCCGACCTGACCCGCCTGATCGAGATCAACAGCGCCTGCGAGGATTTCACCACCGCCAGCGATTATGCGCAGCGCCTGCTGCGCCACGATCCATTTCGTGAAGATGCGCTGCGCCAACTCATGCGCCTGCGTTTTGACACCGGCGATCGCGCTTCGGCCCTCGCCGACTACGATCAATTCGTGCGCCGCCTGCGCGCCGAGCTGGATGTGGACCCCATGCCGGAAACGATCGCACTCTATGAATCGATCGCGCGCGGCGCGACGGTGGCAGCCACAGACCCCCGATCGATCTCTGCACCGACGACAGCCCTGCCGTTTGTAGGACGTGAAGCCGCATCGGATCAGCTGCGCGTGTGGTGGAGCCGCGCGGCGCGCGGGCACGGTTCATTGATCTTCATCGGTGGTGAAGCCGGCATCGGCAAGACGCGCCTGGTCAATGAGCTGCGCCGCGAAGCCGAACAGCAAGGGGCGCGCACCCTCAGCGGCGGAACGACCTTTGCCGAACCGGCGCCCTATCAGCCCGTCGTCGAGGCGCTGCGTGGAGCCTTGCCGCTGCTGGCCGCACTCAACCTCGAACCGTTGTGGCTCTCCGCCGTGGCGGCCCTGCTGCCCGAATTGCGGCAGCGTCGACCTGATCTGCCCACGCTGCCGCCGCTCGATCCCGAACGCGATCGCGCCCGTCTGTTTGAAGCGGTGGCGCGCTGCCTGTCCAACCTTGCGCAGTCACGGCCGGTGCTGTTGATCCTGGAAGACTTGCACTGGGCGGGCGCTGCGACGATGAGCCTGCTGGCCGATCTGACGCAGCGCTTGAGCACGCATGCCGTGTGCCTGTGCGTGACTTATCGCGAAGAAGAGACACCGCGCACACATCCGCTGCGCGATCTGCGCCGACGTTTGTCTCAAGAAAATCTGGCGCTGCACCTGACGCTGAGCCGCTTGTCACCGGATGCAGTCGCTGCGCTCGTGACGCACATCTCCGGCGAACACTCTCATCTTCTGGCGCAGCGCCTGTACGCCGACAGCGAGGGTAATCCGCTGTTCCTGAGCGAACTGCTGCGCGATGCGTTGGAAAGCGGCCACGCCACCATCGAGCGCGGGCGCTGGCACATCGATCTGCCGGCGCGGCAGGCGCTGCCCGGCGGAGTGCGATCCACGATCGGGGCGCGGTTGGTGCGCCTGAGCGACGAAGCGCGCACGCTGGCCGAAATCGCCTGCGTGATCGGCCCGGCCTTTGACGTGGAACTGGTGCGCGAAGCCAGCGGCTGGGATGAGGCACGCGTGTTGGATGCACTACACGAATTGCAAGATCGCCAGCTGGTGCGTGAAGCGGGCGGACGCGGTCACGCCGATTACGCCTTCACGCATCACTTGATTCAAGCGACGCTCTACGACGAGCTCGCTGCGCCGGTGCGGCAGCGGCGGCATCAGCGCGTGGGCCGGGTGCTGGAAGAACTTTATCCACAACGCTTGGATGAACTGGCCGGCGAGCTGGCGCGCCACTTCGATCTGGGCGGCGATCCCGAAACCGCAGCGGCCTACTACACCCGATCGGCCCACCGCGCCCTGGCGGTCTATGCCGACAACGAGGCGCTGAACGCGATCGATCGGGCCTTGGAGTTGGCGCAGACCGATCGGGCGCGGTTTGAGCTGTGGCTGCTGCGCGAAGACATCCACCGGCGGCGCGGCGATCGATCGGCCCAGCAGATCGATCTGCGCGAACTCGATCAACTGGCACAGTCGAGCGGCGAGATCGATCGGGTGGGTGAAAGCCTGCGGCGGCAGATCGCGCTGCACAGTGTGCTGGGCGAGCGCGAACAGCAGGCGCAGTTGATCGATCGCTTGAAAGAACTCGCGCCGCAGGGTTCGTGCTGGCAGGCTGAAGGGTGGCGCGCCGAAGCGGCGCTGCTGGTACAGCTGGGTCAATACGACGACGCACAGCACGCCAGCGAGCGCGCGCTGCCGT
>CAYNML010000124.1:0-7931 GCA_964398185.1 uncultured Anaerolineae bacterium | reverse complement strand
CGCACTATCCCACTCCTAACTTCACCACTCGCCTCTCCCCATCCGTCAACCCCGCCGTCGCATGGCAGCAATCCACCACCAGCGGCACACGATCGATCACCTGTTGGTAATCCACGTTCCGGTGCCCGGTCACGATCACGGCGCAGTCGCACTGCCCTAATGCTTCGTCCAGTGGCGTCGACGTCAGCGTCGTCTTCTCGCGGCAGAACACATCCGGCCCCAACGTGTACTGCGGCACGTACTTGTCATGATACTGCACCTGCGCCCCACGCTGCAAGAGCAATTCGATCACGCGCTCGGCGGGACTGTTGCGCGGATCGTCGATGTCGCGCTTGAAGGCCACACCCAGGATGAGCACGCGGCTGTCCTTGATGCCGCGCCCGCGCTGCGAGAGAGCGTGCAGCACCAGATCGACTACATGATACGGCATGCTCTCATTCACCTCGGCGGCCAGATCGATGAAGTTGGTGTGAAAGTCGTATTCGCGCGCTTTCCACGACAGGTAGAGTGGATCGATCGGGATGCAGTGGCCGCCCACGCCCGCGCCCGGCTGGAACGGCATGAACCCGAACGGCTTCGTGCTCGCCGCGCGGATCACCTCCCACACATCCATGTGCATCCGCTCGCACAACAGCGCCAGCTCGTTCACCAGCGCGATGTTGACGCTGCGGAAAATGTTCTCCAGCAGCTTCGTCATCTCCGCCGCGCGCGCGCTCGACACAATCTCCACCGGCGCGCCGATGCGCTTCAACAACTCGGCGGCGCGCTGGGTGGCGCGCGCGTTCACGCCGCCGACTACCTTGGGCGTGTTGATCGCGTTGAACTGTGTGTTGCCGGGATCGATCCGTTCCGGGCTGAACGCCAGATCGAAATCTGCGTCCAGCTTCAAACCCGATCGTTCCAAAATCGGCTGCACGATCTCGTCGGTGGTGCCGGGATACGTCGTGCTCTGCAAAACCACCAAATGCCCCTTCTTCAGATACGGCACAATGCCTTCCGCCGCCTGAATGATGAACGACAGATCGGGCGCTTTGGCCAGATCGTACGGCGTGGGCACGCAGATGAAGATGGCCTCGGCCTCGCGCACCGCCGCGTAATCGCTGGTGGCCTTCAACAAATTCTGCCGCACCAGCGCCGCGATGTCGTCCGTGGGCACGTCGGGGATGTAACTGCGCCCCGCATTGAGCTCGTCCACTTTCGAGCGGCTCACGTCCACGCCCAGCACCGGCACGCCCGCGCGCCCAAAGGCCACCGCCAGCGGCAGGCCCACGTACCCCAACCCGATGATCGCTACCATGTTATCCATGCTCGGAAAACCCTCTCTTGAAATGATGGAGTTCATGCCCACGCTGCGTGGCACAGGCACGTCCTATTTTACCCTGCCTGGCGTTTTTTTTCAGTATGTCACGCCAATCCCGCACAACGTGCATCCTTGCGCTGCGCCGCATAACCAACAACCAACGACCAGCCACCAACGACTATCCCAACAACAGCCTTTCCTCCGGATACTCCACCAGTTCCGGCGGACGCTGCTCGCCCAGCGCCACGACGATCGTCAGCGCGCCCAGCCGTCCCCACAACATGCACAACATGATGATGAACTGCCCGAAGGTTGATAGCTGCGCCGTATAGTTCAGCGACAGGCCCGTGGTGGAAAACGCCGAGACCACCTCAAACACCACGCTCTCCAGCGGCGCTTCCTGCTCCAGCAGCATCAACCACGTCGCGCTGATCACGACCAGCAGCGCCACCAGCAGCACCGCCGAAGCGCGCCGCACCGCATCCGCCGGAATCTGCCGCTTCCACACCTGCACCGATCGCAGGCGGCGCGCATAACTCCACATCGCCAGCGCCAGCACGAGGAACGTGCCCGTTGTGATGCCGCCGCCCATCGAGGCCGGGGCTGTGCCGATGAACATCAATCCAATCAACAGCACCTGGCTGGCCGCCGTCAACTCCTGCATATTCGCCAGCACCGAAAAGCCCGCCGTGCGCGCCGCAATCGACTGGAAACCGCCCAGCGCGATCTGTTGATGCCACGGCACGCCGCTCAGCGCCCCGCCCGATCGGTTCTCGGCCAGCAACAACCCGATCGCGCCTATCGCGATCAAGATCGCCGACACAATGATCGTGAGGCGCGCATGCAGGGACAGGCGGCGGCGCCTCGGCCACTCCACCAGATCGGCCAACACCGGAAAACCCAGCCCGCCCAGCACGATCAACCCGCCGAGAATCGTCAACGACAGCGTATCGCGGGGAATTCCCGAGGGGAACTGCGCCGGGGAAAACAACGAGAAGCCGGCATTACAGAAAGCCGACACGGCGTGAAACAGGCCATAGAATGCGGCTCTCTCATCCCCCAGCGCGCTGCGCCAGTGCAGCCACAACAAGATCGCGCCGATGCTCTCCACGGCCAGCATCGAGACCAGCACGCGCCGCAGCACGGCGCGGAACTCGATCGCCTCGCTCAGCCCCAGCGAATCGCGCAGCGCCTGTCGATCGACCAGTGACACCTGGCGGCGCAGCGCGCGCAGCACGCCCACCGCCAGCACCATGAACCCAATGCCGCCGATCTGAATCAAGCCCATCAGCACCACCTGCCCGAAGAACGTCAGATCGCTGTTGGGCGTGATGGTGGATAAGCCCGTCACCGCCAACGCCGAGACTGCCGTGAAGAGTGCTTCCTGAAACGTCAGCATCTGCGGCGTACCCACGCCCGACACCCACAACAGTCCGGCGCCGATCAAGACCAGCAGCAGCAGGCTGAGGATGACGCGCAGCGCCGCCGGGATCCGCCACCGGCGCAGGTTGCGCTGGTGCTCTCCCAGCGCCCGGAGCCGCTTCGTCCGCATCATTCCACTTCGGTGATGCGCCGCACATCGTCGTTCTGGCCGATCACCACGATGAGGTCGTCGCTGTAGAGCAGCAGGTCTTTGCCCGGTGGCATGATCAATTCGCCCTTGCGTTTGATCGCCGCCAGCATCACGTGATACGTCTCCGAGAAGTTGAGGTCTGCCACGGTGCGATCGGCAAAAGCCTGGGGCATGCGCAGCTGAGCGATGGTGTATTCCTGGCCCAGCGCCACGCGCTCCACCAGGTTGGGCAGCGAAAGCAGCAAGCCCAGCCGCCTGCCCGAATCGTGTTCCGGCATCACCACCTCGTCGGCGCCGATCTTGAGCAGAATCGTTTTCTGCCGCTCGTCCGACGCCACGCCCACCACTCGCTTCACGCCCAGGTTCTTCAGCGTCAGCGTGGCCAGCAGCTCGTCCTCGAAATCATCTTTGATGGCCACCACCACCGCGTCGTACTGCGCAATGTCCACGCTGCGCAGCGCGTCCTCGTCGGTCGCATCCAGGATCAGCGCCTCGGTCAGCTCGTCGCTCAGCGGCTGCACCACCTCCCGGCTGCGATCGATGCCCAGCACCGGGTGGCCGTGCGCCAGCAGCTCACGCGCCACCGCCGCCCCAAAACGCCCCAGGCCAATGACGGCAAACTCCTGCTTATTCGCCTTGCGTGCCATAGTTCAATCTCCCCGGCACTGGCTGATCAACGCCACCAGCAGCTTCTCCAGGTTCGAGTACGAAAAGTGATGGGTCGCCAGGGCGTAGTTGTGCTCGACAATCTCGGCGGCCCGATCGGGATTCAACAGCAGTTCGCGCGCCTGTTCCACCGCCTGCTTCGTGACGAACTCGTCAAATTCCACCACCTGAAAGCCTTTGGGCTTGATGTCCAACCGGTAAATGTCATAGGTGCTCACCACCAGCGGCTTGCGATAGTAGATCGCTTCCAGGAAGGCGTTGCCAAAGCCCTCCACGCTGGACGGATACGTCACCAGATCGGCGGCCTGATACGCGTCGGCCAGTGAATAGAGCTTGCGTCCGTCGCCGCTCTGGCCGCGTTCTTCGCCAAAGTGCGCCGCGCCAAAGATGACGCGCGCCTGGAAGCGATCGATGAGTTCCTGCAAGTAGTCCACGTACTCCGATCCCTCGTCGCCGCCCTCGTGCGAGATCACCAGCGCGTAGGGCAGACCCAGCCGCAACGCCAGGCCGATGGCGCGCTCGATGCGCTTGCGCGGCACGATGCGCGTGGGCTGCAGGATGAAGAACTCGCCCGGCTTCACGCCCAGCGCTGCGCGCAGATCGCCGGCATACCCGTCGGGCGGCGGCGGTGGCGCGTCAAAGTTCATCACGTTGGGTATCACCGTCGAACTCAAGCCGGTGCGATAGGCCAGCTGGCTCTGGGCATAGGTGTTGATGACCACGTGGTGAATGGCTTTCAGCGCAGCCGGAAAGGCCGCGTGCAGATAGTCTTCCGCCGCACTGACCGAGAAACGCGAACGCTCCCACGCGAAATCGTGGTGATGGGCGATCGTATCGATCGAGGTTTCGGCGATCACCTCGGTCAGCGCCAGCCCCAGCGGCACGTGCACGGGAATCGCCAGCGCGTTCTCGACGATCAACAGATCGAGAGCGTACTGCTCAATGAAGCGGTGCAGGTGCACCTTGAGATACGTCTTCAACACGTCAATGCGCTGCGACGTCGCGGGCGTGCGGATGTAGTCGTCAAACAGATCGGCGGTCAGGTTCAGGATGTCGGGATGCTGAAAGTGCGCTTCCGGTACCACGTAGGATCGATCGGGCGGCCAGTCACATTCCCCGGCGAAGAAGAAGCACTCGTGCTGCAGGCTGCTCAGCACCTCGGCCCATTTGCGCACTTCCAGCGAAACGCCGTCGGTGCCTTTCAAGCGCGTCGATACAAATCCAATGCGTGCCGTGCTCGGTGTCATTTGCCCTCCTCGATGGCTTTGCGTGCCATCCGGTCCACCAGTCCCGGCGCGATTAATTTTGCCCATTGGCCCAGTTTGCCGCGCAGGGTCATCACCTCTTCGCGTTTGCGCCGCGCGATCGCGTTGATCATGATCCGCGCGCACTCCTCCGCGCTCATCACTTCGCTTTCGCGCACCGGACTCTTACCCAGCGGTTGGCCGTCGGCCCCAAAGGCCCGCTCGCGGATTTCCGACGTGACGAAGCCCGGATAGATCACCGTCACGCTCACGCCGCTGTCCGCCAGCTCGATGCGCAGCGAATCGAAGAAGCCCGCCATGGCGTGTTTGCTGGCGGCATAACCGCTGCGGGTGGGCACGCCGTTCTTGCCCGCCAGGCTGGCTACTGCCACCAATCGCCCGCGCGTCTGCTTCAAGTGCGGCAGCGCGTAGTATGTCAGATATGCCGCGCCCAGATAATTGACGCGCATCACCCGATCCAGAATCGACAGGTCTTGCAGTTGATCGAACGGCGTCCACATGCTGATGCCCGCATTGTTGATCAGCGTATCGAGGCGCGCATATTCGGCCACCGTCCGCTCGATCAGGCGGCGGCACTCACTCTCGATCGCCACATCGGTCTTCACGGCGATGGCGCGCCCGCCGCGTTGACGGCATTCCGCCGCGACCTCCGCCAACCGATCGGCATCGCGCGCAGCCAGCGCCAGCCACGCCCCCTGCCCGGCCAACTGCAGCGCCGCCGCGCGGCCAATCCCGCTCGACGCCCCGGTGAGGATCACCACATTGTCTTTGAAAGCCTGCTTGCTCATCGTTTTCCTCGTTCCCGCCGCGCAGCACGGGAATTGATCATTGATCATTGATCATTGATCATTGATCATTCCTCACCGCATTGTATGACTGAACCCAACCCCGGTCAACTTCCGTTCAGCCGGTCGGTGTATAAT
Source organism: uncultured Anaerolineae bacterium (assembly GCA_964398185.1). GTDB lineage: Bacteria > Chloroflexota > Anaerolineae > Fen-1058 > Fen-1058 > Fen-1058. The sequence goes on along the minus strand of CAYNML010000124.1, from coordinate 2,204 downwards.
GCGCAGCATGCTGAAATTGGACTCGCGCCGTCTGACCCTGCTGCTGGCGCTAAGCTTGATTCTGATCGCGCTGGCGATCTTCCTCGTCAGCGCCACCACACCGCCGGCCGTCACCATCGAATGGAGCACGGCCAGCGAGCTCAACACAGCGGGCTTCAACGTGCTGCGCGGCGACACACCCGACGGCCCTTTCACGCGCCTCAACGCAGAAGTGATTCCCGCCTCGCCCGATCCGCTGGTGGGCGGCAGCTACGTCTACACCGACACGCGCGTCACGCCCGGTCAGACCTACCACTACCAGCTGGAAGAAGTCGAGTTTGGCGGCGGCGTCACGCCGCAGGGCACGGTGACCATCACGGCGCCGTACAGCGTCGAACCGCCCGTCCTCGTCGCGGGCGTGGCGTTCGCCCTCGTCCTCGTCGTCGCGCTCGTATGGCTGGAACGGCCCCGCCGTGCTGCACCTCAGCCATGATCGATACGACTGCGCTCACCATCGGCCCGCTGCGCGTGATCGTCAAAGCGATCGATCCCGCCGTGCACACGGCGCTGCGATCGGCCTACCGCGCCTTCGCGGCGGATGCTGCGCCTGCGCCGCACACGCTCCTCGCGCAGGTGGCCTACACGCCCGGCCCTGCGCCAGCCGATTGGCCGTTCACCTTTGACGACGGCATTCTGCGCTTCACGGCCCCGCACTGCACTGGCGTGATCGACGCGCGTCAGCTGGATGCGCGCGCTGCGATCACGGCGCCGCATCCCTTCGAAGCGATCGATTACTTCGTGCGCGCGGCGCTGGCGCTGCTGGCCTTCGAGGCGGGCGGGCTGCTCTTTCACGCCGCCGGGCTGGCGCGGCGCGGCCTGGGCTATGGCTTCTTCGGCTATTCCGGCAGCGGCAAAACCACGGTGGCCCGCGTCTCAAGCGAGGCCATCATCCTCAACGACGATCTGATCGTCTTGCTGCCCCACGTCGATCGGTGGGAGATGGCCGCCACGCCCTTCTCCAATCCCACGCAGGTCAGTCCCGGCGGCCCTCAGATCGTGCCGCTGGCCGCGCTCTATCGGCTGGTGCAGGACCGATCGGTCTTTGTGGAACCCCTCGAGCCGGCGGCTGCCATCGCGGAAGTGATCGCCAGCAGCCCCGTCGTCTGCGCCGATCCCGCTCGGGCCTTGCCCCTGCTCGTCCGGGCCGAGCGCCTCGTCAGCGCGGTGCCGGTGCTGCGCCTGCATTTCCTCCCCGATGCCTCGTTCTGGCAGGTGATCGCGCCCGCTGGGCGTGCCCCCGCCGACCCCGCGCCCTGACGCAGCCTTTGCAATCCAACTGCAAGCCACCTGCAATACTTGGCCGCGCCCGTTTTGAACTATGCGCGGTATGATCTCGACTATGCAGTTGGCAGCATGTGTCGCCTGGCGGTTTGTCCGTCATTGCGGTCGGCCGGGTTCTGGCGTACAATCACCGCACGTGCTTCTGTGCGCCACCCGAATTACGAGCCTGATCTGATGTCCCTTAATACGTTAGCCGTTGCCATTCCCCAGACCGATCTTGAACTGCTGCGCCAGGTCGCCGCGGGCGATGAAGCCGCCTTTGCCGAACTGTACGATCAATATGCACCGCCGGTCTTCAACTACCTGCTGCGCCTGGTGAACGAACCGGCCGTGGCCGAGGAGATTTTACAGGAAGTCTTTCTGGTCATGTGGCGCAGCGCGCACCGTTTCCGGGCCGAGGCCAAAGTCAAGACGTGGCTGTTGCGCATCGCGCATCATCAAGCGGTCTCATGGCTGCGCCGCACCCGCGCCGTGCCGTGGCCGTCCGACGAGCTGGACTTCGGCGACGACGCGCACGTCGAAGAGCACCTGGCGCAGCGCTGGGAAATCGATCAGGTGCGCGCGGCGCTGCAGCGCCTGTCGCCCAATCACCGCGCCGTGATCGAGTTGACGTTTGTGCAGGGCCTCAGTTACGCCGAGATTGCGGAAGTGATGAGCTGCCCCCTCGGCACGGTGAAGAGCCGCATGAGCTACGCGCTGCGGCATTTGAATGCGCTGCTGCGCGAGGCTGAGCGCTAATGTCATTCCCGCGCGTAGTTGGCGGGAATCCAGCGCCCGTCATTCCCGCGCGCCGTCGGCGGGAATCCAGCGCCCGTCATTCCCGCGTGCTGTTGGCGGGAATCCAGCGCCGGACCAGTGGATGCCCGACAACGACCTCGGGCATG
>CAYNML010000123.1:0-7938 GCA_964398185.1 uncultured Anaerolineae bacterium | reverse complement strand
GGATCGCGCAACTCCAGGCTCAGCTGAGTAGCGCGCAGCTTGACTTCCTCGGCCGACGCTTTCAACAGATCTTCGCCGTGCGCCTTCAGCCACAACCGCAGACACGCATCCACCGCATTCTTGTTGACCTGCTTCAACACCTCGTGCGCGCGGCCGTCGTTTTCGAACACCAGAACCCGATCAGGATCGAAGCCGTTCTCGCGCAGCCACTCGCGCAGCACCACACGACGCGCATACACTTGATCGGTGGTCACCTGATCAATGTCGTAATCGCCGCCTTCCAACAGGGCCGCCAGATACAAGCCGCGCACTTCGTCGTCATCTTCGAACTCTTCCTGCTCTTCAGTGCTCTGCTCCTTCAACCAATCCCACGCGCGCTTCGTGTAATCGCGCCACGCCTGATCGATCATCCACGCACGCGCCAGTTCGGCCTCGATTTCCACCTCGTCAGCGCCGTCAAACACCGGCGTAATCGCGCGGAAGCCCAACCGATCGGACGCCCAGCCCAGATGGACCTCCAGGATCTGGCCGATGTTCATGCGGCCCGGCACGCCCAGCGGATTGAGAATGATATCGACCGGCGTACCATCTTCGAGGAACGGCATATCCTCCACCGGTACGATGCGCGAAATGACGCCCTTGTTGCCGTGGCGGCCGGCCATCTTATCGCCCTCGGTCAACTTGCGCTTCTGCGCCACCGAGACGCGCACCATTTTATCGACGCCCGCCGGCAGATCGCGATACTCGTCGCGGGTGAAGACCTTGACGTCCACCACTTTGCCGTGCTCGCCGTGCGGCAGGCGCAGCGAGGAGTCCTTCACCTCGCGCGCCTTCTCGCCGAAGATCGCGCGCAGGAGTTTCTCTTCCGGCGACAGTTCCTTCTCGCCCTTGGGCGTGATCTTGCCCACGAGAATATCGTTCGGGCCGACTTCCGCGCCGATGCGCACGATGCCGAATTCATCCAAATCCTTCAGCGCTTCCTCGCCGACGTTCGGAATGTCATGCGTGATTTCTTCCGGCCCCAGCTTGGTATCGCGCGCTTCCACTTCGTGCTTCTCGATGTGGATCGACGTGAACTTATCGTCGCGCACCAGTCGTTCGCTGATGAGAATGGCGTCTTCGTAGTTGCCGCCTTCCCACGACACGAACGCGCACAGCACGTTCTGGCCCAGCGCCAGCTGGCCTTCCGACGTGCTCGACGAATCCGCCAGCACATCGCCCTTCTTCACGCGCTGCCCCTTGCGCACGATGGGGCGCTGATCGATACAGGTGCTCTGATTGCTGCGATTGAACTTGCGCAGCTTGTAGCTCTTCTTGCCCTTCTTGGTCTGCAGTTCCACCATGCGGCCGGTGACGCTGGAAATCTCGCCGTCTTCTTCCGCGGTCACCACCTGCCCGGAGTCCACGGCGGCCTGCCATTCCATGCCCGTCGCTACCAGCGGAATTTCCGGCAGCAGCAGCGGCACGGCCTGCGCCTGCATGTTCGAGCCCATCAACGCGCGGTTGGCGTCGTCGTGTTCGAGGAACGGAATCAGCGCCGCCGAAATACCGACGATCTGACGCGGCGCAATATCCATGAAGTCCAAACGCTCCGGCGCTTCGAAGACGAACTTATCACCGTAACGGGCGGAGATACGCTTATCCTTGAAGCGCTTCTTTTCATCCAGCGGCGCGTTCGCCTGCCCGATGATGTATTTATCCTCGACGTCCGCCGACATGTACTCCATGTCGTCGCTGACGAATGGCACGATGGCCACATCGACCAGCGGCAGCGTCGCGATCTGCTGCGCCAGCGCTTCGTCGACCTCCGCGCCCGACGCGGCGATCTTCTCACCGGTTTCCGGATGCGTTACGTCGGCGCGCAGCGTCTGGCCAATCAGCAATTCCGATTGATTGGGCAGCGACTTGATCACGCGGCGATAGGGCGTCTCGATGAAGCCGTACTGGTTCACACGCCCGTAGGTCGCCAAACGGCCGATGAGACCGATGTTTGGGCCTTCCGGCGTCTCGATCGGGCAGATGCGGCCATAGTGGGAGTGATGCACGTCGCGCACGTCGAAGCCGGCGCGCTCGCGGCGCAGGCCGCCGGGACCGAGGGCTGACAGCGTGCGCTTGTGGCGCAGTTCGGCCAGCGGATTGGTTTGATCCATGAATTGCGACAGCTGCGATGAACCGAAGAATTCTCGGATCGCCGCGACGACCGGGCGGATGTTCACCAGCGCGATCGGGGTCATGGCGCCCGCTTCACGGATGCTCATGCGTTCCTTGACCACGCGCTCCATGCGGCGGAGACCAATCCGCAATTTGTTCTGGATCAATTCGCCCACGGTCTTCACGCGGCGATTGCCCAGATGATCGATGTCATCGCCTTGCGCCAGGCCGTTGTTGATCTTGATCATGTGCTCGACCAGCTTGACGAGATCGGCCTTCGTGATCGTGCGCAGCGGCGTGCTGAGGCCCAGGCGCTGATTCAACTTGTAGCGACCTACACGCTCCAGATCGTAGCGCCGCCGATCGACCAGCTGCTCGATCAGGTAACTGCGCGCATTGTCCATCGTCGGCGGATCGCCGGGGCGCATCTTGCGATAGAACTCCAGCAGCGCTTCTTCCGCCAGCGAGCGCTTGTCGCGCGGCGAGAGATTGCCTTCCTGCCGGATCGTGGTGAGAATGTATTGATGATCGGGATTGTTGTCGACGTGCTCGAAGAGGCGCAGGATCTCTTCGTCCGTGCCGGTCTTGAGTAGATCGCTGCCGGAGCCGTCGTCGATGGCGGCCATGGCGCGCAGCAAGATCGTCACCGGGATGGTGCGCTTGCGGTTGAACTTCAGCGTAATGTAATCGCTCTTGCGCGTCTCGAACTCCATCCACGCGCCGCGATCGGGAATGACCTTGGAACTGGCCAGCACGCGCCCCGACGACGGATCGACTTCAGCGTCGAAGTACACGCCGGGCGAGCGGATCAACTGCGACACGACGACGCGCTCGGTGCCGTTGTAAATGAACGTGCCGTTCTCGGTCATCCAGGGGAATTCACCCAGGAAGATGTCGTTGACGACATGCTCGTTGGTCTCGCTGTTGACCAGCGCTACTTTAATGTAGAGACCGCGCGCAAAGGTGAGATCGCGCTCCAGGCATTCCTTCTGATTGAATTTGGGATCCTCGAACCAGAACGACAAGCCAAACTGCCGCGCTTCCGGGCCGTCGCCGGGGAAGTACAGCTTCAGCGCGCCGTTGAAACTCTCGATCGGCGACACTTCATCGAAGAGCTCGCGCAGCCCTTCTTCGATGAACCAGTTGAACGAATTCAATTGCACTTCGATCAGATTCGGCAGGGCGTAGATGTCGGGGATACGAGCGTATGATTTCGCGGCTAACTTCTCGGCCATTCGCTATCTCCTCTTAATAAATCAGTGCCTAAACGCACAAATAGGGGATCATATCCCCTCATTCAGTCGGATATATCCAAGTTTTACTCAATTTGATGACGTAGCAAAAGGCAATTATATGGGTTCGGTCTACTTCTGTCAATACCGAATTTTTTGGGGCTTTACGAAGAGCAATTTCGGGGGTGACACACACATTCGAAAGGCAAGTCAATGGTCAGCGCTTGCTGAACGTAGTATACTCCATTTCGGCTTCCGGTGCCACATGATTTTCAGCACACCAACTGCTGGGGAGTGATGCGGCTCATCCAGTGAATTCCGCCGCTGAAGCAGTCGCGGTGGCGCATGGCGCACTTTCGCTTCGAAAGGTGACCTGCGTGGACGGCACAAGAAGCAAACCCGCAAGCATCCGTGTCGTCCTATCCGTGTCCAAAAAAAGAGCGGAGGCTTTCATCTCCGCTCTTTGCATTTACTGCCCTGCTCTACTTGGGCTGCTGGCCGTTCTTTTCCTCTTGCCGCTGTTTGCGTGACACCCGCGTATACAACGGCACTAACATCAAGTTGGCGCGCATGTTCGCCGTGCGCACCGCCACGCCGAGTTTGTTCTGCGCCTTTTTCACGGTGCGCACCGGTGCGGCGAGCCAGCCCGTCCCTACCGGCTTCTCTGCCAATCCAAACTGCACCACCGCCGAGGCCCACGTCAGTCCCGCGCCAAAGCCGACCAACACCAGTTTGTCGCCTTCTTTCACGCGCCCTTCCTCGATCGCTTCGGTCAACGCGATCGGGATGGAGGCTGCCGAGGTGTTGCCATACTTGTCGATGTTGACGAAGACCTTCTCCATCGGCATACCCAGCTGCCGCGCGGCCAGCTCGATGATGCGCGCATTGGCTTGATGGGGGATCATCAGATCGATGTCGTGGATTGACAGGCCGCTGCGCCCGATCGTTTCCGCCGCCGAGCGCGCCAGCGTGCGCGTGGCGAACTTGAACACTTCGCGGCCATTCATGTGGATGTACTGATACTTCTTGTCCAACGCCTCGTGCGTCGGCGGGTTGGCAATGCCCAGCGGCATCATGAGATGCGGCGCGCCTTCGCCGTCTGAGCCTAACTCAAAAGACAACACGCCCGTCTGCTCTTCGCACGCCTGCACCACCACCGCGCCCGCGCCATCGCCGAACAAGACACACGTGTTGCGATCGGTCCAATCGACGTTGCGGCTGATCACTTCCGCGCCGATGACGAGGATGGTGCGATACGCGCCCGTGGTGATGAACTGCTGCGCCGTGACCAGCGCGTACACAAAGCCGGTGCAGCCCGCCACCAGCGTAAACGCTCCGCAATTCGCGCCGAGTTGATATTGAATCTCGGACGAGACCGCGGGCAGCAAATGATCGGGGGACGACGATGCCACGATGATCAAGTCGAGGTCGGCGGCGATCACACCCGCCTGCGCCAGCGCCGCCTTGCTCGCCTCCACCGACAACGTTGCAGTGGTGACACCTTCGGGGGCAATGCGCCGCTCGCGAATGCCCGAGCGCGTGACGATCCACTCGTCGGAGGTATCGACCATCTTTTCGAGATCGAAGTTCGTGAGGATTTTGTCGGGGACGGCCTTGCCCCAACCGGTGATGCGTCCGTAAAGCATAGTTGTCCTTCCTTGGGAATTACGAATGCCGCTGCTCGCGGCGCAAGTACCAGTACGCGCCCACACTCACCACCGACACAACCGAGCCTGCTGCCGCGAGACCAAACACGATCATGCGGCCATAGCGTTGGCGAAACGGCACGGGCCGCTGGCTGGCAAGCACGGTCAACGAGTGGCCCAGATCACGCACGAAGTTGGGTGACGGCTCGATCGGGACCAGCGTCTCGCGCATGTTCTGCATCAGGCGGCGCAGCGACTCGGTCTGCGGATCAAGCAGCAGGCGCGGCATCTCCGTCGGCAGGTTGAGGGTCTCCGCCAGCCACGCTTCCAGTTCGGCTTCATCGATCGGGCGTCGTCTCGATCGTTCCGCGTCCGTCATTGTTCGACTTCGTCTCCTGCGGGGGTTGCCCCACCCGATCGGGTGGAGCTGGCCGCCGCGCTCTGGATCAACTCATCACGTAAAGCAATCAACGTGCGATGATACAGCGACTTGATCGCGCCTTCCGTGCGCCCCATGATCTGACCCACTTCGGCGTTCGACAGCTGTTCCACAAATTTCAGAATCAATAATTCCTGGCGTTCTTCCGGCAGGCGGCGAATAGCCGTCAGCAGCCAGCGCCGTTCTTCGTTCGTCTCGGCCACCCACTCCGGCATCTCGACAGGTTCGCCGATCAGCGTCACATCGTCCAGCGCCAGGTCCTGCCGCCGCGCATGATCGCGATGCCAGTTGGCGACGAGGTTGTGCGCGATGCGATACAGCCACGCTGAAAACGGCACACCACGATCCGTATAGTCCCTGATGTGCGTCAGCGCGCGGTGAAAGACACGGCTCGTTAAATCTTCGGCGTCGTGATGATTGCCGACGCGGTAGTAGACGTAGTTGTAGATGCGGGTGACGTAGCGCTCGTACACCAGTCCAAAGGCGGACGGATCTTTTTTAACCCGCTTGACTAACTCCAGATCGCTTTCAGGTTCGCTCACCGTGTGGCTCCACCTGCCGGTCAGCCCTGCGCGATCGGTGCGCTGTGAAAGAAAACACCGAGGGTTGGCAAAGGTTGCGAGGCAGTGCGCGAGAGTATATCAGCCTGCGGTGAGTTGTCAACCGCTTGACGTTTCGTGCTAGAATGAGAGTGTCTCAAAGACCTCGGAGGTTTCAACGCGCTGCGTGCGATTCTCTGCCGAGGATCTTGGCCGGTTGAGTGCCATACCCGATCGGCTCGCAAAACCTCCGAGGTCTAAATCCCATCATCGAGGCGACCCATGGAATGCCCCAACTGCCTTGCCGAACTGTCCCGCGACGCTGATGTCTGTGAAAACTGCGGCCAGGAATTTTGCCCCAACTGTCACGAGCCTGTTCCCGCCCGCGCCACGACCTGCCTCAACTGCGGCGAAGCGTGGTCGCTGGCCTGCCCTGAATGTGGACACGAAATCAGCGCGATCGATACAAAATGTCCACACTGCGGGCTGTCTTTCGAAGAAGAATTCGAGCCGTGTCCGCACTGCGGCCAGCCCATGCCTGACACGGCCGACATGTGCCCGCACTGCAAAGGCGAACGGTGTCCCACCTGCGGCGCGGCGTTGCAGCCGCACACGCTGGTCTGCTCACAATGTGGCACGACGTTTGTGCTGCACTGCCCGGAATGCCAGCACGAAATTCCCGACGGCGCGACGAAGTGTCCCAATTGCGGCATGGTCTTCAGCGACACACCGCCCGGCGAGGGCGATCGCTGCCCGACGTGCGGCGCGCTCATCGTTGCCGAGGACGGCGTGTGCAGCGCGTGCGGCTTCACGTTCTGTCCGCGCTGCCTGACAGCCACCGCCGAAGAAGATCGCGTCTGTCTCAAGTGCGATCTGGAACTCTTCTTCAACTGCCCCGATTGCGGCTTCGAGCTGCTGGCCTCTGCGTCGATCTGCCCTTCGTGCGATCGGTTGTTTGCCCGATCGTGCCCTCACTGCCAGCGCGCGATCTACGCCGCCCCGATCGAGTGTCCCGGCTGCCACAACGCCTTGCCCGCCGAGAAAGCAAGGCTCGCCCGGCCCGCGCTCGGCGAAGTGGGCGCAGCGATTGTCATCCCCAAACTGGTGAAGTGTCCCAACTGCGAGACGCGCTTCGACGCGAGCGCCGGGCCGTGTCCCACCTGCGATGCGATCGTGTGCCCCAAGTGTCATCGGCTGGCGCTGGAAAACGAAAACGCCTGCATCTACTGCGGCACCGCTTTGCCGGTCATGATCTTCACTTGTCCCAAGTGCAACGCCGAAGTCGGCACTGATGTTGAAGTCTGCCCCAACTGCGGACTCGATCTCTCCGGCAAGTGCCCGCAGTGCCGCACGCAGCTGCCCGACGGCGCCGATCACTGTCCCAACTGCGATCAGCCCGTCTGCCCGGAATGCGGCTCGGCCACCAGCGAGGCGGCCATTCAATGCGCGGTCTGCGGGGCGCAGTTTACCTTCGCCTGCCCGGAATGCGGCGCAGAGGTCTCTGCCAGCGCGGTGAGTTGTCCGCAGTGTAAGGCGGTGTTTGAAGCGTAAGTCGTTACTACTCAGCCTGCGTGACGCCGTCATTCCCGCGCGCTTCTGGCGGGAATCCAGAAACCGTGTTAGATGCGAATCTGGATGCCCGATACCAGCACTCGGGCATGACGGTTGAGCAGTGGCCGTAGATCAGCAGAAATAACTTTGAATGTGAAGATAACAAAACCTCCTGAGCGGCGCTGGACAGCGATACTCAGGAGGTCAATTATTGTCAGCAGGCTTGCGGCCTACCTCTCATCGATCAACGGCTTCAACAATCATTTCCGCAAGAGGTCGCCGTGGGGGTGGGATTGGGTGGCGGAATGATGCGCACCGGCACATCGTACGGCGGCCAGCCGCCATCGCTGAACCAGAAGTAAGTTGAAGTGTGATACATA
>CAYNML010000122.1:0-7944 GCA_964398185.1 uncultured Anaerolineae bacterium | reverse complement strand
CTCGCAATGACGCACGTTGATGACAATAATCCCGCTGAACCCGGAAGAGCCAAGTAATCTTAACTGCTGGCCGCAATTTTCGCAAGGATTTTGTGAAGGGGGAGGATGAAGAACGGATGAGAGAATAATCAGCGAAAGAAGTGGCGTTAGCGCACGGTCATGGCGCCAAGTGTCACCGCGTCATCCGGCAGCCGCTGGCCCCGCGCATCAAAGGCCGCATAGCGCGCGCCGTCATGGCGATTGTATAACCCGACGCGCACATCATACTCTCCCGGCGGCAGATCGCCCGTCTTGATCGATCGCACATCGACAAGGTCTTTCGCCAGCGGCCAATTCGCCAGCGGCAGCAAGCCGCCCAAACTGTCGCCATCAAAAGCGGCCACGAACTGGCCATCCCGCCACACATGAACAAAGATCGTGTCGCCCTCGCGCAAGGGGGCGAGCGCCCGCCACACCAGCTCGAGCGTGGTCTCAGTGATCCGGGCGTCGATCAACTGCGCGACTTCGGTGAACTGCGCGCGATAAATCGACGAAGCCGCCGGCCGGATCGCTCCAACATCGCGCAGCGTCAACGCGCCGTCGGGCGCATAATCGGTAAGCCACACCCGATCGACCTGCGCGGCGACTTCGGCCAACTTTTCCGGCGGTGTATCTGCGCCGCGCATGAAGACCTCGTACGGATACGCGCCGCGTTGATCGGCCCCCACCCGAAACGCCGCCAGCGATTGTGTCGCAGCGCTGTGTCCCGTCCTGGCCACAGCATAGTCGGACACCTCTTGCACCACCGGCGCCAGGATCAGCCCCCATTCGCCCAGCGGATAGGGCGCGGGGCGCAGCCACAACCGATCGGGGTAATTGACGAGCAGGATCGATTGATCGGATTGCTGCGACAACGCCGTAATTGTTTGATCGAGATAGCGCGTGCCCTGCTGATAGACTTCGCGCATATCCGACCATTGTGTGATTGAAATCCACACCAACCCGATCGTGGTTGCCAGCCCGATCGCGCGCCGCCACAGCCGCGGCGCAAAGAGCTGCACCAGCCAGCCGCCCCACAGCATGGCAATGCCCAATGACGCCGGATACAGCAAGCGCGCGCCGACGCGCGTGTAACTCCACGACAGACCGATCACCACCGGCAGCAATCCCGCAATCAACCACAACACACTCACGCCGGCGATACGCTTACCCTGCCAGCGCCAGACGCCCAGAGTGAGCAACAACCACAGCGCCGTGTACAACGCAATCAGCGTTGGAGCAGGCACACCGCCAAGTTGCGGCGACAACAACGCGGCGAAGGGAAACACCACGCCCTGCAGGCTATAAGCCAGCACGCGCACATCGAGTCCGCGTCCGGTGACGCCGCTTTCTTTCGGCACGTTCAGCCAGATGATGAAGAAGAGCAGCGCCAGCCCCAGATGCAGCACCGGCCACGCGTTGCGTCGCTGCCAGGTCGATCGCGCGAGCGGTTCATTGAACCACGCCAGCCAGAAAAACATCACGACAAAGGGCAGGGCGCTCTCCTGGAACCACAGCGCCAAAGCGTACACCGCCAGCGAAGCGATCAGATAGCGGGACTGGCGGCGCTGCCCGAAACGCGCCGCCAGCAAGAGGGCGACAAACACGGAAAGTGTGGCGATAGGTTGTTGCGGCGCCTGCCAGGCTACCGCCTGAAACGACAGCGGATACAGCGCGAAGATCAACGCGGCCAGCTGCGCGTGCCGCCGCTCGAACCGGAACACGCGCAGCAGCGGCGCCACCGCCAGCGCCGCCAACAAGTGCGCCGCGCTCTGGATGAGGTGCGCCGTCTGCGCCGCGATGAGGCCGTCAGGCGCGACCAGCTGCCGGTTCAACCAGATGGCGCTGGGCCGATAGAACTGATAGGTTTCCAGCGAGGTCAACAACTGCCAGAAGGTTTGCCCGGCGCCCTGCGCGTACCATTTGGGATCATCCCAGATCAAGCCAAAATTGATCGACGGCGCATAGAGCAGCAGCACCAGCCCGATCAACGCGAGGCTGAACCAGTGCTGACGGATAAAACGCGAGGCAGCGCTCATGGCACGGGCAGTTTTTCCACGACGAGGAAGTGTGACAACCCCAACTTCTTCAACGGCGTACGCTCGAAGGTGTACGTTGTCGTCCGGATCACTTTCCCCAACGCCGGACGGCGCTTCACGAGGTTGTCGTAGCCGGGATAAATCTGCGTGTGCTTGATCACGCGCACCGGCAGGCCGGCGAACAGACTGCGCAGGCCTGTGCCCGTGTACGCGCGCACGTGGGGCGCGAGCCGGTTGCGCAGCGGATTCGGCAGGTAGTTGATCAGCGGCGTGTTGCCGAAGTGATACTGACCACGCCAGTAATGGCCGTGCGTCTCGAATGGATACCAGCGATTGGGGCAGAACAGAATCACGCGCCCGCCGGGCCGCAGCACGCGGATCATCTCGCGTGCGGCCAGTCGATCATCGCTGACGTGCTCAATGACTTCGTGCGAGAGCAGCGCGTCGAAGGTGTGGTCGGGATACGGCAGATGTTCGCCGGCCGCCGCGTGCAGCTGCGCGATCCCTTCCTGCGTTCCTTCCCGCACCCGATCGAAATCGATGTCCAACCCCATCGTGTTGTAACCCAACTCGGCGAGATGCCGCACGTACTGGCCCACGCCGCAACCATCTACCAGAATACGCCGGGTATCGATCGGCAGCATGGACACGATCATGTCCAGGCGCCGGTTCTGCCCAAAGCGCCACACATAGGAAGGCTCGCCGCGCAGCGCGGCCTTCTCCAGATTTTCAACTCGCGGTGTTTTCTGGCTCACGGCAGCGTAAACTCTTCGCGATGGCCGAAGTATTTTGAATTGTCGATCAACCGAATCCACCTGGGCGTCAGCACGTAGAACGCACTGCGCGCGATCTGATCGGTGAACTCGGCCGTGAACGGGAACTTGTCGCGGAACAGCGCCCACGCCCGATCGGTCTCGTCGGGATCGATCAGGCGGCGCGCCACGCCTTCGATCTGCACGCCGTGAATGTCGCGCCAGTCCCACGTCTCGTGATGAACGCTCACCGCGACATGGCTGACTCGTTCCAGGTTCTGCGAATGGCGGCTCTTCTCGCCCGAAACCCAGTACAGATTCAGGGCATCATCACTGGCGTAAAACACACTGGCCGCCAGCGGCATGGCTTCACGATCAATGGTGGCAATCACGAGCGTGGTGTGCTTCTTCAGAAACGCCGCGATCTCGGCGCGGGCAGAATCGGTTAATCGGGTCATGGGTCAACTCGCTGGACCGTCGGTGCTGAAGCGTTTGTCGGACAGCGGCGCGGTGTCGCGGCGCGACAGGCTGAAGCGGGGATCGCGCTCGATGGTCAGGCGCAGACCTTCCTCCAGACTGACCTTGGGAGTGTAATTCAGCAGCGCATGCGCCTTGCCGATGTTGGCCCACAGGCGCCTGACGCCGCCGCCGCTCGTGTTGCGCAGCGGGACAATCGGGTTGTGGGTAAGCCGCCCGATCAGATCGATGAGCGCCGCGATCGACGTCTCCTCGCCGCTGCCGATATTGATCACTTCCCGATCGACCTGCCGGGCGAGGGCAGCCGCTTCCAGCGCATCGATCGCGTCGTCGATATAGACGAAGTCGCGCGTCTGTCCGCCTTCGCCAAACACGACGATCGATCCGCCGCTCAACGCTTGTTTGATGAACTGCGGAATCACCGGCGCATGCGACGCGGGCAGGGCTTGACCCGGCCCGTAAGCATTGAAAATGCGCAGACACACCGTCTCGATATTCCACAACGCGCCGAGCGTGCGCACATAGCGTTCGGCGGCGAGCTTGCTCACGGCGTAAGGCGAATCGGGATTGGGCGGCAGATCTTCGTGCACGGGCTGCTGCGGCTGCGCCCCGTAGATCGCCCCCGACGACGTGAAGACCACGCGCTTGACGCCCGCGTCACGAATCGCTTCCATCACGGCGACGGTGCCGCCCACATTCACGGCGTTGTACTCGCGCGGATACAAGATCGATTCCGGCACGGAGACGCGCGCGGCCAGGTGATAGACGCAGTCCACATCCTGCAACAGCGTCCACAATTTGGGCACGTCGGCCACGTCGCCGCGCGTGAAGAGCACGCTGCGCGCCAGGCGATCGGGATCGCCCGCAGTCAAATCGTCGAGCACGCGCACAGTGTGCCCGCCGCGCGCCAGCCGATTGGCCAGCGCCGCGCCCAAAAACCCGGCGCCGCCAGTTATCAGAAATTTCATGGTGGGAGGCAATCCGTTCAGACCAGTCTCGGCGCGATTATAGCATGAATGAACCCGGCTCTAATGCCTGCCTTGCTTCCGCCTCACGGCAGCCTCATCCGGGCGAGTATAATCATCTCAGCACAAAGAGCCTAATTCGTGTAAAAAACACACTAAGCGATACGCTATGACACCCACCTGGCAACGGCGATTAAAGCGACTGGAGTTGGCCCTGGCGTTTATTCTGGTGCTGGCGGCTTTCATCTTATTCGTGCCGCAAGAGCATCCCGTGCCCGGCGACTCCGAGACGATTATTTCGCGGTTGGCCGGCAGCGAGCTATTTGACTTCATGGAGTGGATGGCGGACTCCTGGCTGGAAAAAGCCGGACAGATCAGCGCGCCGGTACAAGATTACTTGACCGACGAACAACGCAGCCAGTTTGTTTTAGACTTCACGCGATCGATGAGCGCGTGGGGGCAGATGGAATGGCAAGTGCGTCAGGTCTACGCCGATGCGGCCGTCACAGATCCGGAAGCGCAGACGAAAGAACTGCGCGCCAAACGGGATGCGCTGCGCGCCGAGATCGAACAGCGCCGCCCCACGGCTGAAGCGATCATTCAACAACAGCTCGCCAGTGTGTTGACAGACGAAGGCTTCGGCGTCGGCGGCGAAATCTTTCCGCCGGTGGCCGCGCGCATCACACCGCTGCCTTACATGCTGATCGTCTCGCCGCGCGACGCGATCAATCGCGTCTATGCGGAAGGCTTGCAGGCCGGCCTCAGCGTGGACATTAGCGATCGCATCGAGCGGCAAGTGCTCAGCACGACGAACCAGGCGGGCTTGGTGGTGCCTATCGGCGGGCTGGCCGCCTATCCAACCATGATCCAGGAGACGGGCAACTTGTTGTGGCTGATGCAGGTCATCGCGCACGAATGGATACACAACTGGCTCTACCTGCGCCCGCTGGGTTACAGCTATCTGGATGACTCGCCCGTCGTGCGCGTGATCAACGAAACAGTCGCCAGCGTGGCGGGTGATGAGTTGGGCCTGAAGGTGATGCGGCGTTACTATCTCGACACGTTGAAGAAGGAGCATCCCGATCTGGTGGAGCCGAAACCGCTGGCCGCGCCTGATCTCAGCCCGATCGCACAGCCCGCGCCCCCGCGTGATCCGAATGAGTTCAGCTACAATAATGCTTTGTACGAGACGCGCATCAAGGTAGAAGATCTGCTGGCTGAAGCGCGGCGTTTGAAAGCAGCCGGCCAGGCCGCAGCCGCCGAGGCAAAAATCGTCGAAGCGGAAAACTACATGGAAGAACGCCGACAGTACATCAACTCACACGGCTACAACCTTCGCAAATTGAACCAGGCCTACTTCGCTTTCTACGGCGCCTATGCTGATCAGCCCGGCGGCGCGGCCGGCAGCGATCCGACCGGCCCTTCGGTGGTGGCCCTGCGCGCCCACAGCCCGTCGTTGCGCCAGTTTCTCGATCGGGCCTCGAACATTCTCACGCTCGAAGCCCTGCAACAAGCGGTGGCCGAATTCCAAGCGCCGCGCTAAAACCGCAGAGGCGGCCTTCACGGCAACCTCTGTTTCTGTCAGCGCTCCCACTGAGTCAAAATCGTCGCCAGCAAGGCCGCCCGATCAGCCAGGCTGCTGATGAGGACGTGTTCGTGCGCGGCGTGCGCCCCATCGCCGAGCGCGCCCATCCCATCGAGCGTGGGGGTGCCGAGGGCGGCCGTAAAGTTCCCGTCGCTGCCACCGCCCGTCGCGCCTTCTTCCAGAGTCAGGCCGATGCCAGCTGCCAGTCGCTGCGCCTGTTCGAACGTCTTGACCATCGTCGCGTTGTGCTCCATTGGTGGACGATTGAGCCCGCCGCTGATCTCGAGCCGCGCGCCCGGCAGTACCGGCCGCAGACCCTGCACGGCCTGCACCACCCGATCGATCTCGGCCGCCCGCGAGATGCGAAAGTCCACTTCCATCTCGGCGCGCTCCGGCACCACATTACTGGCCGAGCCGCCCTTAATCATCCCCACGTTTATGGTCGTGCCCGATTCGTAGTCGGTCAGTTTTTGCAGGGTCGGGATGTGGTATGCCAGCTCTTCGATGGCGTTGACGCCTTTCTGGTGATCGCCCCCCGCATGTGAAGCGCGCCCATGGGCCACTACCGTAAAGTCGCCCACTCCCTTGCGGAATGTCTTGAGCTGCCCGCCGGCTAAGGCCGGTTCCAACACCGCGGCCAGACAACTGCGGCGGGCCTCGGCCTCAATCAGCGCGCGCGAAGTAACGCTGCCCACTTCCTCATCGCTGGTGAAGAGCATGCGCACCGGGTGGCGCGGCGACCGGCCGGCGTCCTTCAGCACCTTCAGCGCCGTGAGCAAAATCGCCGCGCCGGCCTTCATGTCGTAGACGCCCGGCCCGAAGAGCTTGTCGCCTTCCTCGCGCAGCGGCATCACCGCCAGCGTTCCCCGCGGCCAGACCGTGTCGAGGTGACAGAGCGTGAGAAATTGGGTTGACCCGTCCACGCCTGCCCAGGACGCGCTGAGGTGATCGCCCGCGCCGGCTTGCGGCACGACAGCGACCTCGGCCCCTAACGCGCCCAACTGCTCCGCCACAAAGCCGGCGCACGCATCGACGGCGGCCTTGTCGTGCGACGGCGACTCGAAAGCGGCGAGCTGCTTCAAGAGGTGGACCGTGTCGGGCAGGGCCTCAGCACAGCGGGTGCGCAGGTCGGACATGGGGCTTCTCTCCAAAAAGGTTGAGACGATTGTACCGCAAAACGCTCAGGCGTGCGCCAACGTTTCACGTGAAACGCTGGCCGGGAAACAACACCGCCCGATCGGGCCGGGTGGTCCGATCGGGCGGCTGGCGAACCAGAAAGGGCTACTGCTGGATGATCACAAAGCGATCGGGAATCTGATCCACAATATCAATGATGGGCGCAAGCGCTGCGCGCAGTTTAGCCACCACCGGCGCCAGGCCCTTTTCGGCCAGGGGAATATCGATGGGCTGGTCAAAGACAACCGGGATGGTATTGCTGACTGGCACGACGAGTTCCAGGTGGACGGGCAACTGTGTGCCCGTTGGCAGTTGCAGGCTGACCGTGCCATTGATGCTGCCGAACTGCCCCAGGGAGAAAGTGGCCTGCGTATTGATAGGCACCGGGCCCTGGGTGGTTACAACAGTATCCTGGCTGAGCGGCAGATCAAAACGCACAGGCACTTGTTGATCGATGGAAATGGTGTCTTTAATGGAAGCCTCACCCAAGCCCTGAAAGGCCGAATCCAACTGACCCAGGACGCTGTTGAGCGTGTTCTTAATTGCGCCCACCTGATTGAGAAGGACAAACACCGTCACAATCAAGATTAGGTTGATGAACATCGAGACGACCAAGGTCAAGCTGACGGCGGCGCGCCAGATGCGGCGCGGCCGCGACAGGCGGATTTGGCGCCGCACTTTTCGCAACTCGTCGTCCGAAAGCGGTGCTTCAGGAGCAGGCGGCACTGGCGAAACTGATGGCGTGGGCTCAGGCGCAGCGCTCGCAGCCGGGACTTCTGCAGGCGGTACTGGCAGAGCAGGCTCAGGTGAGACAGCAGGTTCAAGTGACATGATATTCTCCTCAGGCAGTTCAACGCCGAACAACAGCAATGCGTCGCTGCTAATATAGCATCGACGCATTGAATAGGCAATTGAATTCCAGTTGGAATCCG
>CAYNML010000121.1:0-8003 GCA_964398185.1 uncultured Anaerolineae bacterium | reverse complement strand
CGGCCACTGCAAGACCAGCACGGCAACCAAGATTCCCAGATTGATGAGAATCGCCACGAAACCTTGAGCGGGCAGTTGGCGGGGTTTTCCGTCCCAGAAGAGGATAAAGGCCACGGATGAGAATGTGGTCGCGGCGACGACCACCGGACGCCACCACGTCAGGCTGAAAAGGACGCCCGCCCCGCCCACGATGAAACCGATCGCCGCGATCACACAGGCCAGGCTTGCCAGTGTGCGAGTCGCCGCGTCGCCCAGCAGTTTCGAGAAGGCCCACGAGCCGTCGGGCCAGACCAGGCCCGGTTTCAACTCAAATCGCCGCGCACTCTGACCCGCGTACAACAGATGCACCAGGCCGTGCAACAGCAGAAACAAGCCGAAAATCAATGGCAGTAACACATGCGTCCTCCTGCTGCACCAACTGGCGCGGCGTCGATCAACTTGCCGCGCGCGCCAGACTACTCATCAAGAAAAACGGTTTGGCCGGCGCAGCGATCTGATTGATTGTCCCCGCCAGATACAGCGATCGCGCCGGGCACAGGAACGCAAACGATCCCGTCGAGCCGGAATGCCCGACGAACTGCGGCTGCCCGAAGAACCACGGCAGCCGGAAATTCATCAGCCCGTAGCCGTAACGCAGCGGGAAGAAAATCCTGTTCCACGTCATCATTCGTTCGAGGAAGGCCGGGTTGAACAGTTGACCCTCAAAAAAGGCGCGCAGGAAGATCACGCACTCGGACGCGGTGGAGACCAGCCCGCCATCGGACACGTTGGAGGAAAGATACTGCGGAACGTGCGCGGGCGCGTCTTTCAGGTAGAGAGCCGCCGGCAGCGCGGCGGGGTGCGGCGCGCTCCCGTCAAACAGGTAGGTGCGCGGCAAACCAAGCGGCGCGCAGATCCGCTCCGCAAAATTGGCGGCCATCGGCTGCCCGGTGACCGACTCGATGATCGCGCCGAGCAAGCGATAGTTGGTATTAGAGTAGTAGGCTTTACCGGGCGCGCCGGGTACAAAATGCGGCCGGAGGCTGCGCGTCAGATCGATCGCTTCCGGGGTGCTGATCGCCCGATCGTGCCCGGCCTTCAACTCGTCGATAACGCTCTGTCCGCCCCGCGGTTTATCGCCCTCATAATCGGCCAGGCCAGAGGTCTGACTAACGAGTTGGCAGACTGTGATCCGGGCGCTGTAGTCCCGGCCTTGATAGATGTGGATGCCGCGCGTCAATGACTCCGGTAGATAAGCCGAGATGGGCGCTTCCAGATCGAGCTGCCGTGCCTGGTGCAGCTGCATCACGATCGCGGCCGTAAACATCTTGGTGATGCTGGCGATGAAGTACGGCGAGTCCGGCGTCATCGCTGCGCCCGATTGCGGATCTGCGATCCCGGCGGCTCCGCAGAAATCGATGCGCCGATCGCGCGACTGCACGGCCGCGACGATGTTGTGAATGTTGCTCTTGCCGATCTGCGCATCGACAATTGACTGCAACTTTTGACTTATTCCGATCACACTACCCCCTCAATGATAGTAAATGGTAACCTGATGGCAGCGCGCTGCCTTGTCCAGCTCGAGGACTGTGGTTCACGTTGATGTTGCATTTTCTGCCACGACCCGGAACACCGGATACTGTGCGGCCACACGCTCGAACTCGCTCAGCGGCGCGTCTTTGTCGATGGCCACGTGCCCGCGCGCGCCGGGTGCTTTTTGCAGATAGGCTTTCAAGATTGGCGCGCGCTGCTCCACAGGCACTTCCACCAGGCGCACGTTCTCGCGCCGTCCGTGGCGCAGCACGGCTTGGCCCTCGGCCGCCTGCACGTTGCGCACCCAACCTGCTTCCGTGCCCAGCATCGACACGAGGTAACGCTCGCCGTTCAGACGCACCATGACGAGGGGCAAACTGATCGTGCGGCCAGAGCGCCGCCCGGTCACTTCCAGCGTCACCAGATAATTCGGCGCGACGCCCAGCGCGTGAATCGTCGCCCAGCCGCGATTGAGCCAGCTCGCCAACCGATTGGGCCGCCCGCCGCGATAGAGCCATTGCCTCAACCTCATTGAGGTCGCCTCACCATCTCCCACATAGGCAGATTGATCACTGGCAGCTTGATCTGTTTGATGACTTCAAAGCCATAGCCTGTATACCAGCGGACATTGCTTTCCGTTTCCGTTTCCAAATACAACGGCCGCCTGGCTTGCTCGCACTGCGCGATCAGCGCGCGCAACAACCGTCCACCCACACCCTTGCCCTGCTGTTCAGCGGCGACGCCCAGCATTGGCAGGTAAATGTACGGGCGGCCCTGCATGTTTTGCTTGCGATCCACTTGCACCGGACTGAACACCGGCCCCATTTTCCGGCCCAGTTGTACCGCTTCTTTCAGGTCGACGCCCACCCAGAGCGCCCCGCTGCGGATGAGTCGCCACATGGTCATATCGGCCAGCTCGCTGGGAATCCAGGTAATCACGCCTTCCAGCTTTTCAGACGCGGCGTACACGGCGCCGTACTTCCAGTAATAGCGGAGCGGCGTTTCAAATGCGGCTTGCCTCACAGCGGGCGCAGCGTCCATCATCAACTCGCGCCAGATGGGATCCTCCTCAAAGGCGTTGGCCAGCACGGCCGCGCCGCGCTGCAGATCGTTTTTTTGTAGGCGGTACAGGTGATCCATGTGATCGAGCATGGCGGCACGCTTTCTCGAAGTGACTTCGTGTTGCGAGAGTCCTACAAGACGCTCGGTTACAGCATACCGCACCTCGCGCCGCACAACCTATCTTCTGCCTAATAGTTTGGTATCAAGTGCGGCGCGCGCCGAGCCGGCTCAGCAGCACGACGGCAACTGCAACCAGCCCGGCCACCGGCAGCCAGACCCACTTCAGATCGACTGGCAGCGGCGGGGGGGTGGGATCATCCGTAGGATCGAAAGTGATGAGGAACAGCCGATCGCGCTGCGCCAGAAACTCGGCGAGGGTGAGTTCCACCCCGAGCGTTTTCACCCAGCTTTTCAGGAGGGCATTGCCTTCAAACGCCCGAAAGGCCTGCGTCAGATCTGTATCGCTGGTCACACGCCGGGCGCGCATGGACTCGACGCCATCGGCGGTCTGCACGGTCACGCGCGGATCGGCCTGCAGGTTGCGATACCAGTCGGCCCGGTCACCCCACGCGCTGAACACATACTTGCGTCCCGCGAACGAGTGAAATTCGATGACGTGGCGGCGCGGTAATCCGCTCTGGCGCCCGGTGGTGGTGAGGATCATGAAGAGCCGGCCCACGATCGGGCCGAGGCCCAGCCGATAGAGCTGGATCGGCAGCCGGAACGACCACTGCAAGATCGCGCGATCGGGATAAGGGAATGGTTGAGAGGTCACAGCATCCGTCTAAGACTCTGACTTATCCTCGTCCAGAGCGGATAGAGGCTGAGAACTGTCGATCTCGAACCCGCTCAGGATCCGGGTCGGCGTCCTGATAGAACTGAGCTTCCAGTTCCGGGAGTTCAAGGGGATGCTGTTTGGAAGGAGCAGCCGGACCGCGGAATTGGCCGGGGCGTCCCAGTTGCTTAATTGACTGGCCGATGCGGTTTAAGAACCGTGACAGATGATTCATGGCCTACCTCCAGACCTTATCCCTGGCTGAACCTGAATCAGTCGGTCAGCCAGAGCATGCGGCTGAATCGCACACTGTGAGCATAGACGCAACCCGCTGGGCATGTCAACTGACGAATGTCACGCCGTCGTGTTAAATCGGCTTAATCCGATGGTGCTCACCGGGGGCTGCGTTTATTGTTCAGATCAGCGCCGCTATAGGCCAAAAAGATCTGCCCAACCGCGCGTTCCAGATCGGCAGCTGCATGCAGACCCTCTGCCAGACGGTTGACCTGTGCGCGATCGGTCAGCGGAGAAGCCAAAGCGGTATGTATATTCTGATAAAGCCCCGCCGCCTGATCGAACAGATCGGCGGCGCGCAGCACTTCCGTCTCTGTGGCGAATTCGCCCCGCAGGAACGCCGCATTCTCACGGCGGGTGTAGGCTGACATTTCAAGTCCCAAGCGCCACGGTTCAGCATCGAACCGCGTGCCCTGCTGATCCATCCGCTCGGCCAGAGCATCGAACACTTTGGAACCCCAGCGCATTTTGAACCACGAGCCGCCAATCAGCGCATCGCCGTTGCGTTTGAAGAGCGGCTTCCAATCGGTTACCCGTTGCGCTTTTTCAAAAACGGTGAGCGAATACCGCCACGGATACGCAAACGAGCGCGCCATCGCGACTACCGCGCGCAGCAACCTGTCGTCGGTGACGTACAGGCCCTGCTCACCTGCCGGAAAATGACAAGGCGGACATGGCGCAGGCGGACGACAGACAGCTTCATAGTAGAAGAAGCCACTCGCATCAAAGCCGACAAACACATCGCTGTGCGGCATGACACCGTCTGCCTCATACAGCACCGCCATGTCCAGTCCGATGCGCACCGCGTAACCTTGCGTTATCCAGGATCGCAGCGCGCGCAGATACAGCGCGTCGTCGTCGGTCACGTAATAACGCCGCACGGTTCCCACGTAAGGCGCGGCATAGACAAAGCCCGTTTCCGGATCAGTCGCAGGAAAGAATCCTGGCCCGCCGGGTATTTCACCGGCCCCGTAAGGGAAGCCCATCAGAAAATCAAAGTAATTGCGCGGTTTCTCAAAGCCCTGCTGCGCGGCGATCATTTGCAGGCTGATCGACTGGCACATGGGCACCGCCGCCCCGATCCAGGGCACATTGGATAAATGATAAGCAGGAGGATGGGCGGCAGCATGCGCAGCCGTCAAAGAGATCGGAGCATAAGAGCGGCGGTAGTACTGTTGTGCGAAGAAGTTGCGCATGACGGGCCTGCTGGAATGGACGGATATTGAACCAATTTGAGCATAAGCGCAACACGCCGACTCCGTCAACTGCCGAATGTCACGCCGTCGTGTTAAATCAATTTAATCCAGCGTCGTTCGTTTTACCCGCCGTTGAATGGATGAAGCATGATCCAGATTTGCTGCATGGTACTATCAAAGCCGGTAGGTGACACCACCTCATAGATACCGGCCAACACGATCAAGGCCGCGGTGGTGGTGAACAGCAGGGCAAAGATTCGTCCCGGCACGCTGCCCAGCAGCGCCAGCCTGGAACGATTCTCTTCATGCGAGCCGATGAGGCCGGGCAGGGCAAAGGTCAGCGCCACTGCGCCGCCATAGATCAGCGCCAGGCCCGGATGGCGGCCTAGCCGTTCGATCAGCGCTGCGCCGACGCCGAGCGCGTGAACGATCACGCCGCCCGTCACCCCCAACCCGATCAGCACAAAACACACCCCCCACGTCACGGCGCTGAAACCAGTGTACGTTTCCTGGTTGTTGCTTTCTTCATACGTGAAGATCGCCTCGCGCGTGACGATCGCTTCGAGACCCAGCAGGCTGATGCCGATCCCGATCACGCCCAGACCGATGACGGTCAGCGGCGACTCGGGCTGCTGCGTGCCCACTGCCCACAACAGCCCGCCGATGACGAGCGGCGCTAATAGCAGAAGTTTCCAGCGACGTGACATACCGGACCTCGCGCGCTGTTCCACTACGGTGTATCTCGCTGGAATACGATGGCCCGCGCGTTCTGCACCGGCGGCGTGATCTTCAACGTGTCCCCGTCGCACTCATAAGCAGAGGTGTTGTATTTGGGATCGTTTGACACGCCAAAGGCGGCGGCCATCTCATCGGGCGTCGTGTCCGAGAACATCTCCTGTCCGTTCAACGTGGCACTGAGCTTGAACTGATTGTTGTCCGTGTTAGCGAAGGTGAAGGTGTCGGAAGTGCTGGTGTACGTGCTGCTCGCTTCACCATTCACGGTGAGCACCATTTCGAGCTTGAGACCTTGTGTGGTGAGCTCGATGATCTCCTGAAATGCTTCGGCTTTGACAGTGGCCTGACCGTCAGCCGTGAAAGTGTAGAGCAGCCGCCCGTTCTGACCCACGATGGCGGCGATATTGTCGGCCTGCGACATCACGCTTGCGAAGTAATCAGACATGTCGGCTATTTTCCACGTGCCGACGAGACACGTCGCGCCAGTCACGGGCGCAGCCGTCGCCGTGGGAGCGGGTGGCTCCGTCGGGGCAACCGTGGCCGTGGGAACTGAGGGGTTGGTAGGCTCAGCAGTTGCACTTTGGCTCGTCGGCTGCGGGGCAATCGTCGCCACCGGATCGAGCGGCGCGGTGGTGGCGGCGGGGGCAGTCGAGCATGCGCCGATCAATAGCGCGAGTAACACGAGTGCCATGATTTTACGCGAGGTTGAAAACATGACGAATCTCCTGGTCGTTATTTTTGATGTGCTTGAATCAGCCCCGCGCCCAATTGCGCGATCTGGGCCAGGTCAGCGGCTTGATAGCAATTGCGAAAGAAGATGATCCACAACCCGCGCGGCGTGACGACCACATAGGGCATGCCTGCTCCCGCGTTGGTCTGCAATGGATTGCGCTGCTGCCATTCGAGCAGCAACGTACCCACACGCGGATTAAGCCATTCTGCCGCCGCCGTGACATTGCTGGTCAACGCCGTGTAGTGCGCGGCGAGACGCGCCTCGCTGTTGGGCAGCGTCACGGCTTGATCGAGACCGGGCAGATCTTCCGGCTGCAAGTACAACATCTTCAGATACTGGCGATACATGAAGCGCGCCGCCGAGGCCATCAAGCCGCCGGTAGGCATCGCCGCCGGTTTCGCGCCACTGGCAGTAGGGATCAACAACAAGAAACCGGTGAGCAGCCGATCGTCGCTCGAGAACCAGCGCGTGACCGGGGTATTGTCATTGGCCGTGAACATCTCCACCTGCCACGGCACACCGGCGGTCTCGCCCTCCTGCGCCACGCGCACTTTGCCATCCAGCGCCGGATCGATCGGTGTGAGGCGGCCCTGACTGATGTGATCGGCAATCTGCTTCACCAGTTTTTCCGCGCCGCGCCGACCGGAAGTCAATTGGGTTGTCAACGGGATGCGCTCACCCGACTTGAGGACGATCAACGCCCGATAGGTCGCGCCGCTCCCGTCGGAACTCTTGCTCTCATCCACGGCGACGGTGTACACTTCGTCGAACGGAATCTCGCGCCGCCGCACGCGCCATACGCGCCGCTGGGTCAAAATCGCCACACGGCGATCTTGATCGAACGCGAAGGACACAACCTCACCAAAGAACAACATCACACCCAACGCGATCGAGATGACGGCCAGCCAGAACAGCGTCAACTGGTCATTCGCCACGGCCCAACCGAGGACGAAGAGGATACCGGCCGCAGCCAACACCATGAACCACGGGAATATTCGGATGGTTGCCGTGCGCGACGAAGCGAGAGAAGTGTTCATTGCGGCAGCGTCACTTTCGTCTGGCCGATCTGGCTGACTTCCAGATCGATGCGGCCTGTGCCGACCCCCAGCACTTTGGTGCTATTCGGATCAGGATCGACGAATTCTTGTTCATAATCGAGCATCAGTTTCAGCAGCGTGCCAGTCTCTTTGTCGATCCAGGCCGTGCCTTTGATGGACTTGAAGCCCGTGAAGGCCAACGCCTCCGCCGGGATGTTGGCGCTGTCGATGGCATACTTCTCAGCCGTGCGCCCGGCGATCTGCTCTTCGCCCTGCAAGGTAGCACCCTGGCCGCCCATGATCACAGGCATGCCCACGCTCAGCGGGAACATGGCAAAGCCCATGCCCACCATGCCGCCGCCGTCTTCCAGCTTCCCATCCTTGACCTCGTAATCCTTCATCGTATCGACATTGAGGCCGCCGACGATGTAACCTTCGCGTGTCGTTTTCTCGCCTTTTTCTTCCAGGTTCGAAATCATGTGTACGTTGTCGCCGTCGATTTCGATCTGCCGTTCGAATTTCTTGTCGCTCAGCGTGTTGTCCATGATGTCGATGTTCGGCTCGATGCCGCTCATCTCGATGCGGTACGAGTCCAGTTGCTTCTCTTCCAGCAGCAGCAGTTTGTTGACGGAGTCGGACACGCGGCTGGAGAGGCCCGG
>CAYNML010000120.1:0-8095 GCA_964398185.1 uncultured Anaerolineae bacterium | reverse complement strand
CCGTAAGCGTAACGGTTGAAGTCGCGCGATAGTTTGGGATTAGGAACAATTGTATCAGCACTCACAAAACGGCCAACTGAGGGAGAGTAATATCTTGCGCCAAGGAAAACTAATCCTGTGGAATCGAGTCGCTGACCTGTGTAGGCGATGTCCGTCGGCAGG
Source organism: uncultured Anaerolineae bacterium (assembly GCA_964398185.1). GTDB lineage: Bacteria > Chloroflexota > Anaerolineae > Fen-1058 > Fen-1058 > Fen-1058. The sequence goes on along the minus strand of CAYNML010000120.1, from coordinate 7,933 downwards.
GTGCCCGTCACATAGCGGATGTTGCCCCACGCGTCATACAACTGTCGCGCCACGAGGGTGCCGCTCGCGTCGGTGGTGAGGCTGGCACTGCCGACGCCGTGTCCGCAAAGCGGCGGCGCGCTGGGCGGGATGATCCGCATGCAGGAAGAACACACCGTCGTTGGCCGCGAGCGGATCGCCTTGCCGACAATTCGCGCAGCCGCTGTCAATTCTGATCCGGCAAAGAGCAAATTGAATGGTTAAAGAGTGATGCCTTTACTGAGCGCCAGCAAGCCGGCGATATTATCGCACACGCGGAACGCAAGAGGCAAATTGAACTTCGCACAGGGGCGGCTCTCCGCCTAGGCCTACGGGCCCGCTCACGCAGCAACGCCACGAGGCCACAGGTGATCAGTGGCCTCGCACACGGAGCGGATGAAAGTTCTCTCAACGGGCCGCTGCGCGCGAGACAGAAACGGACGTCCTCTACGCGCGAGTTCACCATCCGCTGATTCAGCGCCTATTCGTTGACACCACCAGCCATTTGTCCCTATCCCGATCCGTCATCTTCACTCCACTTCAGCATCATGTCGGCTTGATAGATCTTTAGCTTCTTTTTGAAGCACCTCGGCCTGAAAATCCCAGTCAGGGCCAAATACTTTCAGGCCTGCCGCAGCACGCTGTCTAATTTGCACATCACTAGGCTCAAGCAAACAGGCTAGGCGATATGCGAGAAAACGGGACCATAAGGGTAATTCCAAGTAATAGTTAGCATCGGCGTCATCCAGGAAGGAGACAATCTCTCCAAAACTACTGAAAGCTAATAGCTCTAGGAAGCGATGCTCAAATTTCCGCATTTCATCACACGTATCAAGTTGAACTATTTGACGCATCAGAGTGATAAGTGAATCCATAGGGCTTACCTCTTCTCGAAAGGTCATTTCACGGCTTAGGTGTCCACTACCAAAGATCAAGGTTTTAGGAAATATGTGCCCACAGCGACGGTTCCGTTTGATAGCTCAACGGCACGATACTCAACCGTCAGCCCTCCTGCCGTAACAGATCTTTGCAAATAACCTGAATTGCCAGCTTGTGGAATAATTCCGCCTCCTCCTTTATACATGAGGATGTCATTTGCAATAGCGCCTTCTATTTGATCTGGAGTAAGGTTAGTAGTTCTAAGATCGGTGACTATGCCACCTGGCCCAGTATGTGCTCGATAAAAACCATGACCAGTGTTAAACTGAAAGCCTTGTCCAGAATCCGTAATTGCTCGTCGTATTAGGTTTTCGTCCGTACCTTTAGAGGATGTATATTTTAAACTACGAACAACAAGCTCAGCAGCCTCATCGGCCTTGCCCAACAGTTTTTTAGCTAACCATCCTAACGCATCACCAGCCTTCCTCAGCCAACGACCCGGAATAAGAGGCAGTCCAAGTCCCAGGTAATCTATGCCGTCACATTTACCTTGAGCGCATTTTTCGAGTGTTAGAGCCGTGTCGACACCATCATTCAGCGAGGCCACGTCTTTACCAAATTCAACTACCGCCTCAGTATTCGGTTCGCAGAAACTTGGCATCTCTGCGCAGATTCGGGAGTAGTCCCTCTCTTCGTTTGTCGCGCTTTCGCAAGTGCCTAATTCACTGGCTTTCTCGCATTCTTTGTGCCCACTGGGATCTATTAACTTGAGCGGATTGTTTCTGGTGTAACTGAATCTATTCAGACTCTGCGGATTGCTTGCATCCGGCACAATCGTATCCGCGCTGAGGAAACGGCCCAGGCCCTATCACTTATCTTAACCAAACATTCGTTCGCCTGAGGCGTGCGTCGCCTCCTGGGAATAGAATGGGGGATGCCAGTCCAACCCATCTCTATCCCACAGGAGGGAACGTCATGCTAACCGAGATCGAAGGCTTCGTCAATTGGTTGCGCCGCCGCAACGCCGCCGCCCGTACCTGGCGCGATTACGGGTACGACCTCAAACAGTTTGTCGAAGTCGTGGGCGATCAGCCGCCCGCCGCCATCACCTTCCACGATGTCGATCGCTTTGTGATGCAGCAAGCCGAGCGCGGTTTCAGTCCGGCCACGATCAATCGCCGCCTCGCCGCCGTGCAATCGTTGTATGCGTTTCTGTCTGACGAAGATCCGTTGTTGATCTGCCCCGTGCTGCCGCATCGCCATGTCTTGCGCGAGCCACGTCGCCTGCCACGTCCCGTGCCGCACGATGATCTGGACAAGTTCTTCGCTGTGATCGATGATGTGCGCGATCGGGCCATGTTCACGTTGATGTTAAGGTGCGGCCTGCGCATCGGCGAAGTGGCGAGTCTCCACCTGACCGATCTGTATCTGCACGAAGCGCGGCCACGTTTGGTTGCGCACGGCAAGGGCAGCAAGGAACGCTCGGTGTATCTCTCGCTGCAAGCGGAACGTACGCTGCATGCGTATCTGCGCGAGAGGCCAACCGTGACGAGCGAGTTCGTCTTTCTGAGTTATCTCGGCGCAGGCATGTCCACCACGGCGATCCACAAACGCTTGATGATCTATCGGGCGCAGGCGGCCATTAAGATCACCGCCCATCGCCTCCGCCACACCTTTGCTGCGGATTTAGTGAGTGTCGATGTGCCCGTCACCACGATTCAGAAATTGCTCGGTCATGCCTGGCTCGAAACGACCCAGACCTACGTGGCGGCGGATGATCACCAGGTGCAGGCCGACTATTACGCCGCCAGCCAGAAACTGGAGGGCTGGGTCACCCCGGCACCCATCGGAGGTGTGGTGTGAGTACGCCCGCTGCTCACACTGCTGCCGAAGCGTACGACCGCTGTCTGCGCTACGCCAAGCACACGCGCCGCTTATCACCAGACGTGAAACGCCCGCAACCCACGGCCGCCTGGCCGCCAGAAAATGTGCGCCTGCTGGAGCAATATCGCAGCTGGTTGCTGAGCGGCGGGATCAGCCTCGCCCTGGTCGGGCGCCTGTATCTGCCGATGGCCGGGTATGTGCTGGGCCTCACGCTCAAGCCGCATCCGACGCTGGATTTAGTCGCCGATTTCCAACCGGCGATCGATTACGTCCGCGCCAAAAATGTGAGTACGGAATGGAACCATGTTCGCATCGTGGCGTTGGACAAGTTCCGCCAATTCCTGCGGCAGCAACGCGGCCAGGTCGAGATCGATTTGGGCCTCGTCGATCACACCCGCTATGTCGTCGGCCTGCCCGCCTGGTTGGTGGAGCACCTGGAACGCTATCACCATCTCCTGCGCACGCACTGGCGACCGGCTCGCGTCGATCAGCAAAGCCTGCGCTTTTGGGACATTCACACGCGCGTATGGCGCTGGGTGTGTGAACGGCATGCGATCACCCGCCCGCTCGATCTCAAACGCCAGTACGTACTGGACTACATTGATCAGATGTTAGTCGCCGGGTATGCCGCCAGCACGATCAACACGCAATTGCGGTCGTTTCATGCGTTCTTGCTGTACCTGCAAGAGCAGGATTTCCGCATTCCACAGGCGTTGCTGCGGGTCCCGTTTCTCAAGCAGCCGGATCGCTTGCCGCGCTTCCTGACCGATGAGCAAGTGCGTCAACTGCGTGATGACTTCGAGCAGCGTGTCACGCAGGCTCGCTTCCCGGCCCAGCGGCGCGATGCCTTGCTCGATCGCGCCGCATTCTATCTCATGTGGCATGGCGGCTTGCGTCTCGGCGAAGTGGAAGAACTGCGCTTGGAAGACCTGGACTTGCCCAATCGCAAATTGATGGTGCGCCAGGGCAAGGGGCGCAAAGATCGCGCCGTCTATCTGACGGACATGGCGGTGCGCGCCGTGCAAGACTATCTGACCGTGCGCGGTCAGGGCGAAGATGATCATGTCTTCCTGTATCGCCATCGCCCAGTGTGTAAAGACTTGCTGCACAGCGTATCACCGCCGCAGGCAAGCGCGTCGGCGTCAAGGTCACACCCCATCAACTGCGCCACACCTGCGCGACGCAACTCTTGAACGCGGGCTGCAAGATCACGTCGATTCAACAGCAACTCGGTCATCGCAAGCTCGATTCGACGCTGATCTACGCCCGCGTCCACGACGAGACGGTGGCCAGCGACTATTACGCCGCGATGGCCCGCATCGAAAAAAGCCTGGAAATCCCGGCGAAATTGGAGGATGTTAAGGAGCCAATGCACACTGACGTGCTACCACGCACACAACTGTTGGCCGTGATTGAGCAATTAGCGGTACCACAACTCTGCGTGGAAACACGGCTTGATCTTATCACCCAGATGCGCCACTTGCTCAACGGTCAAACACCGCAACCTGCACTTGCCGCCGTGTGCTAGAATGAGATCGCCGCTGCGGAGGATAGGGCAACGCTGGAGAGCGACCAGCCCACGGTGGCCCCGCCACTTTCAGCGGCGGACAGGCCAAGCGCTGACTGACGACGGTGCACCAGGGCAGAGTTATCTCACGATAGCTCTGCCTGCCGCGTTTCTCCAGTGCACTGTCAGGAAAGCGATAAACTCAAGCACTGTCTTCAGCATTCATCGAAGTAACACATCGATGATTAACTCACAGGCACACACTTTCAGCCAAGACACTTAAGATCTGAAACAAGCTCGCCGGAAATGATGAGAGGGAATGTTAGCAGTTGATGCTTAGGCTCGTCTTTCATTTCCGCCCATGTGATCGGGCAAGGGATGACGTCAACACCAGCTGTGCCCCTTTCCATTCACGGCAAGGTTGGTGCCCCCTCTAGACATGTTGGGTTGCCCGCATCTTTGAAATTCTCGTAGAATGCTTTCAGGCTCATACCAACGGCCTCCTCCAAAGAACGATCATACCCGTCAGGGTCTGGGCGGAACACCGGCTGTTTCAGCTCAGGCGACTGTAGCTGCATCGTAATGTAGTTTATCTCTGTAAATACTGGACACACGCGAATGGTGGAATCACTCAGCGTTGCTGGTCCATGGTACTTGATCCAGAATCCACTCTCTTCATAAGCCAAAGTTAGCGCGTAGGCCGGTAAGGATTGAGGTTCTAAGGGTGGTATAAGTTGGAGCTGCACACGCGAGGGTACACCGTGTCGATTTAGCACGCGATCGATTGAATAGTGTTGCCAATCTCGCGCGAAATTTCCAGGTTGAGTCATTGCATTAACCTGACTGCTGACTTCTATGGCCTGGATGATTCCCTTCTGCTCTACAAATCCAAGGTTAATATAGTAATCCCGTTGTCCCGCAGAATTCGGCAGCTCAAAGTTGACTTCATACAGTACCGTGCCATCCTGGCGGGGAAAACCATTTTTGAACGCTCCGCGAAACTCATCTCGGAGAACTGGTAATGTTGCCTCACCTGGCGTAATTCCCCACCAGCAGGGCAATTCACATCCCCCATTACTTGTTAGCATATCCAAGACGAATGCTTGTCGTTGTTCTGTTGTTAGGGGGGAAGCCGGGGTTACGGCAGGTACCAGAGGAGAGGTTGCCGCCGCAGGTGACGCAATGGCTGTAGTAGGTGGAGTAATCGTTACACCTGACTGTGTTGAGCTAGGTACAACAATTGTTTCAGTTGACTCGCTGCAACCTGCAATAAGAATTGCCAGCAGGGCGAGTGCGCTTATCAAGTGCCAGTAGGAGAACACATTCTTTGGTCTCATTGTCTCTTACCTCGTGTCAACGAATCCACTCGGCTACATTGGTAGTCATCCAAGCATGTCGAGCTGCTCCCGCTTGATCATCTCGAAAATGATTATAGGCCCAACCCAAAAACATATCGGCAAAATCTTCATTGGTGGGATTGATTCCTGGGCTAGCCACAGTTGCATCATCTTGTATCCAAGGGTAATCGTACATACCTCGGAAGGTCCGTTCCCCTCCACCACCAGCCACATGAACAGATAACCCTGAAGTCTTATCAAGGTAAGTGATTTCCTCATTCTGCAAGGCCGTATATGGTCGGCGACTCTGGTGTTGAGCGAAGGCGTGGCCCAGCTCATGGGCCGCATTCTGAAAAGAAAACTTACCAGCGGGCGCGTTGGAATAGACCTGAATTAACTGGCCTGCGTAAGCCGGATCAGTATAGGCGTACGCGCCATTCGCGCCAGTATCCGAGGAGCGATTGAGCCTGACAGATCCCATTGCCTTCTGAAAAAGGCCAGCGACTTTGGCTACGGTAGGTTTCCCATTACTCCAAGTCGCAAAGTCCATGGAAGCGGCGATTTGCTGAACCGCGTCTGATATGTTCTGAATATCGGTGGCGCTCCAGACTTGTGCTTTATCGGCGGTTAAGCGAATGCCATAAATCGCTCGGAGTTGCCCCGCGGTCAATGTGGCCGATGCACCAAACCGATGCCAGCGCCGGGTGCTACAGTCACCAGTGTCTTCATCACAGACATAGTGACCTGTCGGATCAGTATACCGCACTGGATTGTTCAGGCCATAGGAATACCGGTTCAAACTTTGTGGGTTGGCTTGATCGGGTACAATGGTGTCTGGACTGAGCCACCGGTTAAGATAATGCGCGTAATAGCGCGCCCGGTAGTACATCAAGCCCGTGGAATTGTCCAATCGCTGGCCGGTGTAGCCTATATCCGTCGGCAGGGTGCCCGTCACATAGCGTATGTTGCCCCACGCGTCGTATAACTGTCGCGCCACGGCGTTGCCGCTCGCGTCGGTGGTGAGGGAGGTGCTGCCGAGGTGGTCTCCGTGCAGATAGTATAGCACGCTGCTCGTCGGCGCGGTGTACACTCGCAGCGCAATCAACTGCGATCCGGCGAAGTAGTAGGACTTCGTGATGCGCTGCGTACCGGTGATGGTCACCTCGAGCGCGCCGGCATAGACGGTGGTGATTGCTTGCGTGCCAGTGATATTTGTCTGTGCCACGCGGGCGCCGTCGCCATCGTAAAGGAAGTAAGTGTAGTCGCTAACGTATAGCGGACAATTTCTGCAAGCGCTCTCGTTCTTTACGGTGCGCGTCACGGCAATCAGGCGATTCTCGACATCCCAGCCCTGCGTGTAGGTGATCCGCTGGGTGGCAGTCACTTCCACACGTTGAGTCATATTGCCGTTGAGATCGTAACTGTACTGGTTGCTGCCCGCCGCGAGCACGGCATGCGGACGCACGCTGTTCGCGCCGGAGGGATTGTAAGTGTACGTGCCCAACATCGTCGTCGAGATGATGTTGCCAATCGGGTTGTAGCCGTAACTCTGGGTGTAGCCCCTGCGCACCGCTCTCCGGGCTGGCGCGCAGCAACGGGCTCGCCACACTTTACCGCCGGAGCAATGCCGCGCGGACGTGAACAGAGAGCGTAGGCTAGAATTGTCGACTATAGATGATGCTTTTTTGTGGTTCGATCGCTAAGTATTTGTTGAAGCAAATGTAAACACGCGTCAGATTCTGTTTGGAATGTATGCAAGTTTGTCATCAACCCTCTTTCACTGTAGTAGACTAACCAGACGTTCCCTTCGTTAGAAAGCACATACCGCTCGCTTGGAAAGCCTCCTTCCAAGGAATATGATGATTCATCGACATTTTCTTCCCTTAGCCGTCGTTGTAGATCGATGCGATTCATGGATCTATCTCCCTCAAAAATCCTCGTCTAAGCAGAGTACTTACGGGCCGAGGTAATTCATATGCTCTTCCAAAGCCAATTTGACCAAAAGCCGGTGCTGTGATACCTGAAACAGATTCGATAGGCTTCATAACTTGATAAGCGTGATATGGTTTAGCCAAGGACTCTGGAGGAAGAGCTCGCATTTCGAAAGGAGTTCCTTTTGGCGATACAAAGGTCCCTCCTTCGTAGCCATAGCGGTCAACAACTTCGCCCGGCATGAGATGAGTTCGGGTTGTTTCACCATAGAATCCTCTATTAGGTGGCCAGTAGTTGGTAAGGGCTGTCGATGTTCTGGTGCTCGGTGTTCCCACGTTAGGCACGCTCGGCGCAGGGCTACTTGGCGCAAGGCTAA
>CAYNML010000119.1:0-8118 GCA_964398185.1 uncultured Anaerolineae bacterium | reverse complement strand
TGGCGATGGAATAGGTCTCCACTGTTTCGGCGAACGGCACAATCCAGTGCAGGCCTGGCTCCAGCGGCTCGCTGCGCAGGCCGCCGCCGGAGATGACGCTGATGACCACGCCGCGTTCTTCGGCGGGAATGAAGACCAGTCCAGCGCCCACCACAATCATCACGATGCCGCCGACGAGCAGAATGGTCACGATCACCGCCGACAGTTTGACTGGCCGCCGCTGTGAGCGCATCGAGATGACATAGAACACATACAGTCCCAGACCAATCAGCATGATCCAGCCGGTGATGGTGAAGATCGCAGAGATGTTCATGTTGGTTGCCTCTTTTCTTGTGAGTAGTAGCGATCAACGCGATCGCTGGTTTCACCGAAGATTATACCCTTCCCGCCCGCAACGCGGTGACGGCTGCCTGACTGCTGTCCCCCAAAATAATAACCGGGCTTCTGTGCGAAGCCCGGCTGTTCCTCATTTGCATCTAACCACCCGCCTGCCCCAGCGCTTTCAGCGCGGCGGCGGCGGCATCGCCCATCGTTTTGATCATCGTGGCGCGATTCGCCAGCGCTTGCTCCAGCGTGGCCTGGTGCAGTTCCCAGATCGATTGGTTGACCTCGCCTGCCGCATCGGTGGGCGCCAGCACGGTGGTGTCGCCGTCCAGCGAGATGGCGGTGAAGGCCCGCAGCGCGGCCTTGCCTTCAGTCTTGATCTTCTCCTCGGTGACATCGATCGCGACCTGATCGGCGGGCGTGGTGTACGTGCGCACCTCCAGCGTGCTGATGTCCTCCACAAAATTGTTCAATTTGGCGGCCAGATCCTTCGCGTACTTCTTGACGGCGTCTTGCAATTCAGACATGAGTCTCCTTTCGGGATTTGGTAGTTGGTTGTTGGTAGTTGGTTGTTGGTTGTTGGTTAGTCGCGGTTCATCTCCCATTATTCATTGTTCATTGCTCATTGCTCATTGTTCATTGCTTTTTGATCGCTTGCAACTTGCGCCATTCTTTCAAAACATCTTTGACGAAGTTCCACACGGCGGGCAGCGCCAGCAGTTGCCCGCCCGGCACGCCGAGTCTGATCGCCACGTTGGCTGCGCCTGCGCCCACCACGCCGACGAAGCGCATGGTGCCCAAGCGCCACTGCAAAGTCACATCCACGTTGCGGCGATGTAGATTCATATCGGCGACGCTGATCGCGGGCGTCCAGATTGTGCGGAAATCGCCGGTCCAGCTGACTGCCGTCTGCCCGATCGGGCTCCCGGCAATCTCGGTTTCCACGCGCGCGTAGTGGGCCATCATCTCGCGCACCTGCTCCAAAAACTGGCGCCATTGACTCGTCGCTTCGAGATCGGATTCCTGTTCTTCCTGTTGTTTGCGATCGAACAGGCCATACGACACCGGCGCAGTCAAGCGTTGCAACGTTGCCTCGAGGTTTTGCTCGGGCAGCACGAATTCGGGCGGTTGATCGATCGGGGCCGCGAAGGACACGCCGCTGCCCGATTGACCGATCTGCGCTAAACGCTGCTCGGCCTTTTGCAACAGCGCTTCCTGCTCACTTAGAAAACTCTGCTTGAGTTGCAGCTGCGCGCGGCCCGCGTCAAGCGAGGCGAAGTTCACGCGATGGAGCGGTTCTTCCGGTTGAGCCGCCTCGCCCGCCGCGAACGAAACGCCGCTGGTGACAGGCACGACGTCCCACATCCCGAACGGATCTTCGTTCACGCCGGGAAAGACAAAGCCGGAGAGTTGAAAAGTGTTATCGGTCATGGTCGTGTCAGACCTGGCAGGTTTTCCATGTCAATCGACATTTGCCTGCAACGAGCAAAATCACCTCACAACCTGAGCTGCCAGTCGGGTGAAAACCTGCCAGGTCTGTTTTCATTTGCCGCCCAACATGCCGATGAGTTTCGTCGCCAGTTCGGCCATGGTCGCCAGAAACGCCGCGCGATTTTCCTGCGCCGCCTGCACCATCGAGAGGTGCACGTCCCACACGGCCTGATCGATGTGGCCATCCTTCTCCGGCACGCACACCTGCACGTCGCCGTCGAAGGCGATGCGCGTCAGGGCGCGCATCTTCAACTCGCCATGCAGCTTCTTGTCGTCGTAGCTGTACGTGACTTTGTTGAGATCATCGGCGGAATAGGTGATGACCTCCAGGCTGCTGATGTCGTCGGCGGCGCGCTTGAGCGAGTCCGCCAATTCGCTGGTGAATTTCTTGATGGAGTCGGTGAGGCTGGTGCGTTCTTCTTGCACGGCGAAGGAGAAAGCCGCTGCATCAAAGGAAGCCGCGCTGGTCTCGTTCGCTTGCGCGACTGTTGCTGTGACTGTGGCGGTTACCGTGGCCGCCGCGCGAGGCGTGCTGCTCACGGTGACGGCTTCGATGGCAGGCCGTTGGGCTGCAGCCGGTTTATCGGATACGGGCAAGCGCACCGCCGGGTCGCCGATGATCACATAGGCCCGCGCATCGTTGTTGGCCGTCCACATGCCCGCCAGCGCGACCTCATCGACCTTGCCGCCGAAGTTGAGGTCTTCGATCATCACCGTCAAGTCCGAAGAGATCTCGGCGTAGCGATCGTTGAAGTATTCCAGCGCGTGACCGATCGGTTTATCCGCCAGCAGGCTCAGCAGCGCACTTTCGAACGTGGTTAACTGCTCACCGGCGCGATCCCACATGAACGAATAACCCCACGCGCGTTCGACGTGACCGACGACGGCTAACATGCCGCCTTTGGGATGGCTCAACAGACGCCGGGGCAACTGCGCCAGAAACGCGCGCGGTGCAATCTCGGCGCGCTGCTTGCTGGCTTGCTGCGCGAACTCGTCCCAGTGCGGTGTGCCCGCGCCGTAGCACGCAAAGAAGAACGCCATCGATCCGAGCAAGCGCGCATCGCTGCTCACATCGTCGGCGGAGAAATAGAAATCGGTGGGAATGGGTTTCTTCCACTTGCCGGGGCCGGGCCAATCCTGACACAGCAATGCGCCTTGATGTGGCAGCTGACGCGGATCGCCGTTGGGGAAGCCCATGCCGTGACTCGCGGTGTAAAGCAGTGCGGGGGTCTGCCCGCTGTTGATCAGGCCGGCCAGATTCGCTTTGGTAGCCTGTGCCTCCAACAATGTGTTGATCTGCCAGCCGCTCTGCGCGCCGACTTTAGCCGACAGCGGCTTGATCATATGATCGGCGCTCAGCAGGGTCGCCTGATCGTCGGGTGTGCGCACGCCGAAGAACGTGGCCTGTTTGGATAAAGCTAATCCGCTAGTCTCAGCCTGCACCACGCTGCGCGCATAAGCCGCATATTCATCCAGCGTATCGAAGTGAATGCGCCCCACGGCATATTGCACATCGAGTTGATTCTGAAAGCGATACGGGATCGCTTCGGGATCGCCGACGATGAGCAGGTAATACGGCACTTTATCGGGATCAGCCGGGCCGGGTCCCATGCCATGCCGCGCCAGCCATTTGTTCTTGGTTTCGTCGGGGCGGTATCCATCCGGGCCTAGATACTCACGATATTTTTCGCCGGCCTGCTTCTGCCGATGAAGCAGCAGCTCACTCAACGCTTCCTTGATCGCCGGATCGGCGTTGTGCGCCATGAGGATGCCCCATCCCGACGATTCGATCTTGATAGGATCGACGCCCTCTTTCACACCCCAGTGCGCCTGCCGCCGCTGCTTGAGCTCGTTGAGGAAACCCTCATCGATCTCTTCGCCTTTGATGACCTGCGCCAGTTGCTGCGACGTCATTGGCGGCAGTTCGTAATCGCCGCTGGCGCCGTTAATGCCATTGAAATAGAGTTGGGGGTCGTCAGCCATGCCATGCCTCCCGATGTCAGATGAACTTCAATCGAAGTATACAGCCCGCAATCGACTATCGCGCTACTTCCCCAGCAGCGCGTCTTCCTCTTCCGGCGTCAACTCGCGCGGCGCCATTGCTTTCGACAGCGCCAGCACATCTGCAAACAACGCCGGATAGCGACGAATCGTGGTATCCGCCGCGCCGGAGGCAAACACCTTTCCGTCGGGCCGATAGGCCACTGCGCGCACGAGCGCCGTATGCCCATACAGAATGCCGATCGCTTGCGGCGACGGCCTGGTTAGGTTCCACAGAAACGTGGACTGATCGCGCGAGCCGGACACCAGATACTTGCCGTCGGGGCTGTAGGCCACGTCGTAAACATAGCCCGTGTGACCGGCCAGTGTTTCCGTGGTCGTGTAGGTCTGCATGTCCCACAAACGGATCGTGTTGTCCCACGCGCCTGAGGCGAGCTGCTGGCCATCGGGGCGGAAGGCCAGCCCAAAGACATCGTTAGTGTGGCCGATGAGTGTCGTGATCAAGGTCCCGGTGGCAACGTCCCACAACTTAATCGTATCATCGCCGGAAGCGGTTGCCAATGTGCGACTGTCGGGACTGAAGGCCACGTTGTATAGATCGTCGAGGTGTCCTTCCAGTTTATGCAGAGGCTGCCACGTCTGCGTGTCCCAGATAACGGCATTTTTATCCCAGCCGCCGGTCGCCAGGTAACGCCCATCGGAACTGAACGCCACTGCCCCCACTTGATCGGTGCCATGACCATACAATGCGATCGTCGCCGTGGTCGGCTGACCGGCCGAGATGTTCCAGATGCGCGTCGATCCATCCGCACCCGCCGTGGCGATCAGTTTGCCATCGGGGCTGAAGGCCGCGCTCCACAAGCCGCTGCCGATCCTGGGCAGCTGCAACACAATCTGCCCGCTGGCTGTGTCCCACAACACGACGGTGCCATCGGCCGACGCGGAGGCCAGGATCGAACCATCGGGTTTATAGATCAGCCGCCGCACACCCGCGGCATGTCCATTCAACGTCGTGTAAGCGGCATTCGCCGGCGGCTGTCGATCCCAGATCCAAATCGAGCCGTCGCCCGATCCGCCGAGCACGTAACGCCCATCGGGACTGAAGGCCGCGCCGTTGATCACACTGGTCGGGCCGGTGAGATAATCGATGTACTGCGTGTCGCTGCGCCCGATCGCCCAGATCAGCACGACCGAATCGCCGCCGCCCGACAACAGGTATTGACCGTCGGCGCTGTAGGCCACCGTGCGCACGGCAGCGGTGTGCCCCGTCAAAGTCGTCTGCTCTTGGCCGGTCTTCACGTCCCACACGCGCACCGTGCGATCATCCGAGGCGGACGCGAGGCGCTGCGAGTCAGGGCTGAACGCGAGGGCGTTGACGTTGCCGGTGTGGCCCGTGAGGGTGATCGGCAGCCCGATCGAGAGTGCGCCGCTCGTCGTGAGTTCGATCGGATGCAGCGTGATCGATCGGTCCCACGAACCAACGCCCAGCAGTTTGCCATCAGGACTGAAAGCCACGCTGCGCACGGTGCGCGCGTGATTCGTCAACGAGATCGGCTGCCAGGTCTGGGTGGTCCACACATAGGTGTTGGCGTCTTCGCCCCCGGAAGCCAGCCACTTGCCATCGAGACTGTAGGCCACGCTCAACACCGGTTTGGTGTGACCCGTTAGTGTGATGATGGGCCTGCCATCCGCATTCCAAATCTCAATGTGATTGCCGCTGGTAAACGCGATCTCCTGCCCGTCCGGTCGATAGGCCGCCCCCCAGATGCCGAACTCATCCGATCGATCCGCGGCCGTCCCCACGCCCACCGGATACGTCTGCAACAATTGATGTGACTGCGCATCCCACGTGCGCGCTTCGCCGTTGACCATGCCGGCCAGAATTTGTTGGCCGTCGGGACTGTACTGCACAGTGTAAACGACGTCGGGCACATCGGGCAGCGTCGTCGTGGGATAATAGTCGAGGATGGATTGGCGCAGCGCGATCTCCGCTTCGGCGGTATGCGCGGCATCGACGGCCATACGCGCCACGATGATGGCCTGCTGCTGATCGCCGTATTGCAGGCGGGTTGCGACCGACGCATATTCGCGCGAGGTGGCGATGCGGCTCTGCTGATAAGCGAGCAGCCCCAACACACTGACCACGGCGATCACGATCGCGGCCGTGACGAACCCGGCGATGTTCAACAGGCGGCGGCGCTGGCGCGATTTCTCCAACTGCACACTGGCCTGCACAAATTCGATCTCTTCGGGTTCGGCGTCGTCAGGATGCGCGGCGATCCAGGCTTCGGCCTCGCGCAGCGCCTGTCCCAGGAAGAGCAGACCGCTTTGCTTAGTCTGCTGCCACTGCCGCGCCGTCAAACGCAGCGTGGTCTGCCGCGCCAGATCGTAGGCCCGATTGGACTGCAGCACCGGATCGATGAGACGGTCGTGCGCGAGTTCGTACCAGCGCGCCCCGGCGCGCACATCGCTGCTGATCAAGTGGCGGCGTTCCAGCAGATCGACGGCGGGGTTAGGCAGGCCCGCCGTGTCCTTCTCGCTACGCAGCACCAGGCCGCGCGTCTGCATCGGCGTGATCAACTGTCGATCGAACCAGTGGCGCAGGTCGCGCTCTTGCAGCGTCGTCTGCTGCGCCACCTGCGCCACGGCGCTTTCGTAGAAGTTGATCAAAGCCCGATCGACGTTGCCGTATTCGCGGACGTCTTCTGCGTCGATGCGCTGATCGGCCTGTTCCGGCAGGTTCTCCCACAACTGGCTGCAGACCACTTGCAGCTGCACCGGCTCCACGTTCGGCCCGAACGTCACTTCGTCCTTCGTGGTAAACGTGCCAGCCTTGATGCGCCGCAGATCGTTGACTAGATTTTCGGCCACATCCGGCGCAAATGGCACGCCCGCCTTGGCCGCCGGTTTCTTCACGGCTTCCAGCGCGCCTTCGTTGCCGAGACGCTCCATGCGATAGCGCGTCTTCAAGCGTTTGGGCAAGAGCGGCGCATAGGGATCGAGTCCCGCCACAAAATCCTCACGCATGGCCAGCACGATGCCCAGCTGGGGAATCTTCTCCAGCGCTTCGGCCAACTGCTCAAAGAAGCCCTGCGCCTCCTGCCAGCGCTCGCGGTGCGTGGTGAGAATCTCTTCGAATTGATCGATGATCAAGATTGGCGGGCGCAGCTCGTCGAATTCGTCGCGCGGCGCGCTGGCCCACTGGTTCTTGAGGGCGGCCAGTAAATTGTTGCCCGTCATCGTCGCCAGCGGCGTATTGGCGCCCATCAGGCCCATCCACACACTGAAGACAAAGATGTTCTTCACGGCCGAGGCGGGCAGCCCCGGCGGCAGTTCACTCCCCACGCGCACCACGGGCAGCACGTAGAAACCTTCGTCCTCCAACTGCGGAATGATCTGCGTGTTGAGCAGCGAGGTCTTGCCCGCGCCGGATTCGGCGTAGAACAGCACCACGCGCTCGGCCATGATCAGCGCGAGGAGATCGCGGGCTTCGCGAGTGCGGCCAAAAAATTTGTCGCGGTCGCCGCGCTCGAAGGGGCGCGGGCCGACGTAGGGATTGTTGTGCATGGTGGTTAGTTGTTGGTTGTTGGTCGCTGGTAGTTGGTTGTGTGCAATGCGTGAGACGTACTGCGTACTGCGTGACTTTCGCTCTGTCTCTCTAGCGCTCCGTCATTCCATCCTTCTTCGTCAGCGCTTCCTGATATACCGTCAAGATGCGCTCCACCGTTCGATCCCAACTGAACTTTTCACGCACCTGCTGCACGCACACGGCTTGCGCTGTCGCCTTGAAATCCGATCGAATGAAGTCGATCACGTGTGCTGCTAAAGTAGCATAATCGCCCGCAGAAAACAAGCGGCCAATGTTGGAAGTCACCAACTGAGACAGGCCGCCTACCTCGCTGACGATGACGGGCGTGCCGCAGGCCAGCGATTCGATCACGACCAAGGGGAACCAGTCGGTGCGCGAGGCCAGCACGGTGACTTCAGCGGCATTGTATAACTCCACCATCTGCGCCGCAGTCTGATGTCCCAGGAAGATCACATCGTCACGCAAGTTCAAGTCGTCGCGCAAGGCTTCAAGCCGCGCGCGCTCGTCCCCCTCCCCCGCGATGAGGGTCACGGGTCGTTCCGGCATTTTCGAGTAAATTGCCGCCGCGCGCAGCAGCACGTCGGTGCCTTTGATGGCGGTAAGCTTGCTGCCCGCAAAGACGAGGGGGCGATGGACGGCGGTTGGCGTAATCGCGTTCCCCGCCGCGTTCCCCGCCGCGTTCCCCGCCGCGTTCCCCGCCGCGTTCCCCGCCG
>CAYNML010000118.1:5263-8383 GCA_964398185.1 uncultured Anaerolineae bacterium | reverse complement strand
CGATAGCGCGGCAACGCGGCAATAGCGTGGCAACGCAGCGATAGCGCGGCAACGCGGCAATAGCGTGGCGGTAACGCGGCGAATGAATTCGCCGGCTGGTAACGAAAACACGTTAAAACGTGTTTCAGCTGGACTCCCGCCCGCTGCGCGCGGGAGTGGCACTGGCTCAACGGTCAACTACCGCCAGCCTCACGCCGAGCGTGTGAGTTCGATCGGGATCGAGCGCGGCCACCACCGCCCGATCGATCCGCGCTCCCCCGGCAATCCGATCGAACTGCACGGCAACTCCGTCGAGCGTGATCGCTTCGATTTCGTATGCGCCGAAATCAAGGCGTGCTGGATTGTGATACGTCACGTCGATTGTGCGTCCGGCGAACAGCGTCTGCAGGCCGCATTGACCCTGCGTGTCAAACTGCGCCGCCAGCAATTTGGGCGTTAACGTCAAATCGCCCAGCGTGCCTTTCACCCCAAAGACTTCTGTGATCAACGTCAACAGATACCAACTGGCCGAGCCGGTGAGATACGGATACATGCCGCGTCCGCGCGCGCTGATGTATTCCGGCAGGCCGGGGTAGATGCGGCTCACCGCGAAGTTCTGGCAATGCTGATAGAGCTCGTTCAGCACCTTGAAACCTGCGGCGGCGAAACCGCGTTGATACAGCGCGTTGGCATACATGACGGCCATGTGACTGAACATCGCGCCGTTTTCCTTGTGGCCGAACGCAAAGCCGAAGCAGCGCCCCAGATTCAGCAGCACTTCGCCGAAATCGGTGTTGAGGCGATAACCGCCCAGCTGCGCTTCGTACAGGTAGCGATCGACGGCGCGCACGATCTCACGCGCCTGTTCGTCGGCGGCGATGCCGCCCATCAGCGTGAAGACCTGCCCCGTCAGCGTCATCCGCACCCCGTTGGGATGATCACCTTCGACGCGCTGGCCGTCGTCGTCGTAGTAGCCGTTGAACCAGCTCAGGCCGTCGGCGTTGGTGATCCATTCGTGCGCGCGCAGGTGCGCCGTTGTCCACTCGGCTTTGCGGCGCAGATCGTTTGCCAGATCGATCAGGCTGACGCGCACTCGTTGGCCGCTGACGGTGTGCCGCACGCTTTCGAAGTAAGCGTTGAGCCGCTCATGCTTGGCCGCGATCGAGTTGTAATCGATCGCATGATGCAGCGTATCGAGCAGCGGCAGCAGCTCGGCGGCGAGCTCCACGTCCGTGACGCCCAACTTGCCCAGCGCCAATACCAGCTCGCTGAGCTGTTTGAAGTTGCTGGCATACAGCGCCGTGAACGCCGCGCTCTCGCCGCGCGTGCGCGCCATATCCAGGCCGTCGTTCCAATCCGCGCCTTCGAGCCGGATGATGTTGTGCTCGCCCACATTGAAGAACGGCGTCAGGTGCTGCAGCAGCAGATGTTCCAACACCGTGCCGCGATACACGTCACCGCTGGCTGTCATTTGCTGCGTGCCTTGCTCGGCCTGCCACGCCTCGTCGCGCTGCTGGGTGCGGTAGATCAAGCGATCTTTGAAGTAGGCTTGCTCGCGCAAGAGGAAAGCGAGATCGCCCGTCTGATCGATGTAGAGCTTCGTGGTCAACAGCGGCCACGCGCCGTGATCCATCCACACACGCGGGATGTTGTTGCGATCGGCTTTGAATTCGCCCGGCGCGCTGCCGACGATGGTGGCGTTGCTGCCGTCGCAGCGCACGCCGGCAAAATTGCTGAACAACAACTCACTCACGTCGCCCGTTTCGGTCATCAGCAGCGCCAGGATGTCCTGCCACAGATCGCGCCAGCCGCGCCCGCCGCGTCCGTAGTCGTGATAGGGCAGCCACGAATTGCCGGCGATGCGGCGCAAAATCGGCTGCAGCGTGACCCACTTCAACCACTGATCGAAGCGCGCCTCGTTGGTGTGGAAGTCCAGCGTCGCCAGTTTTTGTGACCAGTAAGCTTGCGTGTCAGTCAATGCTTGATTGAACTTGGCGGCAGTCCCGTAGCGCGCGATCAATTCGTCGGGCGTGATCGCTTCATCGAGAATGGCGAGGACGAGCACGAACGATGTGCTCTGCCCCGGCGCAAGTTCGATCGCCGCAAAGCGCAATGCGCCGATCGCTTCATACCCGTCGAGAGCGGCATCAACACCCACGCCCGGCTTAT
The DNA here is from genome assembly GCA_964398185.1 of uncultured Anaerolineae bacterium. GTDB lineage: Bacteria > Chloroflexota > Anaerolineae > Fen-1058 > Fen-1058 > Fen-1058. The sequence continues at coordinate 6,235 of CAYNML010000118.1, read as the reverse complement.
TCGCGATGACGGCTGCCGGCCAATCGAGCGTGCCACCTTCACCGATGAAGTCCTCAATCGCCGGGAAAAATTCGATCGGGGGCGCGCCGTCTTCGTCAACGCCCAGCACCGCGTAAGTGATCGTGTTGGGTTGATGGCCGCGCTCGTCAAAGGACAACGTCGGTTTGACGGTCACGCCGCAGCGCACCGTCCGCGTGCGATGCAGCAGCGAGGTCACGTGCCGGTGATCGCGCAAATTGTCGGCGGAGCGGCCATAGATCGGAATGGCGGCGGTGGGCGTCAAGGTCAGAGCGCGATCGGAGATATTGGTCAGCGTCACCCGCATCAACTCGACCTGATCGTGATTGGCCGGCACGAAGTTGGTGACATCGGCGCGCAGGCCCAGCGCGGTATTGCTCCGCTCGACGGTGTGCCACAAAAATCCGGCGCGCAGTTTCACCTCGTCAGTCGGCTGCGCGATCTGCTGCGCCGAGTGGCCTGTCACCGACCAGACTTCGCCTGCCACGTTGACCCAGAAATTGCGCGCCGCGCGTGAGGTGTGCAGATCTTCCACGGACACGGGCAGCGTCAGAAAAGTGTTTTGATCGATCTTCACATCGCCATGCAAGGTGGGTGAGACGACGGACACCAGGCCCGTGTCGTTCAGCAGCGGAAAATACAGATAGCTGCTGTTCTGCGGTGCGTCGAGTTGAAAGGAGCCGTTGTTGTCGATGAAGTGCCACGTGGGTGTTGTCATGCTCGACCTTTGACTCGAAGAAATGAGATTGCTGTTGTTCCTGGCGAATGAATTCGCAGCAACAACCACCCGAAGTCGACCTGCGCCGACTAGCCGACGGAGGTCGGCTTCGTGTTGTGGTTGGTGCAGTTTGAACTGCCGAAGCGCCGTGTGAAGAACTCCTGACGTTTACGTGTTTACGCCTGCAACGTTTATGCCTGCAACGTTTATGCCTGCAACGTTTATGCCTGCAACGT
>CAYNML010000118.1:0-5163 GCA_964398185.1 uncultured Anaerolineae bacterium | reverse complement strand
CCTGCAACGTTTATGCCTGCAACGTTTATGCCTGCAACGTTTATGCCTGCAACGTTTATGCCTGCAACGTCAACCGCAAGCGGTGCGCCAGGGGCGCGATGTGCCGATCGAGAATGGCGGTGAGCTCCGGATCATCGGTGGCCAGCACGTCCGCCCAGATCGCCGGCAGAATATCGACCAGATTCTTTTCGATCAGGCCCCACATGCGCGCGGTGGGGAATGATCGGCCGCTGTACAGCATGAGCGCATACGACGGGAACGGCGGCACCTGCAGGCCGATCGCCTGCTCCATCATTTCGCGGCGCGCCGGCAGCCCAAAGGCCGGAAAGAGCGACTGCGGCGCTTGCCGCCCGGCCAGGAATTCCACCAATTTCAGCGCCGCGTTCGACTTGCGCTTGAAGCGCCAGATCACCAGGTGGTAGCCGCCGACAAACGGCATGTCCAGCAGCGGCGCCACCCCCACGCCGGCGAGCAGGAGGGGATCGATGCGCGGATCCTGCAGCAGCCAGTGGCCGCTGAAGGTGATGGCGGCGCGCCCGGCGCGAAAGATTTCGTCCGATCGCGCCTCGTCACAGCCGCGCGCCTCGGCGGCCAGATAGCGCCCCAGTCCAAAGTAATGCCGCATCCCGGCCAGCGCCGCCGCTTGATCGATCGCCAGTGCGCCATCGCGCGCGTCGAGAAAGTCGCCGCCGGCCTGCCAGATGAAACTCGCCAGATTGTGCACGGCCAGTTGTGATGACTTGGTCGGGATAGTCAACGGCATGCCGACCCCCGCTGCTTGCAGTTGGCGCAGCGTGCTGGCGAGCTGTTCAGGCGTTTGAAACGCCGCTGCCGCCTCTACGCCCGCCCGTTCCAGCACATCGCGCCGATAACAGACGATGCGCGCATCGGCCAGCCACGGCACGGCCCACACCGTCGAGCCGCGCTCGTCCGCCAATACCGCGCTGTGCCAGCTGGCCGGCAGGAAACTCTCGGCCTCGCCCAGCTGCCGGATTTCTGCGGCGGTGAACGGGTGCAGCGCATCCATGCGCACAAAATCGCCCACCCACGACGTGCCCACCGCAGACACATCCGGCCCGTCCTGGTACAACGCCATGCGCACCATGGCGTTCCACGCGCCCTCAAAGGGCAGCACGGTCAGCTTCACACGGATGTGCTGCTTCTGCTCGAACTCGGCCAGCAGCGCGCGCAGGTGCGCGATGGCGTCTGCGCCATGATCGAAGACCGAGAAGCTGATCTCTTCCATGCGGTTTACTCCAGATGCAGATCGATGCGGCTCACGTCGCCCGATCGGATGCGCGCGGCCCACGGCGCGCCGATGACGCTGCCGGCGATTTTCGTTCGTTCACCCGCCCGATCGGTCAGCTCGATCCGGCGGACCTGGACCTCGCCCGTGAAGGTGTCCACCCGCGGCGGATTGTGCAGCGTCACCACGCACTGCCCCAGGAACTTGAAGGTGATCGCGCCCTCGCTCGTGAACAACCAGCCGGGCAGGGCCGGAGTGAATTGCAAGTGCAGCTCACCAGCGTGCATGAAAAACGGCTGCGGCCCGACGAACATCAAGTGCCACAGGCTCAGGAACTCGGCGGTCGAGCCGCTGAGCCGCGCCACGAAGCCCGCGCCGTGCAGCGATCGATCCGGGTGCGCGCTGCTGACGATGAACGACGAATTTTCCAGCGGGCTGCGGCCATAGGTCTGCGGATCGAGGAACGGCGCCAGCGCCGTCTGGAAGTCCTCGAAAAATTCGCGGTACAGCCCGGCGCGCAGCACTTCGAGCAGGTACTTGTACTCCATGTGCAGCCAGATCGATTCGTTTTCCAGCCAGCCCGGCACGAAGGCGCGCGCGCGGCCAATCTCGTGCGGCTGATCGGCCAGCGAAGCGTTGACCTTGTACATCTTCAGTGCTTGATCGTAGAGCGGACTAGCTTTGATGTGTTGATAGAGTTCTCGCGCTGTGTCTTGTGGCGCAAGTTGCCAACTTGCGCTACGAGCGGCGATGGCTTTGAATGCGTGCACCGGCCCTTCCAAAAACAGTGGCAGCACCTGCGGCACACAGCGCTTCACGCGGACAAACGATCGTCCCTGCGCATCGGCCAGCAGTTGCCCGGCCTCGTCGCGGATCAGTTCGTAGTCTTCGACGCGGTGAATGAAGTACGTCGGCGGCACACCTGTGTTGAGATCGAGCGCGCGCTGCACGCCGGTCTGCACTTTGGCGGCGAACAAGGCCAGCGCATCGCTCAGTTCTTGCCGGCTGATGGTCTGCATTTCGCCGGAGAAGCCCAGGCGAATGGCGGCGCGATAATCTTCGCGGGCGGCGGACACGGCGTCCCAATAGATGAATTCGCGTTGCGGATCGACGGAGGTGTTGAAATCGTGCAACTGCGTCACCACGGCGTGCAGCAGAGCAACGAACTCGACGGGCAGTTCGATCGACGCCGGAGCGGGTGCGCTCTGGAGGAAGGCGATCAGCCGCTGCAACTCAAACGTCTCGCACAGCGACGATCCGAACAGGCCCGGCAGCCCGTTCATGGCGTCGTCCCAGCCCGGCTTGCCCGCTTCCATCTCGACGCCCATCCCCGATGGATCGAGCGTGGCGAATTTGATCGCCGCCAGCATGACCAGCTTGTTGAATAACGTGGTGCGATACACTGCACCGCGTCCGTGATCCAACCGCAGCCAGTTGCGTTCCGTCTCGCGCGCGGCGATGAGGGCCGCTTTCTCTTCGTCTTCGTGCAGCGCGTTGTACTGGCGGGGCAGGCCGTTGGCCAGCACGTATTTCTGCGCGCGCGGCTTGACGGTCGCCGCACTGTCGAAGAAGGTCAGCGCCGTTTCAAAGAGCAGCGCCGCAAGTCGATCGGGGTAGATGGCCAGATAGCTGTCGATCAGATCGAGGTTGTACGTCCAGTGATCGATCCAGTAGCCTTCGCCGAACCTGGCTTGCAGATGCTGCTCGGCGGCGCTCATCACCCGATCGAGAAATTCTTCGGGCGAGATGGATAACTGAAGGTCGTGATCGCCGATGAACTTCAGCAATTTGCCGGGCGTGAAGGGCTGGCTGAGCACGGCTTGCAGCATTTCCGGCTGAGCGACCAACTGCAACAGCGCGGCGCGGCGATCCGACGTGAGGGTGAAGGTGCTGCCCAGCACACCCAGCGGGTTGTAGCCGTCGGCCTGGATCAAGCTCATGAAGGCGCGGACGTTGAAGTCGCCGACGCGCGGTTCGAAGAAGACATCGCAGCGGCGGTTCTGGTTGACATCGCGATACGCGCCGTTGCCCTGCGCGTAATATTCGGCGGACAACTGGAAGGCGTTGTAGTCACGCTCCAGATCGCCGTGCTTGCGCGAGTAGAGGTGATAGACGTTGTTTCCCCACATCACCGGCCAGCCGCCGCGCAGCACGTTGTCGAGGAAGGACTGGCGGGTATAGGCGTCGAAGAGGGGATCGGCGGTGCGGGTGTCGATCACATCGGTGAGTTGACGCGTGAGGGCGTTGGACGTGCAGCGCAGCTCGTTCAGCCGCGCGGCGTTCAACACGCGCTCACGCACGTGGGCCAGGTGCGATATATCGCTGACGTGGCCGTAGACGCTGTGCAGCGCAATGGATTGGCCGGGACGCAGATCGATTGTGGCGCCGAAGAACGCGCACGGCGTCTTGCCCACGGTAATCTGCTCCTGCTGAAAGAGCGCGGCCAACGGGGCCGCGACAAACCGATCGGGTGTGGTGAGGGCCGTGTTGGCGCCGAAGACGATGGCCGGATCGACCAGCGCGGGCAGCGGATCGGCCTGATCGATCCCATCGAAAAAGGCCAGCGCAAAATGCCCGGCGGTCACAGCTTGCACTTCGGCGCTGTCGATAACGCTGGCCCGCACGCGATAGAACGGCATGTTCTGATCGAGATTGAAGACTTCCATCCACGCTTCCAGCGTGCGGCTCATGTCTTTCAGCAGCGCGTTGTTGACGCCGTAGGGGGCGATGGCCGGGAGACCGTCAAGCACTTCGAGGTGCAGCGATCGATCGGTGCGGTTGGTGAACGTGACCTGCCGCACCAGCCCGGCGAAGTTTTCCTGCGGCACGGTGAAGTACACGACGTTGGTCTGCAAGCCGATCGGCTGGTTGATCTCTTGCAGTTCCAACTCGTTCAGGCCGATGAACAGGCGGCGATCGATCGGGGCGAGGCTGGGCGCGAACGGCTCGTGCAGTTGATCGGCGATCTTGAGGAAGGTGCGGAAGCCGAGCAGCGGCGTGAGTTGATAGGCTTTGTTCGCGGGTTGATATTCGACGATGGGGTGATCTTTGCTTTCCACGCCGAAGCTGGCAATGCCTTGTCCGCGATTGACGGTGAACACCCACAGCGGCACGCCGCGCGGCCCCGCCACGCCGGGCAGGAAGCTGCTGAACGGACGGGCCGTGTCGTAGTTGTCGATGATGAAGCGCTGTTGTTCGTCGAAGTGATGGATGGTCATGCGGGACTCGCTGGTCGCGGTTGAAGGAATTGCTTGATCGCCACCGCCAGATCGGTTTGATCGGGAATGGTGTGGCGATCGAGGACGATGACGGGCAGCTGCCGCGCGTGAAGATCGGACACGATGCGGGCCGATTGCGCGCCCACGGCGATGGCCCCGGCAATGTGCGGGGGCTGCAAGACCGGCAGCTGTTCCACGCCGTTGAGCAGGTAGAGCGCGCACAGGCAGTGGTTGCTCAGGCAGGCTTCGGATACGTCGGCCAGGATGCGGCCCAGTTCGGGATCGCCGAACAGGGTCACCGTGGGTTCGTTGATGACGACGGCGATGAGCGGCAAACGGCGCTGCTGGGCCAGTGACTGCGCGGCGGCGTTGGGGGCGTAGCCGGTGGTTGCCATGATGTGCTGGACGCGCTCGCGCACCCTGGCGCTGACGCGCGGCTGGTGGTTGAGGGCGCGCGAAACGGTGGAGCGGGAGACTCCGGCCAGGGCGGCAATTTCGTCGAGGGTGAGTTTGGACATGGGAGGTTGAACCTGAAACGCGTGCGGGAGCGCTCCCGCAGACGTTTCAGCCCATTTTAGGGGTTTGGGGGGTGGGCGGCATGGAGAAAAGCGGGAGGAAGGTGGACAAATCAGCGAGAAGGGAACGAAAGACGTAATGCGTAATGCGTGAAACGTAATGCGTAAAACGTGATGCGTAAAA
>CAYNML010000117.1:0-9046 GCA_964398185.1 uncultured Anaerolineae bacterium | reverse complement strand
CAATCAGACGACGGCGCAGAAACTGTGGCACGAGCTCGGCCCGCTGCGCCACATGACGCTGGACAACTTCGAACCGGAAGGCCACGCTGTCACGATCGAGCAGAAGCACTCGCTGCGCATGGCGGTGGAAGGCGTGCGCCGCTTTATCGGCGAGCCGCGCGGCTGGCTGTTGATTCAGGGCAGCTACGGCTGCGGCAAGACGCATCTGGCTGCGGCGATTGCGAATGGCTGCCTGGGCAAAAGCATCCCGGTGCTGTTTGTCAACGTGCCGGATCTGCTCGACTATTTGCGCGGCGCGTACAACCCCAACGCCGAAGAGACCTACGACGAGCGTTTCAACGAAGTGCGCGACGCGGCGATTTTGATCCTCGACGATCTGGGCACACAGAACGCCACGCCGTGGGCCGAAGAGAAACTGTATCAAATCTTCAACACGCGCTACGTCCACAAACGCCCGACCGTGATCACCACCAATCTCGATCTGGACGATCTCGATCCGCGCCTGCGCTCGCGCCTGAACGATCTCGATCTGGTGCGCAAACTGCGGATCAGCGCGCCCGATTACCGCCGCAGCGCCATCGAGCAGGGCCAGAGTTCGATGAGCAGCCTGGCGCTGTATCACGACAAGACCTTCGAAGGCTTTGAAATCCGATCGGAACTCTCCCGCGAAGAGCAGGCCAATTTGAAGCAGGCGCTGCAACTGGCGCGCGGCTTTGCCAGAGAGCCGCAGGACTGGCTGATGTTCACCGGTGGCTATGGGGTGGGCAAGACGCATCTGGCCGCGGCGATTGCGAACTATCAGGCCATGCGCGGCTACCCGGCCATGTTCGTCGTGGTGCCCGACCTGCTCGATCATCTGCGGGCGGCCTTCAGCCCCGATGCGCGCACCTCGTTCGATCAGCGCTTCGAGGAAGTGCGCACCGCCGCCCTGTTGGTGCTCGACGATCTCGGCACCGAATCGGCTACGCCCTGGGCGCGCGAGAAGCTGTATCAGATCATCAATCATCGCTACGTGGCCAAGCTGCCCACGGTGATCACCACTTCCGTCTCGCCGGACGATCTCGATCCGCGCATTCGCACGCGCATCCTCGACGAGACGCGCTGCCTAGTGTTTCCCCTCATCGTCCCCAGTTATCGGGGTGGGCATGACACCCGGCCCACATTACCCAAATCAACGCGGACGACGCGCCGAAAGTAGACCGTCGGCTTGTTGTTGGGTTATGCTTCGAGTTGATGCTTTCTTCCTCGCGCGTATAATCGCGCCGACAAATCAATCTGCAGCACGCACGCACCAAGGCCGAACGTGAAGCGGAAGCAGAACGGCGGCGTGAGATCAAGCGCGCGCAGGCGAAGCAGCGACGTCGCGGACGATGAACAACGAAGAAACCGGGTTCTCATCATGATCTTGCAGCGTTGTAAGCAGGAAGCCTTCGGTTTTTATAACTCCTTAGTTCTCTCATCTATTCGTTACACAACTGTTACACGATCGTTACCAAACTGAGGCCGGATTCTCATGTCGCGCCAGTAGAATCAAAACGCTTGTGCGCAAGCAACACTGCCCGGGCATAACTTTCAGTTGGAGCAAAACAATATGGCGCGTAAAGCAATGGTGCTCCTCGTTGGCGGTTATTTAGCGGTGCTGGGTGTGTTGGCCATTTCATTGCACAACGCTTCACCCGGACCAGCCTCGCAAGAAATCTTGGGCATTGGGATTGGCCGCCATGATCAGAGCGGCGGAATCGTTTACCTGTCGGGTCGTTACCTGCAATGTGTTCGGCCCAAAGATCAAATTGCGGGAACGTCCACCTGCCGGGTTGGGTTGGCCGGCCGGTCGTTGGAAATTCGCGCCCAGCGCAACCCTGCCACGCATCCCAATCAATTGGGCGGCAGCTGCGAGGCGTTTTACGCTGGTAAAGCCTGGCCCTGCCGGATCGATTCACGGCATGTTCACGTGGCCTGGTTCGCCTATCTGGACGAACCGCTGGGGTTGGACAACGATCAAATCGCGGCGCTGCGCCAGCACTTCTATCTTGAGAATTTGCCGGAGCCGGTTTTCTTCGCCGGAATAAGACTGGCCGCCATCATCACCGCATTTTTGAGTCTACTGTTCGTTGGCGTCTGGCTGTGGCGCCGGGTATCCAGCAGATTCCTGTGCGCCCTGACGGCCACCGGGTGTGCCGTGATTGCCGGGTGGGGCGTTTTCTTCATGGGGATGTTCCTGACCAACGGCTTCTGGGATTAGGTGCCATGTCTAAAAAAATTGAAACGTTCCTGTTCGGGTTGACGGTGTCCGTCTTGATCCTGATCGTTCTGGGCAGCATCGTGATCTGCGCCATCGGCAATGAGTAGGATCGACGCCCGACCAAGGAGACCCATGCCGACCAAAACTGAAACCCTCCTCTTCATGCTTTTAATGACGATCCTCAGCCTGCTTGAAATTGCCGGCGCGCTGTTGGCGTACTTCACCCTGGGCGAGGTCATGCAAGCCTTGTATCTTCTGCCGATCAGCTTGAACCTGCTCTTCGTCCTGCTGTTTTTCCGGCGTCGGCGCGTCGCCGTCGTCAGCGTGATCATTCTGGCGCTGTTGCTCGTCCCCGTGCAAGTGATCTTGGGGATCGAAGTAGTGCGCGTGCAGGCCGAAGCAGCGCGCATCGTGACCTACGTCTATGGCTACCGCGACCAGACTGGACACTACCCGGCCAATCTCAGCGAATACGTCTTTCACGATCCCGAAGTGCGAACGCACTTCGGCGCTTATCAACGCGACAGCGCGCCGCCCGGTTTTGTGCTGTATTACTGGGCCGGCTCGGCGACGAACTCGTACTGGTATTCCTCGCACACCGGCTGGGGGTACTATCCCGATTGATTGCTGTCGGATTTACCGATCTTCATTCTGTTCTGCGAGTGAACAACCATGATCCAACAGATTGTCTTATCTCCTGTGTCACCGCTGGCCGTCGGTCTGGCGTTGACCTGGTTCGACCTCATCTCATGCGAGCCGTTCGATCGCTTGACCTATGCGCTCGAGTACGCGCGCGGGCATGTCGCGCAAAGTCTATGGACGCAAGCACAGGCCGCCGAATTCGTGCAGCGCGCCTGGCAGAACCACCTGCCCGAACTTCTCGCGCGCGTGATCGCATTGGCCAGTATCACGATCGGTTTGCTGTTCGTTCAGCGCTACTGGCGCCGGCGTCGAACTGCTCGACCCTGAATCACGCAGCAAGCATCTTCGTGCAGCTGCGTGGACTTAGAGCAACTTCCAAGTTGATTTACGATCTGAAATAGCGACGTCATGCCCGAGTGCTTCTATCGGGCATCCAGTTTGACCGGCCTGCTGGATTCCCGCCAAAAGCACGCGGGAATGACGATGTCGTAAACCAACCTGGAAACCGCTCCAGCGGATCACGGCTTGGCAGCGGTGCCCGACTTTCAGGCCAACTACTCCTCCGGTATAATCGCTGCCGGGCACTATCTCATTCAATCGGATTACGTTTATGCCGCGCCGCATTCTCATCGTCGATGATGAACCTGCTGTCACGCACGCCCTGCATACGCTGCTCACACAGGCGGGCTACACAGTCGATGTGGCGCACTCCGGTCCGCAAGCCTTGCAGTCGCTCACGCCGCCACCGGACTTGATCATCCTCGACGTGATGCTGCCTGAGATGGACGGCTACGAAGTCTGTCGCCGCTTGCGTGCGCAGCCACCGCACATCCCCATCGTCATGCTCACCGCGCGCAGCGAACCGATCGATAAGCTGTTGGGGCTGGAACTCGGCGCCGATCTCTATCTCACCAAACCCTTCGCGCCGCCCGAACTGCTGGCGCATCTCAAAGCGATGTTCCGTTTGCTCGATGCCTACGGTGCGCGCGGCGAGGGTTTGCCGCTGACCTGCGGCCCGTTGACGTTGTGGGATGCGCAACATCGCGTGGAAGTGGACGGCTGCCCGATCGAGCTCACACCGAAAGAGTACGAACTCCTGCGCCTGTTTCTGCAGCATCCGGGCCGCGCCTTTGGCCGTGAGACCTTGCTGCGACAAGTGTGGGGCTATGACTTTCTCGGTGATTCGCGCACCGTGGACGTTCACATCCAGCGCCTGCGCGCCAAGATCGAAAGCGATCCCGCCCAACCGCAATGGTTGTGCACCGTGCGTGGTCTCGGTTATCGACTGGTTGCGCCTCCGGCCACATCATGATCGTCATCCCATTCAAGGTTGTGATCTTCGGCGCTGCGCTGATCTTGATCGGCAGTGTCGTGTTGGCTGTGATCGTCGATCGCCGTCGGCGACGCAAGCGCCAACTGGCTGTGCCGCTCATACCGATCTTCGAGAGCGCCCCCGTGGGTGTGCTCGTTCTCACTTCGCCAGAGACGTATCGTTACGCCAATGCTCTGGCTTGCACGTTGCTTGCACTACCCGATCGATTCGGTGCATTACCGAACGGCGCGTGGTGCGATCTGCTGCGCGCCGATTTCCTACAGGCAGCTCACGGCCAAGCGCAACAACGCGTGGTCAACCTCACCACCGAGCAGCGCGTACGTTGGAGTGTGAATACCGTCGAGGGCGAAACGATCGTGTTAGTGGCCGATGCCAGTCAAGCCGGAAAGATCGAACGCGCCTCGCGCCAATTTCTCAGCGAACTCACGCACGAGATTCAAACGCCGCTCACGGCCATCGTGGCGCATGCGGGTGTGCTGCGTTCACCCGAAACGCCACCGGAGACGCACGACGCGTCACTCAACTTGATCGAGCGGGAAGCTTATCGGGCCAGCCGTCTGGCGCGCGATCTGCTGGAACTGAGCCGCATCGAAAATGCGACCGACGATGTTCACCAGCCGATCGATCTGGTGGTGCTCGTCGAGGAAGTTGTGGCGCAAGTGATCCTGGCGGCAGAAGATAAACAGATCGAACTGTCGCTGCAAGCTGAGGCGAATCTGCCGCGCGTGTCGGGCCATGCCGATCAACTTCAGCGTGTCTTTCTCAACTTGCTCGACAACAGTGTGAAATATAGCCGCCCCGGCGATCGCATCGACGTGATCGTGCATCGCGTTGCCAACGGCGTGAGTTGCGCCGTGCACGATAGCGGTCCCGGCATCCCGGCGCAGCATCTGCCGCATCTCACCCAGCGGCTCTATCGCGGGCGCACCGACGTCGACGGCAGCGGGTTGGGCTTGGCCCTGGTCGCCGAAGTGCTGCGCCGGCATCAAGCGCAGTTGAAAATCGAAAGCCGCAGCACCGGCGATCTTACCGGCACGCGCGTGCAGTTCGTGTTGCCGCTGGCGTAATTTCCAGGTTGATCTGTCGTAGCATCCTGAGCGGAACACCGTGAAGTCGAAGGATGCGGCCCCGCAGTGTAAATCAAAAGCCGCTAGTGTAACGAGTCATGAAGCGCACTCAACTTCTTATTCTCCTGCTGGTGATCTTGTTGATCGCCGCCTACTGGCTCTTGCCGATCCCCGGTCAAGTGACGATCGTCTTTGACGAATCGCGCGCGACGACGATCTGGCCGCAGATTCGTTTCAGGCCCGATCAATTGATCGCGAACCAACCGGCCATCGTCTCCGTCACAGATGTCACGCCGTGGTCGAACGTGCAGTTAGCGATCGACGGACATGCCGCGCAGTTTCTGGACTGGCAAAAAGATGCCAGTGCCGATCGCTGGACGTGGCGCTGGACGTTCACCGTGCCCGATCGGACCAGCTATCCGATCGCGTTTTATCGCGATTGCGACAGCGGCTGCCGCGAACGGGCGCGCATTACGATCGGGCTGCCGGAAACTGCCGCCTCGATCGATCCACTCACCCCGACGAAACTGTGCACGGTCTTTGCCAATCCGCAGCGCGACTGGCACAGTCGCAGCGGTTGGGATGTGGAATTGACGTATGCCACGCAGATGCAGGAAGATTATTGGAATCTGGACGATCTGGCCGCGCGGGTGCAGCAGGCCGATCGGGCGGGGTTGAACGTGTTGGTGCGCGTCGATTACGATCCACAGCAGAGCTTGCCGCCGCTCGATGATTTCGTCGCGCTCGATCGGTATCTGCAATTTCTGCGCCGCCTTGCACGTGACGATCGCTTCAAGTCCGTGCAGGGCTTTATCATCGGCAGCGGCTACAACACGCCGGGCAGCAATGCGTTGGCGAAAGAGCGTGCGGTCACACCGGAATGGTACGCGCGTGTCTTCAGCGGTTATGGCGCGGAGGCTTCACACGCCGATAATGTGGTGCAGGTCGTTCGCGCCGAAAATTCGGCGGTGCAGATTTTGGTCGGCCCGGTGCGCCCGTGGAACAGCGATCACAACGGAGCGCGGCAGTATCGCGTGGATGTGGCGTGGCTCAACTATTTCAACACGCTCGTGGCGGCGTTGACTGAAGCCGCGCAGCACAAAGCGGCGATCGGTCTGCCCAACATCGCGCCGAGCGGTTTCGCCATTCAAGCACCCGGTCGCCCCGAAGCGGCCTCGCTTCCTGCCGACGAACCGCGTCTCGATCTCACCCGCGCCGAATGGTATGAGGCGCAGGCAGGCTTTCGTGTCTATCGTGATTGGCTGGACATCATCAATGCGCATGAAGCGACGCGCGGCCTGCCGGTGTACATCACTTCCAGCAACACCTTCACGCCCGATACCAATGTGCCGCCCGCGCAGAATTACCCCGCCGGTTGGTTGACCACCGCGCTCGACGTGATCAACCACGAACCGCAGATCAAGTCGCTATGCTGGTTCATCGACGATTTCTCCCACGATCAGCAGTGGGATCTCTTCAGCTTGACCAAACATCCGGGCCGTTTGATCGACGCGGCGGAAGAGTTTGATCGATTACTACAAAGCACGCGCTGAAATCAACATTCATGGATTCAGAAATCGGGTTTCTCCAGTCCAGGCGTCGATTCCATCTGGATGGTAGAAACCCGGTTTCTCCAGATCTTCTCATCTGTTCGTTACACAATGTTTACACAACTGTTACTGAACTGAGGCCGGATTTTAATCTGGGTGATGTAGAGTATGTGTTGTCCAATCTGATTGGGACGGAAAACTAACTAGTTCTTGTCGGGAAAGTCCTCAAAACTAAGGCGTCAAGCATCCTGAGCGGAGCAGTGGCCTTTTGCTGCGCAGTCGAAGGATGCGGCTCGGGCCAGATTTCTCGGCTGAAGCGCATCCTTCGACTGCGTTCCGCCAACCGCGCGGAACTCCGCTCAGGCTGCCTGGTGCGACGGTTGACAAGGTCTCCCGACAAGAACTAACTAGCAAGGGGGTGCCTCGGGGAAAATCGATGCGATACGCAAAACAATGAGAATGAATGATCTGTGGCTACCATGTAATGGTGGCGCGTTTGCCGTAAAACAAAATACTCGGAGGCTATGAGCAATGACAAAGTCAAGCATATGTAAGTGGATCGCGATTCCCCTTGCGGTTGTTGCAACATTGCTGGTAGTAGGTTCTGTGTATGCTTATGCAGCGTATCACGGCAATTGGAATGAGCAACCTGATTGGGGCAATCACTGGTGGTACAACTATTCAAATAGTACACTCGAATGGTATGCCGACGATTATTGGTCCACCGCCCGTGCGGATAGTATGAAATACTGGCACACCTACCTGCCTTGGAACGAATATCGCATCGAACAAGAGGCTTACAATCCGGGTGCGGGCACCTCATGTGATAGGTTGGTTATTCAAAGCTATGCTTCCTTAGGTCTCCCGATCACTAGCTGGGTGGCAAGCAACGGGTGTGGCAGTAGTAGTTACAACGAAGAGCTCAAATTGGAATTGGATGAAAATGCTGTATCTGCCAATACGTGGCTTCGTCATCGAGTAACCTACACTGAGCGTAATCGATGCAGTGGTGGAGACGGTGAAGTTAACTACTCATTCTCACACAATCATAGCACGAGTGACAGCTGGATGGGCAAAATCGTTTATGATCAATGTTTCAACAAGAAATCCAGCGATCCCACCGGCCTCGTAAATTAGTTTTGCCCGGATCACCCAATCTATTCAGGAGACCAAACATGTCAATCTATCGCCATAGAAAGGTTATCGCACTTGGAGTATTGGCCATTGCGCTGCTGAGCTTGATGTTTGCCGTCAAAACGGCTTACGTGGCTGCCCCCTATTTGGAGGGGAAAAGCACAGGTTTCCGTTACACTGCTCAAGGCGAGTCGAACGGTAGTCTCTATGTGACGGTCAGTCCACTTTCTGATGATGCTCAAGGCCGAGCAAAATATCGTGAAGAAAGTCGGCGCTATGCGCAGGCGGTGGCGGCCCGCCCCAAGAACGTCGGCACGATTCCCGTTCAAGTCACTTTTGTGCGTCCCTTGTCAATGAAAGAAGTGCAAACTTTCGCGAGCGAAATCGGGTTGCGCATCAGCAGCGTGGGTGCGGTTGGTCACTCTTCGTTAGACGGTACGCGAGGAACCTATGTCGAATTTAGCGATGCCAGCGAACCTCTGCCAGCCGTGCTTGACATGGATGCTACCGGCAAGACTGATGAAAAACTCGAGCTGGTTGGTGTGATGGTTATCCAAGGACAGATGGAGGGACACGGGGTGATTCAACTGTTCGCCGATGACCGAGTCTATCTGGCAGACATCACCGAACTTGAAATTCGTGAACTACTGGCGGCCCAACATGCTGATCTAATCAAGGATAAGGCGCTAAACGTGAGTGTGCCGTCACCCTACTGGAGTTTAGACTGGTAGGCACAGCCCACTCTTCTCTGAGATTCTACTCAGGGCCACCACCATAGTCACTGGGACCACTGTGTTCTGCGTCCATCATCATCACGCTGATGGACGCGTTTTGTACGGCAGAGAGTGGATTTGCCCGTTGGCTACGCGCGCTCAAACGAATGTGAGTTACCCCCACTCGAAGCAGCGCAAGGTTTTCTCAGCTGCTTGCCACACACTGTTTACTCACCTCTTGCTGTATTGACGCCGGTTTTTAATATTGAGAAGTGTAGGGTGAGGGTCGGTGACGCTGCCGAAGTTTCGTGCTAGCGAAAGGAGGGACGCCATGAAAAAGAGATACCTGCTAGCGTTGATCCCTA
>CAYNML010000116.1:0-9926 GCA_964398185.1 uncultured Anaerolineae bacterium | reverse complement strand
AAACCTGCTGAAGCAGGTTCACACCTGCCTGAGTATCTTCAGGCGGAATAGCGCCTGCAAGAAACGCCCCGGCGGCAGCGAAGCGATGAAGCGTACCTCCTCATTCAACGTGGCGGTTTCGTCCAGAAAGCGGAAGATGCGCTGGATGGGGTTGTTTTTGAACATCAGCGTGAAGATCGGTTTCAGGTCGTCGGGGTGGTGCGTCATGATGTTGAGCAGGATCGCGTCGTGCAGGCCGAAGCGCCCGCGCCGCGCCGGTAGTTCGAACGGTTGATCATGTTCGATGAGCGATTGCACAATCGCCGCTGAGTCGCGTTGAATGCGCAGAAAGGCGTAGCCGGTGGACGGCTTCACGCGGCCGCCCTTGGTCCCGATCGACATGACGCGCTGACCAAGCCGGCGCGGGAAGGGACGATCTGTCATGGGGATGACGCCCGCCTCGACGTGGTTGATCGTGTACTGCTTGATGCCCAGCATATCCTCGATGTAGGTCTTCAGCCCGGCGTCATATTCTTCCGATTGCAGCAGCTGCGCGGAGAACAGCGTATACTCGATCAACGCGCGATTCTCGGCGAAGGGCAGCGTGTAGACGAAGCGCATATGCCCGGCCTGCCGTGTGCGAAAATCAAACAGCGTGGGCAGCTGCGGGTTGAAGACAGGCCGATCGGTTTCGATCTCCCAGCCGCGAAAGTGCTGGTTGAGGTGATGATAGTGTCCATTCGTCGTCATTGCGAGGAGGCCGGAGGCCGACGAGGCAATCTCATTGGATTCGGCGGGAGATTGCTTCGCGGAAAGCGCTCGCAATGACGCCGGATCAGTGGGCACGCTCCCCCGCAATGCTGGTGGCAGCGTGCTGTCGAACACCCAACTCCCGCTGAACGATTGACCTTCAACGGTAACGGTGGCGCGATCGGGTCCATCATCAACCCGATCGATATTGCCGCGCACGAAGGTCACGTTGGCACACGCGGACAACTTCTCGCGCGTGAAGTCGTAGAAGTCAATGCCGCGAATCATCTGGTAGCGATAGGGCGCCAGATCGAAGTCGCGCGTGAAGTCGTCGCCCACGAAGCGCAGACGGTGCCACACCCGATAGGCGATCTCATCAAATAAGGTGGGCTGCTCCTCCCAGAAACACCACGTGCGATCGTTCTGCTGCTTGGCGTCCTTGTCGACGATCAGGATCGATCGATTGCGCAGCGGACTATTGATCAGATGGTAGGCCAGGCTGAGACCGGCCAGGCCGCCGCCGGAGAGAATGAAATCGTAATGGGTCATTTCCTTCTCTTCACCACCATCATCACGCCGGGGCGTGGTTCCAGCGTGGCGCCCATGTAGACGTGTACCTTCGTCGGATCGAGCGTGAAGTCGAAAGTCTGGATCAAGCGCGCGATGACGATCTTCGCTTCCACCTGCGCGAAGGCCGCGCCGATGCAGTTGCGCGGGCCGCCGCCAAAGGGCAGATACGTGTACGGTTTACGACCGCGCTCGTTTTCGGGCAAAAACCGATCGGGGTTGAAGACACCCGGATCGGGCCAATGCTCCGGGTTGCGGTGCGTGAGATAGATCGAGTAGTTGGCGCGCTTGCCTGCCGGTAGATCGTAACCCTGAAATTGCAGATCGCTGAGAATGCGGCGTGTGCCCAGGTGGATGGGCGGATACATCCGCAGCGTCTCGTCGATGACGCATTGCAAGTACCGCAGCGCCGCCGTGTTCTCGATGGTGGGCGGATCGCCCTTGAGGTTGCTGTCCACTTCGTCGCGCACACGCGCCATCACGTCAGGATGCTTGCCCAGCAGATACAGCAGCCAGGCCAGCATGGCCGTGCTGGTGTCGTGCCCGGCGATGAACATGGTGAGGAGTTGATCGCGGATGAGGCCGTCGTCCATGCCGGAGTCGATCAACACGCTGAGCA
Organism: uncultured Anaerolineae bacterium; assembly: GCA_964398185.1. Classification (GTDB taxonomy): domain Bacteria; phylum Chloroflexota; class Anaerolineae; order Fen-1058; family Fen-1058; genus Fen-1058. Next base: position 8,011 of record CAYNML010000116.1, on the reverse strand, counting down.
GGTCTTCGCCGCCGTCGTGCTCCTCGCGCCGTTCCTTGATGATGTCGTAGAGATATTGATCGACGGCGTTCAGCGCGGGTGCGGCGTTGCCGCTGGGCGCGTTGGTCCAGAACATCCACAACCCCGGCGAGATGTGCTTGAGCATGGTCAGGATCGACGGCCAGAGTTCGTCGATGTCCGCGGAGAAGTCCACGCGGAATAACGTACCGACGAGAATGAGCAGCGCCACGCGCCGCATCTCGATCAGCATGTCGCGCGTCTGCCCGTCCTGCCACGCCGCCGTGACCTGATCGGTGTAGTGGCGGAACATGGTCACGTAGGTGGTCAGCATCTTCTTGTGCAGCGAGGGCTGCATGGTGCGGCGCAAGTGATCATGCTCGGCGCCGTCGGTAACCAGCACGCCTTTGCGCAAATACTTCGCCACCGGATCGGTGGGAATGCGCCAGCTGAACTGATCGCGCTGCTCGACCAGCATGAAGCGGCTGGCCTCCGGGCCGGAGAGCATGATGGGGTCGAAGCCCAGCAGGTTGAAACTGAAGGCGTCGCCTAACTCGGCGCGGAAGACTTCCAGCGCGGCGAGCAGGTTCTTCTCGCGCAGGAGCGCCATGAGCGCGAGTCGTCCGGCATTGGCAGATGGTTGCGGGGGGAGTTTGGTGGACATGATGGCCTTTCGGATGCGTAATGCGTAAAACGTAAAGCGTAAAAACGTAATTACTCGTTACTCATGACTCGTTAGCAACGCATGAATGAGGTCGAAGTTGAACAGGAACAAACCTTGCAGCACAATGCCCCAGCCCTGGCCGCGCAGTTTTTCGTCGTTGGCGCCTTTGGTGCGGGCGAAGATGAAGCCGCCCAGCATGTACAGCACATCGAGTCCGGCGTTGATCAGCAAAACGCGGCGCAGGGTTGTGGTGCTGAACGATCTCGAAGTTGATCGCCCGGCAATTAGCGCGATCAACGCATCGATCAATCCCCAGCCGATCGCCTGCTGGCCAAAGCCGATCCAGAACGGGCGGCGGCTGAACTGCGCGATCACACCGCCGATCGTGCTGATCGCGCCCCAGAGCAGGAGACGTTGCGCGATGGTGTTGGTGAAGGATTGAGTGGGCATGGTTGTACTCCGTAAGGCGTGAAACGTAAAACGTAAAACGTAGCGAGCACCTTTACGTTTTACGCATGACGCTTTACGCTGACCGAGCGTCCTTTCCACGAGACGCCGCGCTTGAAGAGATGCGCGAACATGGAGCGCAGGCCGATGGCGACGGAGAGCACGATCGTGAGGGGGTAGAGCGCCGCCTGCCTGACGGGAAACCCAAAGCGCAGATCGGTGATGCCCCAGAGTAAGATCGCCTGTCCGATCGCCAGTACGGACAACGGCAGCAACTTGTCGGGCAGCGGCACACCCAGCAGGGCCAGCACGAGAATCAACAGTGGTTCAAGGAATGAGATCGTCAGCGCCGTCCACGCCAACGCAAAGAAGAAGACGTTGCCAAAGACGACAAACAGGTTCTTGCTGAGGCCGTCGAACACTTCGCGGAAGTTGTGATACATGCGGCAGTGAATGCGCGGCGTGGCATCGACAAAGCGCCACTGCAAGCCAGCCCTCTTGATGTTGCGCGCCAGTTCAAAATCTTCCACCACTTTATCGCGCACGGCCGCGTGTCCGTTGATTCTTGCATACGCCGAGCGGCGGAAGAGCAGGTACTGGCCGATCGAAACGCAGAGGAACGCCGCGCGCACGCGCTCGGCTAAGGCGAGGGGGATGAAGGCCATGAACGACCACGCGAGGATCGGCACCAGCAGCTGCTCGCTCCACGTCTTGACGATCTGGTGCGGCATGCCGCTGAGCAGATCGGCCTTCGTCGCGACGGCCGCCGCGATCGAGTCGCGCAGCATCAACGGATCGTGACAGGTGTCAGCGTCGGTGAAGAACAGGTAGTCGCCGCTGGCCGCTTGCGAGAGCTGCTGGCAGGCCCAGTTCTTGCCCAGCCAGCCGGCGGGCAGCGGTTGACCGTGAATCACGCGCAGGCGATCATCTTGCGCGGCGAGGCGCTGTAAAATTTCGCCTGTGCGGTCGGTCGATTCGTCGTCGAGGATGATCACTTCAAAGTCGGGGTAGTCCTGCGCCAGCAGACCGCGCGCGCAGCCTTCAATGTTGTGAGCTTCGTTGCGCGCCGGCACCAGCAGCGACACGCGCGGGGCGCGGGTTGGATCAGGAAACGTACCCAGCCGTTTGAGCGTGAGCAGATTGATGAACGAGATCAGCAGCAGGATTCCCAGAAAGATGACGATGCCGCCGAGGTGATCGATCCAGAGTTGATCAGGCATGATATTGTTGGGCAAGTTGTCAGCTTGCCTTACGAAGCCACGGGCGCAGCGTCGTGGGCTGCTTGAGATCGGCGCGATGCTTGTAGATGACGATGATCAAGTTGCCCAGCCACACGCCCAGCATCCATACGGGCGCGGCAATGATGAGTAGATAAACGACGAGACTGGCAAAGCCTAACACCGTCGACCAGCCGTTGTTGGTCAGCAGGATGATGAAGATGCCGAGCATCAATCCCAAGACCAGCGGCACTTGATACAGCGTCAATCCGCACCAGATGCCCAGGCTGACGGCAATCGCTTTGCCACCCTTGAAGCGCAGAAACGGCGAGAAGGCATGACCGGCCACAGGCGCGATGGCGATGAGGGCCAGCGACCAATCGGTGATGTGCGCACCGTAATTCGCCAGTCCGACCGGGATCGCCCCTTTCAGGATGTCCAACAAGATTGCGATCCAGCCCCAGCCTTTGCTGCCCGCGCGAAAAACATTGGCCGCGCCGGGGTTGGCATCGCCGTACTGGCGGATGTCTTTGCGTAACGCGACCTTGCCCACCCACACCGAAAAGGGCAGCGAGCCGCAGAAAAAGGCGAAGGCGATCCAGAGCAGGGTGGTCATCTGAATCAATTTTAGCAGCTGATGAAATTTTGCACGAACCGATCAGCAGACGAAGTCGAGTACAGCTTGTTGCAGGTGTGGCCAATCGGGCAGGGCGGGATCGATCAGATGATGCTGCGCGTCGAACTCGGCATACTCGATCGGACAGGTGAAGCGTTCTGTGAGCTGTCGCGTAAGCGCGGGTTTCACGGCTGGATCGGATCGCCCCTGCAGAATCAGCGTCGGCCGATCGATCTGCGCGGCGAGATGATATGCCTGCTGACCCAACGTGTAAACTTGCTCAAAAAGATCGACGGGCACTTTCGTGCGCCGGATCATCTGCTGAACTTCGGGATCAGCTAGATCAGCGTCTTGCAGAAATTGGCCGAGAAAGCGATGCAGACGCGGATCAGCGAAGTTGGCGCGGCTGAACGGTCGCAGGTGACGCACGACGGGTTTGGTGAGACGAAAGATGGCGCGCTGCCCGCGCGTGCCGAGCTGCCAGAACGGCGCGAGCAAGATCAATCGATCGGGTTTGAGGCGGGCCGCCGCATGGATCGCAATCGCCGCGCCCATCGAGTAGCCGATCAGCACCACAGGCTGATGTGCCGCTTGCAGCGATCGCAGCGCTTCAACTGCCGCATCGATCCAATCTTGCGACTTGCGCTGAAAGAGCGAATCGATCTGCGCGCCGAAGCCGGGCAGCAGCAGGCCGCGTGTAGTCCAGCCAGCGTCGTTGAGGGTTGAAGCCAGCGGGCGCATCTCGGCGGGCGTGCCGGGAAACCCGTGAATTAACAGCGCCGCCGGTGCGCCGCATTCGCTGAGGAAATCGGCGTGACGTGCGCCTTGAAAGACTTTAAGCATACTGGAACACGGATGACACGGATGACACGGATTATTGAGGTTATCCGTTAGAGCTGTGTCATCCGTGTCCGAAAGTTAATGCCGGATTTTCCACCACGCCTGCGCCAGGCGCGAGAGCTTGCCGCGCTTGTTGACGTACGAGCGGCGGGTGAAATTGTTGTAGTCGTGGGCTTCCAGATCGTCGAGGATGCCGCGATAGAGTGTGGCGGCGGCGGCGATGGCGAAGCGTCCATCACCGCTGAGCATAGCAATGCCGGGCCACGCTTCTTTATACAGCGCACGATTGCGCGCGATCTGAAAGCGCATGAACTCGCGCCAGCGATCGTCCACGCACCCGGCGGCGATCTGATCTTCCGTGATGCCAAACGCGGCGAGCTCGGCCTGCGGCAGATACACGCGCCCCGATCGGTAATCTTCGCCCACGTCGCGCAGAATGTTGGTGAGCTGCAGCGCCACCCCCAGCTTCACGGCGTACGGAATCGCTTCCGGGCCGCTGAAGCCCACGATGTGCATGCTCATCAACCCCACGGTGGAGGCCACGCCGTAGGAATACTCGGCCAGTTCGTCAAACGTTTGATAGCGCGTCTGCTGCAAGTCGCGCGTGACACCATTGACGAGCTGTTCGGCGTAGAGATGCGGGATGCGGTAGATCGATCGGGCGTGCGACCAGGCGAGCACCACGGGATCATCGGTTTGGGGATCAGCCGCCAGCGCGATGTCGCTCCATTGTTTGATCGCCGCAGCCGGATCGCCGACAGACCGATCGATCAGATCATCGCCGATGCGGCAGAAGGCGTAGAGTGCGCGCGTGGCTTTGCGCTTGGCGTCGGGCAGGAGCGCCGAGGACAGATAGAATGACTTGCTGTGTTGCGCGGTCAAGCGGGCGCAGTGTTGATAGGCGCGGCGCAGCTGGGCGGCATCCACTTGAGCGTTGAAGGCGTGGATGACCGAACTCCAGGCATCGTGCGCTAGAGCGAGCAAGTTACTTTCCCATGGTTGCGGTTGCGCTTCCACTGTCATACCCTGTCTGTCTCCCTACAGTCATCAAAAAGTATAGCCGCTTGTATATAATTTGTCAACATTAATTTTGTGCAAAACATTGACAAATTGTGCAGGAAGTGGTAATATCTGCATCGATACAGAAATTTTTAATGGAGAGGTTGTCATGACGAAGAAACCAACGGCAATTGTCATTGGGGCGGGAATTGGCGGCATTGCCACAGCGGGCCGTCTGGCGCGCAACGGTTATGAGGTCACAGTCGTTGAGAAAACGTCTCAACCCGGCGGGCGTTGCAACCAGATCGTGAAGGACGGTCATCGTTTCGATGTAGGGCCGACGCTGTTCTTGATGCCCGAGGTCTTTGAAGAAACCTATGCGGCGCTGGGCGAGAAGATGAGCGATCATCTCGATCTCAAGCGCATCGATCCCACGTACACGGTGCGCTTCGATGACGGCACCAGCCTCGGGCTGACGTCGAACCTCGGCGCGATGCAGACCCAGCTGGAAGCGATCGAGCCGGGATCATTCGGCGGCTTCCTGCGCTATCTGGCCGAGGGGCAGCAGAACTATCGCTTGTCGCTGCAAAAGTTTGTGGGCCGCAACTTCTACAATTACTTGCAATACTTCAGCCCGGCCAATCTGCCGCTGCTGTTCAAGCTGAAGGCGCTGGTCAAACACTACGACAACGTCGATCACTATTTCAAGAATCCGCGCTTGAAGGCGGCGTTTACGTTCCAGAACATGTATCTGGGACTGAGCCCCTACGATGCGCCTGCGACTTACTCGCTGTTGCAGTACACCGAACTGGCCGAAGGCATCTGGTTCCCCATGGGCGGCATGTATCGCATCATCGAATCGTTGACGGCCATTGCCCAACGCCTGGGCGTGCGCTTCATGTACGACGCGCCGGTGGAGCGCATCGAGCACGACGGCAAGCGCGCCACCGGGGTGGTGCTGAAGGATGGCCGCAAGCTGTCGGCGGACGTGATCGTGGTCAACGCCGATCTGCCGTATGCCTATCGGGAATTGTTGAAGGACGAGCGCGAAGCCAAGAAACTCGATAAGAAGAAATACACCTGCTCAGCCATCATGTTTTACTGGGGCGTCGACAAAGTCTGTCCGCAGATCAAGCATCACAACGTGTGGCTGGCGGGCGATTACAAAGCCAGCTTTGACAGCATCTTCGACAATAACACGCTGCCCGACGAGCCGAGCTTCTACGTTCATGCCCCGGCGCGCACCGATCCGGCAGCCGCCCCGGAGGGACAGGACACGTTGATGGTGCTGGTGCCGGTGGGCCATCTGGATGAATCCAGGCCGCAGGATTGGGCGGCGTTGAAGGATCGCGCCCGCGCGACGGTGCTGGCCCACTTAAAAGAGATCGGCGTGGACGATCTGGAGCAGCACATCAAGTTTGAAGTGTGCTACACTCCCAAGAATTGGCAGACCCTGTATAACCTTGACAAGGGCGCGGCGTTTGGCCTGAGTCACAACTTCATGCAAGTCGGCTATCTGCGGCCGCGCAATCGCCATGCGCGCCTGCATAATGTATACTTTGCCGGGGCCAGCACACATCCGGGCACGGGGCTGCCCATCGTGCTGCTGTCGGCCCGCCTGACCACCGAGCGCATTTTGAAGGATGCCGGTGTGGCGCAGCCGTCCTATCAACTGAAACCGGCCACGGCGTAAGCACCAGACACGCCAGCTGCCGCAACAACTTACCCAAGGAACGATCATGTCCAGCGATGCGCCTGCCTTCAACTTGAAAGCTGTTGTGCGTGAAACCGGTTTAAAGCCGGATACCATCCGGGCGTGGGAGCGGCGCTATGGCGTGCCCAAACCGCGCCGCACCTCGGGCGGGCATCGCCTGTATTCGCAGCGGGATATCGATCTGCTGAAGTGGATGAATGCCCGTCAGCACGAGGGGCTGAGCATCAGCCGCATCGTCGATTTGTGGAAGGGGCTGGAGACCGAGGGCAAGGATCCGCTGCAGGTCACGTCGCATTCATTGATGCGGCAGACCGTGCAGCTGGGTGACGTGGGCCAATTGGCCAATCTGCGCCAGGACTGGATTCAGGCCTGCCTGAACTTCGACGAGCCGCGCGCGGAACAAGCGCTGACGCAGGCTTTTGCCTTGTTTCCATTGAACAGCGTCGTGATCGACATGCTGTTGCGCGGGCTGGCTGAGATCGGCGAGGGGTGGTACAGCGGCGAGGTGGCCGTGCAGCAAGAGCACTTTGCATCGACGCTGGCCGTGCGCCGCTTGCAGACGCTCATTGCGGCTAGCCCCGCACCCACGCGCGCCGAACGCATTGTGCTGGCGTGCCCGCCGGGCGAACAGCACACCGTGAGTTTGTTGGTGATCAATCTCTTTTTGCGGCGGCAGGGCTGGGACGTGATCGATCTGGGGGCCAACGTGCCGCTCGATCGGATGGAGTCGGTGGTGACGAATCTGCGCCCGCAGCTGCTGATCGCTTCGGCGCAGCACCTGCTCACCGCGCAGACCCTGCAGCCGATGTCGTTCGTGCTGGCGCGCTTGAAAGTGCCGCTGGCGTTCGGCGGCCTGGTCTTCAATCGACTACCGGCGCTGCGGCATCATATTGCCGGGCATTTCCTGGGAGAAAGCCTGAGCGATTTGACGGCCGCCGTGCAGGAGATTCTGCACGCGCCGTGGCCGCTGCCCGAGGTGATCGAAACCTCGCGCGACTACGTCAGCGCGCTGGAGCATTATCGTGATCGCCTGCCGGCGATCGAGGCGGAAACACTGGGCGCGTTGGACCCCAAGATGCGCGAGATGATCCGCCGGAGCGAAGCCAATACGTACCTGGCGCAGTACCTGAGCGCGGCGCTGGCGCTGGGCGACGTCAACTTCCTCGATAGTGATCTGAGTTGGATTCGCGGCTTGTTGTCGGCCCATCAACTGCCCGATGCGGTGCTGTTGGGCTATCTGCGGGCGTATCGGACAGCTGCGCAGAAGCATCTCGATCGGCGCGGAACCATCATCAGTGAGTGGTTCCAGCAGGCGCTGGCAGAGATGACTGAGCTGGATGAGGCGTGAGGTTGTGCTCGATCAGCGTCTGCCGCGCCTGCGCAATGATGGCTGATAGATAACGTCCCTCTGAATCGCGCAGATCATCTCCAACGATCGCTTCACTGAAGGTTATGCGTGGCGTCAGATCGATCGGCTTGTTGGCCATCATCTGACGGCTGACCTGAATCATCTCCGC
>CAYNML010000115.1:2795-10071 GCA_964398185.1 uncultured Anaerolineae bacterium | reverse complement strand
ATTAAGCATCGTAGTACAGATAGAATTCGTACGGATGCGGTCGCAGCCGGATGGGATCGACTTCGCGCGTGAACTTGTAATCGATCCACGTGTCGATCACATCCTGCGTGAACACATCGCCCGCCAGCAGGAATTTGTGATCGGCTTCCAGCGCCTTTAGCGCTTCCGGCAGCGAGCCGGGCACTTGCTTGATGTGGCCGTTCTTGTGCTCGAAGATGTCGTAGTCCGCCGGTTGGCCCGGATCGATCTTGTTCTGAATGCCGTCGAGGCCCGCCAACAGCATGGCGCTGAACGCCAGGTACGGATTGCAGGTCGGATCGGGGCAGCGGAATTCCAGGCGCTTGGCCTTGGGATTCTCAGAATACATCGGGATGCGCACGGCGGCCGATCGGTTGCGGCTGGAATACGCCAGGTTGACAGGTGCCTCATAGCCCGGTACCAGGCGGTGATACGAGTTCACCGACGGCGAGGTGATCGCCAGCAGGGCCGGGGCGTGCTTCAGCAAGCCACCGATGTACCACTTGGCTAACTGGCTCAAGCCCGCGTAACCGGCAGGATCAGCCATCAACGTTGAGCCGTCTTTCCACAATGACTGGTGCACGTGCATGCCCGATCCATTATCGCCAAACAGCGGCTTGGGCATAAAGGTGGCGGTCTTGCCGTATTCGCGCGCCACGTTCTTGATGACGTACTTGTACATCAACAGGTGATCAGCCATGGTGACCAGCGTGCTGAAGCGCATGTCGATCTCGCACTGGCCCGCCGTGGCGACTTCGTGGTGATGCACTTCCACCGGCACGCCGGCGGCGATGAGGCGCAGGATCACATCCGAGCGGAAGTCCTGCAATTGATCGGCGGGCGCGACGGGGAAGTAGCCTTCCTTCCAGCGCGGGCGATGGCCGAGGTTCGCGCCTTCCTTGCCGCTGTTCCAGATGCCTTCGTCGGAATCGATGAAGTAGTAGCCGCTGTACTGATTCTGATCGAAGCGCACACTGTCGAAGATGAAGAACTCGGCTTCCGGCCCCCAGTAGGACACATCGGCGATGCCCGTCGACTTCAGATACTCCTCGGCCTTCCTGGCAATGTTGCGCGGATCGCGGCTGTACGGCTCGTGCGTGATCGGATCGACGACGTCGCAGATCAGCGACAGGGTGGGAATCTTGCACACCGGATCGACGACGACGCTGTTGGGATCAGGCATCAGCAGCATGTCAGACTCGTGAATCTGCTGGAAGCCGCGGATGCTCGAACCATCAAAGCCCAGCCCCTCGGTGAAGATGTCTTCGCTGAATTCTTCCATCGGGATGCTGAAGTGCTGCCACGTGCCGGGCAGATCGACGAATTTCACATCGACGATTTTGACGCCTTGGTCTTTGGCAAACTTCACCGCGTCTTTAGGTGAGGTGCCGGTCTTGACTGCTGCTGACATGAGAATGCTCCTTCTGAATATGATTGCGGATTAAAGCGTAAAACGTAAAACGTCAATCGTAAAGCGTAAAATTACGTTTTACGATTCACGTTTTACGCTAACCCAACATCTGACTCGCCAATGTGATTGCGAAGATCATCAACGCCGCGCCGCAGCCGAAGTTGATCACGCGGAACAAATTCGGGTGCAGGATCTGCTTGCCGAAACGCACGGCGAACGCCATGATGAACGCCCACAGGAATGTCCCGGCGATGAAGCCGATCACAAACGACGCCGTCTGCCCGGCCGATTGTCCCGCCACCCCCGCCGCGATCAACGTGCCGCCGATCGAGAGCCAGTAACCGATCGCCATCGGATTGGCGATCGAGATCGCCATGCCCGATCGGAACGCGCCCTTCTTCGTATCGATCGCGCCGGCCTGATCCAACTTGGCCGCCTTGAACGCGTCGCGGATGCCGCAGGTGCCCAGATACAACAGCAGTCCCACGCCGATGAAGGCCAGCGCGCTGCGAATCACTTCGATTTGCGCCAACTGCCCCACGCCAATCATGGCGAGCATGAACCACATGAAATCCCCGATGATGGATCCCAGCTGCACGTTCAACGCGGGCGAGAAGCCGCCGCGCAGCCCGCGCCGGATGGTCTCCATCGTCACCGGGCCGGGCGGGGCGCTGAACGAAATCGCGATCATGGCGCCTGTGAGCAGGGTGGTCATTAACATTGAGCGTGTCTCGCTATTTCGCCGATTGAAATCGGCGTCTGGTAAAGAAAACGTGTTGAAACACGTTTTGACGTATTTGCGCTTTCAGCCGACGAACACACGCGGTGCAGTGCTCCCGTTCATTCGTCGCGCCAAACAGAAACGCCTCCCGCCCATGGTATACATGGATTCGGAAGGCGTCTTGGCCTCAACTACGATATTTGGTTGAAATCGCCCAACTTCAGCGTTGCCCGGACTATACCCTAACTACGAGTGCCTGTCAATACAAAAACTGCCTGAATTCGGTCAAGGTTAGTTAGTGGGTTTGAACAAAAATCGAGCGCTTTCTGTCACGTTCGTGTGCCAGCGGTTGGTCTATTACGTCTTCTGACCTTCCGCCAGAATCTTCTCCGCCACCTCGCGCATGGAGGATCGATTATCACGCGCCTTCTTTTGGATGTACTGATACGCTTCGTTCTCTTTCATCCCCCGATCAATCAACACGCCCTTCGCTCGATCAACGATCTTGCGCGTTTCCAGATCCTCGCGTAGTTTCTCGGCGTCGCGCAGCGCCTGCTGTTGCTCGTTGAAACGCGCCAGCGCCACGCCGATGGCCGCGGCGAGATCGCGTTCGTTGACGGGCTTGATGAGATAGCCGTGAATGGGCAGGGCTGTGGCCTTCTCGATCAACTCCTGCTGCCCGTAGGCCGTGAGGAAGATGATGGGCATCGGGTGTTTCTTGCCGATCACCTTGGCCGCTTCGAGGCCGTCGGTCATGGGCATGTTGATGTCCAGCAGCGCCAGATCGGCGTCGATGGTGCGGGCCAGGTTCAGCGCTTCGCGCCCGTCGGCGGCGAGAAACGGCTCGTGACCCAACTCGGTCAGCATCGCTTTCAGGCCGAGGCGAATGATGGATTCATCATCAGCGACGATAATTTTGAGTTTTTTCATATCTCTATCCACGAATCACACGAATTTTCACACTGCCGACCACGTCATTCCCGCGTGTTTTAAGCGGGAATCCAGCGCTTGATCAGCGGGTGTTGCAAATCAAAGGTCTGGATGCCCGACAACTGCACTCGGGCATGACGTAGCGCGCACCACGCACTACGCTTCAATCTCTGCGATCGATTGCCGCAAGCGAATAACCACCTGCGTCCCATGCTCACCGCTCTTGAACGCAATCTTACCACGCAAATCCTCACGCACCAGCGTTTCGACAATCTCCAATCCGGTGCTGGCGGGTCGCTCGCGCGGCAGACCCACACCGTCATCGCTCACTTCCACGATGAAGTGATGCGGGCTGTGGCTGAGGCTGATCGTCACCGTGCCGTGATCCTGTCCGACGAAGGCGTGCTCCAGCGCATTCTGCAGCAGTTCGTTGATGACCAGCGCCAGCGAGGTGGCCGGTTTCGACGGCAGCACGATCGCTTCGCCAGCGACGTGAATGCTGATGCGCCGATCGGGATCGATCATGTTCTGCGCCGTCAACTGCGCGATGCGCTCGGCCACGTCTTTCACGTCGACGAAGCGGAACCCTTCCTGCGATAGAATCTCGTGCACGGCGGAGATACTCATGATGCGATTGACGCTGATCTGCAAAACGTCACGCGCACTGAGCTGCTCCCCGCTGATGGCCTGCATCTTCAGCAGCATCGCCACCGTCTGCAGGTTGTTCTTGATGCGATGATGCATCTCGCGCACGACGGCGGCGTTGGTCACCAGCCGCGCATTCTCGATGGCGAGCGCGGTCTGATTGGCCAGCGTGGAAAACAGCGCGATATCGCTCTCGCTGAACTCGCGCGGGCGATTGGTGTAGCAGCTCAACACCCCGATCGCTTTTTCGCGCACGACGAGCGGCACCGCCAGCAGCGACACCAGATGCTCCGGCCGGATCGGATCGTCTTCGCGGGTCGGGCGCTCGTCTTCCAGATTCTCGATCGTCATCGGCTTCTTCGCGGCAATGACACGATCGGCAATCGGTTTGTTGTAGGCCGCCAGCGGTTTGGACCAATATGCTTTGTTGGCGTCGTCGGTGTGCACCACCAACTCGCCGCGCGCATCGTCGATCAGGCGCAGGGAGCAGATGGGCGCGCTCATGACTTTGGCGGCCATCTCCACCACGAGATCGAGCATCTCGTCAAGATAGAGCGGCGAGGTGACAGCCTCGCTGACTTTCGCCAGCGTGGTCAGTTCGACGATCTGGCGATTCATGCGATCGTAGAGAATGGCGCGATCGAGCGCGCCCGCCGCCAGGTCGCCGATCAACGATAGCAGTTCAATCTCGTCGGCGGTGAAATCGTGCGGATCGGCGGTCTGCACGTTCATCGCGCCGATGACGCGCTCGCGATTGACCAGCGGCACGGCCAGCAGCGAATGCAGTTTCTGTTCGCGGGTTTCCGGCAGGAACTTGAAACGCGGATCGGCCTGCGCGTCACGCACGGCCACGGCCTGACTGTGCTGCGCCGCCCAGCCGGTAAGACCTTCGCCCAACAGCAAGTGCGCGCGCCCGATCGCATCGCGCGCCAATCGAGTGGAGGCACGCAGCCGCAAAATCTCGCTGCCCGGTTCCAACAGATAGATCGAGCAGGAGTTGACCTGCATCACCTGCTCGGTGCGCCTCGCGATCAGATCGAGCGTGGTGTCCAGATCCCATGCGGCCGACAACGCCTGGGCAATCTCGCGCAGGCTGGACATGGCGCGGGACAGGCGTAGATCATGGTTGAGATGAAGTTCGCCGGTGGTCATGGTGAGATTGTAATTCGTAAAACGTGAAACGTAAAACGTAGTGCGTGGGGCGTGAACTACACGCGAGTGTCAGCACTATGAGTGACAAACAAGAATCGAGGCTCACGCATTCTGCCGGTTCAAGCCTCGACTCTTTTTTCTCCACGAATCACACGAACCAACACGAAGCCATTATTCGTGAGAATTGGTGTGATTCGTGGATTGAAATTTATCCACGCACTACGCACCACGCAATACGCTTAACCCTTCCTCACAGTTGCACCGACGGCGCTTGCACTGACCGTCGAGCGTGGAATGGCGATCGGCTGGGTCTGCGCCGCCGCTTCCTTGGGCGCAACCTTCAGGAACTTGGCTGACTGGTTCGCCCAATCGTTCAGGATCGCTTCGGCCTGAGAACTGCCCGTGAGATTGAAGTGATGTTGAATCCACTGCTGCACGTAATCGATCTCGAAAGCGGTCAGCGGTTCGACGTTCACCAGTTGGCGGTTGATGCGCCGCCCGGCCTTGCCGTCTTCGTCGTACACGTAAGCCAGGCCGCCCGTCATGCCCGCCGCGAAGTTGTAACCGATCGCGCCGAGGACAATCGCCAGTCCGCCGGTCATGTATTCGCAGCCATGATCGCCCACGCCTTCGACGACGGCGATCGCGCCGCTGTTGCGCACCGCGAAGCGCTCGCCCACGCGGCCTGCCACGTACAACTCGCCGCCGGTCGCGCCGTAGAGCAGGGTATTACCGGCGAGAACGTTGTGCTGGGCCGTCGTCATTGCGAGGAGTGTTTTGTGCGACGAAGCAATCCCGTTTGACGAAGTTGAGATTGCTTCGCGACGCCCTGTCCGCGAAGCGGGGGCGCGCTGGGCGAAAGCGCTCGCAATGACGGGTGAACGGAGTGGTTGAGTGATGACAATGCGGCCGCCGGCCATGCCCTTGCCCACGTAGTCATTGGCTTCGCCGTGCAAAGTGAGATTAAGACCGCGCACATTGAACGCGCCGAACGATTGACCGGCGCTGCCATGCACTGTTACATCGAACGTGTCGGGATCAGCGCCGTCGTCGCCAAAGCGCTCGGCGATGACGTGACTCAAGCGCGCGCCAAACGTCCGATCGCGATTGCTGATCTGATAGGTCAGTTGAATGCTGTGGCCGAGGTTGAGCGCGGGCCACGCATCGTTGAGCAGCTGCTCGCCCAGCGGTGATTTGCTCGACACCGGATTCGCTTCGCCCATGTAGCGGCGATGCATCCCGGCGGGCGTAGGGATGAGTAACTTGCCGAGATCGAGTTGCAGTTCGCGCGTCACGTCGCGATCGATTTGCGCTAGCAGATCACTGCGCCCGATCGCTTCGTCGATCGAGCACAGGCCCAGACTCGCCAGCACCTCGCGCGCTTCCTGCGCCACGTACAGCATGAAGGCCATCACCTTTTCCGGCGTGCCTGTAAATTTGGCGCGCAAATCTTCGCGCTGTGTGGCGATGCCGGTGGGGCAGGTGTTCATGTGACAGGCGCGCGCCATCACGCAGCCTTCCGCAATCAACGGCGCGGTGCCGAACGAAAATTCATCGGCGCCCAGCAGCGCGGCCATGACGACATCGCGACCGGTGCGCAGACCGCCATCGGCGCGCAAGCGCACGCGACCGCGCAAGCCGCTGGTCACCAATACATACTGCGCTTCGGCGAGACCGAGTTCCCACGGAATGCCTGCGTACTTGATCGAGCTCAACGGCGAAGCGCCCGTGCCGCCCGACGCGCCGCTGATCAAGATCACATCCGCGCCCGCTTTGGCGACACCCGCAGCGATCGTTCCGACTCCTGCTTGCGCCACCAACTTCACTGAGATCGTCGCGCGCGGATTGATCTGGCGCAGATCGTAGATCAACTGCGCAAGGTCTTCGATGCTGTAGATATCGTGATGCGGCGGCGGCGAGATCAACGTGACGCCCGGCGTCGAATGACGAATGGCCGCGATCTCGGCGGTGACTTTGTGGCCGGGCAGCTGGCCGCCTTCGCCGGGCTTGGAACCCTGCGCCATCTTGATCTGCAACTCGTCGGCGTTGATCAAATACGAGGGGGTCACGCCAAACCGACCAGACGCCACCTGCTTGATGCGGTCGTTCGCTTCGGTCGGGTAACGCAGCGGATCTTCGCCGCCTTCACCGGAATTGCTCAACGCGTTCAGGCGATTCATCGCCACACTTAACGTCGCGTGCGCTTCCGCGGACAACGCGCCGTGCGACATCGCCGCCGTGGAGAAACGCCACAAGATCGTGTGCATCGACTCGACTTCTTCCAACGGCACCGTGTGCCCTTCGTAATGAAAATCGAGGAAGTCGCGCACGTCGATCGGATGGCGCGTGTGCTGCATGTCGCTGTACTGCTTGTAGAGCGCGTAGCCTTCGCGCCAATC
>CAYNML010000115.1:0-2695 GCA_964398185.1 uncultured Anaerolineae bacterium | reverse complement strand
GGATAAGCCAATTGATGCCACGCCAGCACACTCTGCGCGATCTCGGTCAGGCCGACGCCGTCGAGATGCGAAGCGGTTCCGTCAAAAAACCGATCGACGATCTCGCCCCGCAGGCCGATGATCTCGAAAATCTGCGCGCCGCAATAGGCATCGACGGTGCTGATGCCCATCTTCGACATGATCTTCAACAGGCCGTGCTCGATGGCGTGGAAGTAATTCTTGATCGCTTCTTCGGGCTGAATGTCGCGGCCGAGGTGCGCGATGGTGGCGAGCGCGAGATAGGGATTCACCGCCGCCGCCCCATAACCGATGAGCACCGCGAAGTGATGGGTCTCGCGCGGCTCACCGCTTTCAATCACGATGTCGCACTTCACGCGCAGGTCCTGCCGCAGCAGATGATTGTGTACCGCGCCCAACGCGAGGATGGACGGGATGAACGCCTGATCGGCATCGACGCCGCGATCGCTCAGCACCAACACCTGCGCGCCTGCGCGGACTTCACGCTCGGCGCGATCACACAGGGCCTCGATCGCGCGCTCCAAACCGATCGGGCCGTCTGAGGCTGCAAAAAGCGTGGACAGCGTCACGGTGTTCAATTCGGGATCGGCTTTCAACGCGGCCAGTTCACCATCGGTCAGAAAAGGCCGATCGAGTTCCAGCAGGCGCGCCTGCTCGGCGGTCTCGGTCAGGAAATTGCCGCGCGCGCCGAGTCGGATCTTCAGCGACATGACCAGCTCTTCGCGCAGGGGATCGATCGGGGGGTTGGTGACTTCCGCAAAGCGCTGGCGGAAATAGCCGAACAACGAGCGCGGCTTGTTGGAGAACATCGCCAGCGGCGTGTCATCGCCCATCGAGCCGATGGCTTCCGCTTTGGTCTCGACCATCGGGCGCAGGATCATCGTGAGTTCTTCGCTGGTGTAGTTGAAGGCGACCTGATCGTTGGTGGTTGGTCGCTGGTAGTTAGTAGTTGGTGGTTGGTGGTTGGTGGTTGGTAAATAGCGGATGTTTTGCTTGACCCACGCGCCGTAGGGTTGACGTGAGGCGAGTTCAGATTTGATCTGGCCGTCTTCGAGGAAGACGCTGTTGTGCGTCTCGACGAGGATCATCTGGCCGGGGCCGAGTTTGCCGCGCACGACGATGCGCCGATCGCCGGTGGGGATGGCGCCTGCTTCCGACGCCGCGCCGATGAGGCCGTCTTCCGTGACGAAGTAACGACACGGGCGCAGACCGTTGCGATCGAGCGACGCGCCGACCGTTTGCCCATCGGTGAAGACGAGCGCCGCGGGGCCATCCCACGGTTCGGTGAGACAGGCATGATAAGCGTAGAAGTCGCGGATGTGCTGCGGCAGATCGGGCGTCTTCTCCCACGCTTGCGGCGCGAGCATGGCGACCGCGTGACGGATGTCGCGCCCGCCCAGCATCAACAACTCGGCGGCGTTGTCGAGCATCGCCGAGTCGCTGCCGCTGGTGTCGATGACGGGGCGCAAAAGACCTGGCAGGTTTCCATTACCACTCGTGCCGTTTGACGAACGCTGAAAACCTGCCAGGTCTAAAATCGGTTCACGCGTCTTCATCCACGCGATGTTGCCCTGCAGCGTGTTGATCTCGCCGTTGTGGCACAGCACGCGGAACGGCTGCGCGCGCGCCCACGTGGGAAAGGTGTTGGTGCTGTAGCGCTGATGAAAGACGACCAGCGGCACTTCGAAATCGTCGGCAGTGAGATCGCGGTAGAACTCGCGGATTTGCGGCGCGAGCAGCAGGCCCTTGTAAACGATCGTGCGCGACGACAGCGAGGGCACGTAGACTTCTAATTTAGCCAGCTTTGCCTCTCGCTCGAATTCTTTACGCGCCAGATAGATTTGCAGTTCAAACTGCTGCGTGTTGCGTGTTGCGTGAGGAGTGATGATGGCCTGCACGATGCGGGGCATGGTCAGGCGCGCTTGATCGCCCAGCCCATCGGGATCGACGGGCACCTCGCGCCACGCGGCGACTTGCAAGCCGTGATGGTGCAGCGCGCTCTCGGCGAGCTTCATCCCGCCGATGACGTGATGCGGATTGAAGAAGAAGACGCCCACGGCCAGCGCGTCGGGATCGATCGCGTGTCCGGCAATCTGCTCGGCTTCGCGCGCGAAGAAACGGGTGGGGAGGGGGACCAGGATGCCGGCCCCATCGCCGGTCCTGGCGTCGGCGTTGAGCGCGCCGCGATGCTCCAGGTTGATCAGCGCGTCGATGCCCAGGTTCAAAATCTCGCGGCTGGCGCGGCCATGCCGATCGGCCACAAAGCCGACTCCGCAATTGCCGCGATCATATTGAGGTTGATAAGGCGAAGAAGCAGACGTCATGGTCAGCCTCCAGAGAGTATGGACTGAGTGCTTTCGTGAAGGCCCTTCGGGAACAGTCATTCCCGCGTGCTGTTGGCGGGAATCCAGTGGCCGATTAGCGAGATTTACCAATGGTCACACTGGATGCCCGACTGAAGCACTCGGGCATGACGTGGTAGGTAACTTCTTGAAAGGCACCCAGCCTAAGTGTAAGGTAAGAGTCGTCGAATGTCGCCCCCTTAGAAGGCCATTTTATGCAATGACCTGATCAGGTTAGTTCAAAGTGACGAAGGATCGGGCGATTTGGAGGGAAAAAATGGAGCAGGGGGCGGATCGATTGTGTGGGTTGCACGAGTTGTGGAGGGATTCACGAG
>CAYNML010000114.1:0-10237 GCA_964398185.1 uncultured Anaerolineae bacterium | reverse complement strand
AAAGTATCAGTTAATTTCGAGGCGGTTTCTTCTCATTTCGCCCTGGGCGATACAGTTTTGACCCATAAGCCGGTGCGTCTGCAAGGTGCCCGGTGGGGAAAAGCGATCACTTCATGCTTCACTTTGCATCACTTCGTGGGCTCCATTAAACTCCCGCAATAGATTCTTAACATCAACTAAATCAGCACCTATACGTGTGTAAAACTCATCCAAATCTAGCGCATTGCATACCTCGTTTAATGCATTAGAGATGATTACCACCTCCTCCCTGCTTAGTTTAATAAGTCCCTCGTTTTTACTGAATGTCTCAAGTTTCATAGTTTTCTCCCTACGAGTGTTGATTTACTTCAAATTATCGAAGTATGCCCAACCCCCAGCTGGCCGAAATGCTGTGCCACCGTCAACATCAAGCGGGTTGGTGATCACTACAGTACCATTCTTCCAGTAAGCGGCGCGGCCATTGGTCAAGACTTTATATTCATCAGGGTTTCTCATAATATCATGGATGTAGTCAGCAAATTCGGAACGGTTGTTTATCTCGGGGAATTCGCCCTTCTGAAGCACGTGCTTGTTGTACGCATGTCCATTGGCAATAGAGCTCGCCAACGAGTTGGTGCGATAATAACTTTCTAAAAACGCATATCCCGTCGCCTTCCAGCGTTGCGTGAGGGCGGTCGCCCCCATGACGACGCCGATATCCAGCACGACGCCCATCCGCCGCATTTGTTCCAAGTCCTGCGCAGGGGAAAGTCCGCTCGCTTTGACGTGCGTCGCTGCGGCATGCCAGGCGTCTCGCAAAACATCGCCGGGAGTGATCGGCCCTGCTTCGGGTGTGTAATGGTCAAGGGTCCACTGATAGAAATGCAGCGTCAGCTGCCCCTTCGGGTTGTCATTCGGATCCGTGAGGTCGGTCGTGTGCAGTATACCCTTGATGAAATTCTCCGCCCAATCTTCATCGGTGGCGCAACCTTCGGTCTGGCAGCCATCCGTCGGCATGTGGCCACTTGGATCTTGATACTTGACAGGATTGTTTAATTCGTACGCATACCGGTTGAGCGCTTGGGGATTGCCCGGCTGCGGCACAATCGTATCCGCGCTGACAAACCGCCCCAGCGAACTGGCGTAGAATCTCGCCTTGAAGTAATACAGTCCTATCTGGTCGAGGTTTGATCGCTGCCCCGTGAACGTGACATCCGTCGGCAGGGTGCCTGTCACATAGCGCACGTTGCCCCACGCGTCGTACAACTGCCGCGCCACGAGGGTGCCGCTCGCGTCGGTTATTAAAGAAAGGCTGTTTCACGCCACCCCCACACCGCCCGCATTATCGCATACTGCGCCCTTGCCGAGCAAGCCAGTCCTCCGCATCATCCTTCGATCGTCCTGCCGGCCTCCTTCCCGGCTCAATGTGAAGTGCAGGCCGGTAACGGCATTCGCTGCTTCCACCGTTGGCCCATACCAACCATCTGCAACCTGCCTGCAATTATAATGAGTGCATCTTATCGCTCACTCATGTTCCATGTCCGATCTGCTCCGCTCCGACCAGCGCCTCAATCAAAAACACTGGAGCGACCTGCGCGTCGAGTCCAGCCCGTTTCGCAGCACGTTTGAGTATGCCGCCATCGGCATGGTGCTGGCCGACACCGACGGGCGCTGCCTGGCCGCCAACCGCGCCTTCTGCGAGATGGTGGGCTACTCCGAAGCCGAACTGCTGTGCCTGGAGTTTGCCCGCCTCACCCACCCCGACGATCTGCCCGAGAATCTGCGCCTGGGCCGGCAGCTGATCGATGGCGAAATCAACTCGTTCAAATTCGAAAAGCGCTACGTGCACAAGCAGGGCCAGATCGTTTGGGCGCTCTTAAGCGCCTCACTGGTGCGGGACAATGACGGGTATCCGCTCTACGTCATCTCGCAGATTCAAGACATCACCGCCCTCAAACTGGCCGCCCTGGCCGAACGTGAACAGCGCGAACTGGCCGAAGCGCTGCGCGACGCCGCGCAGGCCCTGAGCGCCACGCGCAACCTTGACGAGCTGCTCGATCGGATTCTGGCGAGCGCCCGCCGCCTCGTGCCGCATGACGCCAGTGCCATCCTGCTCATCGACGACGACGGCGCAGCCTACGTAGCGCGCAGCCATGACCACGCCGGGCAGACCCTGGAACCCGTCATGAGCGCGGTGCGCTTTCCGGTGGCCGAGACGGCCAACCTGCGCATTCTGGCAGAAGTCCGCCGGCCGCTCATCATATCCGATGTGCAGCTCTACCCGGGCTGGGTGCACATCGCGGGGATACCGCCCCACCGCTCCTACTTGGGCGCTCCCATTTGCATTGAAGATCAGGTCATCGGCTTCATCTCCCTGCTCAAAGCCGAGCGCGCTTTCTACACGCGCGAGCATACCGAGCGCTTGCAAGCGCTGGCGCACCAGGCCGCCATCGCCATCGAGAATGCGCGCAGCTTTGAAGCCGAGCGCCACAAGACCGACATGGCCGAGGCGCTGCGCGAAACCGCCGCCGCGCTGAACAGCACGCTGAACGTCGACGAGGTGCTCGATCGGATTTTGCACAGCGCCGCGCAGGTGGTGCCCTACGACGCCATCAACATCATGCTGGTCGATGAAGCCGGCCTGGCCCGCGTCGCACGCGCGCGCGGCTACGAGGAATTTGGCATCGCCGAATGGGTGCGCAACCTGCAGCTGGTGGTGGCGGAAACGCCTGGCCTGCTAAGCATCAGCCGCACCCACCAACCGTATCTGGTGCCGGATACTCAGCTTGATCCGGCATGGATCAGCTTTCCCGAGACGCGCTGGCAGCGCTCTTACATCGGCGCGCCCATCCGCCTGAAAGGCCGGGTCGTCGGCTTTCTCAATTTCGACAGCATCACGCCGCATTTCTTCACCGCCGAGCAGGCGCGCCGCGCTCAGATCTTTGCCGACCAGGTGGCGCTGGCCATGCAGAATGCGCAGTCCTACGCCGCCATTCAGCGCCACGTCCGCCGCCTGACCCTGCTGCATCGAGCCAGCGTCGAAATTGCCCTGGCCCAGAGCGGCTCGCAACTCTATCAGCAGATTGTCCGCGCCGCCCGGCACCTGGTGGAAGCCGACGCCGGCGATATGACGCTGTACGATCAGCAGGAGCATCTAGTCGTTTCGGCCGTCGACGGATTCCCTTCTTCACTGTTGGGCTGCATCATCCCGCTCGGGCGCGGCATTAACGGTCGGGCTGCGCAGCTGCGCCAGGTGCAGCACGTGATCGACTACACCCAATTCGAAGATCGCTTATCCCTCGTCGCGCAGCTGCCCATCTCGGGTGTGGCCGCTGTGCCGCTGCTATGGCAAGATCGCCTCGTGGGCACACTGTGCGTTGTCAACCAACAGCCGCGCCAGTTTGACGACGACGATCTGCACGTCTTGAATCTGTTCGGCGCGCTGGCCGCCGCCGCGTTGGAGCAGCGCCGCGCCATGGCCGAAGCGCAGGCCCGCGAAGCCGAAGCGCGCAGCCTCAGCAGCCGCCTCGCCACCGCGCAGGAAGAAGAACGCGCCCGCCTCGCCAGCTTGCTGCACGACGCCATCGGCGGGCAGTTGACCGTGATCCAGAAGAACACGGAGCTGCTGCGCGCCATGCAGCTGTCTGAAGAAGCGGCCGATCCTTATCTCGAGGCCAACCTTGAACTGCTGCAGCACACGCATCAGCAAGTACGGCACCTGGCGATGGATCTGAACTCGAAGACCCTGTCGGAACTGGGCCTGATCCCGGCGGCCCGCCAGCACGTCGATCGGTTGTGCGCCTCCACCGGCCTGCCCATCTCGCTGCACATCACCGGCCAGGCGCGCCGCCTGCCGCTGGATATCGAACGCCTCACCTTCCGCGCCCTGCAGGAAACACTGAACAACGCGCTGCGCCACGCCGACGCCACCGAGGTCAGCGCGCAGCTCCATCTGGGCAACAAATTCCTGCGCCTGACCGTGCAGGACAACGGGCGCGGCTTCGCGGGCGGCGCGTGGCAGCACGGCACCTCGTTGGGCCTGCCCTACTTGCGCGAGCAGGTGGAAAAACGGGAAGGCGAACTCTTTGTGGAAAGCACGCCCGGCAGCGGCACCATCGTCGCCCTGCGTCTGCCGCTGCGCGCCATCGCCGAGAACGGAGCGCATCGCACGCGTGTGCTGGTGGTGGACGATCATGACATCATGCGCCAGGGCCTGCGCCAACTGCTGGCCGCGGCCGACGATCTGGTGTGCATCGGCGAAGCCGCCGACGGCCATGCAGCGCTGCGCCAGATCGAAACCTTCCAGCCCGATCTCATCCTCATGGATGTGAAGCTGCCCGGCGGCAGCGGCATCGAAACGACGCGCCAGCTGATCAAGCGTCACCTGCACGCGCGCGTCATCATCTACACCTATCACGACGACGAGACCTATCTGGAACAGGCGCTGCAAGCCGGGGCCAAAGGCTACCTGCTCAAATCCGATCCGAATCAGCTGCTGCTCACCGCCCTGCGCGCCGTGCAGGCCGGGCAGACCTTCATCAGCCCGGCGCTGGCCGACAAATGGGCCAAACTGCAGCAGCGCCCCAACAACGCCGATCCGCTCGCCGTCCTCTCCTCGCGCGAGCGGCAGGTGCTGCAACTGATTGCCAACGGCCACTCCAACTCCCTCATCGCCGACCGCCTGCAAATCAGCGTGCGCACGGTAGAAGTGCACCGCCGCAACATCATGGACAAGCTCGGCGTCAAGAATGCGGCCGCGCTGATCAAAGCGGCGATGGAACACGGCGTCACCTGAGCGGCTGCCGCGCGCCGTGGGTCTTTCCTCGCCCCACCGGTACCACCGGTCACCCGGCGCCCCGAAACGTGACATTCGACATCTTCACGCATCGGCCTTTTGCAGGCATTATGGAAAAACCACTATTTACCTGAAAGGACTTGCCATGTCACCGCGCACCCTCATTCGACTCATGCGACTCATCGGCCTCAGCGCCGTCGTGCTGGGCCTGCTGCTGGCCTCGGCCGCGCCGATCCGCGCTGCTACCTACCGCACCCACATCGCGCGCGATCCTGAAGATCCCTATCCCTTTGAAGGTGTCACTATTTGGATGAACAGCGACACCGTCTTTGGCGAAACAGCCGGCGTGGAATACACCATCGTCGGCACCGGCACTTACACCAGAGTGCTGGGCATCTACGACAATACCGGCTGGCCCGGCGCCAACTGGTATGCCGAGATTCCGGCGTTTCCCGCCGGCACGCAGATCACATATCAGCTCTTCACGCGCAATCAATTTGGCAGCGACTACGGCTTCACCGGCTTCAATTGGAGCTACACCGTCCGCGATCTGCCGCGCTACGTCGCGCAGCTGCCCACCGTCCCCGTCCTCACGCAAAGCCCGCGCGTCTGGATCGCCAGCACCCTCACCCCGCCCGGCGAAGCCGGCGTCATTCTAGATCAACCCGGCGGCCCGATCGAATACACAGGCACCTACAGCCCCACCGGCTATCCGGGCGCCAACTGGTACGTTGACCTCCCCGCGCGGCCCGCGGGAACATTGGTCACCTATCATTTCTACTCGGACAACCAGGCCGGGCAGTTCAACGAGAATTTCAACGGTCGCAACTACACCGTCGTCGGCCTGCCCGACACCGTCTATGTTGACGACTCGTGGGCTGGTGCAGTATCCGGCTCCAATCTGGGCCAACCCGGCCTCAACTTCGGCGGCAATGCCTTCGCAACAATTCAAGACGGCGTCAGGGGCGTCGCGCCGGGCGGCAACGTCAACGTCTACTCCGGCGCGTACACCGAAAATGTCGTCATCACCCAAGCGCTTACGTTGGCCGGGATCGATCCCGCCGACACGATCATTCTCCAGCCCGCCGTGTCCAACCCCAACTGCGGCGGTGCAGGCGGCGGCTCCCTGTGCCCGGGCGGCAGCAACCTGCTCCTGGTGCAGGCCGATAACGTCACCCTTCACGACCTCACCCTCGACGGCGACAATCCCGCGCTGACTAGCGGCGTGGTGCGCGACGGCGCCGACCTTGACGCCCGCAACGGCATCATCGAGAATCATGTGCTGGGCATTCCCTTTAACAACCTGACGGTGTACAACACCACCATCCGCAATATCTACCTGCGCGGCCTGTACGCCTCCAGCGGCGGCGACAGTTTCAACCTGTACGACAACACCGTGCAGAACGTGCAGGGCGATCCAGCCGGCTCCGTCGCCATCATGAACTCTGGCGGATCAGGCAACATCACGCACAACACCGTCGCGGCCGCCATCGCGGCCATCGTCACTGACGAATCGCGCAGCACGTACATTCTGGATAACAGCATCACCGCCTCCGGCAGCGGCGTCCGCACCGATCGCAACGGCGCTACCGGCGGCGCTGCCGATGTGCTGGAGCGCAACACCGTCGGCAGCTGCACGGCTGGCGGCTCTGGCATTGAGGTCGTGGCGCCCTACCTCGCCGTCACCGTGCAGTACAATACCGTTACTGGCTGCGCCGTGGGGCTGGCCGTCGCCGGCCAGAGTGCGCCGATCGCGCCGGTCTTCTTTGACAACACCGTTGACGGGCAGTCCTTACCCGGCAGCACCGGCATCTACGTCACCACCGACCGTCCTGGCTCCAGCTCCAGCGATGTCGCCGCCGAATTTAACTACAATGTCATTGTCAACACCGCCACCGGTATCGAACTGGACGAAGAACCGGGTTATCAACTCACCGTCATGGCGACGAACCACTCGTTGCTCGACAACACCATGGGGCTGGCCATGACTGGCGGCGACGTCACCTTCGCCGGCAACAATGTCGCAGACGGCACGACCGCTGTTACCCAAAGCGGCGGCACACTACTCGCCTACGCCAACAACTTCACCGGCTACGCCACCCCACTCAGCCGCACGGGCGGCACAACACACGCGGCGCACAACTGGTGGGGCACTTACGTGTATCAGCCCACCGGCGTCTCCAACGCCGACTGGCAGGCCCGTCTTGGCGCGCCGCTGGTGGTCCTGGGCGGCCGCGTGGTATGGGCCACCGGCAGCGGTTCGGCTGAACTTGAAGGCGCCACACTCAGCGGCGGCACGGGCACCGCCGTTATCGTCAATCACGGGCACAGCTATTCTGATGCGCCCTTCGGCAACGTCCGTTTCGACAACATGTGCTCCAGCTACTACGACTTCTTCACCGTCAACGGCAGCGGCACATGGACGGTCAGCGTGCCCGTTGACGACACGCCGGAATGCACGGCCCAGACGCTCGAGCCGGGCAAACTCTTCTGGATTCCACCGGACACCGATTATGCCGCCGACTGCCTCGTGCCCAACAATGAAAACCCGGCCTGCTGGGACTTGATCACCACCAACATCAGCACCGCCGAACGAAACATCACCGTCACCGGGCTGAGCGCATCCGATCTGGGCGGCACCCAATTCGTCGCCGGATCAGACACCGGCAGCGATCCGACCGCCGTCACCCTCCGCGGTCTCACCGCCGCCACCGATCGCTCCACGACGCCCGCCGCCTTGATCTGCGGCGGTACCGTCATCGCTTCCGCCGTCATCGTTCTCGTCACGCGCCGCCGCCGTTAAACGCACAGCGCTTACAGCCCGCGTCGCGCGGGCATTTCAGCCGGGTTGCTTTTGTCGAGCAGCCCGGTTTCTTTTTCCTGTGCTATCATTCCCTTGTTCATTGCTCATTGCTCATTGCTCATTGCTCATTGTTCATTGTTCTTTGTCATGGACTTTCTTGACGGCCTCGTCGAACGCATCACCTACTACAACGCCGAGAACGGCTACACCGTCCTGCGGCTCAACGCGCGCGGCTACCCCGATCTGGTCACCGTCGTCGGCGCCCTGCCCGAAATCACCCCCGGCGAATCGCTGCGCCTGCAGGGCCAGTGGATCACCACCCCGCAGTACGGCAGGCAGTTCAAGGCCGAAAAGTGTGAGCAAATCCTGCCCGCCACCATCGAAGGCTTGAAGAAATATCTCGGCTCCGGCCTGATCAAAGGCGTCGGCCCCGTCACCGCCAATCGCATCGTCAAGCGCTTTGGACTGGAAACGCTGGACGTGCTCGATCGCAACCCGGAACGCATCCGCGACGTGCTGGGCATCGGCCCCAAGCGCGCCGCCGCCATCGCCCGCGCCTGGGACGAGCAGAAATCCATTAAGCAGGTGATGCTCTTCCTGCAGGGCCACGGCGTCAACACTGGCCTCGCCGTCAAGATCTACAAACAGTACGGCGACGCCGCGATCGATCTGGTGCAAGCCGATCCTTATCGCCTGGCGCAGGACATCTATGGCATCGGCTTCAAGACCGCCGACAAGATCGCCCACGATCTGGGCCTGCCGCACGATGCGCCCTCGCGCGTGGCGGCGGGCGTGGTCTACACGCTCAGCAACTTCACCGATCAGGGCCACGTCTTCGCGCCGCAATCACGCTTAATTCACGATGCCAGCGAACTGCTCGAAGTGCAGCCCGATCAGGTCACGGCCTCGCTCGAGACCCTGCTTCAAACTGATCAGCTCCGACGCGAGACACTGTACCCGATCGTGGGATCGCTGCCCAAACGGCAGCCCCCGCAGCCCGAACCATCGCTCGACGAATTCCTAGCCGCCGATCAGGCCGCGCGCACCGCGCCGGTCACTTACACGATCGGTCAACCGCAACCGCGAACCACATCCAGCCCCGGTCAGCAGGCGCTGCGCGACGAACCGGCCATCTACCTCACGCCGTTCCATCAGGGCGAGGTCAGCGTCGCCAAGCGCCTGAACGCCATCATCGACTCGCGCCTCTCGCGCCTGAGCGATTTGCGCCACATCGATCTGCAAGCGGCGTTGAACGAGCTCAGTTCTGTCGTCTCCCAGCGCCCCACCGCCCGCCTCAGCGATCAGCAGCAGCACGCCGTGCGCGCTGCCTTGAAGAACAAGGTCACGGTGTTGACCGGCGGCCCGGGCACCGGCAAAACCACGACCATGCGCGCCGTGATTGATCTACTGGAGAAGTTCAACCATCGCTATGCGCTGGCCTCGCCCACCGGGCGCGCAGCGAAACGCCTGAGCCAGGCCACCGACCGTGAAGCCAAGACGATCCATCGGTTGTTGGAATTCGCTCCCGCTGAAGGGTTCAAACGCAACCAGCAGAATCCACTGGAGATCGATCTGCTTGTCGTCGACGAAGCCAGCATGATCGATCTGCTGCTGATGAACAACCTGCTGAAAGCCGTGCCCCTTGACGCGCACCTGCTGCTCGTCGGCGATGTCGATCAGCTGCCCAGCGTGGGCGCGGGCGACGTGCTGCGCGACATCATCGCCTCCGAGCGCGCCGCCGTCATCCGCCTCGACGTGATCTTCCGGCAGGCCCAGCAGTCGCACATCATCACCAATTCGCATCGCATCAATCGCGGGCAAATGCCGCTCACGCCGCAGGACGCCAACGATTTCTTCTTCTTCGTCAAAGAGGATACCGACGAGGCCGCCGAGTTGATCGTGGATTTGGTGGCCGCCCGCATCCCCCATAAATTCGGCCTGAAACCGGCGGACATTCAGGTCCTCTCGCCGATGTATCGCAGCGGCACCGGCGTCACAGCGTTGAATGCGAAGCTGCAGGAACGGCTCAACCCGCCATCGCCCAAGAAGGACGAACGCAAGTTGGCGGGGACGCTGTTCCGCGTAGGCGATCGCGTGATGCAGACACGCAACAATTACGACAAAGACGTGTACAACGGCGACCTGGGGTACATCACAGAGATCGATCTGGAGAATCAAACGTTGGCCGTGCGGATCGACGATCGGCCGATCGAGTATGAGTGGAGCGAAGCCGACGAGCTCGCGCTGGCCTATGCCGTCAGCGTCCACAAAGCGCAGGGCAGCGAATATCCCTGCATCGTCCTGCCCCTTTTCACGCAGCATTACCTGATGCTGCAACGCAACTTGCTCTACACGGCTGTCACGCGCGCCCGACAACTGGTGGTGCTGGTGGGCACGCGCCGTGCGCTGGCGATGGCCGTCAAGAACAACAAACCCAGCGAGCGTTATTCAGGTTTGAAAGAGCGCCTCGTCAGTCCGACGGGCGCGTAGCACAATTGCTCCCCTGAAAATGTTGGGCAAGTTGGCAACTTACCCGCTGTGGCCGTTTTCATCTCACTGCTGGTGCGCTGTCAAGCGAATGAACAACTCCCTTACGCATTACGTTTTACGCATTACGTTTTACGCATTACGTTTTACGCATTACGTTTTACGCAGTACGC
>CAYNML010000113.1:0-10685 GCA_964398185.1 uncultured Anaerolineae bacterium | reverse complement strand
GGCGGTTCTGGCGAACTCTGCGGTCATAAGAGCGCCTCGTGTTGTGTTACAATGTCGAGGTCATCAAAACTCGTTTTTGTCGATCACTCATGTGGTATGAAGGTGGGGCAGTAGGACATTTACCATGACGCGACTGATCACGCTCGCCAAAACCAATCGCAAAGAATTCAAGCGCTTCGCCAAGTTCCTCGTCGTGGGCACCACCGGCTTTGTCGTCGATTTCGGCGTGTTCAACCTGCTGTTGAAGGCGCTGAATTTTCCGCCGGTATTGGCCCAGGCCATCTCGTTCACGCTGGCGGCCATCAACAACTTCCTGTGGAACCGCTACTGGACCTATCCCGACTCGCGCAGCAAGCCGATCCTGCGGCAGTTTGGCATGTTCTTCGTGCTCAGCGTGATCGGCCTGCTGATTCGCACCCCCATCTTCGCGTTCTTCAGCGGCCCCATGGTGGCGCTGGTCGAGACGATGCAGTATGGCGTGTTTGCCGGGCTGATCGATTTCATCACGGGCACGCTGAACATCTCGATCGAGCAGCTGGGTCTCAATCTGGCGCTCGTCATTGCCGTGCTGGTGGTGCTGTTCTGGAATTTCTTCTCGAACCGCTTCATTACGTACAGCGACGTGAAGTTTGGTAAATAACGAGTAACCAGTAGCGAGTCATCTGGCGCACTGAGATCATTCGTTACGCATTACTCGTTACGCATTACTCGTTACGCATCATGCGCATCGGCCTCGACTACACCTCCGCCGCCACGCAGGGCGCGGGCATTGGCCGCTACACCCGCGAGTTGCTGCGCGCCCTACTGGCATTGCCCTCGGACAATCGCTATTCGCTCTTCTACGCCAGCCGCCAGCGCGCCGATGAATCAGAAATCAAAAATCAGAAATCAGAAATTTGCCGTTTGCCGGTCCATGACAAATGGCTGATGCGCGTCTGGCATCGCCTGCGCATTCCGATCCCCGTCGAGTTGATCGTCGGCAAAGTCGATCTGTTTCACTCGCCCGATTTCACGCTCCCCCCCACCCTGCCCGGCGTGTTGACGCTGCTCACTGTGCACGATCTATCCTTCATCCGTGATCCCGATTCAGCGTGGCCAAGCCTGCGCGCCTTTCTCAACAAAGCTGTGCCGCGATCGGTCAAGCGTGCGACGCACGTGCTGGCCGATTCTGCCGCGACAAAAAATGATCTCGTCGAGTTGTTCGGCACGCCCGCCGAGAAGATCACCGTGCTGTATAGCGGCGTCGAGGCACGCTTTGCGCCGGTCCGCAATCAGACCGAGATCGATCGCGTCTGCGCGAAGTATCAACTGCCCAGGCCGTTCATCCTGTCCGTCGGCACGCTGCAACCGCGCAAGAATTACGGCAGGTTGATCGAGGCGTTTGCCTCTATCGCGAGCGACGTTCCACAGCACCTCGTCATCACCGGCGGCCAGGGCTGGCTGTACGAGTCGATCTTCGAGCAGGTAAGCCGATCGGGCTTGGAGGGCCGCGTGCATTTCCCCGGCTTCGTGGACGATGCCGATCTGCCTGCGCTCTATTCCGCCGCCGATCTCTTCGCGCTGGTCTCGCTCTACGAAGGCTTCGGCCTGCCGCTATTGGAAGCGATGGCCTGCGGCACACCCGTCATCGGATCGAATGTGTCCTCGCTGCCGGAAGTGATCGGCGCGGCGGGCCTGCAAGTCGATCCGCGCGACGTGGACGACATCACGCGCGCTTTGAGGCAGATGATCGATCAGCCGGAGCTGCGGCAGAGATCGATCGGGTTGGGGCTGGAGCGCGCCAGGTTGTTCACCTGGGACAAGGCCGCACGCGAATTGTTGGCGATTTACGCTCAAGTGGGAAAGCGCAGATAGAGAGATAGAGGGGCGGAGGGAATGAGAAAAGGCGAGAGAGTCTCTTTCTCTCCAGCCCTCATTCGCGCCATCTGATCACGCATCTCGCACCACGAAATGTGCTAGAATCACCTCACCCCACACAAGGAGACTCACATGGGCAGCAAAATTCTCAACGTCCCGTACAAATGCCAAAACGATCCCGACGCGAACTTGAAACGAACCGACTGCGGCCCGTGCTGCATTGCGATGATCCTGGGCGGCACCGGGCAGCAGGTAACAACCAACGCCGTGGTGGCCGCCGCCAATCAGCAGGGCGACAACGGCCTGATGCAGTCGCAGGTCATCAACGCCGCGCGCGCCTTTGGTCTGGCCATGGACTGGAAGCAGGGCTTCACCCTTGACGATCTCAAGCGCTTCATCGACAACGGCCAGCCGCCCATCGCGCTGGTGAAATACGCCAACCTGCCGGAGCGCGTCGATAAAGGCTCGACCGGCGGGCACTACGTCGTCGTCGTCGGCTATGATGATGCCACGCAGCGCATCTTCATCAACGACCCCGATTATTTTCCCGGCACCTCCGGCGGCTTCCAGAAAGCCTATTCGTATCAGACGTGGCTGTCGGCGTGGGGCGGTTTCGCCGCCGGCGAGAATGCCAACTTCAGCTTAATCTTCCCGACCAAGGTCGGCCTCGTCGGCGGATCAGGTGCAGGCACACCGGCGCCCACTTCGCCGCCGGCCGCCGCGCCCACCGGCGAGGTCTTCGTCACCGCCGCCGACGGGCTGCGCCTGCGCGCACAGGCCAGCCGCAGCGGAGCCGAGTTGGGCTATGTGATCTTCGGGCAGAAGCTCACCGCGCTGGGCGCTGAAAGCGCGGCCGATGCGCAAGGCATTACGTGGCAGCAAGTGAAGACCGACTCCGGTCTCATCGGCTTTGTGGCGGCTTCGGTAAGCGGCGAGCGCTACTTGAATAAAGGCCAAGCGAGCGAGCCGTATGTGGTGCAGGTGATCGATTCGCCGCAGATTCGTGAAGCGGGCGGCCTGGCGCTGCGCCCCGAGCGGAACATCATGCTCAACCCGATCGATCGCGCGCAGGCCGGCGAACGGCTGACGGTCTTCGAGCGCATCGTCGAGGGCGGCACGCCGTGGCTGCGCGCGCAATCGGCGCGCAATCAAATCGGCTGGGCGCGCGAAACCTCGCAGGGTCAGATGCTGGTGACCAAGATCACGCCCGACCTCAGCGGCGCCGCCGGCACCGGCGCCACACCCGAACCGCCGCGCAAAGATCCGCCGCCAACAGCCACGACGCAGGATGTCTTCGTTTCTGCCACCGACGGCTTGAATCTGCGCAAGGAACAGAGCAGCACCTCGCAAGTGATTGTCATCGTGCCGTACGGGACCAAGCTCACCGCCATCGGCCCGGCCGTCGGCCCCGACGCCAGGGGCATCACCTGGCAGCAGGTCCGCACTGCGCAGAATCAACTGGGCTGGGTTGCGATCAAGATCGGCAGCGAGGCGACGGTGACCACCAGCGCGCCCGCTCCGGTGCAGGTGACCAGCGCCGTGCCGTGGGGCAAGTGCCTGGCGGGGCTGGGCATGGGCAACCCGCAGCCGCTGACGCCGGGCCAGCTCAAGCTCATCGGGAACGCGCAGCTCGAAGCGTTCAAAGTCCTCACACTGCCTGACCCCGGCGAAAATCAGCAAATGATCGCCGCGCTCAAGCGCGTCCGGCCGGATATGTTCATCGTCGCGCGCCTGTTCTTCTCGGTCGACGTGAACAGCAAGACCAGGTTCAGTCCGCAGAACTTTGTGGACTTCTGCATGAACGGCCTGACGGGCTGCTATCAGGCGGGCGTGCGGTACTTTGAAGTACACAACGAGCCGAACCTCGAAATCGAAGGCATGAACTGGAACTGGGCCAACGGCGCGGAGTTTGGCGCGTGGCTGCAGCAGGTGCTCAACATCCTGCGGCCCCGCTTCCCCGAAGCCAAGTGGGGCTATCCCGGCGTCTCGCCCCAGCCCAACGTCGATGCCTTCCTCGCCGGCTCGGCGACAGCCGCCAACGCCTGCGACTGGATCGGCGTGCATTGTTACTGGCAGCAGCCGGTGAACCAGCCGCCCTATCCCATGAACGGCGACAACGCCGGCTTCTACTGGCGCGCCAAGTTCAAGCCGCGCTTCCCCAACAAGATGTTGATGATCACCGAGTTCAGCAACAACAGCCCGGCGGTAGCGGCGGCCGACAAAGGCACGCACTACGGCGATTACATCAAACTACTGCGGAATGAGCCCAACATCGGCGCGGCCTTTGGCTTTGCGCTGAACTGGCCGGGCCAGGATCACAACAAAGAAGGCTGGGAAGGCTCAGCCATCCCCGGATCATTCCTCGCGCGCGCCACGGCCGTGGGCGCTTTAGCGTAGATTTCACGTCATCCCCCGCTCCTGAACATCTCGCTTCAGGAGCGGGGCTTCACGCGAACCACATGAGCCACACACAACGCACTACGCGCGAATGCTCGTTCGCCGATTTGCGCCCCGAACTGGCCGAGGCCGTTCGCGCCCACGCGCAGCGCCAGCACTGGCAGGCGTGGGAAGCTGCCATCGCCGCCTGCTGCGAGACTACCACCGAGCGCACTCAGACCAATCGGCTGGAGGCGTGGTTGAATAGCAGCACCCCGGCGCTGTCGTATGTGGCGCTCATCGCCACACCCGATCGGTTGATCTGGGCCTTCAGCAGCAAAGCCGCCCCGGCCGGAGCCGCTTCTGCCCTGTTCAAAGAGATGCGGCTGAAGATTTTTACTCCCAAGAACAAGGCCGGCATCGCTATCGATATCTACGCGCGCATGGACGGTTCGCGCGATAAGGCCGGCGGACGTTTCATGCTGGACGACGGCCCCGCTGCCCGGCATTTTTCGGAAGAAGTCAAGCGCCTCACCGATCCGCTCGTTGAGCCTGAAAAGCCGCGACGCAAGTTGTTTGGGAAATAAAAACCTCCCGGAGGTCGTAAACCTCCGGGAGGTTTTGTTTACCAGATGGGAATCACATTCGAGTGACGGCGCGGAAATAACACCTCAAAGATGGCCGCGGCCTCATCCTGCGCGCTGCAATCCGGGAACATCTGGCGCAGATCGCTCAACGATCGCCGCCCGAACAACAATTGCAAGAAGGTGTACGGCGGGAACATGGCGTGGTCGCTGTCGTCGGGCGTCCACGCTTCCGCGCTGATCTGACCCCGATCGATCTGCAGCTTGAACCCGCGCACGTATTCCGTCACTTTGATCTCACCCGTAAAGCCATTCAGCGCCGATTGCGCCAGCCGTCGTTCCAGCACGGGTGCAACCACATTGAGGAACTTCGGTAGATCAGTCACGCGCATGTACCACGCATACGACGTTATATTCTTGTGGAACGCTTCGGGGACGGCCTCGAACACCGGATGCTGTTCGCCCAACTCGAAGTGAATGGCGGGCAGTGGTTTCTGCTGAGCCGCCGCGATCGTCTCGGCGCGCGTCTTGAGCCAACGCAAGACGGCAGGCAAGATTGCGCGCAGTGATTGCCCCTCGACCACGCTGAACATCCTGACCGGCAGCAGGCCGCGCCACGACAATTCCCGCCCGGCATGGATGGCGCCCACCGCGCGCCCAGCCGTCTCGATGATGTGTAACGTTTGATACGTCGCTGCTTGCGGAGCCGCCTCGAAATAGCCGCGCACCCATTCGGCGGCAGACCGCGGACATGCAATCAGCGATCGGGTGCAATCTCGATCGTACAGCGCCATGATTAACGGCAGATCCTCCGTGGTCGCCAGCCGGACGTGGTACGCCTCCGTCTTGCCGTTCTTCAAAGGTTGAACCAGCGCCGGGTACACGCAGCGCCCGCCGTCCAGATCGATGGCGTACTCATAACCGAACTGGCGGTAATACCACGGAATGCCGGTGATGCCCTGCGCCAGATGACCCTCGCGTTCGCTCCTGGCGTGCAGCACGTCGAACTGCGCCCGCACCAACCCGCGCCGCCGATAGGCCGGATCAGTCCCCACGGCCTCTGGCCGCCCGATCGGAAACGGAAGCCCGTCGAATGTCCATGTCTGCGGAATCAGGCACATCGATGAGACGATCTGTCCCGTCTGCGTGTCCTCCACCAGCGTCACCCAATCCGGCCCGCACGTCGGATGCGACGGCGCGGCGAACTCGCGCGTCCACTGCGCCACGAATTCGCTGAATTTGCCGTCGCCGTGAATGCGCCCGTTGAACTGCGCCAGCGGCTCAATGTCGGCCTCGGTGACAAAGCGCAAAACCAGCCCGTCACCAAGGTTGCAGGGAACTGCTAAATGTTGTTGGTCACTGATCATCTCGGCCTCACGATCAAGTCTAGTGCGTGATGCGTGTTTCGTGACAAGTTGCATTTCACACCTCACGCTTCACGCAGCACTTTTTCATACGTGTCATAGCGCCGCGTCACGTGCATCCCCGCTTTTTCGTACAAGCGCGTGGCGCCGGTCAGGCTTGCGGCATCCACGCCCAGGCCCACCGCCCGCTCGCCGCGTTGATAGAACTCGTTGAACGAATGCAGCAGCAGCGCCAGCCCCAGCCCGCGCTTGCGCCACGCGCGCCGCACGGCCAGCGAGCTAACCCACGCGATGTCGCGATGCCGATTGACGACAACGCCGGCGACTTCATGGCCGTCAAGGGCCATGAACGTCAACGTTGGATCAAACCTGTCGCTCTGCAGCACGGCCTGCTCCCAATCCTCAAATGAGCGCGGCACGTGTCCCCAGTGATCGGCAAACGCTTCTTCGATCACCGCGTGAACGGTGCGCGCATCACGATCGATCTGCATGGCGCGCAGCGTGATCCCGGCGGGCCACACGGGCCGATCGGGCGGTGAGGTCATCTCGATCTCCATCCGCCAGAACTGGCGCACCAGTGCGAAGCCCTCCGCGTTGAACATGGCGCTGGCATTCAGATCGACTGCCGCAGTATTGCCGCGCAAGATCACTTGCCCGGCAGGCTGCATTTCGCCGACGCGTTCACGCGCACGTTCTTCCGCCCAGCGCAGCAGCAGTGTCCCGAAGCCGCGTCCGCTTTCGCGCGGATGCACGTACCCGTCAAACTCCAGCCGCTCCTCACTGCGCGGATAGACTTCTTCGTAGCCGACGATCAAGCCATTGGGTGCGCTGATGATGCGCGCATCCTGTTGCAGATCGAAACGCGGCGCTTCCCAGTAATTCTGCACTTCTTCCACGCTGGCATCCGTCGAACCGTAATCGGCGATGTCGCGCGCCGCGATCAGTTCGGCCACGCCGTACGCATCAGGCATGAGGGGCGGACGGAGAACATAGCCCGCAGGCAGTATGTCATTCAAGGCAGCCTCGCTTGATTAAACGTGGTGCGTGTTCCGTGAAGTGTGGAGGCCCTCACGCAACACGCACTACGCAATACTCTGTGTGCTCAACTCCACGCCCGGGCGCAGTTCTTTCTCATAAGTGTTGTTCTGGCGATACACGCGCATGCCCGCCTTCTCATACAGGCGCAGCGCGCCGGTCAGGTTGAAGGCATCAACCCCCAGGCCGACCGCCCGCCGACCACGCTTGTACAACTCGCCGAACGAATGGCGCAACAAAGCGAGGCCCAGGCCCTGCTTGCGATACGGTCGCAGCACGCCCAGCGAACCGACCCAGCCCTGATCAGGATCTTCGTCCGTCCACGCATCACATAGGCTGAGGCCCGCCACTTCAGCGCCATGCACCGCCACGAACCACAGTGACGCATCAAAGCGCGGCTCGCCCAGCCAGTGCCGGAACATCTGCAGGTCCTGCTCGAACGGGCGCTCGGTCCAACCCCAGTGATCGCGGAAGGCTTCGCGGTCGGCCCACGCCACGGCCTCCAGATCCCGATCGGGATCGAAAGGCCGCAGGGTGATGCCGTCCGGCCAGACGGGCGCCGGCGGCGCTTCCGTGAAGTCGATGCGCATGCGGTAACTGTGGCGGATCAGATTGAAGCCGGAACGCAGCACCACATCGTTCGCTGCCGTATCCAGGCTGTTGATCCAGTTCATCATCACCACGCGCGCTCCTGCAGGCGCACGCGGGATCGCGCGGCGGGCGCGCTCTTCGGCCCAACGCAGCAACGCCGTCGCCACACCGCGGCCTCGATGATCTGGGTGCACGCGCCCCCACGTGTTGATGCGGGTGTGCGGATCGAACAGGTCCCAGACTTCCTGACAGCCCGCGATCGAACCATCAGGGGCAGTGACGACCTTCACGTCTTCCGGCAGATTCAAAAGCGGAATCTCCCATTCGCGCCGATAGCCTTCCAGGGTTACTTCGTCGGTTCCAATCAGCTGGCGTGAGTGGGCATTAAACATCTCCACTGTTTCCGGCAGATCGTCCAGCGTCGCGCCGCGCAGGGTATAGCCTTCCGGCAAACCATATTCAGTTGTAGTTGTGAGTTCAGGTAACATGATATTATCCTGTTGCGTGGTGCGTAGTGCGTGATGTCTCCCTCACGCACCACGGTTAGATTCTCAAGTGCTGCTCAATTTCTTCAGATGCGCCGATCGGGTTTGGCGAGGCCGCCTTCCGCCGAACGGCCCGCAGCGACCCGTTACGCCACCGTCTTCTGAAACTGGATGTAACGCTTGATCGGCTGGAAGCCTACGCTTTCGTATACACGCAGCGCGCCGGACAGATTCTCAGTGTCGACACCCAGCATCGCGTGCCGCAGACCCTCGGCTTTGAAAGCGTGCATGGACGCGCACAACAGCGCCGTCGCGACGCCGCGTTTGCGCCACGGGCGGCGCACCGCCAGCACCTCGACCCAGCCTTCGCTGATCTGACGCCGCGCATTCTCTGCGGCGCTGACGCAGTTGAAGCTGAACCCGGCGACTTCCGCGCCGTCCATCACCACGTAGGTCAGGTCGGGCCGGAAGCTGGTACGCTCGATGAAGAACATCTGCCAGTCTTCGTCGCTGATCGGATCGAACGACCAGTGATCGCGAAAGGCCTCGTTGAAAGCGGCTTGCACCGCCGCGCTGAGATCGGGTGTATAGACACGCAATGCCAGATCGCCGGGCAACTGCACAGCGGGGATCGGTTCACTCAGATCGCGCTGCATACGATAGAAGTAGCGCACGCGGCCAAAGCCGCGCTGTTCCAAGCGCGCCTGCCGCTGCACCTGTGTGTCCTGAATACCAGAGCGCAGCATCCGCGAGGCTCCCTTTGTCTCCAGCAGCAAGCGCTGCCGCCCGCGTTCTTCTGCCCAATCCAGGAGAATATCTTCCAGCCCATTCGCCCGCTGTGCCGGATGGATCTCAAGCATCAACCAGCAGCGCACTTCATCTTCCGGTTGCGGATTCTGAAACGTGCGCGCATAACCGGCCAGCTGCCCGTCAGCCGTGAAGGCCGCCAACGAATCGACCTCGATATTGCTCCACGGATCGTCGAATTCGCGTTGAAAGTCCTCCAACGTTTGGACTAGCTCGCGATCCTCAGCCCGCTCGACGGCCAACAACATTTCATACAACGCCGGAACATCGTCGTGGCGTAATGCTCGAAATTCAAACTCGGAGATCGCCGACAGCGCCGGCAATTCAAAAGTTGTGGGTAAAGTTTGTGTCAACATGATTGTGTTCCTCAAGCGACACACCGCAGTAGACTGCCCTGTGCCGCGCTAATCCAGCGGCTTCTCATACGTCATGAACTTCTTCGTCACACGGAAGCCCAGGCTTTCATACAAGCGCAGCGCCCCATTGGGATTCTGCGCATCGACGCCCAATCCAGCCTCGGTCATACCCCGCTCTTGCAGCAAGCGCATACTCCGCGCGATCAACGCTTTAGCCAGACCTTGCTTGCGCCAGGGCCGCCGCACACAGATCGGATCGGTCCAGCCGCGCAGACGCTTGAACTCTGCGTTGTATTCCTGATCGATGAAGTTCAGCACCATGCCGGCCACTTCATCATCCGCCCAGCCCACCTGCCACAGGTGTGGTTGAAAGCTCGGACTGTTGATCCAGCGCTGGTAGTCTTCCTCGGTCGATTCGCTGTGGCTCCAGTGATCGCGGAACGCCTCGTTCAACGCGGCGGCCACTTGCCGATACTGTTCCGGCGCAACCGGGCGCACTTTGACACCTTCAGGCAGCGCCAGGTCGGGAATCGGTTCAGTAAACGGACGCGCCATCTCAAAGCCATAGCGGATCGCCTGATAACCCTCTTTTTCCAACAGCGCGATCGTGCCCACTTCGGAATCGGCCGCAAACGATCGAAACACATGCGGCCCGGCGGTCGGTTGCTGCGCGGCCGTGTCGCGCAGATGTTGCTCACCCCAGTGCTGTAAGGCACGACCAATGCCGCGCCGTCGCCACTGCGGCAGCACTCCACCATTGACGATACAGACCTGCGTGCCGTCATCCAACGGCCGTATCCAGGCGCGCACCCAGCCCATCGGACGATCGTCGATGGCGGCGAACAGGATGTCGCGGCGCGGATCGAACCCGGCGATGTGCGCGAAGAAGTTCGTCGCCCACTCGACTGTAGCGTGATCCTCTACCCCGTCAGCCACGCTGCACACGTTGATCAGTTCGACGATGTGAGCGTAGTCAGACTCGTCACGAAACAACCGGAACGTCAGCCCGTCAAGCGCGGGCGCATCCCGCAAAACAATTTGATCAGTCATTTCAAGCAACATGCCCAGGCTCCTTGTTACTCGTTACTCATTACACGTCGCCCGCTTCGTCAGCCATTCGCACGATCTTCGGCATGAAGCGGCCCAGCACTTCCACCAGGTCAGCTTGTGCCGCGATGATCTCCTCGATCGGTTTATAAGCCTGCGGCGATTCATCCACCGCGCCGCCCA
>CAYNML010000112.1:0-10999 GCA_964398185.1 uncultured Anaerolineae bacterium | reverse complement strand
TACCAACCACCAACCTACACCATCATAATCTCATTCTGCGGCTCTTCCCGCCTGGGCGGCTCTTCCATTTGCGACATCTTCAGCGGATTGAAAGTCAAATTCCCTTCCACCAGATCCACTTCCACCGTATCGCCCTTCTCGAACTTGCCGGACAGGAAACTGTCGGACAGCACGTCTTCCACTTCGTTCTGGATCACGCGTCGCAGCGGCCGCGCGCCAAATTCAAAGTTGTAGCCCTTATCGGACAGGTACTGCTTGGCCGCCTCGGTCGCCTGAATCTTGATGTCCTGGTGCGCGATGCGCTCCTGCACCTTGTGCAGTTCCAGATCGACGATGGACTTGATCTCGTCGCGCGTCAACGCGCGGAACACCACGATGCCGTCCACGCGATTGAGGAATTCGGGCCGAAAGGCCTTCTTCATCTGCCCCATCAACTTCTCGCGCATTTCGTCGTACGTCTCCTGCTCCTGCTTCGCCTCGTCCTTCTTGACCACAAAGCCCACCGACGTGTTGCGGCGGATCATCTCCGCGCCGATGTTGCTGGTCATGATGATGATGGCGTTGCGGAAATCCACCTTGCGCCCGCGCGCATCCGACAGGTGCCCTTCCTCCATGATCTGCAAGAGCATGTTGAACGCTTCGGGATGCGCCTTCTCGATCTCGTCGAACACCACGATCGAATACGGGCGGCGGCGGATCGCCTCGGTCAACTGACCGGCGTCTTCGTAGCCCACGTAGCCCGGCGGCGCGCCGACCAAGCGCGCCACCGAATGGCGCTCCATGAACTCGCTCATGTCCAGCTGCACCATGGCCTCTTCGCTGCCGAACATGAACGACGCCAGCGCCTTGGTCAACTCGGTCTTGCCCACGCCGGTGGGGCCGAGGAAGATGAAGGAGCCGATCGGGCGTTTGGGATCTTTCAAGCCCGTGCGCGCGCGGCGCACCGCTTTGGAAATCGCCACGATCGCTTCATTCTGCCCGACGATGCGCTTGTGTAGTTCCTCTTCCATGTGCACCAGGCGCGCCGTCTCTTCACCCGCAATCTGCGTCACCGGAATGCCCGTCCACATCGCCACCATCTCGGCGATGTCTTCCGGCAGCAGGTGCGGCGCATCGGGCGCGTCGGGATTCCACGGCGCGCGCAGCATATTGATCTCGTTTTGCAGTTCCTCTTCGCGCACCCGCAGATCGTCGGCGTCGTCGTAGCGGCGCTCTTCCAGGGCTAACTCGCGTTCGCGCTGTGACGCCCTGAGATCGCCAATCGCTTGCTGCAGGCGCTTGGTCTGCGGCGCTTTGTACATGCGCACGCGCGCCGAACTCTCGTCGATCAGGTCGATCGCCTTGTCGGGCAAGAACCGATCGGTGATGTACCGCTCGGAGAGCACCGCGGCCGATCGCACCGCTTCATCCGTAATGCGCAGCTTGTGATGGCTCTCGTAACGCGGGCGCACGCCCTTGAGGATTTCCACCGTTTCCTCGATGGTGGGTTCTTCCACCAGGATCGGTTGGAAGCGGCGCTCCAGGGCGGCATCGCTTTCGATGTGCTTGCGATATTCATTCATCGTCGTCGCGCCGATGCACTGCAGTTCGCCGCGCGCCAACGCCGGCTTCAGAATGTTCGCCGCATCCACCGACGATCCGGCCGCGCCCGCGCCCACCAGCATGTGCACTTCGTCGATGAACAAAATGCTGTTGCTGTTCTTGATCTCTTCGATCACGCGCTTGAGGCGCTCCTCGAACTGGCCGCGATACATGGTGCCCGCCACCAGCGACCCCACGTC
Organism: uncultured Anaerolineae bacterium; assembly: GCA_964398185.1. Classification (GTDB taxonomy): domain Bacteria; phylum Chloroflexota; class Anaerolineae; order Fen-1058; family Fen-1058; genus Fen-1058. The sequence goes on along the minus strand of CAYNML010000112.1, from coordinate 9,218 downwards.
GAGTTGCAGCACGCGCTTATCGAGCAGCGGTTCGGGTGCGTCGCCGTTGACGATGCGCTGCGCCAGCCCCTCGATGATGGCGGTCTTGCCCACGCCCGGCTCGCCGATCAAGGCGGGATTGTTCTTGGTGCGGCGCGAAAGAATTTGAATCACGCGCTCGATCTCCGTTTGCCGGCCGATGACGGGATCGAGCTTGCCTTCTTCCGCCGCCAACGTGAGATCGGTCGCCAGTTGATCGACCATCGGCGTCTTGGGGCGTTCCTTCTTGGGCGGCGCCGACTGCGGCGCGCCGCCGGCCTCGGCTTTCTCGCCGGAGGTCGGCGTTTCCTGCAAGGCGCGCATCGTCTCGCGGCGAATCTGCTCCGGGTTCACCGTGAGCTGGCGCAGAATATCGATCGCCACGCCGTCGCCCTGGCGGATCAATCCCAGCAGCAGATGCTCCGTGCCAATGTAGTGCTGCCCCAGGCGGCGCGCCTCGTCCACCGCCAGTTCGATCACGCGCTTGGTGCGCGGCGTCAGATCGATCTGGCTGAACGGCGTGCGGCGGCCCGGCCCGGTGATGCGCTCCACCAGCTCGGTGACGCGCTCGTACTGCACGTTGAGATCGCGCAGCACCTTCCCGGCGATGCCGCTTTCCTCGCGCAGCAACCCCAACAATAAATGCTCGGTTCCAATATAACTGTGATTCAGCCGCTCGGCTTCCTCCTGGGCAAACGCCAGGACGCGCCGCGCGCGCTGCGTGAATCGATCGAGTTTATTAGCCATCACTACCTCCTGCTCCGGTCGGCTTTGCTTACGATTATAACCTAGGTGATACGTCTCCGCCACTTAAACAAGGGGCAGGTCAACAATTTCTAGCGGAACTCTAATGAGCGGTCCGGGGATAAAATAAATGGAGCGCCCGGCCGATCGACCGTGGCGCTCCACTGCATATCATCACTCCGCTGGACGAGTAATCGCTAACGAGTCGCCTCATCCGGCAGGTTGGTTTCTGTTGGGGCGGGAGGATTCTCTGCCGGAGTGCCGTCCTCAGCGGGAGGCATGGCCTCCTCAGTATTAACCTCGGCCAGAGCCGCGCGCCAATCCTCGTCCATATACTCGCCGTGCGTTACGCGCTTCAGGCTCAACCCCAGCCGCCGCTTGTCCGGCTCCACGCGGATCACGCGCAGCGTCACCCACTGGCCTTCCTGCACCACTTCCTTGGGGTGATTCACCCGCTTGTCCGATAGCTCCGAAATGTGGATCAGGCCCTCAATGGCATCGTCGTCCTTCACGCGCGCGAACGCGCCAAACTTGGCCATCTTGGTAATCTGCGCCTCAACCAGCATGCCCACCTTGTAACGATCAACGATGGACGACCACGGATCAGGCATGCAGCGCTTGATGCTCAGCCCCACGCGCTTGTGTTCCGGGTCGACGCGCAGCACTTGCACCTTGACCTTCTGGCCGATCTTGAGCGCGTCGCTTGGCTTGTTGATGGGCTGCCACGCAATCTCGGACAGGTGCACCAGCCCATCGGCGCCGCCCAGGTCGATGAATGCGCCGAAGTCGGCCAGGCTGATGACGGTGCCGTCCAGCACGTCGCCTTCCTTCAACTCGGTCAGCATCTTCTCTTTTTGCTGCTTGCGCCACTGCCGTTCGGCGGCGCGCTCGGACAGGATCAGGCGGTTCTGCTCCCGATCCATCTCGATCACTTTCAAATGCAGCTTGCGACCCACGAGAGAAGCCAGGCGCTTGGTCGGATCGGCATTGTCTTCGCCGCGCGTCACCAGTTGCGACGCGGGCACGAAGCCGCGAATCTTGCCGACCTTGACGATGAGGCCGCCCTTGTTGTAGCCGGCCACCGTGCCTTCAAAGACCTCTTGCCTGGCGCTCAGGTCTTCGGCCTCGGCCCAATCGCGCGAGCTCTGCGTGCGCGTCAACGCCAGCACCACATTGCCGTTGCGATCGGAGGGCGCCACCACGTAGGTCTGCACCGCATCGCCGACCTTCAGATCATCCATCACGTCCTTGGGAATCTTGGACAGTTCTTCGCCCGAGATGATGCCTTCAGACTTGATGCCGTCGACACTCACCAGGATGCCTGCGTCGCTGATATCCAGGATTGTGCCGGCCAGTACATCGCCGCGCTTGATCTCCTTAAGGCCATACCCCTCGGCCTCCAGCAGATCCTGCATGGAAGTCGGAACTTTTTCCGGTTCCATTTCACCTTGCACCTGCTCTTCGTCGCTCATTAGCCACCAACCTCAAAAGGATAGGACGCGCCGATTATAAAGCCGATTGGCGTAACGCGCAAATCACGCCAACGCGCCGCAGACCGATCGGCTCAAATGCGAACGCAGCTGTAACTCGATCGGCCTTGCCGCTTTCCGCCGGGCGACATATAATGAGCTTACTTGAATACCACCTGGAGATTTGCATGTCGCAAGACGCTGTGCAGTATGCCAATGCCCATCGCGCCGAATTCCTCGCCGAACTGACTGAATTTCTGTCCTTCCCCAGCATCAGCGCCCTGCCCGAGCATAAGCCGGACATGCAGCGCACCGCCCAGTGGCTGGCCGATCGGTTCACCGCGCTGGGGTTGCGCCAGGCCCGCGTCAATCCTACGACGGGCCACCCCATCGTCACCGCCGAATGGCTGGAGGCCGGTCCGCACAAACCCACCGTGTTGATCTACGGTCACTACGACGTGCAGCCCGTCGATCCGATCGAACTGTGGCACAGCGATCCGTTCAAGGCTGAAGTGCGCGACGATTATCTTTATGCGCGCGGCGCATCAGACGACAAGGGGCAGACGTTCATTTACGCCAAGGTGATCGAGTCCTTCATGCAGACCGCGGGCCAGCTGCCCGTCAACGTGAAACTGCTCATCGAAGGGGAGGAAGAAATCGGCGGGCCGAGCCTCGACGCGTTCATTGAAGCGCACCGCGATCAACTCAAGGCCGATGTGGCTGTGATCAGCGATACATACATGCTGCGTCCCGACCAGCCGTGCCTCGTCTACGCGCTGCGCGGTCTGTGCTACATTCAAGTGGAAGTCAGCGGCCCGTCGCGCGATCTGCACTCCGGCCAGTACGGCGGCGCCATCTACAATCCCCTGCAAGCGCTCGCCGAGATGCTGGCTTCGCTGAAAGACCGTGACGGGCACATTACCGTGCCGGGCTTTTACGACACCGTGCTGCCGCTCAGCGAGGCCGAGCGGCAGCGGCTGGCGCAAGCGCCGTTCAGCGAAGCCGCGTTCAAGCAGGATGCTGGTGTCAGCGGCGTGTGGGGCGAAAAAGGCTACACGACCAAGGAGCAGATCACGGCGCGGCCGACCCTGGAGATCAACGGTATCTGGGGCGGCTTCACCGGTGAAGGTCCCAAGACCGTGCTGCCCGCCAAGGCCTTTGCCAAGATCAGCTGCCGTTTGGTGCCCAATCAAGATCATCTCGAAATTGCCGGGCTGTTGCAGGAACATCTCAAACGCATTGCGCCGTCGTACGTTAAAGTGGAGACTAAGCGGCTGCACGGTGGGCATGGGGCGTTGATCAATCTTGATTCGGCGTACATGCGCACGGCGCATCGCGTGTTGCAGCAAGTCTTCGGCCATCCGCCCGTCTATGAACGTGAAGGCGGCTCGATTCCGGTGGTGTCCACCTTCCAGAAAGCGGTAGGCATCGATTCGATCATGCTGGGCTTTGGCCTGCCCGATGACAATCTGCACTCGCCCGACGAGCGCTTCTATCTCCCCAACTTCTACAACGGCATTGAGGCGGTGATTCGGTATTTTGCGGAGATTGGAAAGTAACCGCTACCCTCCCGGAGGTTGAGAACCTCCGGAGGGTTTCTGGCCGCATGTTACAATCACTGACAGGGCACGTCGACCGTGCCCTTTTTGATCGCAAGGAGTTCCACATGCCCAATCGCTTGATCGCCGAGACCAGCCCGTATCTCTTGCAACATGCCCACAATCCCGTGGAGTGGTATCCCTGGGGGGCGGAGGCGTTGAACCGAGCCAAGGCCGAGGATAAGCCGATCTTTCTCAGCATCGGTTATGCGGCCTGTCACTGGTGTCACGTCATGGCGCACGAATCATTCGAGGATGAAACGACCGCGCACTTGATGAATGAACTCTTCGTCAACATCAAAGTCGATCGCGAGGAGCGGCCCGATCTCGACTCGATCTACATGAACGCCGTCGTCGGCTTGACGGGCAGCGGCGGCTGGCCCATGAGCGTGTGGCTCACCCCCGATGGGAAGCCATTCTATGGCGGCACGTATTTCCCGCCGGCGCCGCGTTACAACATGCCCTCGTTTCGCGAGGTGCTGCAAGCGGTGGCCGGCGCCTGGCAGTCCCGCCGCGCAGAAATCCTGCAAAGCGGCGACAACATCGCGGCCTATTTACAGCAGGCCATGGAATTCGCCACGACGAGCGAGCGCCAACCGCTGTCGGCTGACACACTCACCCGGGCCGTGCACACCATCATCCGATCGTACGATCGCCTCAACGGCGGTTGGGGTGGCGCGCCCAAGTTCCCGCAGCCCATGACGCTGGAATTTTTATTACGGCGCTACGTGCAAGATCCTGCTGAAGATCTCCGCACCGTGATCGATCACACCCTCAGCGCGATGGCGCAGGGCGGTATGTATGATCAACTGGGCGGCGGCTTTCATCGCTACTCGACCGATGCGCGCTGGCTGGTGCCGCACTTCGAGAAGATGCTGTACGACAACAGTCAACTGGCGCGCGTCTATCTGCACGCCTGGCAGGCGCTGGCAGATCCCGACTATCGGCTAATCGCCGTGGAGATTCTGGATTACGTGCTGCGTGAGATGACGCATCCTGCCGGCGGGTTCTATTCGACGCAGGACGCGGACAGCGAAGGCGTGGAGGGCAAGTTCTTCTTGTGGACCGTGGACGAGATTCGCGCGCTGCTCGGCGACGAAGCGCTGCTCTTCAATGAACTCTACGGCGTCACGCCGCAGGGCAACTTTCACGAGCCGCACTCGCCGCCAGGGCAGAACATCCTCAGCCTCGTGGCCGATCCGTCAGCCATTGCGGAGAAGAACGGCCTGTCCAGCATGCAGCTGGGCGAGATCCTGACCGCAGCGCGGAGTAAGTTGTTCGCCGCGCGCGAGCAGCGCGTGAAGCCGGGCCGCGACGAAAAAGTGCTGGCGGCGTGGAACGGGTTGATGTTGGCCGCCTTGGCCGAAGCGGCGCGCGATCAAACGCTGGGCCGCCGGGCCGAGATCTACCGATCGGCGGCCGAGAAAAACGCCTGGTTTCTTCTCGACCACATGCGCACCGACGCGGGCCGCTTGCTCCGCACCTGGAAGGATGGGCAGGCCAAACTCAACGGTTATCTGGAAGACTACGCGTGCGTGATTGATGGTCTGCTGGAGTTGTATCAGACGACATTCGCTGAGCAGTGGTTCGTCGCGGCGCGCGAGTTGGCCGACACGCTGCTGCAGCACTATACTGATCCGGCGGGCGGCTTCTTCGACACCAGCGACGACCACGAAACACTGGTCACGCGCCCCAAGGATTTGCAGGACAACGCCGTGCCGTCGGGCAACGCCATGGCCGCCAGCGCGTTGTTGAAACTGGCCGCCTTCACCGGCGAAGATCGCTATTACCAGCATGCGGAGGCGCTGCTCGGTGCGCTGCAGCCGGCCTTGATTCAATCGCCGCTGGGCTTCGCGCAGTGGCTGGTCGCGCTCGATTTTGCGCTCAGCACTCCCCAGGAAATCGCCATCGTCGGCGATCTGCGATCGGGTGAGGCACAAGCCCTGCTCGAGGTGATCCGCCGTGGCTACCGCCCGCATCAGGTGGCGGCCCTCGGCGCGCCCGATCGGCTATCGGCCATCCCGCTGCTGCGTGATCGCCCCATGATCGATCATCGCCCCACGGCCTACGTCTGTGTGCGCTTCGCCTGCCAGCGCCCCACCACCGATCCGGCAGTCTTGGCCGAGCAGCTGGCGTAGGGCCGCCCAGTCCGATCGGACGGGGTGGGCCGCTTTGTCGATCTGGGCTGTTTCTGGTAAAATCGAAGCCTGTGCCATCGGGCACAAGGCTGAAAGTCTGGAGTTCATGAAGTGAAGTTCCCGCTGCGGTTTGCGGTGTGGCTGCTGTTATCCGTGTTTGTCTTGTCGCTGAGCAGCTGCGCTGAACTGGCTTTGCCGCGCGAGCAGCTGTCTCCGCCGCTCGCGGCGAGTTCGATCATTCCCGGTGACAGTGTCATCATCAACATTGCACCGACGCCGTCGCCTGCACCGGTGGTCGTACCCACGGAAACGCCCGCTGTTCGTCCGACTGTAACCCCTATCGTCCCACCGACCGTCGCGCCAACCGAAACCCCCGCGCCCACGGCGACCACTGCGCCGGCGGTGATCAGCGTGGCCAGGCTCGACACGGCGTGTGATGAAACGCAGGGTCAAGTGCTGGACGCCTACTTCAAGAGCGACGTGGTGGGGCGCCAGCAGCATTACTACATTTATTTGCCGCCGTGCTACGACGCCCGATCGGAAGTGCGTTACCCGGTGGTCTATCTCCTGCACGGCATCCCGATGGATGAAAATCACTGGTTGGATGAAGGCCTGGTCGAGGTCGCTGATCGACTGTTCGGGTCGGGCGAACTGCCGCCGTTCCTCATCGTGATGCCGCACGGCGATTACGGTTTGTACACGGACACCAGCGGCGGCGACAAGTCGTTCGAGGGCGTGTTTGTCAACGAACTCATTCCGGCGATTGATCAGCGCTTCCGCACGTTGGCTGATCCGGAACATCGCGCCATTGGTGGCATTTCGCGCGGCGGTGTGTGGGCGTTGGAAATCGCCTTCAAGAACCCCGCGTTGTTCAGCGCGGTGGGCGGACACAGCCCGGCGCTGGCCGTGAATCGCGCGACGGATAATTACGATCCGATGGTGCTGGCCAAGTCCGCCCCGATCGATCAACTGCGCATCTTCCTCGATGCGGGCGATCGCGATTGGACGCGGACGGAAACGCAAGCCTTGAGCAAGTTATTGGCCGCGCGCTACATTCCGCACACGTATACTATCGGCAAAGGCGACCACGATTATCCTTACTGGGCGACACAGGTTGACGCCTACCTGCGCTTCTACGGCGCGCCGTGGAAAGCGGAAAAAGTCGTCGAACAGCTGCTGGCCGAGCAGCCTCAATAATTGCACCCTGGTTACTTGACCAGTCTGTGAACTCCCCCAGCGCCGGGGGAGTTTTTGTTTGTCCTGCGTTCTGCTTCTGCGGTCCTGTCCGGTGGCTGGCCGTTCGCTGTCAGGCGGGATCAATTGACAGCCGTCGTATCGGTAATACAATGCGGATTGTCTTTGGCAGAATTGGAGAAAGGAAAAATTCCGCATGAAGAAGATGGCGTTGTTCACTTTGGCCGCGCTCGTGGTGGCAGGTTGCGCCAGAGATCGTTCGAGATATCGTTAGCTGGATTCGGCAGTAGAATGGTGAAGGAGTGAATCATGATTCGCACTGAAAATCTTTCCAAGACGTTTGGCGGCAATAAGAAGCAGCCGCCCATCCACGCGGTTGAGAGCTTGACCCTCGACATCAAGCAGGGTGAGGTCTTCGGGTTCCTTGGCCCCAACGGCGCGGGCAAGACCACCACGGTCCGCATGCTGTGCGCGTTGATCGGCGCGACGGGCGGCCGTGCCTGGGTCAACAATTTTGAGGTCGGGCCGCAGAGCCAGCAGGTACGCGCCTCGGTCGGCATTCTGACCGAGCAGCCGGGCATGTACGATCGCTTGAGCGCCGAGAAAAACCTGACCATTTACGCCAAACTGTATGGCGTCAAGGATGTGCCGGGACAGGTCGAAAAATATCTGCGCATGCTGGGGTTGTGGGAGCGGCGCAAAGATCCGGCCGGGTCATTCTCCAAGGGCATGAAGCAGAAGCTGGCCATCGCGCGCGCCATTCTGCACGAGCCGGCGACACTGTTCCTCGACGAGCCGACCGCCGGCCTGGACCCGGAGGCGTCCAAGCTGGTGCGCGATTTCGTGGAGGACCTCAAGACGGAAGGCCGCACGATTTTCCTGTGCACGCATAATCTTGATGAAGCCGATAGACTTTGTAGTCAAATTGGCGTCTTCAGGCAGCGCCTGATCAAGGTTGACACACCCAGTCGGATGAAGACGGCCGTATTTGGCCGCCAGGTCGAGTTCCGCTTGAAACAGTCCGATCCGTCGCTGGTGGAGATGATGCGGCGCTTTGACTTCATCAAGCAAGTCGCGCTCGAAGACAGGCGTCTGTTACTCGGCCTGGACAATCCGGAAGAATCGAACCCCGTCATCGTCAAGGCGCTGGTCGAAGCGGGTCTCGATGTGCAGTTTGTCAGCGAAGTGCGCCACTCGCTGGAGGATGTTTATTTCTCGTTGATCAGTAACGGAAACAATCGGCAGGAGGTCGAACATGGAACGCATTAAAACACTCATCAACAAAGAATGGGCCGAGGCTTTTAAGAACAAAATGGTGCTGGGTACCGTAGTGGCGTTGCCACTGATCTTCATGCTAGTTCCGCTGTTTCAGTTGGCGGTGATGCGTGACATCCCCGCATCTGACATGAATGATGCGCCCGCTGGCATCCTCACACAGTGCCAACTGCAAAACTTCACGCCGGCGGAATGTATGCAGGGTTTCCTGGTGAATGAATTCCTGCTGCTCTTCTTGCTCATTCCGCTGGCGGTGCCCGTTACCATTGCGTCGTACAGTATCGTCGGGGAGAAGTCGACACGCTCTCTGGAACCGCTGTTGGCGACGCCCACTTCAACGACGGAGATCATCGTCGGCAAAGGTTTGGCTTCGGCGCTTCCCGCCATCGGCGCGACCTGGTTGGCCTTCTTCGTCTTCCTGATCGGCGCGCGTTTCTTTGTCGTCAGCGATCGCGTCTATGCGTTGTTCATGAATCCGATGTGGGCCGTGGCGATGTTCATCGTTGCGCCGCTCATGACGGTGTTTGCTGTCAACATCGCCATCATTATCTCGTCGCGGGTCAACGATCCGCGCGCCGCCGAGCAGATCGGCATGCTGGTGATGCTGCCCATCCTGCTGATCTTCTTCGGCTCGATCTTCGGACTGTTCACGTTGACGACGGTCAGCATGTTGGCCTTTGGCGGGATAACGCTGCTGGTTGACATTGCTTTGGTCTTCTTGGGCGTGAAGTTGTTCCAGCGGGAAACCATCCTGACTCAGTGGAAGTAATTGACCGGATTCC
>CAYNML010000111.1:0-11091 GCA_964398185.1 uncultured Anaerolineae bacterium | reverse complement strand
TCTGCGGCAGCACTGCAAATCCCGGGAACGGATCGCGCGTGGTGAAGCGTCCCGTGGCGGGATCATACCACCGGGCGCGGAGGTAGATCAATCCCGTGTCGAGGTCGTTCTGCTCGCCGGTGTATTGCAGGGCGCTGGGGCGCTGGCCTTGCGCCGCGAGGACTTCGCCGAAGGGACTGTACTCGTAGCGCTGGATGATGTTGCCCTGCGCATCGCTCAGTTGGCGGACGCTGCCCAGGCCGTCGGTCAATTCATAGACCCATGACGTGCCATTCCATTGACCGACGCCGGGGACGTAGAGCGTGCTGCCATCGCTCAACATCTGCGGCAGGCCGGCGGCTTGATCCCAGACGTAGCGCGTGCTGTTGCGGTTCATCAGCAGGCCATCGCCATTGTAGGTGTAGACCTGCGTGGCGGTGATGCTTTGCGCGCGTGCCATTTGTCCCGCGTTGTTGTAGGTGAAGGTGAACGTGCCGTTGCTGGTCAGGCTGCCGTTATTGTCTCACGTGTAGGTTTGACCACCTGTGCCCGGCAGGGTATTGACATTCGTCAAGCGGTCGGCGGCGTCATACACATATCGGCAGTTCAACCAAGTGTACGGGCATGCCCAAATGTCTGGCCCGCGATTTAGCCCATTGCTTGAGCTCCTCAAGCTCTTCAGAGTTGAGCAAACTCTTAATAGGCCCCCAACTCTCGCAAAAGGCTTGTTGTTCAATTGCTAACTCAACGGCGTCTAATGGGCTGCCGATTGAGCCGTACTCGGCGTAGATTCTTTCCTCCCAATCTGATCTTGGAAGTTGCTCTGCTTGTTGAATTTGGGCGAGTACGTTGCCACATCGATGGAAATCTTTTCGTAAAATTTGTGTAATCTTCTGTAGCTTATTTTCAGGCAACTCAGGCATCACGTTGCTCTCGACGCCAGCAACTAGGCCAGCCAGCGAACGAAGTATCCACAACCACGCCTGTTCTTTGCTCCCATCAGAGCCTGCGTAGGGAAAACGTCGTATCCCCCATTGGTACAGACGTTGCGCAGTATCTTCGTTAGTCACTTCGGCAATTCGAGCAAACGTCTGTCGCATCAAAAGGCGATCAGCTTCGATGTCACCGGTTCTCTGAAAATACTCCTCGACGAACTGCCGCGCTATTATCCGAATACTCTGAATGTCGAGAATTTGCACTCCCATGTGTGACAAGAATGGTTCAACTCGCTCCATACTCAAAAGCCCAAATATGGTGTACCATCGAGAAATATCAAGATCAGTCTCAGTCTGGTCTTCCATGTCTGTTCTCCTTTTCATCTGATCAAGGCACCGGGGATAACCAATCTGCAATGCAACCCATGGGGCCTAACAAACAGCCCTTCGAGTTGTAGAGAAGATAGGTCACGATTCCCCAGAAAGTTATCTGTTCTGCCGTTTGCATGGCTTGATTATAGTTCAGTCCCCAGCCAGACGCATTCGAAATGGCTCCTGATGCGGTTGTAGGTCCCAGTTGAGTCTGAACACCGAGTGTCTTTCCCGTGGCAATGTCACTACTTCTTATCGTTGGTTCGGGCAGTCCTGTTCCCATTATTTGAATAGGTTGTGAAGCAAGCCCAAATGTCGAGCCCGGTAGCTTTGGACGGGGCCATGGTGCTGCCATGGTCGCCCACCTCCAAGCATCTCCCGGTGGATTCCCGCCACAACCACTTCTATTCCATTCTGATATAAGTTTCCGCAGGTGAGTTTGCACAGTCTCAAACTGACGCCTGTGACTCTCAACTGTCATCTTTGGACCGGTGCGAGGCAAATTGAGGGGATTATTTATTAGCTCGCTGCCTCGTTGCGATAACTCAGCTATAGTCCGGGCAATTTCTTCAGCAAGCTCTGTGCAGTTTCGCTTACCCAGGTTACATCCTGAAAGATAACTCAACAGCTGTGCAGATTCACCACTGGGATCGATGTAATTGACAGGATTCCCCAACCCGTAGCTCCACCTGTTCATCGATCCTGGTCGCAGCACATTCCCGCGCCACGGATCACGCGATAGAAATATCCCCAACTTCGGCTGCATATACCGCGCCCGCAAAAAGATCAAACCACTTTGATCCTGCTCCTCACCCGTGAAGCCATAAGCACTTTGGCCGCTCCCGCTGCTGTTCAGCACGTCGCCATATGGCGCATAGTCTTGCGTGACAATGATATGACCGCTGACGCTTGCGATCTGGCGCACCGAGCCAAGTCCGTCCGGCAGCAAATACTCAGCACCGTTGGACGTAATCTGGGCGAATGGCCGGGTCTCCAGCGCGTACAGATAGTGCGTACTGGTTATCCCCGTCTTAGCCTGGAGTACCACCGGCAACGACGCTGCTAAATCTTGCGTGTAAGTCGTCACCACGCCATTGAGTGTTTGCTTCAATCGCACGCCATCGCCGTTGTAGTTGAGCAGCGAAGTCGTAGAACCGAGTGTCGTGCTGATCAAGTGATTGGCCTGATCATAGCGATACAATGCGCTGCCATCATTCAGCAAGTTACCGTTATTGTCCCAAGTGTAGGTGATGCTGCCTACACTGCTCAAGCGATTCGCCGCATCGTATTGATAAGCCGTGACCAGCGTGCTCGTGATCGTCGCCGTCTGCGTCGTGCGGTTGCCGACTTTGTCGTAGGCGAACTGGTAGCACTCACCCGTGGAGTACGCGGCGGCGTTGAGGCGATACAAGCCATCGTAGGTGTAACTGATCACGCGGGTGCCTTCTGGCGCGGTAGGATATACACAGCCAGCTTGAGGGGGCAGTGACTGCGCGAGAGGAACGGCATCAGTTTGATCACGCACAGTATTGGTCTCTGTCAATAGATGTAAATTGCCCTCTCCAAGACTTGGGAGAGGGCAATGAGCCGTGATTTCACTGGACGCCCATTAGGATGAATAACTGGCGCTCTTCTTGGCCTGCGTCAGCAGATCAACGGTTAAATCGTATGCAACCTCTCGAAGTGCCATGCCCAGTTTTTGTAATTCTTCTTGGTTAAGGGCGCTAAGCGGTGTCGAAGTATTGAATGTCGTTATCTCTACTTTGACATCAGATTCATGGAGTGGAAAGTTTGCATCAACGACGCCCGCATTAACACCTTCGCTGATACCCTTAAAGAAAAGGGTATCGTTTTCACTCTCTGGAAGGAGTTGGGGATCGATATGTGTCTCCACAGAGTAATACAAATTACCAGGAGTTTCTATACGAATGGCGAGTTGGACTTCTACGTCTGGATGCTGATCGGAAATCCAGCAAATGCGCGTGGTAGATTGCTCGAAAGTCATGATTGGCTCCTAATCTCAAGTGCTGATCAGAAATTGTGAATTTCGATTGTATCACGTCTATCTCATTAGATGCTGTCCAACGAGAACTTCTATGTCGAAACGCCAAGCAGGATCGGTTGGAAAGTTAAAGCTCTTTCTGGTATTGGGCCCCACTCCATAAGGTGGTCGCCCTAGAGTCCACCTTATAGCCGTTTGGTATGCAGCCTCAGCCCCCCTCTGGTGTCTCTTAGGAATACTTCTATCTTGACGAAGCGCTGTGAGAGCTGCGACAACCTGAGCGACAGTTACTCCACCGCCTAAGTCTGGAAGTGGTATTGTGTTATAAGTGATGGACCCCTCTTGCAATTGTACCCGTACAGGGCTGCGCGGTGGGTTAGGCGTGGGAATCGGTTCGACACGTGTTCGGGCTGCTAGATTGGCAAGCTCATACAAGCACACGCCTATGCCAATGATGACAAGTTTCCCAATTGTGCCACTAGGATCTGTTGTTGGCCCTTGAGCAACTTCACCGAGCACCGGCGGCAGAAGAGGCGGCGTGCCATCAGAATCTGGCGGCACACAACGCCGCTCGCCGGTCTCTGGGTCAACTACCCAATGATTGGGCGGGAAACAAACTATTTGACCACTGGGATCGATTGCATTGACAGGATTCCCCTCTACATATGCATACCCGTTTAGCGATCCTGGACGCATCATATTCCCGCTCCACGGATCACGCGACACGAAAACACCCAATCTCGGCTGCATGTATCTGGCCCGCAAGAAGATCAACCCGCTTTGATCGCGCTCTTCACCAGTGAAGCCATACGCGCTGTTGCCACTCCCACTGCTACTCAAGACACTGCCATACGGCTCGTAATCTTTGGTCAGGTTGATATAGCCGCTTGTATTGGCAATCTGCCTCACGCTACCAAGCGCATCTGGCAGCAAGTATTCCCAGGCCGTGACATTCTGCGCCTGCGGGTGTGTGCCCGTGGCATACAGATACTTCGTGGTGGTCGCGCCCGTCTTGGCTTGCAACACCACCGGCAGCGGTGCGGCAAGGTCTTGCGTATACGTCGTCACTGTGCCCGCGATAATCTGCTTCAACCGCACGCCATCGCCATTGTAGTTGAACAGCGAGGTCGTCGAATTCAATGTCGTGCTGATCAACCGATTCGCGCGATCATAGCGATACAACGCGCTGCCGTCGTTGATCAAGTTACCGTTGTTGTCCCAGGTGTAATTCACGCCGCCCGCGTTGGTCAACCGATTCGCGGGATCATATTGATACGTTGTCGTGCTCACCGTCGTCGTCATGGCCGTACGATTGCCGACGTGATCATAACCGTACTGGTAGCATTCACCCGAAGAATACGCCGCCTGACTCAAACGAGACAAGGGATCATACGTGTAACTGATCACGCGCGTATCGCCGATGGCTTCAGGCAGGGTGCGGCCAGGTGTGATTGTGAAAATCATCAAGGATTTTGGGATGTTGGGTCTTCGAGCCAAGGAATCGCGTATTTTTTGATTTTGTCCAGAATATCTGCAAACTGTTTCTCCAGGCCAGCGTGATCGTGATACCGCCATGTAAAGGCCTCATGCGGGGGAACTCGGACCTTCACAAATTCACCATTCATTTCTTTCAAACCTGCTTCCCACCCGTTAAATTCGGTCGGATAGACTTCGTAGATATGCCATAAAACCTTACCTAACCTTGCATCGAGCCACCCGTCAGAAAATCTACCCGTGTATTGATGTGGATCATCTTCCACTTTCCGTTGAAGTAATACATCTATCTCAAACCATTCAGGCTCCATATGATATATTTGCTGAAATTCAATAAACACGTTGAGTCTCTGCGGCAGGCGCTTAGTGAAGTAATAAAGCTTAACGTCATGGATTTCCTTGATCTGATAACCTAACTGTTCCAACTCAGGAGCAGCAGTATTTAGTATCAGTTCTCGAAATTCATCCTGCTTAACACGGGGCGCCTCCCAAGGTATTCGCGACAAAGGATCCTCTAACCACGGGATGCCGTACTTTTCCAGATTAGCGAAAGCATCTAAAAGCTGGGGCTTGCATTCCTCTGCGCTCGAAGCACTCCAGTCATGGTTGTAACTTTCATACAGCCGCAATTTGTATACGAACCACAACACAGCTCCTAATCCAGCAGCTAAGGAGCCATCATATAGACTCCATCTTCTGAAGTCCGTCGTCACCCCGCGAGTCAACTCAACAGTGAATCCATAACTGCGGGCTCGCTCTTCATAGAGCTGTCGCTGGAAGACAATAGTAGCGTAGACACCCTCGCCCAGAGGCTTTTGGAAGCCGTAGCGCAGGTTGCGGTCCCTTAAACGCTCTTCATATTTGTAGCCCAGGTCAGATAGTCGCGGCCCAACGGTTCGTAATAAGATCTCTTTGAAGCTGGTCATTAGTAAGCTCCTTCCGATAATACAGAGTACTTTCGCTCTCAAGAATTACCGTGGCGAAAACTGGCATACTCCTGTAGAGACACATCGGTAGCCTTCAAATCCCCATCGAATCACGTTGTAGCATCCGTACAAAAACGTGGTTATTGCCGCCACTTCTCCAGCTCGCCAGAGTGCAGCGTTATCGGCGTAGGCTGGAGCAAGTTGTCGTTGCTGACGCTTATAGGTTTGTGACGCCTCATCGAATACCCAAATCCATATCAACTCTGGAGGTAAGCGGTCTTTGAACACAACGCGGTAAACAATTACTCCATTGGCTCTCAAAGTGGCAATAATATCCTGCCCTTGGTAGTATGGATTGGTACCAATTAGCTCCCACTCAGGGTATATCGAATACGTCGTGCCCGGAACCAAAAATCGGACTCGGCTATCAGGATTTGCATTGTAAGTCGTAACATACCAGCCAATTTCAGCTATCCCGTTGATCGCCTCATCTTCGGGTTTGATCTCATATGCCTGGCGTGCCGTCAAATCGGCAATGTCGATGTATCCTGGATTCCCCGTAGGTGTTCCCTTAAGATACGCGCCGAATCCCGGTTGACCAAGTGCACCCGCAGTGACTAAGTCGAGACCTTGCTTAGATCCGCCTTTTACGTAGAACTCTGGTATTACAATGTGGCCTAGGCCCCAAGTTACTTCGAACTTTGCCTGTATCAAAGCGTGAATCTTTTCGCCAGAATACAATCCAGATGGATCAAGTGCATTGACTGGATTCCCCTCCACGTACCCGAACCCATTCATCGATCCCGGTCGCAGCACATCCCCTTCCCATGGATCGCGTGCGAGGAAAATTCCCAAGCGTGGCTGCATGTAGCGTGCCCGCAAGAAAATCAACCCGCTTTGATCGCGCTCCTCGCCCGTGAAGTCATACATCGAACTCGCGTTGCCGCCGCTATTCAGCAAACTCCCATATGGCTCATAATCTTGCGTGCGGATGATGTACCCATTCGCATTGGCAATTTGTCGTACCGATCCCAACGCATCCGGCAGCAGATATTCCCATGCCGCTGAGCTCTGCGCCAATGGCCGCGTGCCCAGGCTATACAAATACTTCGTTGTCGTTACACTCGTCTTCGCTTGCAAGACGACAGGCAATGGCGCCGCAACATCCTGCGTGTAAGTGGTGACCGTCCCCGTAACAATCTGCTTCAATCTTACGCCGTCACCATTGTAGTTGAACAGCGAAGTCGTCGAATTCAACGTCGTGCTGATCAACCGATTCGCTCGATCATACCGATACAGTGCACTACCATCATTGATCAAGTTACCGTTGTTGTCCCAGGTGTAATTCACGCCGCCCGCGTTGGTCAACCGATTCGCGGGATCGTATTGATACGTGGTCGTGCCCACCGTCGTCGTCATGACCGTGCGATTGCCGACGCGATCATAGGCATACTGGTAGCACTCACCCGAAAAATACGCCGCCTGGTTCAAACGATACAAGGGATCATACGTGTAACTAATGACGCGCGTGTCGCCCAGCGCAGTTGGCAGCGTGCAGCCCGGTGGCACGCTGCCCGGTGACAAAAATGGCATCGGCGCAGGGCTCGCTCCGCTTGCGCGTGTGTGCGTCTGGCCGACCACCACTAATGCACCCGTCAGCACCGCTACCAGCAGCGCCCACTTGCGACCTTTCCTGCTCGCGACCACGGCGGCCAGTGCAACCGGGGCGATGATCAACAGTGAGGGATCAAACACCGGCACCGCCGCACTATGCGGCGGAAGACTTGATGTGGGCAACAGCGGCGAATCAAATGGCGCAGGCGTCGCCAGCGGCGAGGCGAAAGGCGATGACTGCTCGCCGGGCAGCATCTGCTCACCGCTCCCGGCAAAGTCTTTCAGGATCACGGGCAAGTAGGTGAATGGCGTCGGCGGCAGGACGCGTTCCATCACCGCCAGCCGATTGCCCACTGCATCCAGCGTGTAGGTGTACGCCGCCAGCGTCCAGTACGGCCCGTTGTGCGTTAAATTCACCAGTCGTCCGGCGACGTCGTAGCCGTTCACACTCTGCACGCCGTTCGGCAGCGTCGTCGAGATCAAGCGGCCCGCCGGATCGAAATAACTGCGTGTGACATGATTCAGCGTGTCCGTCACGGCGATCTGCCGCCCGAAGCCGTCGTAGCCGTAGCGGGTGATCAGGTTGTACGCGTTGAGATAGTTCTGCTGCGTCGAGGCCGTAGTGTAATTGCTCGTCACCTAGATCAAGTCGTCAGCGTTATCCAAGACAATCGCGAGTCATCTCAAGACATTGGCTTGGATTAGCTTACTGTATGGATTCTCTCCAGTTTCTATTCGTTTAGCCACATCATGAGGATCCCAAACACACAGAAACTCCAGTTTTTTATACTCTTCTGGCAATTCGTGTCCGATACGAATGGATTTTTCGCCATCCCACAAATACCAGGTACCTATTTTGCCCGTTTTGTCATCATAGAAAGTTGAGACGAATCCCGGATAGACGAATCGTTCAACTGGAAAATGCCCCACCACTCGCCACAGACCTGTTCTGATGGCAGCAACTAAGCCTGTAATAATTGGTGGAAACAGCGGTTGTGCATGTTTCAATTCGTCAATGTGAGCTTCCTCCCTGCCGACTAGATCAAAGATTTGAACTAAGGGGCCCATCTTCTTGTCGAAAAACACATACTGCCCAAATGCTCGTTGCCCATTTGATAATGGAATCTCGAAAATGTCGCCAATTTTTATTCTTGTTTTGCTCATTGTGTTGCTCCTAAGGAAAGAAGCCAATAGTTTTAAGTATTTCATAGCCGCGTTGAATAGCTTCGGGATAGATTGGGTTATCGGGTGAGATACTATTGATCTTGTTAAGCAGATTGGGAAGTCCGTAATGCTCAATAAGCACCTGTTCAACCGCACGGGCATCGAATCTACTCAGGTTCTGAAGTCCTTGAATAGGTTCTATTCGAAATCCACTTTGCCGCAGATGCTCACTGGCTCTACGTGCTAAATCGTTTGTAATCCCAATGTATTTTGTTACTCCATTTTCAACGTATCTGTATACGGCATTTATGCCAGTTTGTATTGCTTCAGCGCACTCACCATTTGCCGCACAAGTCGACGCGCCGCCTCCGCCCAAGGAGATTGCTCTAAGCCAAGCAATTGCTTTAGCACCGAGCTGCCAGCCACCATATGCAGCAGCACCAATTAGCCCGCCGATGACTCCACCTGCACCGCCCCAGAACAACGCTTCCTGCCAATGCCACTGCACACCCAAACACGGATCGGCATTGATGATGGCTTGAATGGTGTAGTAACTTACGCCACCGATAATGCCACCCAGGATCGCCACCACCAGCAAAGGCAAGAAGGCAAATTTGCCGCTGGGGTCAGTGAGGTTGACCGGATTGTTGTTGACATAGACGTACGGATGCAGGGTCTGCGGCAGCGCCGCAAATCCCGGGAACGGATCGCGCGAGGTGAAGCGCCCCGTGGCCGAATCATACCAGCGAGCACGGAGATAGACCAGCCCGGTATCGACGTCCTTCTGCTCGCCCGTATATTGCAGCGCGCTGGATCGCGTGCCCTGCGCGGCCAGCAACTCGCCGAAGGGGGCGTAGGTGTAACTCTGCACGACGTTACCGCTGGCATCGCTCAGTTGGCGCACACTGCCCAGGCCGTCGGTCAATTCATAGACCCATGACGTGCCATTCCATTGACCGACGCCGGGAACATACAACGTAGTGCCATCGCTCAATAACTGCGGCAGATCGGCGGCTTGGTCCCACACGTAGCGCGTGGCATTGCGATTCATCAGCAGGCCGTCGCCGTTGTAGTGTAAACCTGTGTGGCCGTGATGCTTTGCGCGCGCGTCAGGCTGATAAGCCGCCCGGCGTTGTTGTAGGTGAACGTGAACTTGCCGTTGTTGTCCCTACAACACAACAACGGATTTGGGATGAAGCGGAGGGATTACGCGACCATCCGTGTGACTTACACCAATTGAACTGGCGACAACATCAGACCCTGCCAGTTATTGTGGACTACAAGTTGCGCCACGCGTTGCGAGATCAGAATTTCTTGACGTGCTGTGCGCCCGTTACCAAACCACTCGACCGTACGTTGAAAATCTATATCTGGTAGAAGTGCTGTGCGCCGGAGTGGTAACATTCCTCGCAGATAGTAATCATACCAAGCCTGACCACAACTTGGGCACAAGTGCTTTGCAAAGCGCTCCGTTTCAATAATCTCTTCCACCAACGCCGCATGAGCCATCTGTGGCACAATGATCTGTCGTAAATGTTGGGATGGCTCACCCGTTTTGTGAATGAGAACTGGCCGTGTTACATATCCCTGTACTTGCTCCGTCTCAAAGGCCGCCACAACTTCCGGCGTGCAAAACAGCTCAAAGCCGCCCCAAAAACTGGCAAATGACTTCCGTTTTAAGCTCAGATCCTTCTTAATGTGATACGGTGCGATTTGACGCCAACCGACTCTGCATTTCGTACAACTGCTCTCAGTATAAAGGTCACTCCAGATCGTCTCTTCAGGAGGCGGGTAACCTATAGAATAATCTGGTCGCACTACTAACCACTCTGCATTTTCAATCTCAGTTCGTGTAAAATCAGTCCAAACAGTAACCTCAGAGTTTTTAACTAACGGCGCTATGTATTGCCACCCTGGGTCTGATTCTGCAACCGTTACCAAGAGGTGGGTAATTCTCGTTCGCTCAACTGAGCTGTGTACGTATTCATATTTGATTTTCCAATCTCGTAAAAGCGGCTCCATATCCGGCTTCAGATTTGCACGATGCCAAATTTCCATGATACCTCCCCCGTTGATTATGGTATCCCTAAGAAGAATTTTACGCTGTCTAGCAGCACAGGGTGATCAGCGTAAACTACTTGCGCCGCATTCCATATATCCGCTGGTGTTGCGTTACTGGTTGTTAAAGCGCGAAGCTGATTGTCATATCCAATCTGCTGCCTCCAAAGTTGTGTAAATATCTCATGTTCTTGCGGGGTCAAAGCAACACTTGGAATACTATTAGGCTTTACTCCAAGAACGCCCGCGAACCTCTTTTCAATCAGATGATGTACTTCAAGACCTGTACCTTTTGTTAACGTGCGTAACTCTTTGTATGTTCTAATGCCAAATTCAGCGGCTCGTTGAAATACTTCTAAACCCTTTAGTACTGTATTTCTGCAGCTTTGATT
This sequence comes from uncultured Anaerolineae bacterium, assembly GCA_964398185.1. Taxonomy (GTDB): domain Bacteria; phylum Chloroflexota; class Anaerolineae; order Fen-1058; family Fen-1058; genus Fen-1058. The sequence goes on along the minus strand of CAYNML010000111.1, from coordinate 155 downwards.
TGTCGCACAAGTTGTTGCACCGCCTGAGAGTGCTTTAATCCAAGCAATTGCTTTAGCACCGAGCTGCCATCCGCCATAAGCCGCCGTGCCGAGCAGCCCACCTATGACCCCGCCTGCACCGCCCCAGAACAACGCCTCCTGCCAATGCCATTGCA
>CAYNML010000110.1:0-11422 GCA_964398185.1 uncultured Anaerolineae bacterium | reverse complement strand
CTAAAGATCGATCATACGATTAAGGACACAGATTGGACAGATGAAGGAGTGAAAAGAAATCCGTGCACATCTGTGTAATCCATAGTATCCGTGTCCAAAAAGGATTTTGAATAATGGCGTTGATGAAGTCAAACAAACCCGTCGGCATAATCGGTTACGGCGCGTATGTGCCGCGTTATCGTTTGCCCGCGAGTGAAGTCTCGCGCGTCTGGACGGATGGTGCGGAAGGCACGCCGATTAAAGAGAAATCGGTGCCCGGCCTCGACGAAGATGTGGCGACAATGTCGATCGAAGCGGCGCGCAATGCGCTGCACCGCGCGCAGATCGATCCGCAGGACCTCGGCGCGATCTGGGTGGGCAGCGAGAGTCATCCGTACGCGGTGAAGCCCACCTCGACGATTGTGGCCGAAGCGATCGGCGCGGTGCCATTCACGCAGGCCGCCGATTGGCAGTTCGCGTGCAAGGCCGGCTCAGAAGCGCTGCAAGCGTCTGCCGGATTTGTCGGTTCGGGCATGGCGAAGTATGCGATGGCCGTCGGCATGGACACGGCGCAGGGCCGCCCCGGCGATGCGTTGGAATACACGGCGGGCGCGGGTGGCGCGGCCTTCATCGTGGGTGAGGGCGAAGAGGCGCTGGCGATCATCGAAGGTTCATTGTCGTTTGTGACAGACACACCTGATTTCTGGCGCAGGCAATACGCGCATTATCCCGAACACGCCAGCCGCTTCACGGGCGAGCCGGCCTACTTCAAGCACGTGGTTTCGGCCGCCGAGCAGATCATGGAAGAACTCGGCACGAAACCGGAAGACTACACCTACGTGGTCTTCCATCAACCCAATGTGAAGTTTCCGCAGCGCGCCGCGCAGATGCTGGGCTTCAAGCCGGAGCAATACAAGATCGGTTTGCTGGTGAACGAGATTGGCAACACCTACGCCGGATCGAGCCTCATCGGTTTGACGGCAATTCTCGATGTGGCCAAACCGGGCGATCGGGTGTTGGAAGTTTCCTTCGGCTCCGGTGCGGGCAGCGATGCCTTCAGCCTGCGCGTGACCGATCGGATCACCGATCGACAAGGGCGCGCGCCCAAGACGCGCGATTACATCGCGCGGCGGACGCAGATCGATTACGCGACGTATGTGCGGTATCGCAAGAAGTTGACGATGGCCTAAAGAGAGGCGTCATTGCGAGCGCGTCCCAGCGAAGCAATCCTATCGGAATCAAATGAGATTGCTTCGTCGTCCTGCAGACTCCTCGCAATGACGATGACGATTAGCATGCGAGACGTCAGTATTATCGGAATTGGACAGACGCCGGTGGGCGAGCACTGGGAGTATGCGCTGCGCCACCTGGCTTTGGAAGCGATTCGCGACGCGGCGAATGACGCGCACATCGATCACGCCGACGCGCTGTTTGTGGGCAACATGGCCGGCGCGCAGATCGGCGGGCAGACCAACATGGGCGCGCTCATCGCCGATTTTGTGGGACTGCGCGGCATCGAAGCGGTGACGGTGGAAGCTTCATCGGCCTCGGGCGGCGCGGCGCTGCGCCAGGCGTATCTCGGCGTAGCCAGCGGCGCGATCGATGTGGCCATTGTCGTGGGCGTGGACAAGTTGACGGATGTGGTCGGTTCGGCGGCGATTAGCGCGCAGCTCACCGCGACCGATGCGGATTACGAAGCGTCACACGGCGTCACGCCGTTGTCGGCGGCGGCCATGATCATGCGCCGCTACATGCACGAATACGATGCGGTGCCGCAGGACTTTGCGGCGTTCAGCGTCAACGCGCACCTGAACGCGGTCAACAATCCCAACGCCATGTTCCATAACAAGATCACGCCGGAAGCGTTCGTCAAAGCGCCGATGATTGCAGATCCGATCGGGTTGTTTGACGCCGCTCCGGCGGCCGATGGCGCAGCAGCGGTGGTGCTGGCTCCAACCGATTGGGCGCGCTCGCATCGATCGGATGGCATGATTCGCATCGCGGCTTCAGCCGTGGCAACGGATGCACTGGCAGTGCACGATCGACACGATCCGTTGTGGCTGCGCGCGGCAGAACTGTCTGTGCGCAAGGCCTATCAGCAGGCTGACATCGGCCCGCACGAAGTGAATTTGTTTGAGCTGCACGACTCGTGCACGGTGCTGGCGGCGATGTCGCTGGAAGCGGCCGGTTTCGCGCAGCGCGGCATGGGCGTGGCCTTTGCGGCGCACGGCGGCATCGGGCGCGATGGCGTAATTCCGATCAGCACGCTGGGCGGCTTGAAGGGCCGCGGTGACGCGGGCGGCGCGACGGGCGTGTATCAAATCGTCGAGGTGGTGCAGCAGCTGCGCGGGTGCGCGGGCGCGAATCAGATTGCCAATGCCCGCATCGGCATGGCGCAAAACCTGGGCGCCACCGGCGCGACGGCGGTGACGCACATTTTGATGCGTGATGAGTGACAAGTAATGAGTAACGCGTAAAGCGTAAGGCGTAAACGGTGGTCTTACTGGTTACTGGTTAATCGTTACGCTAAGAACACAACGAAATCAACCCGAACGGGTTTTCATTGACGAACTTTGAGGAGGATCATCATGGATATTCCACGACACTGGAGACTGAAGAGTCAGCGCTATGCTTTGATCGGCGAGGTGTGCCCGAGCTGCGATGCAAAGTTGTTCCCGCCGCGCGATGTGTGCCCGGAGTGCGGCGCGCCGGCCAAGACGCCGTTTGCGTTCTCAGGCCGCGGCGAGGTCTTTTCGTACAGCACGGTGTTCCAGGCGCCGGCCAGCCACGAGGAGCAGGCCCCGTACACCGTGGCGCTTGTGAAGCTGGAAGAAGGCCCGCTGGTGACGGCGCAACTCACCGATGTCGATCGCAAGGAAGTGAAGATCGGCATGCCGGTGGAGATGGCGACGCGCGTGCTGCAGAGCAACGGCGAGCGCGGCGCGATTGTGTATGGCTATAAGTTCCGGCCGGTGAATCTGAGCTGACTCTTGAAGGGTAGTCATTCCCGCGTGCTGGCGGCGGGAATCCAGAAATAGGGAGGCCCGATGACGCCCTGTCCGCGCAGCGGGGGCGCGCCTGGCGCAAACATTCGGGCATGACTGCGATACTGAAACCACGTGAAAGCGGAGGCGAGATCGTCGCTTCCGCTTTTCGCGTTTGTTAGCGCTTCACGGAATATCGGCAAACGTCTCCAGCGGCGCGAAGGCGACGCCCGCCATGCTGGGGCCGGTGTGCGCGGCCAGCACGGGCGACATGGGCGCGACGGGCAGCCACGTGCACTCAAACAGCGGATCGATCAGTTCGCGCAGGCGATCGACGGCGGGCGGATTGTAGGCATGCAGCACCTGCACGCGCAGCGCGCTGCCGCGCGGGTGGCGCTTGGTCATCCACTCGACCAGTCCTTGCAAGGCCCGCTCGAACGTGCGCGCCGTCCCCAGCTGCTCATATTTCCCGTGTTCGTGCTCCACCCCGATCATCGGTCGGAGTTTCAACACCGAGGCGATCAGCCCCTTCATGTGGCTGATGCGACCGCCGTGGATCAAATACTTCAGATCGTCGAGCGTATAGATGCTGTCACTGACCGCGCCGATGCGCTCGATTAGCGCCAGGATTTGATCGAGCGGCCAGCCGGCTTTCAACGCCCGAGCGGCAGCCGCCACCTGCCAGCCCAGCACGGCGCACAGCGTCTTGGTGTCCACAATGGTCACATGCGCTTCCGGCGTCATCTCGGCTCCGGCGTGCGCGGCGTTGACGGTGCCGCTCAGCCCGGATGACATATGAATGGAGAGGATGTCGGGATCGGTGGCGGCGAGGCGTTTGTACATGGCTGCAAAGTCGCCCGCCGAGGGTTGCGAGGTCGTCGGGAAACTGGGGGTCGCCATCAACATCTTTTGCAATTCTTCGGGCTGAATATCAGCACCGCTGAAGTAGGTCTTGCCCTCCAGTGTGATCGCATGGCGGATCAGATGAATTTCGATCTCGGGCGATTGATCGGGCGGCAGGTGCAGGTCCATACCGGTGTCGGTCACGATTTGCATCGTGGGTCTCCTCTTCTGTTAGGGCGTGGGCTGCGGCGACAACTGCCTGCATTATACGGAGGTTGGTGAAAAAAGATAGCCCTCAGGCGGGATACCGGGCAGCGTAAAGTAGAAGGTGCTGCCTTCGCCTGGCGCGCCACTGCTCTCCACACCAACTTGACCGCTCAGTTTTTCGGCGATGCGGCGCACCACCGACAGTCCCAGCCCGTGGCCTTTGATCTGTGCCTGCCCCAGCCGCTCGAAAGGCGTAAAGAGGCGCTGCTGCTGTTCGGAGGTCAGGCCCGCGCCGTAATCGCGCACGTTGTAGCGGACGAAGCCGTCGGGCAAGCGTTCTGCGCTCAGTTCGATGCGCGGCTGTGCGCCGCCGTATTTGATGGCGTTGCTGATATAGTTGACCCAGATTTCTTCGACCCAGGGCGCGTACCCCAGCGCGATCGGCCAGCTAGCGCGATCGGGGAGGTGCAGGTCCACGCCGCTGTCTCGAATGGTCTCGGCCAGACGCGCCAGCACTTCTTCGATGAGATCGGCCATGTTGAGCGGCTGGGCCTGGATTTCCTGCTGGCGGACACTGGACAACAGGAGCAACGCTTCGACGATATTGGTGGCTTTCTGTCCGCTGCGCTGGAGGCCGACGAGGATCCGCTGTATTATCTCAGACGGGAGGGTGTCGTAGCTTTGCAGCAGTTCGACATAGCCCACCACGGCGCCCAGCGGATTTTTGAGGTCATGCGCGACAGTGTGAGCGTAGGCGTCGAGTTCTTCATTGCGTGTGCGCAGTTCGATGTTTGATTCACGCAGCGCCGCTTCGGCCTGCTGGCGTTCGGCCAGTTCATGCAGGGCCGACGCATAGAGGTTGGCGTTGTCGATTACCACTGCGGCCAGTTGCGAGAAGAGGACGCCCTGTTCAATCTCTTCGGGGGTGAAAGGCCGATCGGGTTGGGCGCGACCCAGGCCCAGCACGCCCAGGCAGGTTTGACCGGCCATGATGGGGAAATCGGCCACGGCGCGCAGTGAGATTGCGTCATACAGGTTGCGGTGGGCCGCCCAGGCTGAATAGTCGTCCAGCAGGGCGGGTTGGCCGGTGTCATGCGCCTGCCAGGAGAGCAGGGCTTCGCCGCGCCGCACGCGGTCGCCGGCCAGATAAGGCTGATTGGCCGTATACGCCTGGACGATCAGTTCATCGCCCGCGGTCAACATCAACTCGGCGTAGGGCGCATCCAGGATGACGGCAGCGCGCTCGACAATGGCTTGTAGTAGGTCGTTGATCTGGCGGCGATTGAGCAGATCAAGGGCCGTGTCGTGCAAGGCCCGTGAAAAGGCTTGCTGGCGGCGCAGGACGGCTTCGCTCTGGCGCAGGCTTTGTTCTGTCTTTTTGCGCTCGGTAATTTCTTGATCTGCGCGCCGCAAGGCTTGTTGGGCCGTTTGATTGCCGAATACAACTACCCAGGCCATCATTACAGTCAGGGCTGTGTAAATCAGCCACAGCACAAAACCGCTTAAGGCGGGAGGGCGCGTCAACAGCCCCGCCTCTTCTGCGAGAATCACGCCCAGTACGATCAACGAAATGCACAGGACGATTGCCGCGACGCCGCGCCAGCTAAAGAGCAAGCCAGCGATCACCACGACAAAGATATAGTATCCCACGACCGGATCGTACACTGTCCCTTTGGCAAGGTGGGCGGCGCCCATGCTCGCCAGGGCTAACCCCGTGACTCCGATCCCCACCAGCTCGACTTTTCCGCGTTTCAACAACAGGAAAAGCGGCACGAAACATAGAAACACGATCAGGGGAATGACGGTGATCACATTGAAGGGTTGTCCGTCCAGCAGCTCGACACCGGTGATCGGCACAGCGCCGACGATGAACACCAGCAGAATAGTATTGAGCAGCATGGCGCGGCGCGTCTTGAGCTCGTCGTCGGGGAAGTCGGGCGGCGTCAGCCAGCGTTTGACTCGATCGATCATGGCATCCTCCCAGGCAGAGAGAAAACCTTTATTTTGGCACAGGGGATAAGATTTCAGACTGCGCGCGATGATATTCAGTGATCGCGTGAACTTGTTTAAGAGACTTGCCCAGCGCCCTCGGCGGAGGAAAAAGCGGCGCTTCCGGCCTCAGCGGGATGACGGTCAACCTGGCGAGGGCGGCAGCGCGGGTGACGATGCCTGTGTTCAGCCTTAGCCAGTTTTTCTGATCATCTCGGAAGAACCAAAAAGCGGGGCATGATTAAACCTCGATCATGCCTCGCTTTGGTCGACTGCCCACTGACAACTACTTGTCGTTTAACGCTGCCACGCCCGGCAGTTCTTTGCCTTCCAGGAATTCCAGACTTGCGCCGCCGCCGGTGGAGACATGCGTCATCTGCTTGGCGACGCCCGCCTTCTTCACCGCGCTGGCGCTGTCGCCGCCGCCGATGACGGTGGTGGCGCTGCACTCCGCCAGCAGCCTGGCGATGGCGAACGTGCCTTCGGCAAACTTGGGCATTTCAAACACACCGACCGGGCCGTTCCACACGACCAGCTTGGCGGCCTTCAACACCTCGCCGAATTTCTCCAACGACTTAGGACCGACGTCCATCACGCGCCAACCGGCGGGCACCTGGTCCACATCGACCACCTGGCTGTTCGCTTCGGCGTCGAACTTGTCGGCGATCACCGCGTCGACCGGGAGCAGCAGCTTGTCGCCGGACTTGGCCAGCAGGCCCTTCGCCAACTCGATCGAGCCGGCTTCCACCAAGCTGTCAGCCATGTTGTAGCCCTTGGCCGCGAGGAAGGTGTTGGCCATGCCGCCGCCGATGATCAACTGATCGCATTGCTTCAGCAGATTCTCAACCACCAGAATCTTGTCGCTGATCTTGGCGCCGCCCAGGATCGCCACGTAGGGATGATCGGGGTTGGAAGTGGCGCGGCCCAGATATTCCAGTTCCTGTTCCATCAAGAAACCGGCCACGGCCACGGGCAGTTGATGTGCAATGCCTTCCACGCTGGCGTGCGCGCGGTGCGCCGAACCGAAGGCGTCGCAGACATACACTTCGCCCAGTTTCGCCAGTTGTGCAGCGAACGCAGGATCGTTCTTTTCCTCTTCCTTGTGGAAGCGGACGTTTTCCAGCAGCAGCACATCGCCGGGCTTCAACGCCGCGGCCATGGCTTCGACTTCCGCACCGACGCAGTCAGGCGCCATCTGCACCGGCTTGCCCAGTAACTTCGCCAGCGCTTCACTGGCAGGCTTCAGGCTGAACTCGGCTTCAAAGCCGGCGCCCTTGGGGCGGCCCAGGTGGCTCATCAGTACCAGCGACGCGCCCTGATCGAGCACGTACTGAATGGTGGGCAGCGAGGCTTTGATGCGCTTGTCGTCGCTGACCGCGCCGTCCTTCATCGGGACGTTGAAGTCCACGCGCATGATCACGCGCTGGCCCTTCAGATCGACATCCTTAACGGTTTTCTTGTTCATCGCTTAGTCTCCTAGTCGCTTAGTCGGATAGTCTGATAGTCGCTGCACTACACGCCTATCAGACTACGTGACTATCGGACTAAAGCTTGCTCGCCATCAGGTTCGCCAGATCGGCGGTGCGGACGCTGTAGCCCCACTCGTTGTCGTACCAGGTCACGACCTTGATGAAGGTGCTCTTTTCCTTGCCCAGGACGCTGGTGAAGGGCAGGTCAACCGAGGAGCTGTAGGCGCTGCCCTTGAAGTCCATGCTGACCAGGGGTTCGTCCACCGCTTCGAGAATGCCCTTGAAGCGCGGTTCCCTGGCGGCATCGCGGAAGGCCTGGCGCAGTTCTTCAGTGGTGATCTCCTTCTCGATTTCAGCGGTAAAGTCGACGACCGAGACAGTCGGGGTCGGGACGCGCAGTGAATAACCGTCGAACTTGCCCTTCAGGTCAGGGATGACCAGGGCCACGGCCTTGGCCGCGCCGGTGGTCGTCGGGATGATATTCAGGCCCGAGGCGCGCGCGCGGCGCAGATCGCTGTGGGGCATATCCAACACCTTCTGATCGTTGGTGTAGGAGTGAATCGTGGTCATGAACGCGCGCTTGATGGTGTACTTGTCGTGCACCACCTTGGCCGCCGGGGCCAGGCAGTTGGTGGTGCAGGACGCGTTCGACACGACGTGATGCGCCGCCGGATCGTACTTGTCTTCGTTGACGCCCAGTACCACGGTCAGGTCTTCGCCCTCGGCCGGAGCCGAGATGATGACCTTCTTGGCGCCGCCGGAGGTGATGTGATTGACCGCGCCCTTGACGGTCTTGCCCTTCTTGTTGACGCCGTCATTCTTGATGGTGAACAGGCCGGTCGATTCGATCACGATGTCGATGCCCAGGTCGCTCCACTTGATCGCCGCCGGATCGGTTTCCTTGAAGACCTTGACCTGCTTGCCGTCGATCAACAGGCTGTCCTCGCCCATTTCGACGGCGCCGTTGAAGCGGCCATAAGTCGAATCATACTTCAGCAGATGCGCCATCGTCTTGATGTCGCCGATGTCGTTGAAGGCCACCACTTCCAGCGTCTCGGGATAGTAATCCCGGATCGCCTTCAGCACTTGCCGCCCGATGCGGCCAAAACCGTTGATACCAACTTTCACAGCCATGTTGCTTTCTCCTTGAGAGAGTATAGGGTTTGTATTACTTCTGACTCAGCTTCGCCATGCGCGAAAACATCAACGCCATCGCGCCGAGGGTGGTGAACAATGCGATCGCGATCTTGGTGGCATCCACGATCGGTTCCACGGTGACCCCGTCCGGCCCGATGATGATGGCGGCCACCGGGCGGCCCAGCGCCACGCCGCCACCGCCGCCGCCGTAGCCAACACCGCTGCCGGCGGGCAGTTCGCTCACAGGAACTTCTTCGAGCGGAGGCTGATCGCCAATCGGCTCTTCAAATTCTTCATCTTCGTCATCATCATCATCCGCCGGGCCGCTGCCACCGCCGCCGCCAAAGCCGATGCCCATGCCGGCATAGACCTCCCCCGCATTGATGATCGTGTAATCGCCGGCGGATAAGGGGGGCGCAAAGACGGAAGCGGGGCGGGCGGTCTCGACGAACTTCTCCAGAATCGTGGCCGAACTTTCCTGATTCTTGAGGATGGAAACGCCCATCTTTTCAAGCCAGTCACTCATGGTGGATGCTCCTTTGGCGCGCGCGTCGTTGCGCCGCCAGCAGTGTGATTATAACCGAAATCGACAAAACGAAGCCGAACAAAACGATTTGTGCCACGCGCGTCACGTCCACGATCGGAATGCGCTGGGTCACATCGTCGCGCTCGACCAGCACGGCGGTGGGGCGATTCCACACGATACCGCCGAAGGGGAAGCGCACGCTGAACGCTTGCGCCTGCGGCGTGATCTTGGTATCGCCCACAACGATCGGTTCTGCGGAAGTGTTTTCGAGCCGGATGAAGTCTGAGAATTGGGGCATATGCTTGGGCCTTTCTGCTTTGCTCTGGGGCCGCGATCGATCAAACCACGTTATTTTATCTCACATTGTCACGCCGCTCAAAGTGACCATTGGCTTGTCTCTGCCGTTACGAGTGTCACGGCTTACGGGCAACTCGCGGCGCATCGCCACGCGCTGATCGGCGGGCAGGCCGCGTTGAATTTCTTCGTGCAGTAGATCGCGCAGGGCTGGGCTGAGTTCGTTGTCTTCCAACACGCGAAAGCCCAGCCGCTGATACCACGGCGCGTTCCACGGAATATGACGCAGCGTGGTCATGGTGATGGCGCGATAGCCGGACGCTCTGGCCCAGTCGCACACGGCTTCAACTAACGCCGCACCGAGTCCCCGTCGCCCGTGCGCTGGATGCACGTCGAGTTCGTCCAGGTGCGCATTGTCGCCCACAACACTTGCCAGCGCAAACCCGACGGGACGATCGATCTCATCGGCGGCCACCCACAACCGATCGGTGCTCACGCCTGCGCGCAGTGACTCGATCGGCGTGAGGATGTTCGCGAGCTGCTCGGCCAATCCGAAATCCGCAAAGAGCGCGTTGGCGGCTCTCTCAATGTCGGGCAGGGCGCTGAGATCGTCAAGGCGCGCGAGGCGGATATGATACATGGCCCAGAACTGTCAGGTGGGTCATATGATCTAAGAACTCCATGGCATCCGTGACCCACCTGACAGGTCTAGCTGCCTCGATGCTGCATCCCCGGCGCGTCATCAGGCCGCGCGACGAAGCCATGCCGCTCGTAGAATTCGCGTTTGCCTGCCGCGCAGAACAACTGGATGTCGCGGATGTGTGCTTCGTGGCAACGCTTCACCAGTCGATCGAGAATCTCGCCGCCGATGCCCTGCCGCTGATGATCCGGCGCGACAATCAGATCGTAGATCATGGCGTGGATCGAATCGCTCACCACGCGCCCGAAGCCGACCAGACGATTGTCGTCGTAAGCGGATACGGTGTACCAGCTGTTCGCCAGCACGCGCGCCAGATCGTGCGGCGTCAGGTGATACTCGTCGTTCCAACCGGTGGTCTCGAACAACGCAAAGTATTGGTCGGGAGTCGGCGGATAGGTCTGATAGCGTAGGGTCATGATGGAATCAGCAGTCCAAAATCCGAAATCAAAAAATAAAAGATCACTTGGGCGCGCCATTCGGCCACTGCGTGGGCGCGGGTTCAGGAAAACCTGCAGCAAACGCCTCGCACATGCCGTCGTACATTTCCTGCCAGAATTCGCGCGCAGCCTGCCACTTGTCGGCGCGGAATTTCTCCAGCCACGCCAGCAGTTCCGGCTCGCGCAGGCCGGCGCGTTCCCACTTTTCCAGGAAGCCATGAATGATGTCCACCACGCGCTCGCTCTCCCACGGCACGCCGCGCGCCGACTGGTGATCGTGAATGGCCTTGGCCAGCGTGAATTGATCGCGCCAGTAGTCGAAGTTGAGATCGAAGTGCGACAGGATGATCTCGTCAATGATGTCTTCCACCCACTTGCGATGGAAGCGGCACGAGCCGCTGTTCTCCGAGTAGAGTTCATACACGAAGCGCTCCACATTCTTGCGGCCCAGCGCGCGCGGCGGCAGAAATTTGTTTTCGTAGTACGAGAAATATTTGCCCATCAACGGCATCGGCGCGAACATGCCCGGTGTCCAGTATTGATTGGGCACCATGCAGCCGTTCTCGCCGTGCGCGGTGTACACCGCCCGATCGATCGACTTGATCCCGTATGTCGCATCCAGCCATTTGGCCGCGGCGCGAATGCCCGCTCGGAACGGCGCGCCCGCTTCGCTGAACAACACCATCTTGATGATGGCGACGGCGTAGTCGGCGTTGTAGGCGGAGTCTTGTTCGAGGTCGAATTCTGCGCGTGTCGTTGCGAGGAGCGTTGTGTGCGACGAAGCAATCTCTTGCTGCAAAGCAGGAGATGGCGTCGCAAACGGCGCTCGCAATGACGCGGGCGCAAAGCGCGGACCC
>CAYNML010000109.1:0-11924 GCA_964398185.1 uncultured Anaerolineae bacterium | reverse complement strand
AGGAGATGGCGTCGCAAACGGCGCTCGCAATGACGCGGGCGCAAAGCGCGGACCCGCGGCCGGCAGACCGAAATCCGCCGGGGGGATCAAGTCGTCGGCGATGAGTTCCATGATCCACGCCACGGTGCCGCCGGTCTGGATCGAATCCAGCCCCAGCGTATCGACGAATTTGTTCAGCCGTTCCGCCGCGCGCTGATCGAACACGCCGCACTGCGGGCCGAGTGCTTCGTACGGCTCATAGTCTTTCTTGAACTCGCCGTGGTATTTCTTGCACACCACCGCGCACGGCTCGCCGCAGTGATCGAAGTTCTTGGGCTTGATGATCTCTGCGTTGAACTGCTTCAAGTAATGATCGAGAATGAACTGATCATGCTGCGCCAGGCGTTCTTCATCGGCGGCGTAGACCGATCGGTAGTTGAAACTGAACAGGTTGTCGTTTGCCGTGTGCATGTTGACGCCGAACGTGCCGCCGGTTTCGAATTCGGGCACGTAGCGGTACTTCTGGCTCAACGCGATGTCGGCGGCCACGGCGCGTTTGTCGAAGCGCGCCAGAAAATACTCATCCAGTTCCTTCGCTTCTTTCAACGCTGGATCTTGCCAGTCGCCGCCAAAGACGATGGCCGCCACGTGATGATATTGCAGCAGGCGCGACCCCAGTCCGCCGCGCCCGGCCCAGTCATCGATGACGCTGACCTGTCCCTTGCGGATCTGATTCGATCCGATGGCGCCCTCCTGGGTGTGGCGCGCGCCGGGACCGGTAGCGAGAATGCGGAAATTGTCCTCGTCGTATTCGCCGCGATATTTCTCGAAGGCGTAGTGCTGCAGCGCGTAGAAGCCCTCCCACGTGCGGCCCGACTGATCGGTGTAGCCTTGCCAGATCGTATCGGGATCGATCGGTTCCAGGCGAGCCGCGTACTCGCCGTTCTTCAGGCGCAGCAGCAAGATCGAGTCAACCGGGCACTGGCCGCGCAGCCAGACGTAGTTGACGCCCATGCGATGGAAGACATACATCGCGCCGCCCAGCGCCGACACGTAGAAATCTTCCCATTGCGGCGAGTAACCACAAAAGATCATGCGGCGCGTGCCGGGCAGCGGTGAGCCGGCCAACAGCCCGCCGCCAAACGTCATGGAATTGGGATCCTTCTGGAAACGATCCCAGCCGTATTGCACCGGGCCGATGAGCGACTGATCGAGCGGGACGCTGACGCTCCACTCGGCGGTGCTGAGATCGACGTTGAATTCATACAGGACAGAACGATGGGTCATGACATCCTCGTGGCTAAAGATCGCGCCCATTATACTTGATGCGCGTTTAAGTCGATTTAACGCGCCGCGCCCGGATCAATGTCGATTGATCCGGGCGCGGCGTATGCGCAGAGTTGTGGTTGTTGCTAGGCGCGACGTTTGATTACGAGCACGAGCGCCCCGGCCAGCAGAATCATGCCGATGGGCAGCAGCGGCAAAGTCGCTTGCGGCGCTGCGCCAAGTGACGACAGCATCACCGCCGTCGGCGCGCTGGTCCCGCCCAACAGGAATTCCGAGAAGCCGGGCGTGTCGGCCTGGGCGTAGCTGTAACTTCCGCCGTCGTTGCCGGTGGAGGCGTTCGCCGTCAAGGGCTGCCAGTCCGCGCCGTCGAAGTGATAGACGGTCAAATCTGTTTCGGTGAGGCCGTTGAGCTGCGACGTGAGCGCCCACAGCCGTACCGTGGCCGCGTTGTCGTTGGCCGGTTCGATCCGGTAGCAGCGCGTGGCGTAGGCGGGCGAGGCTGTGCCTTCGGTGGTGCAGCCGCCGGGCGCCACCGTCTCGATCGTGACGGTGACGGCCCCCAGATCATTCGTTGTAGTGAGATCGACGCCGCGATAGCGATTGCCGCTGAGCTGCAGGAAGGCGACGGTGCTGTTGTTGACCGTCTGCGTCTGCTGCACCGATCCGCCGGCGTTTACCGTAAACGATCCGGAGACGGTCGGCGGATTGCTGGCAGGCACGAGGGTGGTGGAGCCGTTTTCGACGACGACGTTGTTGAAGGCGGTGGCCGTGCTGCCGCCGATGCGCTGTTCGCCCAATTGATTGAACGTCACCGTGCCGGTTCCGGCGCTGAAAGTCCCGTCGTTGATCCAGTTGCCCGTCAGCGACAGGTTGCGGTTGTTGGCATTGAGGGTCGACGTGGCGCTGATGATCACAGCGCCGCGCAAAACCGGCGCCGTCGTGACGAGTTGCGTCGTCTTGGCCGTGGTCGCGCCATCGATCCGCAGCGTGGGTAGGGTGGTCGCGTTGAGACGGAAGGTTTGGCCTGCCGGCGTGGCGCTGTCGCCGATCTGCAGCGTGCCGCCGTTCAGGCCGGCGGTGGTGGGCGCAATTAGTATATCGTGCGTCGTGTGCGAGGTGCGGCGGCGCAGCACGATCGTGCCGCCGCTCATCGTCCAGTTTGAACTGGTCCCGCCGATGTCGATGCCGGGCACGGTGGTGCTGGTGCTGCCCACCGTCACCACATTCAACAGGCCGTTGGTCATGCTGAACGTGCCGAACGACGTTGTGCCCGAGCGGGCCAGCCGCCCGGCGATATTGATCGTGCCGCCTTCGATGTGAATGCGCCCGGTCGCGCCGTTGAGCAGGCTGTTATTATTGTTGGCGCCAATGTTTAACGTGCCGCCCGTGACGCGCAGCAAGCCGTTCAGGGTGATGCTCAGATTGGCGGGCGATACCGTGCCGTTGGCGATCCACAACCCGGTATTAGCGCTCAACGTGCGGCTGCTGGTAAAAGGCGTGATGACGGAGTTGCTGGACAACTTAAAGATGCCGCGCGTCAGGACGAGCGGGTTGGCCGTGCCCGCCAGCGTGATGACGGACTGCGCGTCGATGATGCTGGTCGCCGAGCTGTTGTTGACGGTGAGCTGGTTGAAGGTGTAGTCGCCCGTCCCCGTGATCACCTGATTCGCCGCGCCATTGAACGTCACATTCACCACCCGATTGGCAGCCGGACGCCCGGCGTAGACGCCGTCATTCGCAAAATCGCCGCGGACCGTCAGGGTGTGCGTGCCCGTGAACGGCCCCGCCGTGATCAACCCTCCGCCGGCGATCGTCGTGGTACTGGTAATGATCAACGATCGATTCGTGGCGCTGTTGCCGAACAGCAGCGTGCCGGCGACGTTGAGGCTGCGGGCGGTGCGGTTACTGTTAAGGGTGATGACGTGCCCGGCGCTGATAAACACGTCGTCGCCGTTGGTGGGGGCGTGATTGCAGCTCCACAGCGCGGCAGTCCCCCAGTTGCCGCTGCCCGTCGAAGTGCAGATGGCGTCGGGCGCGTTCGGCTCACCGTGTACCGCCGCTGTCACCATGAGCAGGAAACAGGCTGCGATTCCGATAATGATCAAGTGTTTCATATGGACAACCCTCCTTTGTTATATAGTAGCAAAGGAAGGTTGTCTGGTTGTTTGGTGGTGGTTACGGTTGAGTTACTGGATCATTTACAAACGGCAACCGGCGGTTCTGGCAGGAGCCGAAACCCTGGCATGACAGGGGATTATGGGAAGAGGTCCATCTCGCGGGGGCGATTGATCTCGCTGGCCGAACCGTCGCGCGCCTCAAACGATGCGCCCCGCACAATGACGGCCGGCGTCGCTTCGGCGGCCTGACCCAGCAGCAGCGTCCCGGCCGCGGCGATTTGATCGGCGAGGCCGACCTCGGTGTGTTGCAGGGTGTAGCCGAACAGGTCCTTGCGCCCGCGCCAGTCTTCGACCCCCGGCAGACCCGATAGGCCAATCGCCACCCCCACGGTCCCCAGCCGGTGCGGGCGGCCATGGCTGTCGGCGATGATGACGGCCAGATCGATCCCGAAACGATCGCGCAGGGCCGATCGGATCTGGGCGGCGGATCGGTCGGGATCGATCGGCAGCAGCAAGACCCGATCGATCCCCTCCGGCGCGACGTTACTCCGATCGACGCCGGCGTTCGCCGAGACAAAGCCCAGGCGGTGGCGCGTGATGATCAGCCCGGGGCGCAGGCGCACCACCTCGCTGCTCTCGGACAAGATCACTTCAATCAGGCGCGGGTCTTTCTCGCACTGCTGCGCGACCTCGATCGCGCGTGGCGAGGGCGTAACCCGATCGAGATCGACGTAGCGCCCTTCGGCTTTGCTGACGATCTTCTGCGCCAGCACCAGCACATCCCGATCGCGCAGGCCGCCCGATCGGGCGATGGCCTCGCCCAGCAGTTGAGCCAGCGGATCGCCCGGTTGGATGAGCGGGAGTCCGGTGAGGGGAATGATCTCGATCGGGTTCATGCGCGGGCCTCCGGTTCGATCAGCATCTTCAAGCCCAGCGCAAAGGTCCACATGCTCATCGTCAGCGCGGCCAGAATTTCCGGCACGGCAATACGCTTGTGTGGCACGGCGGCGATCATCAAGAAGGCTGTGATCCCGGCGGCGATGCTCAGCCAGCCCATGAGTTTGGCGTTGTGCTGGACCCAGTCGATGCCCAACAAGGCGTAGGCCAACGGTGTGGCGAGGAAATAGGTGGCCGCCACGTAGTAGTGAGTGCGCCCGGCATCTTCGGTGAAGACTCCGATGAGGAACAGGCCGATCGCGCCCACGATCATGGCGCCGCCGGCGATCTGTGCCAGCCGTGAGCGCAGTCCGCGCCAGCGCAGAAAGCCGATCACGAAAACGAAGTACAGCGCACCACCGCTGAGCAGCGCGCCGTTGAACAATGGCGCAACGTCGTTCACGCCCATGTCGCTCAACGCGTTGTCGTGCCAGCTGAACCACGGCGATAGTGCGATCGAGACGAAGATCAACGTCAGGGTCAAGATGGGTGTGAAGACGCCGGCCAGCCCGGCGAGACGCGTGAAACGGTCGGTCATGACTGCGGAACGCCGGTGATGCGAATGCCCGCATTCTTGATCTTGAACGCGATGTTGATGTTGATCAGCACGGCCGTCAGCCCTTCCGCGACTACGGCATTCTCGATCGGCCCCGCGTCGAAGGCGGCCATCCCGGCGGCTTTCGCCAGTTCGATCACTTGCTGCTTGGCCTCTTTGTCGTTGCCGCAGACCAGCACATCGCAGCCCAGATCGTGCTGTAAATCGCTCAGGTGCGTGTAGCTGATGTTCTGGAAGGCCGCCACCACGCGCACATTCGATCCCAATCGCAGCTGTGACGCCTGCGCCGCCGAGCCTTCCGGCACGCGCAGGGTCTTCTTCTTGTTTTCCGGATCGAGCGGCGCGGTGACGTCGATCAGGATCTTGCCCTGCGTCCCGTCGGCGATCATGTCCAGCGTGGCGGCGTGTGCCTCGTAGGGCACCGACAGCACTACGATGTCGGCGGCCTGCGCGGCGTCGGCGTTGCCCAGCCCGCTGACGTTGGTCTTGCCCAGTGTCGCGTTCAATTCATCCGCAGCAGTTGCGGCCCGCGCGGCATCACGCGACCCAATGATGATGTCGTACCCCGCGTTGGCCCAGCGCAGCGCCAGCCCCTTGCCTTCTTTGCCCGTTCCACCGATAACGGCAATCTTCGTTGTCATGTGATCTCCCAGAGATAAACCGCGAATCCACGCGAATAGCCGCGAACAATTCGCGCTCATTGGCGTCGATTCGCGGTCGAGTTTCAGTGTCGATACTTCTTCATTACGTCCTGCAATCGATCGAGTGGCAGGGCATGCACGGTATGGCCCTCATAACCAGTCATGGTGTCGGCCATGCAGACCGCATTGAGGATTGCTTCCTCGGTTGCTTCGGCCACGCCTTCGAACAACTCATTCATGTGGTGGTGCGGCAGCATCTGCAACTCGATCGGTTTGTCGGCGCGATCGGGCAGGTGATTTCCCGTGGCAAAGGCGATGAATATATCGCCGCTGCCATTGTGGCCTACGCTGCCCACGCGCGCCAGGCCCACCGTGGCACGCTGCGCCAGCCGCCTGCACTGCGATGGGATCAACGGCGCGTCGGTAGCGACGACGACGATGATCGATCCCAGGCCTGGCGTGCGGCGTTCTTCGCCGGGAATCGGCACCACCGATCGGTCGATCTCACGCCCCACGGGCACGCCATCGACCCGGAAGAGATCGCGATCGCCGTGATTGGCTTGCACCAGCACGCCGACCGTCCAACGCCCGCTCTGGTTCTCCACCACGCGGGATGACGTGCCAATGCCGCCCTTGAAATCGTGGCAGATCATGCCGGTGCCGCCGCCCACGCAGCCCTCGGCGATGACGCCGCTCTGCGCGTTGTCGATCGCCGCGTCGACGTGCTCTTTGGTCACGTGATGCGCGTCGGCGTCGTTCAGCCAGCCGTCGTAGGTTTCGGCGGCGACGGGCAGGGTGAATTGATGCGAGTAGCCTTTGTCCTGCGCGTACATACCCAGCGCATCACGCACCAACCCGCATTGATGGGTGTTCGTGATCCCGATCGGTGCGTGCAGCGCCCCCGATTCCTCGATCCAGGCCAGGCCCGTCATCTCGCCGCAGCCGTTGAAGGCGTGATAGGCCGCCGGGGCGTTATCCAGCCAGATGTCGCCTTTTCGCGGCAGAATCACAGTCACGCCGGTGCGGGCGATGCGCGGCTCGTCGTAAATCAGTGTGGTATGTCCAACGAGTACATCGGGCACATCCGTAATGGCATTGAAGGAGCCGGTCGGCCAACGTCCCAGAGTGATGCCGAGGTCGCGGAGTCTAGAGCGGGTCATGGATGTCCTTTGCTGCTTCGGTGCGAATTCAGAATTGGGTGTGTCTCCGAGTTTACCACAGAAGACCGCTTCGTTGCGACGGATGGCCAGCGCCAATCTGGCTGTGCTAAAATTTTGTTAGAATTCGCTAATAAATCTTGACAGACGCCGCAATCTGGTGGTATATTAGCACTGGTTAGCACTCCCCCGCAGAGAGTGCTAACCAGTCTTGTTGTACGTCGTGATCAAAACCAAATTCCAAATGGAGGAATATCACATGGCGAGCAAGAAGTTGAATCTGAAACCCCTAGGTGACCGCCTGGTGGTGGAGCCGGTCGAGAAGGAAGAGCGAACGGCCAGCGGTATCATCCTGCCGGAAACGGCCAAGGAAAAACCGCAGGAAGGGACAGTGTTGGCCGCCGGGCCGGGTAGAACCGACGACGACGGAAAGCGCATCCCGATGGACGTCAAGGTGGGCGACGTGGTGCTGTATGCCAAGTACGCCGGCACCGAAGTGAAGATCGACGACAAGAAGTTGCTCATCCTCAAGGAGAGCGACATCCTGGCGATTGTGGAAAAGTAATCTTTAAGCAGCGTCATTGCGAGCGAAGCGAAGCAATCTTCTCAACTAGGCGGGATTGCTTCGTCGCAGAAAAGCGTTCCTCGCAATGACGAGGACTAAACGGAGACACTACCATGGCTAAACAACTCGTTTTCAGCAATGATGCACAGTATGCTTTGAAGCGCGGCGTCGATATTCTGGCGAACGCCGTGGCGACGACCCTCGGCCCCAAGGGCCGCAACGTGGCGCTGGACAAGAAATTCGGTGCGCCCACCGTCACCCACGACGGTGTGACTGTGGCGAAGGAAATCGAACTGAAGGATCCGTACGAGAACATGGGCGCCCAACTGTTGAAGGAAGCGGCGACCAAGACCAACGATGTAGCCGGTGACGGCACCACCACCGCCACCGTGCTGGCGCAGTCCATTGTGCACGAGGGCTTGAAGAACGTGACCGCTGGCGCGAACCCGATGCAGATCAAGCGCGGTCTGGAAATGGCAACCGACGCCGTCGTGAACGCCATCAAGAAGATGTCGACCCCGGTGGAAGACAAGCACGAGATCGCCAATGTGGCGGCCATCTCCGCGGCCGATCAGGAAATCGGCGACCTCATCGCCGAAGTGATGGACAAGGTTGGCAAGGACGGCGTGGTCACCGTCGAGGAAAGCAAGGGCCGCGAGTTCGAGACCGAGTACGTCGAGGGTATGCAGTTCGATCGCGGTTACATCAGCCCCTATTTCGTCACCAATCCTGAAGCGATGGAGGCGGTGATCGAGAATCCCTACGTTCTGATCCACGACAAGAAGATCAGCGCCGCGACTGATATCGTGCCCCTGATGGAAAAGCTGCTGCAGAAGGGCAAGCGTGATCTCGTCGTGATTGCAGAAGATGTGGATGGTGAAGCGCTGGCGACACTGGTCCTGAACAAACTGCGCGGCATGTTCAACATTCTGGCCGTGAAAGCCCCCGGCTTTGGCGATCGCCGCAAGGCCATGCTGCAAGACATCGCCATCCTGACCGGCGGCACCGTCATCACCGAAGAGCTGGGTCGCAAGTTGGAGAGCGTGACGCTGGACGATCTGGGGCAGGCCGCGAAGGTGGTGGCCGACAAGGACAACACCACGATCGTGGAAGGCAAGGGCAACCTCAAGGAAATCAAGGGCCGCATCGAGCAGATTAAAGCCGAGATCGAAAACACGACCAGCGACTACGACAAGGAAAAACTGCAGGAACGCCTGGCCAAGTTGAGCGGCGGCGTGGCCATCATCCGCGTGGGCGCGGCCACCGAGACCGAACTCAAGGAAAAGAAGCACCGGGTGGAAGATGCTTTGAGCGCGACTCGCGCCGCGGTGGAAGAAGGCATCGTGCCCGGCGGCGGTGTAGCACTGGTGAACGCCATCGATTCCCTGAAGAAGGTCAAGTCGGATGACGAAGACGTGCAGACCGGCATCAACATCATGCGCCGCGCGCTGGAAGAGCCCATGCGCCGCATCGCGGCCAATGCCGGGCAGGACGGTGCGGTCATCATCGACACTGTGCGCCGCATGTCGAAAGAGAAGGAAAACAAGAACATCGGTTACAACGTCCTGACCACCGAGTTTGAGGACATGGTCAAGAGCGGCATCATCGACCCGGCCAAGGTCACCCGCAGCGCCGTCGAGAACGCGGCCAGCATTGCGGCGATGATCCTGACCACCGATGCGCTGATCACCGACATCCCCGAGAAGACCCCGCCGCCGGCCATGCCGCCGGGTGGTGGTGAGTTCTAGTCGGTCCGGTTGAATTCGTAGTGAAAAGCCTGTCTCCACTGTGGGGGCAGGCTTTTTTACTTGACCCTACTGCGTACTGCGTAAAACGTAACTGAAAACTGCTGCCTGAAGATTTTACGCATTTCGTATTACGCATTACGTCTCACTTATCACTTTTCACTTTCTTTGGTATCATCCGTGCGCTATGGGTACCACCGTTGACACTCCCCGCTGGCCCGGTCGCCGCACCGAGGCCGTGATCTTGCTGGTGATTCTCGTTATGGCGGCGTGGTTTCGCTTCTATGCGCTCGACACCATCCCGCCCGGCTTTACGCACGACGAGGCGGGCCATGGCCATGATGCGGTCGCCATCGCGCAAGGGGCGCGTCCGGTGTATGAGACCGTGGGGTATGGACGCGAGCCATTGTATGATTACGTCGTCGCGTGGCTCATGCCCATCTTTGGCGAGAACTATCTCACCCTGCGCATCGTTTCGGGCCTGGCCGGGCTGCTGCTCATTATCGTGATGCACTTCTGGGTCAGGCGTGCTTTCGACGTGCCCACCGCCATCGCCACGTCAGCCTTCCTCGCCACGTCCTTCTGGGCCGTCATGGTCAGCCGGCACGCGCTGCGGTCGGCGCTGCTGCCGGTGCTGTTTGCCGCCTCGGTCTATTTCATGTGGCAGGCGGTGCGGCCTTACGCCAAACCGCAAAGCCTGCAGCGCCGCTGGCCGTTGATCTCGCGCCTGGCGAGTTACGTGCTGGCCGGATTGTTCCTGGGCCTCTCGTTGACGACGTACATGGCGGCCCGTGTCCTGCCGATCGTCTTCATCGCCTTCTGGCTCTATCTATTTGTCTTCCAGCGCAAAATCTGGCGCGACAACTGGTTCGGCGTGTTCTTCATCATCGGGCTGGGGCTGATCATCGCCTGGCCGATGTTCAACTATATCGCCACCACGCCCGGCGCCGAGCAGCGCCTGGCGCAGCTCAGCGGCCCGATCGATCAACTGTTTGCCGGAAATCCGCAGGAGCTGTTCAAGAACATGCTTGGCGCGCTGGGGATGTTCATGTTCTATGGCGATAACCTGTGGCTGTACAACATTCCGGGCCGCGCAATTCTGGGTTTGATCCTCGGGCCGATGGCGCTGGTGGGCGTCATCATCGCCGCCGTGCGTTTCAAGCGCATGGAATACGCGCTGGCGCTCTTCTGGCTGGCTGCCGGAATTTTCCCCAGCCTAATCACCGGCGTCGTCGCCAGCAACCTGCGATCGATCGCCGCGCTGCCGGTGGTGTATCTCTTTGTCGCGATCGGGTTGGTAGAGATCATGCGCGGGCTGGAGCGCCTGATCGAATCGCATACGCTGCGCACGATTCCGCTGGTGCTGCTGGCGGTGGCCGTGACGGTCTTTTCGTGGAATGCCTACTTCGATCAATGGGCGCAGGCGCGCGATGTGCGGGTGGCCTATCACACCACGTTGTTCGAGGTCGCGCGGGAACTCGATCGGGCGTCTGACCTCCCGATCGATGTGGGCCTCTCATCCATCTATCCGAATCGCTTTCATGATCCGTATGCGATGGAATTGCTGTTGCCGCGCAAAGATCTGCCGCTGCGCTGGTTCACCGGATCGTTTGTGGACATGAACGGCGTACCACATGCCAGTTTGATCTTCCCGCAGCCGATCGAAGGCGCGCAATCCTGCGTCACGGTCGAAGCGGGGCAGATCGAGTGCGCCAGCGGCGTGACGCCGACGCAGAGCGTGTTCACCAGCACGCTGCCCGCCGGGCCGATCGGTCCCGCCGCGCCGACGTCCGCGCCGCCGAATTACAACACGACGCTGGTGGTGCAGGCCGTCGCGCCGATCGATCCGGTGTTCGCCGATCTATTCCAGCGGCACGCCCAGAAAATCCGAGCGGTGGAGCTGCGCCCCGACGATTTCAATCCGCATTTTGACGTGTACGGCTTTGACGCGACCGCCGCGCTGACTGACGCATTGAGATCGGCGGCAATTCCCACGGGGACGCTCACCTTTGGCAAAACGGTCGATCTCATCGGGTCGGAGATTCGCACGCCGCAGGTGAAGGCGGGTCAGTTAGTGGAAGTGATCACGTACTGGCGCATCAACACACTGACGGATCAAGAGATGATTTTGTTCACGCACCTGCTCAGCGGCGATCCGGCGCGGCCGGTGCTGGCGCAGCAGGATGTGCTGGATGTGCCGTCGTATTACTGGCTGCCCGGCGACGCCTTCGCGCAGGTACACCGCTTTACGATTCCGGCGGATGCGTCGCCCGGCGTGTATCCGCTGGAAGTGGGCTTTTATTCACCGGCCGATCAACAGCGCTGGCCTGTCAGCGATGCGGCGGGCAATTCAGTGGGTGATCACGTCATCATCGGGTCTGTCACCGTCGCGCCATGATTGCACGCACGCAACACGCAACACGCTCGTTGTGGATCATGGTGGCGATTCTGCTCCTCGCCGCCGCTTTCCGCTTCCTCGCCATCGATTCGGCTCCGCCCGGTTGGCGCGACGACGAGCTGATCGAGTTCAACATGGATCGCCGCATTGCCGATGGCTGGCGTCCGCTGTTCATCACCGAGGCCGAAGGCCATGAGCCGGTCTATCACTATCTGCACGCCGGCACGATTCTGCTGTTCGGCGCTAACATCGTCGGTTATAAGTGGCTGCCGTTGGCGTGCGGGCTGCTGACCATTGCGTTGACGTTTGCGCTGGCGCGCAAGATGTTTGGCGTGAAAGTGGCGTTGTTGGCCGCCGCCTTGCTGGCAGTATCGTTCTGGCCGGTGATGTATTCCCGCTTCGGCGTGCGGCACATCGGCGTGCTGCCGTGGATGTTGGGAGCGCTGGTTTTGCTGTATCCGCGTGCGGATGTCCCGCAAATGACGGCGCGAATGACGGCGCGAATGACGGCGCGAATGACGGCGCGAATGACGGCGCGAATGA
>CAYNML010000108.1:0-11965 GCA_964398185.1 uncultured Anaerolineae bacterium | reverse complement strand
CTGAATAACCCGCTGCGGTATGTCGATCCGACGGGACATGAAGAATTTGTTCTTAGCAAGAAACAAATTGATGACCTATGGAATGCATTAAACGAAGCTTACATCAATGAAAGTAAAGCTATTGCAGTTGGAACACTGATAGGGGTAACCGGAGGAGGCGTGATGTATGGTAGCGCACACGCTGGTTTTGTTCCACCAGTGGCCGCAGTTGGGGAAGGTGTTGGGGCCGCTATGGTAGCCATTGGAGGACTCATCGCAGCTGGGGGAGCGTGGTATCAAGGTGAAATACAGGATATCATGAGTGTACTAAGTGAAGCAAGCGGAAAGGCGGCAGCAGGGTCCGGATTTGCTACTATTACGATGGAGCACACAGCATTAGGGTTGTCGGCAAAAATAAGCTGTATTAGCTGTTCGAATGATGCTACCATTCTTGATTACGCTATGCCAGGTAGGAGGAGCATACTTGCAGAGATAATGTGGGGACAATTCCGCAGCGCTCATAATACCACTATGACCAACTACCTCAATGGGCTTCTGGAAAGAGGCGGTCAAATATTTAAAGATATCCTATTCTAGGAGGCTGACATGCCACGGTGGATAATTTTCTTGGCTCAGCTCATACTTGTTTACGGACTTGGCACAGTGCTATTCTTTGTGGCGCAAATACATGGATATGATCTGATCCATAGTCTCGCATTCGTGTTTTTGTGGCTCATTGCAAGCCATCTTCAGGAGATTGCCGCACACCTACGAGCCATCGCACAGAAAAAGTGATGTGCGATTCTTGCTATACTTGGTTGGATTTCGAACAGAATTTTGTCTGTGTAACGCGGACGGCTTCACGGGTGAGAGCGTGGAGCCGGCTGGCTGTCAACGGACTTGAACACGGACAAGCGGATTAGCACGGATTGGCCCTCGTGCGCCGAGGGCGTCCGTTTCTGTCCCGCGCAGCGTGTCCGATTCAGAGTCCGTTGAGGGAATTGTCATCCGCTCGGCGCGCCGGCGATGGTATAATCCTCGTGGAGGTTGGGCGATGAAATCTCATTCCCCTGTGGTCATGGAACGGCGCGGCAAACTGGCCGACCTGGACCGCTCGTTCGATCTGGAATTCTGGCAAGCGCAGAGCGACACCGCGCGATTTGAAGCCGCCTGGGAGTTAGTCCTCACTGCCCAGCGCATGCAAGGCCGCCATGTCCGTCAACTCCGACTTCAAAGATCTGTTGAATCTTTTCAACGCCTACCGCGTTAAGTACCTGATCATCGGTGGCTACGCCGTCATCAAGTACACCGAACCCCGCTACACCAAAGACCTCGATCTGTGGATTCGGGCCGACGCGAAGAATGCCGACGCCGTCTTTCAAGCGCTGAAAGAATTCGGCGCGCCCCTGACCGGCATGACACCCGTCGATTTTGCCGCAGAAGGCTACTTCTACCAGATGGGCATCCCGCCCGTGCGCGTCGATATCCTCATGTCGATCAGCGGCCTGACGTTTGACGAAGCCTGGCCGCGCCGCGTGAAAGCCGAGTTTGACGGCGTGCCGGTGCTGTTCATCGATCGACAGGATTTGATCGCCTCAAAATTGGCGGCAGGCCGCCCGCAAGATTTGATCGATGCTGCATCGTTGGCACAGGCTAAGCCACGGGCCGCGCAACGTCAGCGCCAGCGTAAGAAGAAGACTTAACCGCTTCGCGACTCCAGACACCAAACGACTACGGTGTTGCTCTGCCAGCCCATCAGATCAATTGTCTCCCTTGACGGATGGCGCACGGTGGATATCCGCTCATCCGTTGAGGAAACTGTCATCCGCTTCCGCTGAGCCGTTAACACCCGCTGGAAATCTTCATCCCGCCGCACGATGTTTGCGCCGCATCACGTTCAGCACGCGCGGCATCGCTTGCGTGTAGAGCCAATAGCCCCGGCGCGAGATCACAAAATCGTGCGCGCCCACGTGCGGGGCAAACTCCGCCCCCAGTCCTTCTTTGAATTTGTACACGCCCCACATTGAATCGCTTTCGTTCAACTCGTCGGGCGCGCCCCACAGATCGTACACGGCGCAGCCCTGCGCTTTGGCCCAGCGCATGGCCTCCCATTGCAGCAGATGATTGGGCATCTTCTCGCGGTGCAGGTTGCTCGACATGCCGTACATGTACCAGGCGCGATCGGTGAAGCGGAAGAGGATGAGGCCCGCCACCGGTTCTTGTTCGACGAAAGCAATCAGCGGCTGTGCCAGACCCGATCGGATGAAGCTGCCCCACGCGTCCCGGTAATAGTCGAGCGGACGGATGATGAACCCGTCGCGCTGCGCGGTCTCGGCATACAACCGATAGAGCAGATCGAGATCGCCGAGATCGCCCAATCGGACGGTGACGCCCTTCTTCTGCGCGAGGCGGACGTTGTAGCGCGTCTTCGGTTTCAT
The DNA here is from genome assembly GCA_964398185.1 of uncultured Anaerolineae bacterium. GTDB lineage: Bacteria > Chloroflexota > Anaerolineae > Fen-1058 > Fen-1058 > Fen-1058. The sequence goes on along the minus strand of CAYNML010000108.1, from coordinate 9,548 downwards.
CGCGGCCAGCAGATCGTCTTCGCTGCGGGTGAGATCGATCAGCATGGTGTTGCGGAATTGAATCTGCTCGGCGGAATAGCGCCAGCCTCGATCGGTCAGGATCGACCGATCGGGTTCTGCAAGATCCGGATCGATTTTGATGAAGATGGCCCGATCGCGACGAGCAACGGCGATCAGATCGCCCAACATCCGATCGACCAACGCGCGATCCGAATAGTCCAGCGCCGGGCCTTTGGGCACGTAGAGCAGGTTGAGCTTCAGCGGCGAGAATGTCCGGCGCAGCACGAGCGCCGCGGCGGTCTGTTCTTCGTTCAGGAAGTAACGCGGCGACCAGCCCCAGCGGCTTTTGAACTGTCCCCACTCCCACGACTGCAAGACGTGGCGATAGGGCAGGGCCGCCAGCGCGGTATTCCAACGGGTCGAGTCATTGACAAGTTGCAGGGTCATAAGGTTGTGCACATCTCACAAATGGATGAATTTTTGCATTGCGTCACCTATCACTTGGTGGTAGAATCGGCGCCAGCCACCCACCCGCCACTAATTTCTCTGATGAGCCTTTGCGTTTCATTAGGGTGTGTGTTATTATACCCCCGCGCTTGTGCGCGTCTTCACCTACGCTAAAATTCCAGTCTGAAATAGAGGTCAGGGAGGTCATCCAACCATGGATGGATGGGCGTTTGTCGGCATTTTTGTCGTCGTAGGCGCGTTATTACTGTCAGTGCCATTGATCCTCAGCGCACTGTTAGCCCCCAGAAAACCCAATCCCGTCAAGTCGGAAACGTACGAATGCGGCATGGAGACGTACGGCGATACGCGCGTGCAGTTCAAGGCGCAGTACTACGTCTACGCGCTGATGTTCGCCATCTTCGACATCGAGACGATCTTCCTGCTGCCGTGGGCCATGGCGTACAAGGAATTCGCCACTATCTTTCCGCTGATTGAGATGATCATCTTCGTGCTGATCCTCGTCGGCGGTTTGGCCTACGCCTGGCGCAAGGGAGCCCTGGAATGGCTCTAAATTTCGGGCAATAGCCCACCCGCCCCGCACCATTGCCGGTGTCGGGGCATTTGTTGTGGGGGAGTGACTATGTTCCAGATACCGGGTAACGACATCTTCATTGCTTTGGCGACGTGGACGCGCGAGATCATGCTGAGCCTAGGTCTCGATCCGGCGTTCATCGAAATAGTGATGGCCTTCATCCGTGCGCTGCTCCTGGGCACGATGGCGCTGCTGGTCTTCATGTTGATCACATGGCTGGAGCGCAAGGTCGTGGCGCGCATTCAAGACCGCATCGGCCCCAACCTGGCCGGGCCGTGGGGCTTGCTCCAGCCGATCGCGGACGGTATCAAGGCGATCACGAAAGAGGACACCACGCCCAACGGCGCAGACGTGACCATCTTCAATGCGTCGCCCATCGTGGCCGGTGTGGCGGCGCTGCTGGTCTACGCGGTCATTCCGTTTGGGCCGAATCCCGGCGGCGAGTGCGCGGGCGCGCCGTGCGGCCCGATGGCGGGCACTGACATGAGCATCGGCCTGTTCTACATTCTGGCGGTCGGCGCGGTGTCGTTGATCGCGGTGCTGATGGCAGGCTGGAGCAGCAACAACAAGTATGCGCTGCTCGGCTCGTTCCGCGCGGTGGCCGAGCTGTTGTCGTACGAGGTGCCGCAGGTGTTGAGCATCACCGCGATGGTGATCATTGCCGGGACGATGAACATGACGCAGATCGTCGAAGTGCAGACGGTGCCGTTCATCTTCCCGCTGTTCGTCACGGCGTTGATCTTCTTCATCAGCGGCATTGCCGAGTCGGGCCGGTCGCCGTTCGATCTGGTGGAGGCCGAGTCGGAAATCGTGGCGGGCTATCACATCGAATATTCGGGCATGAAGTTTTCGCTGTTTTTCCTGGGCGAATTCGTGCACGCCTTTGCGGTGTGCGCGGTGATCACGACCGTCTTCCTCAACGGTTGGCAGGGGCCCATCCTGCCGCCGTGGATCTGGTTCTTCATCAAGTCGTTCGGCGTGTTCTTCATTATGATGTGGATCAAGTTCACCATGCCGCGCTTCCGCATCGATCAGCTGATGGCCTTCAACTGGAAGTTCCTGGTGCCGCTGTCGCTGGTGAATCTGTTCATCCTGGCGGTGGGCGACACCGTGCTGAAGACGGCGGGCATCACGCGCGAAGCCAGTCCCTGGGTGTGGGGCCTGATTCTGTTTGCGGCCAACCTGGTGCTGCTGTTCGTGGCGCTGTGGGCGCTGGGCCGCTCGGCGCGCAAGAGCCGCCAGATCAAGCGGCCCATCGTGGCGCGCACGGACGATGTGCAGCCGGCGCAGGCGCCGGTGGCGGCAAGTAACTAACGAGTAACGAGTAACGAGTAAGGGACTCACTCATTACTCGTTACTCATTATGGCTTACGAGTAATGACTATGACCTTGACACACATCATCTTCATCGTGTTTGCGGCCATTACCCTGCTGTCCGCGCTGTTCTGCGTGACGACGCGCAACATGTTCCACGCGGCGCTGTATCTGGTGATCAGCCTGTTCGGCGTGGCGGCGCTGTTCGCCATGCTGGAGGCCAGCTTCCTGGCGGCGGCGCAGCTGATCGTGTACGTGGGGGCAGTCGCCATCCTCATCATCTTTGCGGTGATGCTGACGCGCGGTGGTGCGGGCACGCAGCCGGCCCGCCGTCAGTTCAATACGCAGGCGGGGCTGGCGGGCGTGGTTACGGTGGTGACCATGTTCATCCTGCTGCGCATCGTGCCGTTCTTCAACTATCCCGTGCAGGAGGCGGACGTGCCGCCCGACATTCTGACACAGCTGGGGCACGCGCTGGTGGGTGATTTTGTGCTGCCGTTTGAAGTCGCTTCGGTGCTGCTGCTGGCCGCGCTGATTGGCGCGATCTACATTGCGCGTGAACGCCGCAAGGGCGAGGCGGAGGGTTAAGCGAGATGACCATTCCCTTGAGCTGGTATCTCATCGTCGCGGCGGTGTTGTTCTGCATCGGCATTTACGGCGTGCTGGCGCGTCGTAACGCGGTGGGGATTTTGATGGGCGTGGAGTTGATGCTCAACGCGGTGAACATCAACCTCGTCGCGTTCTGGCGTTACCTCAATCCGACGGACGTGGCCGGGCAGGCTTTTGCACTGTTCGTGCTGGTCGTCGCCGCCGCGGAAGCCGTGGTCGGCCTGGCGTTGATCATCAGCGTGTATCGCAACCGCACCGACATCGATGCGGAGAATATCAATTTGTTGAAGCAGTAATGTTGACGAAGAACGTCATTGCGAGCGCTTTTTGCGAAGCAATCTCATCCTCGATCGCACCGAGATTGCTTCGTCGCCAAAGACGCTCCTCGCAATGACGACCAATTAAGGGCGCTCATTTATGGATCAACAAACCCTTGTCTATCTAGTCTGGGCCATCCCACTGCTGCCGCTGTTGTCGTTCTTCGCGATCATGCTGTTTGCGCGCGGGCGCGATCGGTTGAGCCACAGCATCGCGATCGGGGCGATTGCGATCTCGTTCGTGCTGGCGCAGATCGTGTTCTGGAACGCCGTCGCGCAGAGCGGTTCGCACGAGGCCGAGCAACCGGCGGCCGCTGCCGAGCATTCCACCACCGACGAGCACGCGGCTGAAGACGCTCATGCCGCCGCGGAAGGGGAGCATGGCTATCCGGCCTTCATTGAATCTTCCATTCCCTGGCTGCCGCAAGGGGTGAACACGCTGAACATGGGCGTGCTGGTCGATCCGTTGACGGCGGCGATGTTGTTCATGGTGCCCATCGCCTGTTTCATGATCATTTTCTACAGCGTCGGCTACAGCAACTTCAACAAGAAACGCGATCCGCACGATCAGCCCGGCTTCCCGCCGCACAAAGGCCGCGAGCCGCTGTACAGCCGCTTCTTTGCCTTCCTCTCGCTGTTTGCGGGCGCCATGCTGACGCTGGTGGTGGCCGATAACCTGCTGCTGCTCTTCATCGGCTGGGAAGTAATGGGCCTGTGCTCCTACCTGCTGATCGGGTTCTGGTATGCCCGCACCTATCCTGATCCCAACAAGATCACGCCGCGCGCCGCTGCCGTCAAAGCCTTCATGACCACGCGCGTCGCCGATGTGTTCATGCTGCTGGGCGTCGCTTTCCTGTACGTGGCGATGTATCAGATCACCGGCGAAAGCACGTTATCGTTCGAGGCGATCTTCACACCCGAGGTGACGCAGGCGCTGGGGCAGACGTTGTTCATCGGTATTCCGGCGGCCTTTGTCATCTACATGCTGTTGTTCATCGGCACCATCGGCAAGAGCGCGCAGTTCCCGCTGCACACCTGGCTGCCCGACGCGATGGAAGGCCCGACGCCCGTCTCGGCCATGATCCATGCGGCGGCCATGGTCAGCGCCGGCGTGTACATGGTCATCCGCATGTTCCCGATTTTGGGTGGCACGGTGCCGCACGGCGAGCTGGTGACCTTCACGCCGATGATCATCATCGGGACGTTCACGGCGCTCTTCTCTGCCACGATTGCTTTTACCCAGCGCGACGTGAAGAAGGTGCTGGCGTATTCGACCATCTCGCAGCTGGGGTTCATGATTTCGGCGCTGGGGATGGGCGCGTGGGTGGCGGCGTTATTCCACCTGATCACGCACGCCTTCTTCAAGGCGCTGTTGTTCATGGGTTCTGGCTCGATCATTCACGGTGTGGAGCACGGCATGCACGCGGTGGCGCACGCTGCCTCTGTGCACGGTCACGACGATCATGCCGCGGCCCCGGCCCATGTCGAAGCGGCACATGACGGTCACGGTCACGACGATGCCGATCCGCAGGAACCAGACCTCGATCCGCAGGACATGTTCAACATGGGCGGTCTGCGCAAGAAGATGCCCGTGACCTTCTGGACGTTCCTGATCGGCGGCTTATCGCTGGCGGGTTTCCCCATCTTCTTTGCCGGGTTCTGGTCGAAGGATGAAATTCTAGGCCACGCTTATCACTACCCGGAATTCCAGATCGTCTTCTGGGTGCTGGTGTTTACGGCTTTTCTGACGGCGTTCTACACCATGCGCCAGATCAGCCTGACGTTCTTCGGCCAGCCGCGCACCGAAGCCGCCGGGCACGCGCACGAATCGCATTGGACGATGATCACGCCGCTGGTCATTCTAGCGGTCTTCGCTATTGGGGCCGGCTGGGTGGGTATCAAGGCCGATATGCCCGGCCTGGGTCTCATCAACGGGCCGTTTGCCAAACCGGGCACGCCCTTTGAGCATTTCGTCGAGCCGGTACTGGCGACGACAATCGAGATCGAGGTCCTGTCATTTGACTGGATGCCGCTGCTCATCGCCTCGACCGCCGGGATTGTGGGTCTGGCTCTGGGCTGGTGGGTGTATGGCCGCAAGCCGCTGACCGCCGGACAACCCGACCCGCTGGAAGCGAAGATGGGCGGGTTATACGTGGTGCTGAAGAACAAATACTACATCGACGAGATTTACAACTTCGTCTTTGTGCAGCCGGCCAGGCGCTTCGCGGTGTGGATGGGCGAGGTCTTCGATCGCAAGGGCATCGACGGCGTGCTGCACGGCATCGCTCACGGCGCGCTCAAGTTGTCGCTGGCGTTCCGCAGTTTCGATACCAAGGTGGTCAACGGCGGCGCCGATGGCTTTGCCGCCAGTATCAAGGCCGCCGGTCACTGGCTGCGCGATATTCAGACGGGCCGCGTGCAGAACTACCTGCTGCTGGCGCTGGTGAGCGTGGTGCTGCTCATCGCGCTGTATATCACGTTGTTTTCGTGATGCCTAAAACGTGAAACGTAAAACGTAAGGCGCGCGTTACGTTTTACGCATGGCGTTTCACGCTGTGAGGATTCTATGGATACCAATCAACTAGTCCTCTTGCTGATTCTCTTCTCGCCGTTGATCGCCGCCGTGCTGGTGTTGATCATCGGGAAGCTGGGCGACGGCGCGGCCAAGTGGAGTGCGCTGCTCTTCAGCCTCGTTCCGCTGGCGCTGACGATCTACCTGTGGATCGCCTATCAAAGTGCGCCCGTCGATAACGGCGGGTTCAAGTTCGTCTTCTCGGTACCGTGGCTGCCGCAGATCAACAGCAACTTCACCATCGGCGTCGACGGCATCGCCCTGTCGATGATCCTCTTGACGGCCATCCTCACGCCGCTGGGCATCCTCATCTCGTTCAAGATTTCCGATCGGCTGCCGTTGTTCATGGCGCTGCTGCTCGGTTTGACGACGGGCATGTTCGGCGTGTTTATGGCGCTGGACCTGGTGATCTTCTTCATCTTCTGGGAGATCGGCCTGGTCCCGATGTACTTCCTGATCAATCAGTGGGGCAGCGCGAATCGGCGCTATGCCTCCTTCAAGTTCTTCATCTACACCATGGCCGGCTCGATCGGCTTGCTGCTCTCGATCCAGTTCATCTGGTCAGTGTTGGGCACGTACAGCATTCCGCAAATTGCCGGGCAATGGCCCTCCTATTCGGGCACCGGGGCGTTGGGCATTCCCGTCGAGACGGTGAAGAACATCACCTTCTGGCTGTTTGTCATCGCCTTTGCGATCAAAGTGCCGGTGTGGCCGTTCCACACGTGGCTGCCCGATGCGCATACGGAAGCGCCCACCGCCGGTTCGATGATCCTGGCGGGTGTGCTGCTGAAGTTGGGCGCGTTCGGTTTCTTGCGATTGGTCTTGCCGTTCTTCCCGCAGCAAGCCGCACAATTCGCGCCGATTCTGGCCTTGCTCGCGTTGGCGGGTATCATCTTCACAGCCTTTGCCGCGTTCGGTCAGAACGATTTCAAACGGCTGGTGGCGTATTCGTCGGTCAATCATATGGGCTTCGTAGTGATGGGCGTGGCGGTGGCGGCGGCGGCGGCAGGCAACTCGGCTTATAACCAATATGCCATTGTGGCCGTGAATGGCGCGGTGCTGCAAATGTTCGCGCACGGCCTGTCGGCGGCGGCGATGTTCGCGCTGGTCGGCGTGGTTTACGAACGCGCACACACCCGCGATCTCAATCAGCTGGGTGGGTTGTGGAAGGTCATGCCGGTCTATGGCGGCATCTTGATCTTCAGCGCCATGGCGAATCTGGGCCTGCCCGGACTGGCCGGTTTCCCCGCGGAGTTCCAGGTGGTCAGCGGCGCATGGCCGGTGTTCACCTTCATCACGGCGCTGAGCATGATCGGCTTGTTGATGACCGGTGCGTACATCTTGAAAGCGATCCAGAAAGTGCTGCATGGCCCGGTCAATCGCGAGCTGCTCCATCACGCCGCGATGCCCGACATCAACCGGCGCGAGATCATTGCGCTGGCGCCGCTGCTGGTGCTGATGCTGGTCATCGGGGTGTATCCGTACTGGTTGATGACCGTGATCAATGATTCCGTCATGAAGTTGATCGGCGGTTAAGTCGCATTACATGCTCACCAACCGCGTCTTTGCGAAGCCCCTTTGCGTAGCACCCTTTAGGGTTAGGGTCGCGGTTGAGTCGCCCGCGGAGACGCGGGCTTGGAGCCCGAACGCGTACTGTACTTGAGGCCTGAACTATGAACTTTGACTTCAATCAGATAGTTTTGTCACTCATCGTCTTTGCGCCGGTGGCGGCGGCGGTCATCATTTTGCTGACGCCCAAAGACAAGACGATGTTCGTGCGCGTGGTCGCCGCCACGGCGACGTTTATCTCGCTGGCGTTGGCGATCTACACCTTCATCGCTTACGATCGCGCGGCGGCGGCGGCAGATCCGGCGGCGCAATATCAGTTCCAAACGCCGATGATTCCCTGGGTGCCGTCGTTGGGCATCAGTTATCACGTCGGTGTGGACGGTATCGGTCTGACGATGGTGCTGCTGACGGGCATCGTCGGCTTCATGGGCGTGCTGATCTCGTGGAATATCAAAGATCGCATCCGCGAGTTCATGGCGTTCTTCATGCTGCTGGTGGCCGGCGTCTTCGGCGTCTTCGTCTCGCTGGACTTGTTCCTGCTGGTCTTCTTCTACGAGCTGTCCATCTTCCCGATGTACATCCTCATCGCCACGTGGGGTTCGACGCGCAAGGAATATGCGGCGATGAAATTGACGCTGTACCTGCTGGTCGGCTCGATCATCGCGCTGATCGGCATCCTGGCCGTGTATTTCTCGGCGCAGTTCCAGCCGGGCGTGCTGCCGGAAGGCATGACGCGCACCTTCGATCTGCTGCTGCTGCAACAGGCCAACATCCCGATCGAGGTGCAGCGTATCTGGTTCCTGCCGATCTTCATCGGCTTTGGCGTGCTGGCCGGCATCTGGCCGTTCCACAACTGGTCGCCCGATGGTCACGTGGCGGCCCCCACGGCCGTCTCGATGATCCACGCGGGTGTGTTGATGAAGCTGGGCGCGTTCGCGGCCATCATCGCCATGCGCCTGCTGCCCGATGCCGCGCGCGAGCAGATGCCCTTTGTCATTCTGCTGGTCACGGTCAACGTGGTGTACGGCGCAGGCATCGCCATGGTGCAAAAAGACTTCAAGTACGTCATCGGTTTCTCGTCGGTCAGCCACATGGGGTTGGTGACGATGGGCTTCGCAACGATGAATCAGGTGGGCATGAACGGCGCGGTGCTGCAAATGTGGAGCCACGGCATCATGACGGCCTGCTTCTTCTCCGTAGTCGGCTTGATCTACGATCGGGCGCACACGCGCCAGATCAACGAGCTCAGCGGCTGGGCGCGTTATCTGCCGCTGGCCGCGGTCGCCTTCATCATCGGCGGTCTGGTGAGCATGGGCATGCCGGGTTTCAGCGGCTTCGTGGCCGAGTTTCAGATTTTCATGGGCTTGTGGCAGGGGCCGTTCTTCGGGCAAATCTGGTATTACCCGATCATTGCCATCCTGGCGATCTGGGGCGTGATTCTGACGGCGGCTTACGTGCTGCGGATCGTGCAGCAGGTCTTCTTCGGCGAATGGGACCCGCACAAGTGGCACGATCTGCGCCCCTCGAATGTTGGCGACAAGCTGGCGTTGATTACCTTCTCGGTGTTGATGATTCTGATTGGTATTGTGCCGTCACTGTTGATGAACACGATTCAACTGGGCACGGCGTCGTTGATGAAGCTGTTGCAGGGAGGCTAATGCCCCATGACTGGCGAACAACTGCTGCACGGCCTGTGGGCCGTCCTGCCTGAAATCCTTCTGTTATTGCTGGGTATTCTGGTCATTACGCTCGATCTGGTCAAGATCGGCCGGCTGCGCGGGCATGTCTTTGGCTACGTCACGATCGCCGGCGCGCTGCTGGCGCTGGCGGTGGTCGTCTACCAGATGATCGCCGATCAGCCGCAGCCGGCGATCGCATTTTCCGGCATGGTGCGCGTCGATCTGTTTGTGCAAATGTTCCGCGTCATGTTCCTGGTGGCGCTGATTCTGGCGTGTTTGATTTCACTGGATGTGAAGGGCCTGCGGATGAACGGCGAGTTTTACGGGCTGTTGATCTTCAGCACCGTCGGCATGGGCTTCATGGCGGCCTCCAACAATATCGTCATGTTGTACGTGGGGCTGGAGACGACGAGTATCGCGCTGTACATGCTGGCGGGCTTCATCCGCGA
>CAYNML010000107.1:0-12256 GCA_964398185.1 uncultured Anaerolineae bacterium | reverse complement strand
CGATCTTGCGCGCGGCGCTCAGCGCCGTTGGCGCGCCGATCAGTTCAATGAAGCGCTTGACGATGGCCGTAAGCACTTCGTCGATCCGAATGTCTGAGGAAGGTGAGTTCGCTGGCATCGTGCAGTTCAGTCGGAGAGGGGCGCGTCTACCACTTCAACGCTTCACGCATCTTGAGAAAGCCCCAAATGACGAACACGAAGCCAAAGCCGACCAACAGTCGATGGATCACCTCATTGGCTTCTTGATCCAGTTGCAACACGGCAAACAAAATGGTTTCGATGAAATGGGCCAGTCCCAGAATCATGACGCCAATCAGCAGGATCCGCAGGCCCTTGGCGAGTGCACCGCCAATTTGCGGGCGCGCCAGATATGCAATGACGGCTGCCACCACCAGAAATACATCCAGCATCAGGGACATGATTTGCAGAGCGTCCATATGAGTCCTTCTCGTGAACTAAGGATGGCGACACGCACTCGCCCGGCGCTGCGCTCAGCTCGCCAGCTGCGGCGTTTTCAGTGGAATTTCGAATTGCAGCGATGTGCCCGCGCCGGGCGCCGACGTGATCTGCATGTCACCGCGCAGCTCCTGGGTACGCTCCCGCAGAATGGTTAATCCATAGTGCCCTTCGTCGCGCACAGCATCCAGGTCGAACCCTGCGCCGTCGTCAGTCACCGTAATGTTTAAGCGATCGCTGTACCAGCGCAGCGCCAGACATACGTGCTCCGCCCGGGCATGCTTTTGGATATTGTTCAAACTTTCCTGCACTAAGCCTAGAATGTGCTGACAAGCCAATGGCCCCAGTGAGGTTGGCGTCCCACTGGTGTCAAATTCAATCGCAAAAGGGGTGTGGGGCGCGATCGACTGGACGTAGTCCCCGATGGTTCGGGCCAAATCCATCTTTTTCTCATCCCGCAGCAATGCAAGACTATTTCGGACCTCACGATAGGATTCATGGGCGACTTCCCGCAGCCGATCAAGCTCCGTCCGTAACCAGGCGGCATTCTCCAGCCGATCGTCCTCGGCCAACCGATCGAGCGTCAGGTGCAGGTAGCCGATCTGCTGCGCCAGTGAATCGTGGAGCTCGTAGGCCAGTCGGCGGCGTTCGCTGCGCTGCGCCTCCGTCACTTGTCGCGGAAAAGCGATCGACAACGCCAGGGCCAGCGCCACATGCGGCGCGATGGTCTGCAAGAATTGCAAGTGCCGTTCAGACAGCGATCGGCCCGGCAGGCAGCGCAGGCGCAACAGTCCAACCAACATCTTGTCATAGACCAATGGCAGACAATAATGCTGAGCAGTATTTTCTTCGGGTGAGTCACCGATCAGGGGGCAGGGGCACGCTTGATGCAAATCGGACGCCTGAGCCAATTGCCTGGCGTACTGGAGATCGATCGGTCTGGGCGCGTAATGCATTGCTATCGTGGTTTGCCCAGTCGATCTCCATTCGTCCACAAATTCCATCTGCACTTTGAGATGATCATACTGGAACAAGGTCACACGCTCGACTGGCAGAATGGTGCTCGGAAAGCGGGTCACGAACTGAGCCAGCTCTGTGCGATCCTGGTAGTAGACAAGTTGCCGGCTGATGTGCCGATGCTGTTCGAGATCTTTGGAGAGGGCCGCCTGGCGCGACATCTGGCGGGCCAGGAGCGTGAGCAGCAACCACGTGGCAGCTGGAACTGCTATGCCATAGGCCAGGATTTCAATTGTCACATGCCAATCGAGCTGCTGATGATCCAGCAGCTCCAGGATGAACACGATCGAGGCGCTAACGAGCACGATGAACCAGCGCCAGCGCAGGATGGTGCGGATTTGTGCATCTTCAGAAACTTGGGGCTGAGAGACCTTGGCTGTCAACGAGCTGCCTGCCCTAACTGATGGTACGGCAACATTCAGCGTAGAACTTCATCGCTTACGAAGATTATACTTGCGAATTCTGCGCAGTGATCAATGGCTCCGGTTTGAATAATGTCTAAATCAAGTCTGAATCGCGTCGAAGGTTCAACGTTTAGCGGCGCGTAAACATGTGATCGCTGGACCAGGCCTGATCGCGTTGTTTCTTGAAGCTCTTTCCAACCGGATGCAACTTGTATCAAGTGCCGAAAGGCTTCAGTGAGAAGGGAGAGAAGGGAGTCGTTCATTCGCTTGACGGCGCACCCGTAGTGGAATGAAAGTTCAGGTGAGGTAGGGTAAGTTGCCAACTTGCCTTACATTTTCAGAGGAGAGGAGAACAAGACAGCTGGCTCGATGGTTGATCAGGCGGCACGCTTGTTCAGGCGGCATCGCGGCAGGCCTGGCGTGAAGTCCATCACGGCTTTGGCCAGATGGCGCCGAAGACCTTTGCCTGGAACAGCGAGCGGCGGTGCAAAAGCGCAGCCATGCAATTCGTAAAGTGGTGTCACGATCAGCATGGCTTGCGTGAAATCCGGCAGATTTTGACGCTTTACGTCGGTGCTTACCTCGACGAGCGCCAGGCGAGCAGATGCTGGGGCACAAGCGCATCAGCGTGACGCGGAGTTATGCGCTGTAGGTGCATGAAGCGGGCATGATCTACGAACAACCATTGTGCTGCTGGGCCATCAACTCGTCCGTAATGCAATCGAATTCAACCACGCGCTGTTGCAGCAGCCCGCGATACAGATCGATCACGCAGCATGTCCCGCCAGCTTCGCCGCCTGCCGCCGATTGATGGCGTGCGTCTTGCTGAGGATATTGCGCACGTGGCTTTTGACGGTGTGCAGACTCAACGCCAACTGCGCGGCGATCTCCTTGTCGGTCGCACCGGTGACGATGAGATCGAGCACTTCCTTTTCGCGTGCGGTCAGGCCGAACGGCTCATTGCCACCCGCTGAACCGCTATCCGTTGTGATGGTGGAGGGCTGCGCCGCCAAACGCGCAAATTCCTGCAACAATCGCGCTGCCAATTGCGGCGGCAGCACGGCTTCACCATTCAGCGCGCTGCGTACGCCGCGCAGAAAATCGGCGGAGTGCAGGCTCTTCAGCATATAGCCTTGCGCGCCCGCTTTGATCGCCTCGAATAACTTCTCATCTTCGTCGTGAACCGTCAGCATCACAATGCGGGCTTCCGGCCATTCGGCGCGGATCAGGCGCGTGGCTTCCAGTCCATCGCAGATGGGCATGTTGATGTCCATGATGATCAGATCGGGCTTCGCGTCGCGTACCAGCGTCAACGCTTCCAATCCGTCGCCGGCCTGACCGGCCACTTCCAGATCGGGCTGCGCGTTGATCAGTCCCGCCAGTCCTTCGCGGAAGAGATCGTGATCGTCGGCCAGGATCAAGCGTGCACGTGACATACTCAACCTCATTCCTAAGCGCTCCGCCTCCGCGTCTCCGCGGACGGGCCACCGCGCGGACGCGGTTGGCCGAGCGATTTGATTATTGCATGAGTGGCAGCCGGGCCACGATCTGCGTGCCCTGCCCCGGTTCCGATCTTACTTCCAGCGATCCCCCGCAGCGCTGGGCGCGCGTGCGCATGATGCTCAGGCCCAGATGATGCTGCCCCTTGATGTCGTTCGGATCGAACCCACAACCATCGTCCGTGATCGTAATTTGCGCCATACCGTTGCTGCGTGCCACGTTAATCTGCACACGCTGCGCCTGTGCGTGCCGCCGCGCGTTGATCAACGCCTCGCGCACGATGTGATAGGCCTGCGTCTGCGCCACACGCGGCAGCGCCGGAGCAGAGGCATCGTCAATCATGAGATCGATCTGCGCGGAGGAGGCCGCCCGCGCTTCCGCCACACAAGCCTCTAGTCGTGTCCGCAGATCGTCGGCGTTGGGGCTTGCTTCCCGCAGACCCGTCAGCGCCGATCGCACTTGCCCGTAGGCCGTATCGATGGCCGACTTCATCTGCGCCAATTCGGCTTTGGCCGATTGATCATGCTGCCCTTCGATCATCTCGCGCACGCGATCGGATTTCAGATTGAGGAAGCTCAGCGTCTGCGCCAGATTGTCGTGCAGTTCGGCGGCCAACCGATCGCGCTCGGCGGCGACAGCGGCCTGCTCGGCCTGCTGCGTCTGCTGCTCAGCCAGGCGGGCATTGGCTAACGCCACCGCCGCCGAGTTCGCCAGCAACGTCAAGGCCCGAGTCTCATTGGGGTCAAACGCTTTAGGCTCACGGCGCACCACACACAGCGCTCCCAAAGTGAGATGGCCCGATCGGAGCGGAGCCACGGCGCACTGGCCGGGCGCGTGCGCGCTCAAGAAAGCACAGCGCGTACACTCGGCCGCTACCGTCACGGTTTCGCCGGCCCCCACCACCTGCTGCGCTGGATCACGATCGATACTTTGCTGCACGTTGATCCAGGCGGCGTCGCTGCCGCTCTGTGCGATCAGGATCAACTGTGAGGGATCGTGCTCGATCGAGCAGAGGGAAGCCGCCAGCGCGCCGGTCAAATCGCGCGCCCGATCGGTCACCGACTGCACCAAGCGATCGGTCTCCAACTGCGCGCTGATCTCCTGGCTGAACTCAAAGGCCGAAGTGAGTTCGCGCGTGCGCTGCTGGACGCGCGTCTCCAGCTCGTCGCGCGCAGCAGCGACTTCGGTGCGCATGGCCTCGAAAGCCACGGCCAGTTCGCCGAGTTCGTCGTGGCGTTGAGGGGCCACCGGCTGCGAGAGATCGCCGTCGGCCATGCGCTGCGCCGCCTGATCGAGCGTGTTAAGCGGCTGCAAGAGCTGCGCGCGTACAACGTAATAGCCCATCGCGAGCAGCGCCACCGCCGAGATCAGAAAGATCGCTTGAATGCTTTGCAGCAGCGTCAGTTTGGCTTGCGCGCGTGCTTCATAAGCAGACACGATCGCGTCGAGGTGGCCGAGCAGCTGCGCTGCTGTCGCCTGCAATTCAGCCGGCTGCGGCATGGCGAGCTGCGCGCGGAACATGATCCAGTCGGCGGCGGCTTCGTCCAACTGAGCGCGCAGGGCCTCATCCGGCGGGGGCGGGAGATCGATCGGGCGGTTGGCGGCATCCAGCGTGGCGCCGCCGTAGTGCAGGGCTTGCAAAGTCTGATCGAAGAGCTGCGCGGGTTGATCGATCAACTGTTGATCAGACGAAGCGAGGCTCAACCACAGCAACCGCTGCGACAACATGCGCTGCCGCCCGGCCAGATTGATCACGGTGGCATCGGCGGCCTGCGTCTGGACGGCCCAGAAGGTGGCCGCCACGGAAGCGGCGATCAGCAGCAGAAAACCGATGAAGATCGCGCTCAGCCGCGCGCGTAGTGATCGGAACATACTTCCCCCTTGCGCCTAGCTTCAAGTCTAGCGCAAGTCGCCGATTGGCGTATGATGCACGTCATAAGCGGGCCACGGTTGCCGTCTCCTTCAGCGAGAGCGCCTGCCCCTATTCCAGTGGACGGTCACGCTTTCAGCGTCAAGTTGTGCGCGAAGCCGCGCCACAGCGTCGTTCTGCTCCATTGGCCTTGCCGCTGCGCGGCACGTGGATTCTGGAGTCGGCACACGCCACCCGTTGAATGAATTCAACGGCTGCCAATGAAAACATGCTAAAGCATGTTACAGCCGCGCCCGCGCGCGCCCTAATCCGTTTCAACGGATTTCGGTTATCAGACATCGAATTGCCCGTGTCCGTGGCGAGCCACGGCGGGCCGCTTGGCGCATTCGATGGGATTTGCGATCAACCCACTTTGGTCACACCCAAATGAATCCGGGCTAGCACAGTTGCCTCTTCCAGCGACAGCGCTTGTCCGCGTGGAGGGCGATCCTGCCAGTCACACGCTTAGCGGCAACTATTATCGCGACGGAGCTGCGGCGGATGTTGAGAGGGCGTAATCACCGCCTAATCAGCGGCAGGAAAACGCGCTGGCTGTTGGCCGTAACGATCAAGGCAGAACTCAACTCCGCTTCGACACCGTCCACGCTGTAACTGGTGACGCGATATTCATACACGTGATCGAGCGACGCGCCGAGATCGAGATAACCGGCAGCAAAGGTGCTGCCGATCGATGCCGCTGCGCCCCCATGGATAAAGTCCAGCTTATCCTTCTCGCTCCTTGAGGACAACAATCCGGCTCGGAAGAAAGCCTTTGCTCAACCTTTCACGAGGCAGAATGGGGATTGACATTCATTTCGCATTTTGCTACAGTGAAAGCAGTCAGGGCTTGCCCCGTTTCATCGAAACCGTTTACCCAACGTTGATCGTCGTCCCGCTTCGCTGCGCCGTCGCAGGCCGTTCGCACTTTCTGTGGCGTGTCGCGTGATCGATCTACAGGAGGTCTCTCATGCGTCGTGCGATCGTCTTTGCCATCCTCAGTGCGATCTTCATGTTGAGCGTCGTCCTGGCGGTTACGGCCCAGCCCCGATCGGCCTCCGCCGCGATCGCGGCCGCGCAATTGCGCGCTGCGCCCGTCATCGACTGGCCCACCCAACCGATCGGGCCTGAAATCTCGTCGGCGTCGAAGGCAAACTCCACTTGCAATGCGGCACCGCTGCGCCCGCAAGCGACGACCGCCTACTCATTCACCGGCACGCCGCTCGTCACGCCCACCATCGACGGCCCCTTCACCGGCCAGTTCGTCGACGGCAATGGCACCCTCGTCGGAGCGGGCCTGCAGAACCCGCTGTCCTTCGTCGTCGAGAAACAATTCGACGCGGCGGACAACATCTACTGGTTCGATCCCGCCGGGCTGACGCCGTTCGGTTATCAGTCGTGGCAGCCGGCCACGATGACGTTGTGGCTCGACAACAACGACGATGGCGTGTTTCAATTCACCGATCTGATCATCGCGGGCGCGCCGATTATCAGCGGCACGCCGGGGCTTGAGTTGAACGGTCTCGCTCCGTTCCCCGGCGGCTTCTCAGCACTCGGCGCCAGTCAATTCGTCTACAACGATGCCGAGTTCATCTACGACGTGCCGGGCAAAGCCAACAATCGCTACGACGACGGCGAGGATATTTTCTACATCGGCCAATTTGCCGCCGGGTTGACACTGGTCGATCGGGTGGCCGAGTTCCGCGGCGGCGATCATTTCCTCGCGCCCGATCCCGACAATCCCAACGGCCCGCCCATCGCGCACATCTACCTGACGCAAGATCCCAACTACCTCTACTTCCACAACGATTTTCTCGTCGATGCCGATGCGCCGTTTTATGATTTCGATGGACTCGCCGGCAACGACGGCTTCATCGACGGCGATGGCATCGCGTCGGCGGGCGGCGGCGCACCCGATCGGATCGGCGTCGATCCGGCGGCCCGGCGTTGGTTCACCACCACCGATCAAGTGGCGTGGTTCGACGCCGACGACGACTCGCACTGGACGCCGTCGCTCGACGCGTTGTGGCTGGACAACGGCGATGGCATCTACACCAGCACCAACGATACCCTCATCATCGTCGCGGCCGGCGTGTTGCCAGACAACCTGCCCGCCAGCGTGCTGCTCAACCCCGTCACCTTCGAATTTGTCTACAGCGACGACAACGGCAGTCTAACGTGGGACAGCGGCGAAGACATCTGGGGCTTGTCCGGCGACGAAGCGTGGGACTTCAACTATTTCGACAATCGCATCGCGTGGCTCATCGACGGCGACGGGGCGACAACATCCGGTCGCGGCACAGACGACGAAACGCGCATCGACGGCGATCAATGGTTCGACGCCGACGATCAAGTGTACTGGTACGACGCCAACGCCGACGATGAATGGACGGACGGCGTCGATGCGCTGTGGCGCGACAACAATCTCAACGGCACCTATCAGGCGACCGATACCGTGCTGCGCGCCGATGCGGCCCTTCCGCAAAACTCCGCGGCGAACATGATTTTGTTGCAGCGCTTCTTCGTCGACGGCGATGGCGCGGCAACGATCGGCGCGGGCAGCGATGACATTGCGCGTACCGGGCAGGTGTCCTTCCAGTTCAGCGATCTGATCTACTGGCACGACGCGGATCAATCGAAAGACTGGACGCCGGGCGATGCGCTGTGGCGCGACAACGGCGACGGCGTCTACCGCGCGACGATCAGCGACACGGTGATCATCTCTGCCGCCGGGTTCACCTCCGGAACGATCGGGACGGCGCTCAGCCCCGCCGCGCACTGGATCGGCTACGACGACGGCGAGATCGACTACAACGGCCAGTACGACGACGGCGAAGACATCGCGGCCAGCAATGCCTTCTTCGCTTACGACGATCTGGAAGTCGAACCGAATTTCAGATACGATCTTGGTGAAGACATCTATGATCGGGATTATCTGGAAATCTGGGTGTACGCCGAGGGTGAAAACGCCAGCACGCTGTTCGACAACAACGACTTCGCGCCCGAGCGTGAACCGGCGCTGCGCGACATCGGCTTCCGCGTGCACCTCAACGGCAATCGCGTCGACGACGCCGCGCCCCTCACCAGCACACGCGTCATCAGCGATTACGACGCGCCGGGCGGTGTGCAGGCTGCGGCGGGCTGGGGACCATCGCGCGGCTACGTCGGCCCGTCCTTCGCGCCGCCCGATCCAGCCTATGGCGGCTTCAATCGCCACTACGAATATCGCCTGCCGCGCCAGGGAGGACAGATCGGATCGGCGCAAGTTTCGATCGGGCGGATGCAGCGACCACTGCCGCCCTTTGAGAAGCAGATCATCGAAATCCTGCCGGACTGCACGGTGCGTATCACGTTCATCTGGAAAGACATCCGCCGCAACAAGCAAGGAAAATTCGTCGGGCCATCCGGCGAAGAGTACCCCACGGCGAGCGGGCAGAAACTTGTCATCACCAAAGTCGATCACCCGAAACCGGTCGAGCCAACTGAAGCGCCCAAGAAGAACGATCTCAACGATCCCTATCTGCCCGGTCAAAACGCAGTGCCGCAATCGCCGGGCACACCGCCGCCATTCCCGGTCGATTCGTTCTTCGACGTGTTCTATCAAAACACACTGGAACAGCCCATCATTCAATTGCAGATGCAGCACGTGTCGCCGCTTGGCCCGCAGACTCGTTTGATCGGCGCAGTTGCCAGCGATCCCGACATCGTGATCCAACCCGTCTTCGGTACATCGTTCGTGCAAGTGATGAACCTGCCGCCCGGCGGGTGGGTCGATCTCAGCGCGGCGACGGCGGTCACAGCGTTGTCGATTCCGCCCGGCACCACGATCACCAACACGGTGCCGCTGACCGGCACGACGCCCGGCGGCCCGCTGCCGCCCACCGCGCCCGGACGTGACACCACGACGTTTAATCCACCGGCGACGTTGACGATGACCAAGACCGCGACGCCCACACAAGTCGTCGCGGCCGGCGCGGATGTAACCTACACCGTCGTCGTCGAGAACCGCAGTCCGTTCGTGCTACGCGACGTGCGCGTGACCGATACGCTGCCATTATTCATGGCGAGCAACGGCGGCTTCCCGCTCGGCGCGTTCTTCGACGTGTTCGTGCTGATCGATCAACCGCTGGTATTGCCCGGCATGCGCGGCCACTTTGAAGTGCGCGGTGTGGTCTCGCCCACGGTGCAGCCTGGCACGCGCATCACCAACACCGTCACGGGCACGCACACCTCGCCGCTGACCGGACTGATCGACACCGTCGTCGCGCGCAAACCGCTGGAGGTGACCGGCACCGTGCCGATCAGCAACGAAATCCCGATCGAGATCATCGCGCTCGAGCTGCAATCGGTCGCGCCCATCAGCGTGGGCACGCGCCTTACCGCAACGGTCAGCCCGGTGACGGCCACACAGCCGATCACGTATCACTGGCAGGCCGACGAGCAGACCGCGTTTACGGTGACGGCGGGCCTGAGCACGACCACGGTCTTCACGTGGTTCACGCCGGGCACGAAGACCATCACCGTGACGGCCAGTAATGTGGTGAACTCAAAGCAAGTGGCGGGCACGATCGAGATTCGCTGGCCGCACCGTGTCTATTTGCCGATCGTGTTGAAGTAGACGAAGCACCTACACGCATGATCAAAATCATGGGCGCGTGCTAGAGTAGATGCTATCATGCGGGTCGCAGTCAAGTCTCGTGTAAGTCGCAGGGGCGAGGCCGTAGGCGCCGCGTCATTTGCAGCGCACCTCGCCCCTGCGACTTTTGAAAATGACACACCACTTGTGCTACACCTTACTTTGCCCGCCGGGTAAATGAATGAACAAGATAATCGCCGCTCGCATTCCGATCATCTTCTGCGTCATTCTCGCGCTGCTGGGCGGCCTGTGGGCGGCGCTCATGCGCGTAGGCTGGCAGTTACCGCCGCTGCCGCTGCCCCTCGCCGGGCTGCACGGCGCGTTGATGATCTCCGGCTTTCTGGGCACGCTGGTCTGCCTGGAAAGAGCGGTGGCGCTGCAAAAGAAATGGGCGTATGCCGCGCCGTTGTTGTCCGGGCTGGGCGGTCTGGCTTTGTTGCTCGGCCTGCCGCCGCAGATCGGGCGCGGGTTGATCACGCTGGGATCGATCGGGCTGGTGGTGATCTTCGTCTTCATCTATCGCATCCATCCCACCATCGACGTGATCACCATGGCCTTGGGCAGCGGCATGTGGCTGATCGGCAACCTGCTGTGGCTGTTCGGCCCCTCGATCGTTTATGCTGTGCCGTGGTGGGCCGGATTTCTGATCATGACGATTGCGGGCGAGCGTCTGGAGTTGTCGCGCGTCTTGTTGTTGAAGCCGCTCAGCCGCACGATCTTCAAGATCGCGGTATCTGTTTTCTCGATCGGTCTGGTGCTGTCCCTGTTCGCCTTCGATGCCGGCCTCAAGCTCAGCGGCCTCGGTCTGATCCTGCTGGGCGGCTGGCTGCTGCGCTACGACATCGCGCGGCACACCATCAAGAAGACGGGTTTGACGCGCTATATTGCGGCGTGCCTGCTGCCGGGATACGTGTGGCTGATCGTCGGCGGGGCGTTGTGGATCATCTACGGCGGCAACGTCTTCGCCGGATTGAAGTACGATGCGCTGCTGCACACCTTGTTCGTCGGCTTCATCTTCTCGATGATCTTCGGTCACGCGCCCATCATCGTCCCGGCGGTGATGCCCATCGACATCACCTATCACTGGCGTTTTTACGTCCCGTTGGTGCTGCTGCAAACCTCGCTGGTGGTGCGCGTCTTCGCCGATCTAATCCTCAATCAGCCGCTACGCCTGTGGGCGGGCCTGTTCAACGTGCTGGCGATCTTGATCTTCCTCGGCAATTTGATCTTGTCGGCACGGCGCAGAAAGTAACAGATTGTTACTGCTCAGCCGTCATGCCCCGCGAAGCGTGCTTCTGTCGGGCATCCAGATTCGCGGCCGGCATGGCCTCTGAATTCCCGCCAGAAGCACGCGGGAATGACAGTGCCACCGCAGACTGAGCGGTAGCAACAGAGTGTCATGCCGCGCTATGGCAATCAACGTTTGGGAGGGTTGGCTTTTGCGTTGATCAACTTTGGCGTGATAGTGGCGGGCATGGGGCAGTGGTTGAATGCGCCGCCAGCGATCATCCTGTTGGGCCGCGCGGCGGAAGTGCTGGCGGTGGTGTGCTTCGCGCTGCACGCCTGGCCGCGCGTGAGGGCGTTTGGGGTGTGAAGAATCCTCCCGGAGGTTGTGAACCTCCGGGAGGAGTGAAAGAATTAGTTCTTTGCCACAAGAGCGATCCGCAAGATCGCTCTTTTTTCATGCTTTGTACCCAACGCGACGGATAGACCGAGGCCGTCTTCCAGCGTATGCTGGCAGCATGGAACGGCGCACCGTGATCATCGTTGGCGACTCCCTCTTCGCAGAAACGCTGTCGCAGATGCTGGCCCAGTCCGATCGGGTGGAGGTGGCCGCCTGTGTGCCGACGCCGGGCGCGGCGTTGTCGATCGTCACGCTGCACCAACCGGACGCCGTGATCGTCGCCGTGACCGATCGGGCGGCGGAGCACGACTACGGGCAGCTCATCGCCGCGCAGCCCGATCTGCCCATCGTCTATGCCGATGTCAACGCCGACAACGTGCAGGTCATCACCAGTCACCGTATCAGCGCGCGCTCGGCCGACTTGATCACAGCGCTGGCAGAACTACCGAAGCGACGTTGAGGTCAACCCCCATTTATTTCCCAAGGAGGAAAAGAAAATGAAACACTGGAAGAAGATTGTCTTTGTGGTCGCGGTCATTGCCGGGCTGGTGGCCGCATGCAGCGGCGGCCCCGATGCGACACCCGAAGGCGTGACCGGCATACCGCAGGATGCCGCGGCGATCGCGGCACAGCGCGGCCTGACACCGGCCGACATTACGGCAGCGTTGAAGACCTACATGCCATCGGGCCAGACCGATCCGTACATCATGTTT
>CAYNML010000106.1:0-12445 GCA_964398185.1 uncultured Anaerolineae bacterium | reverse complement strand
CCGTACGCATCGGCGAGACCTCGGAGGTTTTAACAGCCCCTCTAGCCCTGCCTGATACTCTCTCCGAGCGATTATCTATCCACGCCAGCCAATCGATCAAAACCTCCGAGGTCTTCACGGCCCGCCAATCAGCTCCTCCAACATTCCGCTCCTGATTAGAGATCTTCCTGCCGCACACGATATTTCAGACCAAGCGGATAGCTATCAACACATTCAATCGGAGGGCGCTGATATTTTTCGTCCAGAAGTTGAGCGATCAAATATGCAATCTCGATGTACTCCGTGGCTTTCAAGTCATGTGGAATCAATATTCTGAAGTCCCAATCGGTGCTTTCCACCAGCGGATTGGGATCGTACAGCGTTACACCGCGCTCTGTCAGCTGCTCGAGCACGGCCTGCCGCTGAGGGGTCAACCACCCAGTAGTGAATTCGAACCTGATTTCACCTCGACTGGGCGTATTCAAGGACGCTTCCCGCACAGCTTGCACAGACTGAGTGGGCGGCAAGTGGACGATACCGCTCTTTTCCAGCTCGACGATCACGTCGGCGATGATGTCATTGCGAATTGCCACAATGGCGAAGAAATCGTGTCCACAATTCTCACAGCGCAGGAACGCTTCGCTATCCATTGCCCCGCTTTCCGGACGGCCTCCGTCTTCGCTGCTGCGATTCGGCAACCAGTGGCACCGATCTCCCAGGGTGTATGCCCAGCGGCTGGTAGTATCACCGAAGTATACTTCACCCTTCATCTGGCTGAAGTCGCCACAGACTGGACAAGACATCCGCACGATAAGCCTGTTGATTGTCCTCATAGGTTTGCTCTGCAGGCACGTTATTGATCTACCCCAGTCAACTGTTTCCGGCTACATCATACACCAGCAGCTGATCTTTCGCAGTAACACCGGCGATCAACTTGCCGCTCGCCTCGAAAGCAATGGCCTGGATTGGGTCTGGCGCCTGAAACGAGCGTATGACTTCTCCTGAGGACCAGTTGCGGAAAACGTCATGTATTTTGTAGTTCATATCGATCAAGAGTACCTGCTCGCCGGTTGCCACAGCAATGATCTGGGGCGTTGTGGGATGAAGACTGATGGCCGAGATATTCCGCAGATTGCTCACGATCTCGCCGTAATCGTTGAAAAACTCCTGATATTCGCCGCTAGCTGTTCGTCGGATCCGGTACCCGAGGTTCATCGGGGTGGCTCGCATGATCTCGTATATGAGTCTACGCGTTACGAGATCGTACACACGGATGCGACCCTGTTCTTCAATGTCCAGAGTATTCTGACACGCTGCACAATGATACGAACGGCCGCCATTCGTTGCGACGCTCATGATCTGTTGCCCGGTTACGAGATTGTAACACTCGAGGTTTTCTCCCTCGCCGAAGCCATCATCCCGCCAGGTGTGCACGATGACATAGCCAGTCGGGAAGAGCCGGATGGGTCGATTGAAGGTAAGTTTGCCCTCGAGCGGGACGATCTTCGTCTGGCTGGAAAGAATGTTCTCGACAAGGCATTCACCGTCATTAGGTTTTCCGGTAATGATCACACACTGAGATTCTGCAAACTCATCAACCCCGATTCTCGCGCGGTCAAGTTCTCGCCCATTCAGGATGTTATAGAAGTGGGGGATTTGCTCAGATTTGACGAGGAGTACGTGACCATTTTTTGACACGCCGACCAGTTCGCCGGCAATCTCAAATCGCAAAGAATGCGACTGGAAATCCCAACAGAGCACCCGCTTCTTCTCATTGAGAAGAAGGGCATCTCCCGCACCTGCAAAGTGCAAACCTCTTGAAGCTGATTCAGGCATAGTTCAGTTTTACGGTGTGGCGGTCAATTCTTCCAATACCTCGCGCCCGATGTCCTCTGCAGCGGTCGCGTTGACTGCATCTTCCAGCAGCACGGCGATGGCATACTTCGGCTGATCGGCCGGAGCCAGACCGATGAACCACGCATGTTGGCGATTGCCGCTGATGGCCGCGCCGCCGTGACCGGCGCTGCTACCTTGCACCCGCATGGCTTGCAGCACCGCGCGCGCCACCGCCGGATCGATGATGGGCGTGGGCGCTTGCGCGGAGTTGGCGTAAGGCTGCCACGCGCCGTCGATCGACTGCACGTCCTTCACCACGTAGCTCGCCGGCAGGAAGCCGTTGTTGCCAATGGTGGCCGCCACCTGCGCCATGCGCAGCGGCGAAAGCGTCAACTGCCCCTGCCCCAACGCATACGCCTGCAAGGCCGCGGTCGTGCTGAGATCGACCGTGGGCGTCAGCGCCGCCGAGGTGCGGATCTCCAACGCGGGCGGCACGTCGAGTTTCCATTTTTGCGTCAGCGAGATCAGATCGCTGGAGGTGAGCTGCGCGGCCAGATCGGCGAAGGGCGCGGGGCAGGCCTGCGCGTATGCTTCAGCTAACGTCGCCGGTGAAGCAGCGTCGTGCGCGCACGTCAACGTCAATTGATCGAGCGTGATGGGGCGATCGGGTCTTGCGAGGGTCTCCGTCAGCGGCACGCCGCGTTCGATCGCGTCGGCCAGCATCAACGTTTCAAAGATCGCACCCGGCTGATACAGGCCCTGCGTGGCGCGATTCAGCAAGGGCGCGGTGGGATCGGTGGAGAGCGTCTTCCAGTTTTGATCAAGCGTATTGGGATCAAACGACGGATTGCTGGCCAGCGCGGTCACCGCGCCGTCAGGCAGCGAGAGCACGATGGCCGCGCCGGGCTGCGTCAACCGCTCGGACAGGATCTGCTGCGCGCGCGCATCGAGCGTGGTGCGCACGCCCTGCCCGCGCTGGCGCTGATGCAGCAGTTGATCGACAAACTCGCGCGGACCGCGCAAGACCCGATCGAGCGCTTCCTCCACCCCGGCGGCTCCGTAGTTGATCGAGTAGTAACCGACGACGGGCGCCGCGGCGCTGAAAGGATAGCGGCGCACCAGCGTATTGCTCTGCGGCGCCGTCTCGGCCAGCACCTGATCGATGCGGTCGTAGATCGGGCCGCGTTGAATCAACTGCTCTTGAAAGACGCGGCGCGGATTGTCGTCACGCGCAATCAGATCGGGCGCGGCGATCGACCAGCGGCCCAGCGCCAGCGCCAGCACAAAGAAGGCCAACAAAAAAGCCGCAGCGGTACGATGGAGGGATTTAGACATGCGCCATGCTTAACGCGCCCGAACCGCGTCCGCGCGGTTTGATTCGACCGCGCGGACGCGGTCGAGGAGCGGGCAGAGGAAGTTAGACATGCAGCGGCTGCTTATCGATCTCAAAGACACAGGCCGCCGCGCCGCGCGCGTGACACTGCACTTCGCGCACGGTGAAGTCGCGGCCAGCGCCCCACTTCAGCACGGTCTCGATGATGCCCACGACCGTGAAGCAGATCGGTTCGCTGGGGTGCATGCCCGCGCAGTACAGGCAGTCGTTGAAGGTCAGCACGTACTGCTCGGGCTTCTCGCTCAACGCGTGTAACTCGGCGCCGCGCGCGGCATTCCCCTCGGTCACAAACGCAGCCAGCAGCGTGCGCACGCGCCGCTGCAGCGGCAGCAAAGCCAGCATGGGCTTCAGCAGTTTCGCGCTGGGGCGGCGCTTCACCGCCGTCGCGCCGAAGGCCGTGCCCCAGCGGCGGAACAGGCCGCGCGTCGAGGCCTCGCCATACATGTTCAAGATCGCATTGAGCAGCGCGGAGAAATCATCGGCCGGTGTTTCCAGCCGGGTGTTGTCGGGCGGCGGCGCTTCCAGCAAGCGATCGAGACCGGCCACGTGCGCGACGGCATGATAACCGCTCTTGCCCAGGGTGGCCTCGGTGCTGGACAACGCCAGCCGCATGATGCTGTTTTCCACGACCCGTGGTTGTGATTGACTCATAGGCTCCTCAAGTAAAAGAGCGAACAGGCTGAACGGGATGAATAGGCAGGTGGATTCCCCGCATCCGCTTGATCCCTTTCATCCCCGTTAAGCTTAATCGCGATCAGCCGAGATCTGCAGCAGCAACCCCAGAATGATAAAACTCATCAGCAGCGAACTGCCGCCGTAACTGACAAACGGCAGCGTCACGCCCGTCAGCGGCGCGAGGTTGGCGTTGCCCGCCATGATGATCCACGCCTGCATCCCGATCAACGACGCCAGTCCGGCAGCCAGCAAACGCCCGAAGGTGGTGCGTGCGATCGAGGCGACGCGCAGGCCGCGCACGGTGAAGATCGCAAAGCAGGCCACCACGCCCAGCGCGCCGAGCAAACCCAGCTCCTCGCCGATCGCCGCCAGCGGCATATCGGTGTGCGCGGCGGGCAGGATCACGTCGGGCCAGCCCAATCCCAGGCCCTGCCCCAATCGTCCGCCGCTGGCCAGCGCGATCAACGACTGCACGATCTGATAAGACGATCCGGCCGCATCACTCCACGGATTGAGCCACGTATCGATGCGGCCCTGCACCCGCCCGATCAGCACATACCCCCCGATCGCGGCTGCGATCAACAACGCCCCGCCCAGCGCCACGTAGCGCAGTTGTCCACTGGCGAGATAGAGCATGATCAAGAACGACAGGTACAGCAGCACCGCCGCGCCCAGGTCCTGCTGCGCCATCAACAGGATCAGCGCCACGCCCCACATCGCCAGCAACGGCATCAGGTACGGCAGCGTCAGGCGATGCGGATGTTCAGGGTGCATGCCCAAACTGCGCGCAATCTCGCGTTTCTCGGCCAGATACGCGGCGAGGTACGCAATGAACAACAGCTTCAGCAATTCCGCCGGTTGAAAGAACACGCCCAGCGGCCCGCCCAGCCACAACGTCAAGCCCGCGCCTTCGGGATTCACGCCGATGAGA
The DNA here is from genome assembly GCA_964398185.1 of uncultured Anaerolineae bacterium. GTDB lineage: Bacteria > Chloroflexota > Anaerolineae > Fen-1058 > Fen-1058 > Fen-1058. The sequence continues at coordinate 7,631 of CAYNML010000106.1, read as the reverse complement.
AACGTCAACGCCAGCAGCAGCAGGCCCACCAGCAGCCACGTGTACTTGTAACGGCGCAGCCATTTCAGATCGGTCGGCGCTTTCAGCACCAGCCCCAGCATTACGCTGGAAATCACCAGCCACACCAGCTGGCGGGCGACAAAATTCGGCGCGAGGCGCGCAATCTCGATCAGGCCCAGGCCGGTCAACAGCGCCGCAAGTGGCAGCAGCAGCGGATCGCGTTCGCGGTGATAGCGATTGAGGAAAACGTGAATCGCGCCGAAGCACATCAGCCACGCCGCACCGGCCAGCGCTAACCAGATCACCTCGAGCCGCGGCGACACGTGGCTCACGAGATTGGCCGCCTCGCTCTGCGTGCGCACCAGCGCCAGCAGCGTCAGGCCGGTCACGACAAACAGCCCGGCCAGCAGCAGCAGCGCCCGTTCGCGCCGCACCGTAGTCGATGACGAAGCCGTCGCCCAGAAGCGCGTCACTTGTGACGGCTGCTGGCTGAGGGCGGAGTGCGAAGTGCCAGGCGCCAAACGGTTCACCGTATCTTCTTGCGAACGACCTTCTTCGCAGCCGGTTTCTGCCGGGCCGGAGCGGCCGGCAGGTACTTGCCGATGAGGGGCGCGAGATCACGCTTCACCCGATCGGGGATCACAGCCCGATCGGTGATGAGGGCGTCGCGCAGCGCGTGTTCGCAGTCACAGTGCCGTTCGGCGGGCAGCGCGGGGATCAGGTTGACGATGGCCTGCTTGCTGACATCGACATTCGCCAGCAGCCGCTCGATGACCATCGTCACCGTCACGGGTTCTTCTTCCACGTGCCACACATCGTAGTCGGTGACGTGCGCCATGCAGCAGTAGCACATCTCGGCCTCGCGGGCCAGGTTTACTTCGGGGATGGCCGTCATGCCGATGACGCCCATACCCCACTGGCGGAACAGGCGGCTCTCGGCCTTGGTGCTGAAGCGCGGCCCTTCGATGGTGACCAGCGTCGCGCCTTTGTGCACGGTCGCGCCGGTCTGCTGCACGGCCTCGTAGACCAGATCGCTGAACGAAGCGCAGAACGGATCGGCCAGGCCGATATGCGCCACGATGCCGTTGCCGAAGAACGTCAAGTTGCGCCCCCGCGTGCGATCGAACAGCTGATCGGGAATGACGATGTGGCGCGGCGCGTACTCCTCGCGCAGGCTGCCGCACGCGCTCACGGAGAGGATGCGCTCCACGCCCAGCAGCTTCAGGGCGTAGATGTTCGCGCGCGCGTTCACTTCCGTCGGCAGGATGCGATGTCCCCGGCCATGGCGCGGCAAAAAGCCCACGCGCTGCCCGGCCAATGTCCCTACGACGATCGCATCACTGGGATCGCCGAACGGCGTCTTGAGCCGGTACTCCTTGACGTCCGTCAACGCCTCCATGTTGTACAGCCCGCTCCCCCCGATGACGGCCAGCTTCACCTGCTCGAGTTTTGGCATGAGGCTTGCTCCATTTGAAGAAGATTCGCGCTGATTGTATACTAACATGGGACAATTAACAATGAACAATGAGCAATGAACAATGAGCAATGAGCAATTCTCAGCGCGGCGATTTGACGCGCGCCGATCTGCGCGGCAGCCCACTGAGCGGCGCGGACTTGCAGGGAGCGATCAGCGACGGGGTGCAAGTGGACGCGCCGGAGTTGAAAGGGGCCGTCGTCGATCCGACGCAGGCCGGGCAGGTGGTAAGTGTGTCGGGGGTGGTTGTAAAGGAACAAGAGCAGTAAGAACCACGCGAGGGGCGCAAGTACGGTCATTCCCGCGAGTTTTAGGCGGGAATCCAGTTGTCGGCTAATGAGACCCACAGATCGATCAATGGGTGCCCGATAGAAGCACTCGGGCATGACAACCGTCGCCCCACAGGAAACATGCCCCAAGATGCCATTCGACCTCCCCATTCTCTTCAGTGATGATCATCTCCTCGCCGTGAACAAACCAGCGGGCTTGCCCACGCTGCCCGACGGCTACGACAAGACCGCGCCGTGCCTGATCAACCTGCTGCAGCAGCAATTCGATCGGGTGTGGGTGGTTCATCGGCTGGACAAAGAAACCAGCGGGGTGATCATCTTCGCGCGCACCGCCGAAGTCCATCGGACGTTGAACATCGCCTTTGATACGCGGGAAGTCCACAAGGTCTATCACGCGATCACAATCGGTGTGTCTGCATGGGCTGAATACACGATCGATCTGCCGCTGCGCCCCGACGGCGATCGCCGCCATCGCACAGTGATCGATGAGAAGCATGGCAAAACGGCAGTGACGCATGTGCGCGCGCTCGAATGCTTCGCACAGCACGCGCTGATCGAAGCGCGGCCTGAGACGGGGCGCACGCATCAAATCCGCGCGCACCTGGCCGCGCTCGATCTGCCGCTGGCAGGCGATGTGCTCTACGGCGGATCGAAAACGATCATCGATCGCACCGCCCTGCACGCTTGCGCGATCGACTTCGGGCATCCCGCGACCCTTGAACCGCTGCATATCGAAGCGCCCTACCCGCCGGACTTCGCGCAGGCGCTACAACAATTGCGGGGTCGGTAGGGGCGTGTTATGATGGAGCCATGTTCCGATCACTAACCCGCCAACAACGTCTCATCGTCATCACCGGCGCCGTCGTCATTGCGCTCATCTTTTTGAGCGCAATTGCCTTGTTGATCTTCGATCAGCCCCCGCCAGCGCTGCCGCGGCCCGATCTAGGCGCGCCGTGTGAAGCCAATGCGGCGCTGCTGTTCCGGCAGAATGGTGTAGCCTCTTCCGTCTCCATCACGCGTGAAGCGCTGCTGGTCACCATCAGCGGCGCGAGCGATCAAGCGTGGGATGTGTTCAGCGCCACCACGCGCCTCGCCGCCATCGGCTGCGGACCGTACAACTTGATCCGAGTGGACGTGCCTGATCCCGACGGACGTCCCGATGTGCGCCTGTACTATGAATTGACCGGGCCGGAATTGCAGTTGTGGGCCGAGGGGAAACTGAACGACGCGCAGTTGGCCGAACGCATGCGGCGGCAGATGTATCAGACTGTGCCGTTCGTCACACTGACGCCATAAACCGTAACGAGTAATGCGTAAGGCGCGTTGCGCATTGCTGGCAGTGATTACGTTTTACGCTTCACGTTTCACGGAGGAATTTATGCTCTTCACCCGCGAACGACTCGAACAGATCGAAGACAGCGCGTTGGCGCCCTACGGCATGCGCAGTCGCAACTCGCGTGGGCGCGTGTATCCCGAAGACGAGCACCCTTATCGCACCGTCTATCAACGCGATCGCGATCGCATCATTCACACCACGGCTTTCCGGCGGCTGGAGTACAAGACGCAGGTCTTCGTCAACACCGAGGGCGACTACTATCGCACGCGGTTGACGCACACGCTGGAAGTGGCGCAGATCGGGCGGACGCTGGCGCGGGCGCTGGGCGCGAACGAAGACCTGACGGAAGCCGTCTGCCTCGTGCACGACATCGGTCATCCGCCGTTCGGGCATTCCGGCGAGCAGGCGCTGAACGCGCTGATGAAGGATCACGGCGGCTTCGACCACAATCAGAATTCGCTGCGGGTGGTGGAAACCCTCGAGCGACGTTATCCTGACTTTCCCGGTCTGAATCTGTCCTACGAAGTGCGCGAGGGCATCGTCAAGCACGAGACCGAATACGACGTGAGTTCGGCGCAGAGCTTTGATCCCGACAAGCGCGGCCTGCTCGAAGCGCAGATCGCCAATGCCGCCGACGAGATTGCCTACAACGCGCACGATCTGGACGACGGTCTGCGCGCGGGCCTGATCACGCCTGCCGATCTGAACGGCCTCGAAGTGTGGGAACGCCTGAAGCACAGCGTGGGCTGGGACGGCGCAGATTTCAACGATCGGTGGCGGCATCGCCTGATCCGGCGGTTGATCGGCATCGAGGTGACGGATGTGATCAACGCCACCGAGGATCGCATCACAACGGCGGGGGTCAAGTCCACCGACGATGTGCAGCGGCTCGAGCACAATCTCATCGGGTTCAGCGACGCGCAGCAGCAGCTCAATCGCGGCTTGAAGAATTTCCTGTATCAGCGCATGTACAAGCATACGCGCGTGATCCGCATGCAAATGAAGGCCGATCGGCTGCTGGGTGAACTCTTCCACGCTTACGTGTCCGAACCGGGCCAGCTGCCGCGCTCAGCTCAGCGCCGGATCGAGGAAGTGGGACTCCACCAGGCGGTGTGCGACTACGTCTCCGGCATGACCGATCGGTTTGCGCTGGACGAGCACGCCAAGATGTTCGATCCGAATGTGAGCGTGTAGGGCAGCGCAGTTGGATGGCGACTGTTATTCCCGCGTGCTTGTGGCGGAAATCTATAGGGCTTATCGACGCCGAGAGCCAATGGTGAGGCTGGATGCCCGAGTGCAGCACTCGGGCATGCCAGTGTAAAAATCAACGAGGCTTCCTGCAGCAGGAAGCCTCGCGTCATTCCAGGAAAGTCGAGAAGGACTACTGCGAATCGCTCCACGTGGCCAGTTCCAGCGTGACTTGCTGGAAGTAGCTGTTGGCGGGCGCGCCGCTGCCGTAGACCACATCTACGATGCGGGCGTTGATCTTCAGTGTTTGCGTCTTGAGTTCCACCACGTCGCCCGGGCGGGCGAGAACGGCATCGCCCTTGGGGGCCAGCTTGGCGCGCAGCGCCGGGTCGTTGAAAGCGTGCTCGCTCATCAGCACCTTGGTGACGGTGCGCACGTCGTTCTTGTCGAAGACCCACACTTCCAGCGCCGTGACGCGCTCCGGCGAACCGCCCAGCGATTCGCTGATGCCCACACCGCACTCGCCCAGGAAATCGCCGCCGGACGTTTCGATGCTGCTGGACATGTCGTAGCGATCATCGCCGAACGCGTACGTGGTGGCGAACTGCGTCAGCGGCGCGCGCGTTTCGCCGGGCCACGCCGTTTTCTCGACCGGACGCGCTCCGCCGGCGGCGCGGCTGACCGCGGGCACCACCACCGGGCCGGCATCAGCCGTGGTCGTGGTCGTGCTGACCACGGTGACCTCCGGTTTCTCTGAGCGCAGGCGGCGGATGAGTAACCATGAGGCAATCACAAGAGCAACGACCACAAGGAATAAGCACGGCAGGACGAGTGCAGGCGAGATCCCTGGCATATTCGCCGAGGCATTCGGCGGCCCGATCTGCGCCTTGCCCGTCTGAACGGCGACATTCAGATCGTTCTTGAATTTTTCCAAATACACCCGGTTCTGGGCATAATTAGCGGCGATCATCTGATCGAGCACTGCCGTAATCTGCTGCACGTTCCAGCCTTCGCCCAGGAACTGAGCCGTCTGCTCGATCGACATGGAGCCGGTGCCGTAGGTGGTGGCCGCGAAGTTCAGATAGGACCACATGTACGTCCAGTTTTCAGGCTGATTCTGCGTCGCCGGCAGGTTGCTCAAGCTGGACGGCTTAGCCTGAGACCACTGCACGGGCCACAGCCACCAGCCCAGCACCATCCAACCAATGAGCAGCCCCACCACAAAGGCGATCAGCATCGCCCACCAGACATAGCTGGAGGCCAGCTGCTTGCCGATCATGACATACATGGCGGCCTGCTGCTTCACGGTCGGCTGCGTTTGCTTCACAGTCATTGTGTCGTCTCCTTCGGAAAATTCATGCACCAGTGCTGTGCCCTGACAAGTTCAGGCACAGGTATAGTATATTTTGGCGAAAAATGCAAGTGGTGTCATTTGTCATGGCCCGCAGCGGTCGAGTGCAAGTAGCCAGCCGTCCGCCCTCACGGTACAATACTACGGCAAATTCGGATGTGGCCCACATCCACCATCTCACCCGACAGGAGAAACCCGTATGATGCGATCCATTTTGCTGTGGTTGTCGCGCAACAAGACCGTCCGCGGCTGGTTGACCAGCTGGGGCTTTGCGCGGCGCGCGGCCCGGCGGTTTGTGGCCGGGGAAACCATCGAGGAGGCCATCGCCGCCATCCGTGAGCTCAACACGCTGGGCATCTCGGCCACGCTCGATCATCTGGGCGAGAACGTCGAAACTGCCGAAGACGCCACCCGCTCGACCGAGGATTATCTGAAAGCGCTTGAGGCGTTGGAAGCCGCCGGGGTGCAATCGCACATCTCGATCAAGCTCACGGCGCTGGGCCTCGATCTGGGCGACGAGGTGTGCCGCGCCAACGTGGTGCGTCTTCTGGAGAGAGCCAAACCGATCGGCACGCTGGTCACCATCGATATGGAATCGACCGCGTACACCGAGCGGACGCTGAAACTCTTCCGCGAGCTGCGCCGCGAGTACAACAACGTCGGCATCGTCATCCAGTCGTACCTCTATCGCAGCGAGGCCGACATTGTGGCGTTGTGCAAAGAGGGTGCGCATGTGCGCCTGTGCAAGGGCGCGTACAAAGAGCCGCCCGTCCACGCCTTCCCCCGGAAGGCCGACGTTGATGCGGCCTACGTGCGCCTGATGAAGATGCTGCTCAGCCCGGAGGCGCGCGCCAACAAGACCTTCGGCGCCATTGCCACGCACGACGTCAAAATGATCGAAGCGACGCGCCAGTACGCGCAGGAGCAAATGGCGCCGCGCGATGAGTTCGAGTTCCAGATGCTGCACGGCATCCGCCGCGATCTGCAGAAGCAGCTGGCCGCCGACGGTTACGGCGTGCGCGTGTACGTGCCCTACGGCACCGAGTGGTATCCTTACTTCATGCGCCGCCTCGCCGAGCGCCCGGCCAATATCTGGTTCATCGTGAGCAACTTCTTCCGGTAGATCGTCGATCCTCCCGGAGGCTGCGCGCCGCCGGGAGGATGGTGAGTCATCTTCATGAATGTCGAGAACAAGATCGCCCTGGTGACCGGCGGCGCGCGCCGGATCGGAAAAGCCATCGCCATGGCGCTGGCCCGATCTGGCGCGCGGGTGATCATCACGTATCACACCTCAGTCGAAGAGGCTGCGATTACGGTCGCTGCGATCGAACGATCGGGCGGGCAGGCGTCCGCCGTGCCGTGCGATCAGCGCGATCTCGGCGCCATCGATCGGCTGTTCGATCGATTACGGCAGGACAGCGATCGTTTGGACATCCTCGTCAACAACGCGGCGATCATGGAACGAAAGCCGGCGCTTGAGATCACGCCCGACGACTGGTCGCGCGTCATCGACACGAATTTGCGCGGGCCGTTCTTCATGGCGCAGCGCGCGGCGCACTGGATGCTCAGCACGGGCGGCGGCGTCATCGTCAACATTGCGGATCTGTCGGCGCTGCACCCGTGGCCGAATTACCTGACACACACCATCAGCAAGAGCGGCGTCGTCGCCATGACGCAGGGCCTGGCGCTGGCGCTGGCGCCGTCGATCCGCGTGAATGCCGTCGCGCCGGGGCTGATGCTGAAACCCGATGAGTGGAGCGCTGAGCGGTGGGCCAGGTTGATCGCCGCGCTGCCGTTGCAACGGGAAGGCACGGCGGATGATGTGGCCGAGGCCGTGCTATACTGTGTGCGCAGTGAATTCATAACCGGGCAAACGATCGCGCTCGACGGGGGACGCAGTTTGAAGGCGTGAACTGTCATTCCCGCGTGCCGTTGGCGGGAATCCAGAGGCTTGGTCAGTATGACTCGCCAAACTTCAGCCTGGATGCCCGA
>CAYNML010000105.1:0-12850 GCA_964398185.1 uncultured Anaerolineae bacterium | reverse complement strand
CCGCATTGGGCGTGTAATTCGTGCGCCGGACTACCTGCAGCACTTTCTCGCGCGTGACGAGGCTGACATTAGGATCGTCGTTGATCACCCGTGACACGGTGGAGCGTGAAACGCCGCTGAGTTTGGCTATTTGTTCCAGGTTCATCGCGACCACGGTTTGAGAGCGCTCCCAGTCAGAGGCTCGTAGCTTACAGTATGGATGCTTATGGGTACAACACCAATCCGATCGGGGAAGGAGAAAACGGGCGAACCGATCGGACGATCTTCTAGATTACGACAAATTCAGCGAATTGGGGCGGCCGGTATTGGGCTTCGGCCGGTCTGGGTTCTGGACAAATTGAGCCTGGGGAGCGCCTCTTTTTGGGAAAATTTGGGAGCGCTCCCAATCCTGCTCAATCATAGTCAAAATTCTAACCGTTGTCAAGGGGCAATTTCAGAAAACTGTGGTGACATTCGTAACCACGTCGGCATGATCTTTTGAGGCTCTTCCGGGTTCAGCGGGATTATTGTCACCAACGTGCGTCATTGCGACCCCGCCAACGGCGCGGGGCAGGTGAGCGCTGTTCGCGACGAAGCAATCTCAGTACCGGTCGAAAGGAGATTGCTTCGCAGGAAGCGCTCGCAATGACGATGCACCGGCGGTTTCCCGCCAAAGTCGGAAGACCCTCTTTTGTGAACGCTCGTGTGTCAGGCGTGTGATACAATGCAAACACTAGCCAGACCGGTCCTCATTAACGCCCTGGCAGACTTATCACCGCGCTTGACAAGTCTGGCGATGGACAAGCATGTCTTATCTGCGTTCCCTGCTCACCCTGCCCCCCGGCAGCGATCCGGAGATTGCCCGGCATTTCCGGCGCAACTTCTTTGCCAACGGCATGGATATGGTCACCTGGCTGCTGGGCATGAGCTTCATGTCGATCAGCGCCATCATGCCCGTTTACGTGCGCCACCTGACGGACTCACCGCTGATTTTTGGTTTGATTCCCGCGTTGACGGATTTTGGCTGGTTCGCGCCGCAATTATTCCTCGCGCCCTGGGTCGAACGACTGCCGCGCAAGTATCCGTGGGTCATGGTGCTGGGCGCGATCGAGCGCGTGCCTTATCTGGTGCTGCCCGTCGTCGTGATCGCGCTGGACGGGCTGCCGGGTACCGCTGCCGTTTTGATCTTCATGATCTTGTGGCTGTGGAAGTCGTTCGGCAGCGGCTTCGTTGCCTCGCCGTGGCAGGAGATGCTGGCAAAAGTCATTCCCGTATCAAATCGCGGGCGCTTCTTTGGTCTATCCAACCTGACGGGTCAGTTACTGGGCGTGGGGGGTTCAGCGCTGGCTGTGGCTACTCTGACCAGCGTTGAATATCCTTACAATTTTGCCTTGAGCTTTGGCGTGGGCGCGCTGGCCGTGTGGGCGTCCTATGGCTTCATCGCGTTGACGCGCGAACCGGCCCGGCCTGCGGCCACGCACTCGCAGCGCCTCAACCGCGAGTATGGCCGCCGCCTGCTCTCCATCTTGCGGCGCGACGTGAATTTCCGCACCTATCTGATCAGCCGCTGGCTGGCCTACTTTGGCAGCATGGCGACGGGCTTCATCGCGGTGTACGCCGTGCAGCAGTTCAATTTGCCGGACTCAGTAGCGGCGATCTACACCGGCATATTGTATGCGGCCAGTGTCGCGGGTTATGGCGTGGGCGGCACATTGGGCGATCGGTGGGGACATCGCCGCGTGATGCAGCTGGCCGGCCTGTTGTGGATCGCCGCACTGGGCACGCTGCTGCTCGTGACGATTACCCAGGCAACGTGGCTGCTGTACGTGGTCTTCGCGTTGTTGGGCTTTAGCAACGCCGGCGGCGTGGTGTCGGACTTCAATCTGGCGATGGAGTTCGGCCCCGAAGCGGAACGCCCTACCTACGTGGGGCTGGCGCGCACCTCGACCGGCCCGGCGCTGCTCATCGCGCCGCTGATCGGCGGTCTCATCGCGCAAGCGATCGGCTATCCGGCGGTGTTTGTGACGTCGTTGGTCTTTGCCGTCGGCGGACTCTCCATGCTGACCCGGCGCGTGAAAGAGCCGCGACACCTTGAGAAGATTGAGTCGGTGATCAGTGCGCCGGAAGTGCTATAGATTCCTGGGCAGCAGTCCGCGCTGTGAGGCCACCGCAATCGCCGCCGCGCGCGAGTCGACGCCGAATTTGTTGTAGATGCTGGCGAGGTGGGCTTTCACCGTTCTCTCCGTGATGCCCAAGCGCGCCGCGATTTCCTTGCTGCGCTCACCGCGCGCCACGCCGATCAGTACTTCTTGTTCCCGATCGGTCAACGCGATCTCACCGGCTGCTGCTCGTGGCGCGGGCGTTGTCACTCCACCCGATTGACCCACGACCTTCGCGATCACCTCCGGCGACAGCAGCGATTCGCCTCTGGCCGCGGCGCGCAGCGTATCGAACAATACCTGCCGCTTGGTGTCCTTCAACAAATAACTCCGCGCGCCTGACCGCAGTCCGTCGAGCATCAACGCATCTTCATTGTAAGTCGTGAGGATCACAATGTTGCTGTCAGGCTGCTGCTGCCGGATGTGCTTGATGGCCGTCAGGCCGTCCATGCCCGGCATGCGCAGATCCATCAGCACCACCTGCGGCTTGAGTTCGCCGCTCAAGCGCACGGCTTCGGCGCCGTTGGCGGCTTCGCCTACCACCTCAAAATCATCTTCGGATTCGAGGATGAGACGCAGGCCGTCGCGCACGACGTCGTGATCATCAGCGATGAGAATAGTAATCATGATGAGTAACGAGTAACGAGTAAAACGTCCTACCAACAACCAACGACTAACGACCAACGACTAACGACCAACAACCAGCGGCAGTTGTACTTTCAACGTCGTGCCCTGCCCCGGCGCACTTTCGATGGTCAACGTCCCGCCGATCAGTCGCACGCGCTCCCGCAGGCCGATGAGGCCGTAATGCCCTGCGCCAATCTGCGCCGGATCAAAACCCACGCCGTCGTCGCGCACTTCGATATGGAGCGCTTGATCAATCGGCTGGAGTGAGACCGCCGTGTGCTGCGCCTGCGCATAGCGCGCGATGTTGGTCAGCCCTTCACTCACCACGCGCCGCGCACATTCGCGCACGTCATCGGACAGCGCCGGCGGAAGTTCGATCGACAGGTCGCACGGGATACCGCTGGCTGCCGTAAACCGATCGGCTTCAGCGCGCACCGCCGTTTCCAGATCGATGTCAGAGAAACCACCCGAACGCAGATCGTCGATCGCGCGGCGCGCATCGGCGAGAGTGGATCGCGCGCGATCCATCGCCTGCTGCGTGATCGACTGCGCTTTGACGGGGTTGCCGCGCGAGAGATGGGAATCGATCGCTTCGAGTTGCAGGACCAGACCGGCCAGACCCTGCGCCAGCGTGTCGTGCAGTTCGCGCGCCATGCGCTGACGTTCATTGGCCAGCGTGAGGTCTTCCACCTGCGCGGCATACGCGGCGAGTTGGCGATGCGCGACATCCAGATCACGCAGTGCATGCTGCGCTGCTTCGCGCGCCTTATTCTGCCGATCGAACAGCCACACAAACATGAGGACAAACACGATGGTCGGCAGAATGGTCAAGACCCACACGGCAAACTGCTCGCCCCTGAGCAGGAGATAGAAGTTAATGGCCGACAAGGTCACAAAGTAGGCCGTGGCCACAAAGCCGCGCCAATTGAGGCCCAATGCTCCAAGCGCTTCACCCACCATCATCATATACAAGCCAATGGCCAGACTCATGTTGTCGCCGATAACGGTGATGATAAAACACAGTAGGCCCTGCAGCACCAGATACAGTAGCAGATAGCGCTGCGTGACGCGCAACGAGGTAAACATCCAATGCAGGGCGCCCGTGAGCACGACGAGTACCGTGAAAATCAACAGCCGCAGCGGATCCTGCATAGAGGGCGTGAAGAGGACCGTGTAGCCGTAGCTGATGATCAGGCTGACGACGACCAGCACGAAGAAGGGCCGCACAAAACGCCGCTCTTCCTCTTGCTGGGTGGGAAACGATGAATGGGCCGGGATCATGCCGTCATTATACCGTGAGCGGCGGCGGACAGCATCGCGCGGCAGGACACTGTCCTTTCGGACAGGCGCCGTTTGGCCGCTCGCCCGATGTCAGACCCGGCGCTTTCCGGTAAAGTATGAGCATCCTGAAAACAAATCTGGAGGGCAGCATGGAAACGCAAAAGGAACAACGCAGCGTGGGTGAGTTGATTGACCTCGCTTTTAAGGCGGTGGCGATGGGCATGAGCGTGGCGGCGATTGTGCTGGGCGTGCTGGGCACAGCGACTTCGGCAACGTTGATAACGCTGCTGGCAATTGGGCTGTTTTGTCTGGCGGTGGTGTCGCTGAAATAGATGAAAAGTGAAGAGTGAAGAGTGAATGGCCGACGGAGATCATTTACAGTTCACTTTTCACTCATCACTCGTCACTCAAGGAGTTCGACATGAACAACGGATTTGCGATCGAAGCACACAATTTGAAGAAAAGTTTCGGCGAGTTGCAGGCCGTGAAGGGCGTGACCTTCCGCGCGGAAAAGGGCGAGATTCTGAGCCTGCTCGGTCCCAACGGCGCGGGCAAGAGCACGACCATCTCCATGTTGTCCGGTCTGCTGCGCCCCGACGATGGCGACGCCTGCATCGAGGGCCACTTCATCCGCCATGACGCGCGAGATGCGCGCGCGGCGCTGGGCGTAGTGCCGCAGGACATCGCCATTTATCCCGATCTGTCGGCGCGCGAGAACCTGCTGTTCTGGGGCAAGATGTACGGGCTGCGCGGTGCGGCGCTGAAGCAGCGCGTCGACGAGGTCCTGCACATCATTGGGCTGGCCGATCGGCAGAAGGGGGCCAGCGGCAAGTTCTCCGGCGGCATGAAGCGGCGCTTGAACATCGGCATTGCGCTGCTGCACAAACCGCAGGTGGTCATCATGGACGAGCCGACGGTCGGCATCGATCCGCAGAGCCGCCGCAACATCCTCGACAACGTGAAAGAGTTGAACGCGCAGGGCATGACGGTGCTGTACACCACGCATTATATGGAAGAGGCACAGGAGCTGTCCGATCACATCGCGGTGATGGATCACGGCGAGATCATCGCCTACGGCACGCACGCCGAGTTGATCAAGCTGGTGGGCGAGCAGGATCGCATCACGGTGACGACCAACGTCGAACCGGACGGCGTGATCGAGGCGTGGCGCAAGGTGGAAGGCGTTCACCAGATCTCGCGCACCGATGGCACCGTGGCGCTGCTGGCCGACGACAGCAACGTGACGCTGCCGCATCTGTTTGAAGAAGCCGCGCGCGCGCACGTGCGCATCACCTCGGTAGATGTGCAGGAGCCAAACCTGGAAGCGGTATTCCTGCACTTAACCGGGCGGGCGTTGCGAGATGAATAAAACGTGAAACGTGAAACGTAATAACACCCTTACGCATTACGCTTTACGTTTTACGCATCACTGGAGCCTTCCATGAAAATCCTGGACATTGCTTTCAAAGACCTCAAGCACTCCCTGCGCAGCGGCTTCGGCGTGGTGATGATGTTCATCGTGCCGATCATGATCCCGGCCATCATCTACGCGGCGTTCGGCGGGGCGCTGGACGGCAGCGCCGACGGCGGCGGATTCGACATTGCGGTGACGCGCGTGGTGGTGGCCAATCTCGATCGGGCCGCGGATCAAGCGGCGGGCAGCATCCTGACCGAATTCCTGCAGAGCGACAACTTGAAATCGCTGTTGCGGACCACGGTCGTCGACGATGAAGCCACGGCGCGCAACCGTGTGAGCACGCAGCAAGCCGACGTGGCCGTGATCATCCCGGCGGATTTTTCGCAGGCCGCGTTCAGCGGCAGCGGCGCCGCGAACGTCGTGATGGTGCATGATCCGACGTTGACCGTGGGCCCGCTGATCGTCAAGCAGCTGCTGGCGCAGTTCGCCGACGGGTTCAGCGGGGCGCGCATCACGCTGGACGTGGCCGCGCAGCAGTTGGGCGCGCTCGATGCGGTCACCGCGCAGGCCATTGCGCAGCAATACGCACAGTGGGCGCAGGCGCAGGGCCAGCAGCAGGGCAGCGGTCAGCATCCGCTGTTGGCAGTGCAAGCGCCGCCGGCTAAAGCAGCCGCCGGGAGCACCGCAAGCATGATGTCGTCGATGATGGTGGGCATGCTGGTGTTCTTCGCCTTTTTTACGGCCGCCTTCATGGCCGAGACCATCCTCAAGGAAGATGAAGACGGCACGCTGCCGCGCCTGTTCACCACACCCACGGCGCGCGCCACAGTTTTGGGCGGCAAATTCACGGCCATCTTCTTGATGGTCACCGTGCAGGTGTTCGTGGTGATGATCATCGCGTCAGTGTTGTTCAAGATCACGTGGGGCGATCCGCTGTTGGTGGCGCTCTCGATCGTGGGGTTGGTGATCTGCGCGGCGGGCTTTGGGTTGTTCCTGCTGTCCTTCATTAGAAATACGCGGCAGGCCGGGCCTGTCATCGGCGGCGTGTTGACGGTGACGGCCATGCTGGGCGGCCTGTACTCGATGACGATTCCCAACGCGCCCGCGATCATGGACACGATCAGCCTGTTCATGCCGCAGGGTTGGGTGATGCGCAGTTGGAAGTTGACACTCAACGGCGGGCAGTTGATCGAGGTGCTGCTGCCGATGCTGGTGGCGGTGGTCATCGGGGCGGTGTTGTTCGGGATTGGGACGCTGAACTTCAGGAGGCGGTATGCATAGTGCAAACGGCGTCATTGCGAGGAGGCTATTAGCCCGACGAAGCAATCTCGTAGATAGTGTAGGAGATTGCTTCGTCGCCAACTGCGCTCCTCGCAATGACGAGAATCAGGAGAATTGAAATGCGAATCTTTGACCTGGCTCTAAAAGACATTCAACAACTGGTGCGCGATAAGAAAGCGCTGCTGTTCCTGGTGGCGATGCCCATCCTGTTCACGGTATTCATGGGCATCATGCTCAGCCCGCCTGCGCAGGACAGCGATGCGCGTCTGCCGATCGGTTTCATCAATCAGGATCAGAGCGGGACGCTGGGTGATAAGTTTCGATCACTGCTGGAATCGTCGGAAGCGGTGAAGCCGATCGGTGTGGAGAACGACGACGCAGCGCGCGGCGGCGAGTTGGTGCGCGATGGGAAGATCGCCGCGCTGGTCATCATCCCCGATCGGTTTAGCGCGGCCCTGTTGGCCGCTGAACCCATCCAGGCGATCGTGATCGTCGAGGCTAACTCGCAAGCCGGGCAAACGGCCAACACCGCCTTGAGCACAACCACTAATCGCTTGCTGGGCGCCATCGAAGCGGCGCGCTTGAGCACGACCAATCAGCCGGAGAACTTTGACGCGGCCTTGCAGGCGGCGCTGGCCGCGTGGCAGCAACCGCCGATCGGCGTGACGGTGGAGACGCTGGTTGCATCGTCGCAGGAAGAAGAAAAGAATCCGGCGCTGGGCGGCTTCGCGCAGTCGTCGCCGGGGAACCTGGTGCAGTTCACCATCTTCGGCCTGACGACCACGGCGACGATTCTGGTGATCGAGCGCAAGAGCCGCACGTTGCAGCGCATGTTGACGACGTCGATGCGGCGCTGGGAGATCATCGCGGGGCACCTGCTGGCGATGTTCACGGTGGTGCTGCTGCAGCAAACGCTGCTGGTCGTCTTCGCGCAGGTGTTCCTGAACGTCAACTATCTGGCGCAGCCGCTGGCGACGCTGGTGGTGATGGTCTCCTTCGGCGCATGGATTGCGGCGCTGGGCCTGTTCATCGGCACGATTGCGAAGACCGACGAACAAGCCGTGATGTGGTCGCTGCTGGCAATGTTCATCCTCACGGCGCTGGCAGGCGCGTGGTTCCCGCTCGAGATTACGGGGCAGGTCTTCAACACGATCGGACATCTCACGCCCGGCGCGTGGGCGATGGACGGGTTTCAGAACATCGTCATGCGCGGGCTGGGAGTCGCGTCGGTGCTGGTGCCCGCGATCGTGTTGTGGGGGTTCGCGGCGTTGTTCTTCGGGCTGGCCGTGTGGCGTTTCAAGTTTGAGTGACCTCACCCCCAGCCCTCTCCTGAAATCGCACCCTGAGCGAAACGCCGTGAAGTCGAAGGGCGATTTCAGGAGAGGGGCGCACGCTAACGCAGTAACGCCACGAGGCCGCAGGTGATCAGCGGCCTCGTGTGCTAACGGCAAAGAGCGCTATGCCGCTACCGGCAACTCACGGTTGAACACGAGATTGGCGAGCGGCATCGCCGACAGTTCCAACCGCGACAAGTCGATCGTTTTGCTGGCATCTTCAATTTCGATGCCGACGATGCGCAACTCCGCGTCAAAATCCACGACCACACCGGGCGCGATTTCCTGCGCTTCCGTGCTGACGTGATCGGCCAACTGGATGTAGAGCATGTCGGTGTCGGCAAAGTATCGAAAGACCATCGTCCACCTCCGTGACTTCAGGGCTTGAACCCGCGATCGGGGAAAGCATTGTGCACCGTCTCGCCATCCGCCTCGGTGACCACGCGCAGATACTTGCCCAGTTCCGGGATGTAGGCCCAATGGCGAATGCGGCCATTTTCCTGAGTTTCCGTGCGAACCGGGTGCTGCAAAACGAATTCGATCCAGGCAGCTTGCAAATACGGGCGGCGCACCATGACACTGACGGCAAAGTGCGAGCCGACAGTGCATGGCTGACACTTTTCCGCCAATGCATGGCTGACATTAATATCGCTGGAACCGCCAGTGCATCCCTGACACGGATGGCGGTTGTGACTGACCCTCGTACCCCATAAAGGTTGTCTGTGAAGCGCTTGTCCAGTACAGTTCCTCCGTGTGGTAATCGTCAGCGATTTCCTTACGGAGGTCAACATGAACACCGAATTTGCCGATCGCCAGCTGGCGATCAAACTGCGCTTGGCCGGCCACTCGGTCGAGGAGATCGGCCATCTGTTGGGGCGTTCGCGCGAATGGGTCCATACTTGGTGGCGGCGCTACCGCGCACTTGGCCCCAATGGGTTGTTCGATCTGACGCGCGCCAATGTGCAACCCCGTCGGATTGCGCCCGACCTGGAGCGCACCATCGTCAGCATTCGCCAGCGACTCGTCTCGCAAGTGCATCCGGGCACGCGCTACAGCCTCATCGGGGCCAGTGCCATTGTAGCCGAATTGCAGACCTTGCACATTCGACCACTACCCAGTCTGCGCACGATCGAGCGTGTCTTGCAACGCAATGGGATCAGTGTGCCCAAGGTTCGGCTCGCGCCCTTCCTTGCCAACCCAACCTACCCGGTGCCGCAGGCCGACGAATCCAATCAACTGCATCAAGTGGACAGCGTTGGTCCGATCTACCTGAAAGGCCCCCGGCAACGTTACTACATCTTCGTGGGCCGGGACGCCTTCGATGGCGCGGTGTGCCTGAAAATCTACCGTTCCCGCACGGCGGAAGTCGTCCTCGACTTCCTGGGCGAGTGTTGGAAGACCCTCGGCCTGCCCGCGCAGGTGCAATTCGACAATGCCCGCGAAGTGGTCGGTTGGGGACCGGCGGCGCGCTATCTGTCACGGGTCTTGCGCGTCTGTCTGCGCTTTGGCGTCGAACCGATTCTCATCCCGCCCGCACAACCGCAACGGCAGGGCGGTGTCGAACACTTCAACGGGTGGTTTCAACCGCGCTTGTTGCAACGCCGCTACTCCCAGTTGGCAACGTTGAAACGCGAACTGCAACGGCTGCAAGAAACGGTCAACCCCCAGCACCCGCAACGCCGTCTGCAAGGCTTGACCCCGGCCCAGTATCGACGACGCGGCTCCTTGCACAAGTTGCCGCCCGACTATGTGATCCCCACCGCGCTCTTACCGATTGCGGCGGGCCGGGTCACCTTCATTCGGCAGGTCACGCTGAACGGCAAGATTCACCTGCTCAGCCAAACCTTCAAAGTCGGCAAACGGCTCAAAGGTGAATATGTGAAAGTCGTCTTGGATACCCGGCGCGGGTATCTCACCGTCTATCGGCAGGGCCACATCTGCAAGCGCTGGCCCTATCCATTCGTGAAGAAGTAACCGTCCGTTGTGCATCTGAGGCTGGCGGTTGTCACACACTTCCCTGTCAGCGATGCACTGGCGGTTCCGCCACGATTCACAGGGCCAAGGATGCACTGTCGGCTCGCACGTAACCTCATTGGATGTAAACACTATTGAGTTGATGTAGAAGGATGTAGCGATTTCAAAGTTTGTATTAACTCTACTTCCGATAAGCCACAGGAGATGCTTGATGCATTGTTTTTGCTGCAATCGAAACGAACGGGCACATTGTTCTCGTCGAATATGAGTCGCACAAGCACCACAGAACTCCAAGATTCAGATTCGTAAAGGTCTTGACCAACGGCATGACTCGTATGACTAATGTAACCTATACTCCATGCGGCTTCACCTGACCATTTGTTTACTTGAGTATCTCTCTCACAATGCTTTTTGACCGTCTGACCAGGGTATGCAGCCTCTCGCAAATAGTCTAGCACTTTTATCACCATTTCGTCATATCGAGAAGCCATTTCTAACTTAGATTGCTGTATCTGTGCTGCTCTCAGACGTGCTTGATCCTCTGCTGCTTTCCGTTGTCTCTCAGTCGCCTCTATTGCTTCACGCTCATCTTTCAAGTATTTGAACGGTTGCTGCATAGTTTAGATCCTCCCAAGTGATTGCACGATGTTCTGTGCGCCTAACGGCCTCGGCTTCACCCGCCGCCACCCACCCAACTGCCGATGGTCAGCCGTGACGCTCAACTCCGGCATGATCGGCGGTCGGGTGCAAGCCGTTGTTGGACGGACTTTGACCGTTAAGGAGGCTGTGTCAATTGCTCAACGCTCGATGCGCGCGGTATACAGGTCATTGCCTTCTTGCCAGACGACCCGACTCTCCGACATGACAATCCAGCCGCCTCCGGCAGGAATATCGACGTTGGCTTTGCGGTCGAGATCGTACAGCGCCCGACCCTTGCATCCTGTGTAGAGCAGAGTATGCCCCACCATCGACGCTAGCTCGTACAAGGGCTTACACGTTGTCACGGGATCGGTGATTACTTCGGTTGCGCGAGTGTTCAGATCAAACACGTGCAGATCATATGTTGCCGCGTCCGCCCAGATAACCTTCCCATCGCTAATGAGATGATGCTTCCCAGCTCTGAAAGAATCATATTGGGGATAGGCGGTTGGCCCAAGCGTCAAATGCTCCTGAGTGGCGAGGTTATAGGCATGCAGAATTGCTTCCTGACCCATGTCCAGGTAGATAACCCAGCTGTCCGAGATGTGGGGGTAGGCCCGCGCCCCTGCGCCATGAGTAACCGTCACCGTTTGCTGTGCGGTGACATCATAGGCATAAATGTTCCACCCGCCTTCGCCAAGCCCAACCCATGCCACAGTATTGCCAGCAACACTCGCCAGACCAGGTTGATTGTTGGCAATTTGAAATTCTGTACCATGCTGCAAATCGTACAAGAACAATTCGCCAACCGAGTGATTGTCTTTCTCATAGGAGGTCCGACGTGGAATATAGCGCACGGAGGAGGTCCCAGTTAATGCCACGCGAAGCGGCTCTTGAAGTCCTTGCACTTGACCGTTCCCTATATCAATAGAAATCGGTCGGCTTGTATTGGAGAAGTTAGTGGTTGCCACAAGGGTATTTCCAGCTAACGTGATATGCCCCAATCGCTCAAGGTTAATGGTTGGATCAGCCAAAATCACTTTCTCTGGTTCGCTGAGTTGAATAGATTGTTGAAGCGCAGGCGTGTTGTTTACGGCGCTTCGCGCAGGATTTTCCGGTTTGCAACCAACGACAAAGAAAGTGATTGCCAGTAGCACGCATAAGAATTGTTTGGCGTTCATGTCTGTTCTCCTTGCTCCATTGAGACTTGCTGTCATTGGCCAGAACGCTGCCACCACTCCGTAAACCAGCCACGCGGTGCGCCATCGTCGTTGAAGGCTTCGTGCCAGTCATACTCTGACTTGTCGGCAAAGTTGTTGTTGATCAACCAGATGACCACGTGCTGGCCCCACACTTCAGCCGCGATGAACTGTTGGATGGAATCAGCGGTGGCAGTCGGATCATTTTTGTTGGACAAAGGATTGCCCATGCCCTCTGGCCGGGTGACGAAAGATCGCTTTCGGTAATGAACGAGGGCTTGCCGCTATTGCGAATTTGGTCTTTCATCCACGCTGGAAAAACTTTGTAAACATGGTGGGTGTGATCCGCGCATTCGCCCCAGTGCTCGCGGCCCTGATTCCAGTAGTTGTGCCAACTGAAGCCGTCGTTTTTGGTCGTATAGGTCGCCATCATGTTGTCGTAGCCGGAACCGGCGGGGGTAGTATTATCTGCTTCAACAACAGCTCGGGTTATACAGGTAGTCGCCGTGATTGGTGAGTTGATTTCGAGTGGCTCGGCATAGGCCGACTGCGCCATCGGAGGTGTCAGGATGCGAATGCTGGGGTCGAGCGTTTTGGCTTGATCATACACAGCGGCAAAATAAGTATCCATCTCGCGCCAGGCAGTGGCATGTTGACGCTGGATGTTTCCTTGATTGCTATAGTATTCTGTGTTCGGCTCATTGGCGGGTTCAAAGGCATACTCTTGCCAGCCTTCCCGCGCATTGAAGGCATGAATTTGCTGCATCTCGATAGCAATGTCCTTCACATCCCGCACATCGTTCTGATGTCCATTGTTGCCGCAGTATCCACCACCTGCTGGTACGTCAGTGCTGATTAAGTGGTGGTCTCCCCTGTTTGGATCGTTCCAGTCACGGAAATTACCGGGCGAGGGATTGACCCGAATGACCACCTTCACGCCTGCTTGCGCCGCACGCTTGA
>CAYNML010000104.1:0-13257 GCA_964398185.1 uncultured Anaerolineae bacterium | reverse complement strand
TCGTTCGTGATTCACTTCAACACGCCGATGAACTGGGACACGGTGATGCCGCACGTCACGTTCAATCCGCCGCTGTCGCCGACGCAGGTGTACACCTATGGCGGGGGAACGGATTTCAGTATCAACTTCGGGCCTAAGCCCAGCACCAACTATGAAGTGCGCATCACGCCGGGCATCGAAGATCCGTATGGCAACAAGACGGCTGAAGATTTGACCGTGCGTTTCCGCACGGCGGAACTACCGCCGACGGTGCGCCTGCACTTCCCCGATTTCTACGGCACACTCAACGCTTATGATCCGGCCAAGGTCTATTTGATAGCCACCAACATCCAGCAGGCCGATCTGAAACTGTATCGTATGCCGCCGCAGCTGATGTTCGATCAAACGATCAACGTCTACGATTACAAACCGCCAGAGTCGGCGCTGGTCCGATCGTGGTCGGCGCCGATCGAGAAGACGTCGAACGAAGCCACCGCCACCCCGATCGATCTGGTGGAAGGCGGCGGGCTGCTCGATCCCGGCCTGTACTGGCTCGAAGTCGATTCGCCGCAGATCGTGAAAGATCAGAACTACTATCCTTACGATCAACGCCGCCTGATCGTGTCGAGCAAGATTCATTTCACCCTGAAGAGCGCCCCTGGCGAAGCGCTGCTGTGGGCCACCGATTATCGATCGGGTCAGCCAGTGCCCAACGTGCCGGTCACGTTCTATACGTACAACGGCGGCACGATCGGATCGACCCGCACCGACGTGCAAGGACTGGCGCGCCTTACGCATAGCAACGCCGAAGGCGTGCAGGGCGCCATGTCCACCGAACCGTATGCGGCGATCTCGAACAACTGGAGCAACGGTATCGCGCCGTACGAGTTCGGTATCGATGGCGGCTACTACGGCGGATCGGGCAGCGGCTACAACAACTATCTCTACACCGATCGTCCGATCTATCGCCCCGGGCAGACCGTGAACTTCAAAGGCATTCTGCGTCAAGAGAATGATGTGAAGTACAGCCTGCCCGATGTGACGAAAGTCCACATCACGATCTACAGCCCCAACGGCGAGGTTGTTCTCGACAAAGACTACGACGTGAGCGCGTTGGGCACCTACTTTGGCGATCTGAAGTTGAGCGACGGCGCAGCGCTGGGCCAGTACAACGTGCAGATCACATATGCCAACAATGGCTCGAACGCGTTCTTCACCGTGGCCGCGTATCGCGCGCCGGAATTTGAAGTGGTGGTCACGCCGCAGGACAAAGAGATCGTGCGTGGTGAATCCACCACTGCCAAAGTGTCTGTGAATTACTTCTTCGGCGGCGGTGTGGCGAATCAACCGCTGCAGTACAACGTGCTGCAAGAACCGTACTACTTTACCCCGCCGTGGGGCGGCAGTTACAGTTGGAGCGATGTCGATAATCCGTGGGTGTGCTTCGATTGCTGGTGGTTCCGCAGTTACGCACCGCCGCCGCAACCCATCCTCAGCGGCTCCGGCGCCACCGACGCGAACGGCAACTTCACGATCGAGATTCCGGCCGATCTCAAACTGGCCGATGGCACGCCGATCAGCAACTCGGTGCGGTTGGTCGTCGAAGCGACGGTAACCGGCAAGGACAACCAAGTGATCTCCGGGCGCGGCAGCCTCCTGCGGCACAGCGGCGATTTCTACGTGGGTGTCGCTACGCGCGAGTACATGGCCGAGGCAAAGAAGGCTGCCACAATCGATCTGATCGCCGTCGATTGGGAAGGCGATCGGCTGCCCGGTAAATCGATCGGGGTGGAGATCATCCGTCGTGAGTACGAGAACAAGTTCGACGAAGCCAGCGGTTACTGGCAATCGATCCCGAAAGATATTCCGGTTTACAACACGACCGCGCCGACCAACGAACGGGGCGAAGCAACCATCACCTACACGCCGCCGCAAGCCGGTTCGTACAAGATCATCGCCAGGGCCACGGATGGCGGCGGGCGCGAAGTGCGCGCGTCGGAGTGGCAGTGGGTTACCGGCGACGAGTACGTCTCGTGGCAGCGCGAGAACAACGATCGCATCTCGTTGATCTCGGACAAGTCGTCGTACGTGCCCGGCGAGACGGCGCGCATCTTGATCCCGTCGCCGTTCCAGGGCGAGCACTGGGCGCTGGTCTCCATCGAGCGCGGTGGCATCTTGCAGTATGAACTGATCAAGATCACCAGCAGCACGCAGATCTATGAACTGCCGATCACGGCTGATCTCGCGCCCAACGTCTATGTGTCTGTGGTGCTGATCAAAGGCCAGGACGCGACGAACCCGTTGAGCGATTACAAGGTGGGCCTGCTGCCGATCGATGTGCAGCCGGTGGCACAGACTTTGAAGATTTCTCTGACACCCGATCGATCCACCGCGCAACCCGGCGAGAGTGTGACGTTCAACATCGACGCGACGGACAGCAACGGCCAACCGCTCGCCGTCGAGTTCTCGCTCGATCTGGTGGACAAGGCCGTGTTGTCGCTCATGCCGCGCCCGGTCAACGCCATCATCGAAGCGTTCTACGGACGGCGCATGTTGGGCGTCAACACCTCCACCGATCTGTCGATCTCGATCAATAAGCTGAACCAGAAGTTGCAGGAAGACCTTGAGCAGCAGACGCAGGTCATCGCGCAGTCTTCTGGGGCTTTGCCGGCCACGGGTGGCGGCGGCGGCCCCGAGGCGATGTATGATGCGGCGGCGCAGCCCACGGCCATGCCTCGCGCGGCAGAAGCACCCGCTCCGGCGATGGAATCCAAAGCCGCGGGCGCAGCTTTGCCCAACGTCGAAGTGCGCGAAGACTTCTCGGATACCGCATATTGGAATCCGGTCTTCAGCACCGATGCTTCCGGCAAGGGCAGTGTAACGATCAAGTTGCCGGATAACCTGACGACGTGGACATTCCGCGGTGTGGGCGTAACCGCTGATACCAAAGTCGGTGAATCAACGGTCGACGTGATCGCCACGAAGCCGCTGCTGATTCGCCCCGTGACGCCGCGCTTCTTCACCGTGGGTGATAAGGCGCAGCTCGCCGCGAATGTGAGCAACAACACGGAGAATCCGTTGAGCGTGACGTTCACGCTCTCGGCCACGGGTGTGGCCTTGCTCACCGACGCGCAGCAGATCGTGCAGATTCCGGCGAAGTCAGAAGGCATGGCGACGTGGACGGTCGAAGCGCAGGACGTGGAATACGCCGATCTGGTCTTCTACGCTCAGGCGGGCGACTTTGCCGATGCCAGCAAACCGCGCCTGTCCACCGGCCCGAACGGCACGCTGAAAGTGCTGCGCTACTCTGCGCCCGACATCGTGGGCACGGGCGGGCAGTTGAAGCAGGCCGGTCAGCGCACCGAATTGATCGTGCTGCCGGAACGCTACGACAACCGATCGGGTGAGCTCAGTATCGAAGTCGATCCATCGCTGGCGGCGGGCATGGTCAACGGTCTCGACTACCTCAAGCACTATCCGTATGAATGCACGGAACAGACCGTCAGCCGCTTCCTGCCAAATGTGTTGACCTATCGGGCGTTGAATCAACTCGGCATCGTGTCGCCCACGCTGCAAATGTCGCTGACGCAAGAGATCAACATCGCGCTGGACAAGTTGTATGCGTGGCAGAATCAAGACGGCGGTTGGGGCTGGTGGAGTTTGCAGGAGAGCAATCCGTATCTCACGGCTTACGTGGTCTACGGCCTGATCGAAGCGCGTGATTCCGGTTTCACCGTGCGACCCGATTCACTCGCGCGCGGCGAGGAATACTTGAGGAGCCAGCTCGAGTCGAGTGCGCGTGATCTCTCGGGTTACGCAGCCGATTCGCAGGCGTGGTTCTCGTTCGTACTGTCAGAAGATAACCAGGCGCCGGCGCAGACAATCAATTCGCTGTTCGATGAACGCGCCAAGCTCAGCCATTACGCTAAAGCATATCTGGCGATGGCGCTGGGCAATGCGAACAAGTCCGATGAGCGCATCAAGACCCTGCTGTCCGATCTCAACAACGCGGCCATCCTCAGCGCCACGGGCGCACACTGGGAAGAGGACGGCTACCACTGGTGGGCGATGACCACCGACACGCGCTCGACGGCCATCATCCTCGACGCGTATGCGCGGCTGGATCAGAACAACGAACTCGCGCCGAACATCGTGCGCTGGTTGATGGTGGCGCGCCAGTTCGGCTACTGGGAGACAACGCAGGAAACGGCGTGGTCGTTGATCGCGTTGACCGATTGGATGGTGGCGACCGGCGAACTGAATCCGAACTACGATTACGCCGTGTTCCTCAACGATCAATCGGTGACCGAAGGGACGTTCACGCCGGCGAACGTGCAAGCGCCGGTGCAGCAGCAGATCGCCATCAAGGAACTGATCGCCGGTGAAGCCAATCGGCTGACGTTCTCGCGCGGGCCGGGCGACGGCGTGATGTACTACACGGCGCACCTGCGCGTCTTCCAGCCCGTCGAAGATCTGCAACCCGTCGAGGATCGCGGCATCATCGTGCAGCGGCGCTACACGCTCGCGTCGTGCGCAGAAGCCGATCGGAACAAGTGCCCCGAGGTGACCACGGCGAAGTTGGGCGATGTGATCCGCGTCGATCTGACCATCATCGCCCCGCACGATCTGTACTACATCGTCGTGGAAGATCCACTCCCGGCGGGCGCGGAAGCGATCGATACCGGCCTCGCCACGACAAGCATGTTGGCCGAAGGCCCGAACCTGCAACCGCGCTACTCCGATTCGGGCAAGATGGTTTATCCATACTACTGGTGGTGGTGGAACTGGTACGATCGCAGTGAACTGCGTGACGAGAAGGTGGTGCTGTTCGCGGACTATCTCTATCGCGGCACGTACGAGTATTCGTACACCATGCGCGCCACGCTGCCCGGCGAATACAAGGTCATCCCCACCGTGGCGAATGAGTTCTACTTCCCCGAAGTGTTCGGGCGGAGCGATGGACGGTTGTTGAAGATCGAAAAGTGAGCCTATGACAACGGCGGGTCGATTCGCGCGACCCGCCGTTGTGCCGTTGTTGCCGCTGTGTTTTGCTTGACAGCGCTTTGCTTCTCAGTTACACTGATTTTAGATTACTCATTATCAGGCAGGCGCTGGCGTGTACATTGACGACTTCATCTGGCTGGAAGAGATTGTTGAAAAGCTGGCGACCAAGCACGGCGTTACGCCAGAAGAAGTCGAAGAAGTCTTTTTCAATCGGCCCCGTTATCGTTTTGCAGAAAAAGGCAGGCGGGGAGGCGAAGACGTGTATTTTGCCGCTGGTCAAACGGAGAACGGACGATATTTGATCGTATTCTTCATTCAGAAGCCGGCGAATCGCGCGCTCATTCTGAGTGCGCGAGACATGGACGGTTCAGAGAGGAAACGCTATGAGCGAAAGTGAAGACACTCAACTGACCAGCATTTCGAAGGCAAGGACCCTGGAAGAAATCGCCGAGTTCTGGGACACCCACAGCACGGCTGACTACTGGGATCAAACCTACGAGGTCGAGTTTGAGATTCGTGCACCCCGGCGGCGACGTGTCACAGTCGATCCAGAAGTCTACGAGCAGATTGAAAAACAAGCTCGCCAGCGCGGCTTATTGCCGGAGACGCTCATTAACTTGTGGCTAGTCGAGCGTCTGCAAGCTTCTCCCTCGGCTTGAGCTTCACCAACCCAAAGTCGCGGTAACACGGCGGCGCGGAGAAATCTGTGCCGCCGTCTTTTTGCCATAATTCCGTCTGAACTGGAGAAATCCGGTTTCTTGGGCCGATTGATCCTGGCGCTTTACTGGAACGGACGGAGGGCTTGCGCCAGACGGCCCGCGAGCGGCATGTCAGCACGCAGACGCTGATCAATGTGTGGTTACGTCAGAGGCTGGACCAGCAGAAGTCTCAGTCGGCCAGTACGTTTTAGGGGGTTGAATGACCGGGTTAATCACGGAGGCGCAGAGAAATCTGTGCCTCCGTTGTTTTCCGATGATATAATCAAGCCAGATGGGAGGTTCTTATGAACTGGCAAGATCGCATCGTGATCGATCCCAGCATTCTCGTCGGCAAGCCGGTCATCAAGGGGACACGCCTCGCAGTCGAATTTGTGATCGACCTGCTCGCACAGGGCTGGAGTGAGGCCGACATCGAACGCAATTACCCTGGCGTGACTAAGGCGGACATTCAGGCTTGTTTGAAGTACGCTAGCGAAGTACTGCGCGCCGAGAAGGTCTATCCGTTAGCCGTCTCTCAAGCCTGATCGCCATGCGCATTCTCGCCAACGAGAACTTTCCGCTGGACGCCGTCGAAGCGCTCCGCCAGCAGGGGCACGATGTCGCATGGGTTCGCACCGACGCGCCGGGCAGCAGTGACCAGGCTGTGCTCCAGCGCGCGCAAGCTGAAGATCGAATTGTAGTGACGTTTGACAAAGACTTCGGTGAACTGGCATTTCGGGCCAAGCTGCCCGCCGCAAGTGGTATTATCCTGTTTCGCATCTCCACGACATCGCCGCAGCAGGTCGCCCGTACTGCAGCCGCGGCCTTGAGTAGTCGCACAGATTGGGCCGGGAACTTTTCGGTGGTGGAAGATCGACGTATCCGGGTGACACCCTTGCCCAAGTGAAACTGGCAGCGAACCGTATGGCGAACGAGTGGAATGACAGCGATGTAGGGCAACCTGTGCATCCATCTTTTTGCCATAATTCAGCCACGTCCCCGCTCCTCTGAATCGCCATTTCCGCCAAATTCGTTGTCACATTCGCCAAAAACAGTGCTATACTGAAATCAACCTAACTGCGAGGAAACATCGTCCGTCGTCGTTGACAATTCACTGGTCCGCGTTCTTGTCGTAGGAGGGCGCATCGAGGTAGTCTCACCGGCCGACCGTTCAGCCCGAAGCAATTCGGGGACGGTCGGCTTTTGTATTCCCCAAAATATCTCTTTAGCGGAGGTGACCTATGGAAGCTTGTGTCGATCGTTTGAAGCAGTATCTTACGGACAACCACGTGTATTTTGAAGTGCAGGAACATCGCCAGGTGTACACCATGCAGGAGGTGGCCGCCGCGCTGCACGAAAAAGGCGAGCGCGTCGCCAAGGTGTTCATCGCATCTATCGACGACAGGCCGGTCATGCTGGTGCTGCCCGCTCCCGAGCTGGTCGATCTCGATAAGGTGCGCGCGGTTCTGAAAGCCAAAGAAGCCCGCCGCGCCCGCGAGTTCGAGTTCGCGCAGCTGTTCGCCGATTGCGACGTGGGCGCGATGCCGCCCTTCGGCCACTTCTACCGGGTGCCGGTGTACATCGATCGATCGCTGGTGGACGAGCCGTACATCGTCTTTCAGGCGGGCACGCATCACACCACCATGAAGATCGCCATGACCGATTATCTGCAGCTGGCTCAGCCGGTCATCGGCGACTTTGTCCTGCACCACGCTCACGAGCCGATCGTCGTGTAGGGGCACGGCGCTGCCCCGATCGTTCAGGAGGCCACTATGGAAATCTTCGAGTTGCAAGACACCGAGGAGCAAACTCTGCTGTGCCTCAACTACGACTTCTCCAAAGACTGGGAAACGGATCGCGAAGAGGCTTTCAAGCAGCTGGGCCGCGCCAAGGATGTGAAGCGCTGGTGGAACTACAACACCTTGTTCAAGGGTGTGCGCATCCTGCTGGCCTATGAAGGCGCCAGCCCGTCCGGGCATCTGGAATACATCCCGATCGAGTATGCGCCGCGCCCGGTAAAAGGTGAGAACCTCACGTTCATCACCTGCATGTTCGTGGAGCCAAAACGTCGCTGGCACGGGGTGGGCGCGCACCTGGTGGAAGCGTGCGAAGAGAAAGCGCGCGAGCACACCGGCGGCCTGGCGGTGATCGCCTACCCCGATTCACTCTTCATGCCCGCCGGCTTTTTCATCGAGCACGGCTTTGTGGTCGTCCAGGAAAGCGACTGCGCCTGGCTGCTGATGAAGGCCTGGCAGGACGTGAAGCCGCCGGAGTTCCTGCCGCGCCGCTACCATGCCATGCCGCTGCCCGCCGACCAGACGGGCGTCGATATCTTCTGGTGCGGGCAGTGTCCCTTCTGGGCGCACGCGCGCGACGAATTGCTGCAGGTGGCGCGTGAACTGGGCGAGCACGTCGTCGTGCGCGAGATCAACACCGACGATCGCGCCGTCATGGAGCAGTGGGGCATCGCCAACGGCGTCTTCATCGACGGCCAGTGCGCGTTTCTCTATCCGCCCAGCAAGACCGAACTGCGCAAGGCATTACAGGTTAAGATGAATTGAAACGCGAGCAGACCTGTCAGGTGATGCACGGACTGACCGATCACCGAGGATTTTTGCATCACCTGACAGGTCTTGGCAATCGAAGCGCCCACCCAATCCAGCGGGTGTGGCGCTTTCGTTTGCATCGGGTACAATCTTTTTATCCTCTCACAGGCAGCCAAGCTATGTTCAAAGATAAGCGCGAAGTGCAGCATTGCCTCGGCGAACAGCAGTACATCGCCACCGACGAAATTGCGACGGTGTTGTTCCTCGCCGAGCGACTGGATAAACCCATTCTCGCGGAAGGTCCGGCGGGCGTGGGCAAGACCGAGCTCGCTAAAGCGTGGGCCGGGGCCACCGGCCGCGAACTCATCCGCTTGCAGTGCTACGAAGGTCTTGATGAAACGAAGGCATTGTACGAATGGGAATACGCCAAGCAAATGCTCTACACGCAATTGCTGCGCGATAAACTCTCGCAGCTGCTGAGCGAGGCCGAGACGCTCAGCGCCGCGGCCGATCGGCTGGCGAACGAAGAAGATGTCTTCTTCTCCGAGCGGTTTCTGTTACCCCGACCGCTCCTCCGCGCCCTGACGAGCGAGAAGCCGGTGGTGCTGCTCATCGACGAAATCGATCGCTCGGACACGGAATTCGAAGCGTTTTTGCTGGAAATCCTCAGCGACTTTCAGGTGAGCGTACCGGAACTGGGCACGATCAAAGCGCGGCATCAACCGCTGGTCTTGCTCACCAGCAACAACACGCGCGAGTTGAGCGAAGCGCTCAAGCGCCGCTGCCTGTATCTCTTCGTCGATTACCCGACGATGGAACAGGAACTCAACATCGTGCGCTTGAAGGTGCCCGATCTCAACGTGAAGCTGGCGCAGCAAGCGGTGCAGATCGTGCAGCGCCTGCGGACGATGGACTTGAAGAAAAGCCCCAGCGTCAGCGAAACGCTCGACTGGGCCAAGGCGCTCGTGGCGCTCAACGCCGATCACATGGACGAAGCGACGCTCAACACCACGCTCACCGTGCTGCTCAAGCACGAATCGGATGTGCAGCGGGCGCGCGGCGGCCTGGAAAGCCGATCGAGCCGGAGCGGGCCGCAAGCCATCGATCGCTATGACGCCTACGACAACGATCCGCGAAGACGACGACGATAACGAGTAACCAGTAACGAGTAACATCTCTCGTTACGCATTACTCGTTACTCATTACGCCTTATGGACTCCCGCATCGTTCACTTCATCACCGCGCTGCGCGCTTCCGGCGTGCGGATTTCTCTTGCTGAAAGCCAGGACGCGTTTTACGCCGTCGATCATCTGGGATTGGCCGATCGCGAAGTGTTCCGCGTGTCGTTGAAGACCACGCTGGTCAAAGAAGCCAAAGACGCCCCGGCGTTCGATCGGTTGTTCCCGTTATTCTTCGGTTCCGGCCAGCCGCCGATGACGAACGGCGCGGGCGGCCTGTCGTCCGACGAACAGCAAATGCTGGAAGATGCGCTCCGCCAACTGCTGCGTGAACTGCGTGAAGAATTGATGCGCCGCTTGGCGGAAGGCCGTCCGCTGACGCCGGAAGAACTACAGCAGTTGGGGCAGCAAGCAGGCTTGCAGAATGCCAACCAGATGTATCAGCGGCAGTGGATCACGCGGCGGATGTTGCAGCAGATGGGCCTGCAAGATCTGCAAGAGGCCATCGACGAGTTGATGGAATTGCTTGCCGCGCTGGGCATGAGCGACGAGGCGCGCCAGCAGCTGCGCGACGCCATGCAGGGCAACGCCGAGGCTTTGGAAGAGCAGGTGGACGATTACGTGGGGCAGCAGATCGCCGAGAACATGGCGCAGGAATACGAGAAGCGCGAGCCGCTCGACGATTTGATGAATCGTCCCTTTGAATCGTTGACCGAACGCGAGCGCGACGAACTGCGCAAACAAGTGGCGCGTTTAGCCGCGCAACTTCGCAGTCGCGCGGCGCTGCGGCAGAAGCGCGGCAAAGAAGGCACGCTCGATCCCAAAGCCACGCTGCGCGCCAATTTGCAATACGGCAGCGTGCCGATCAAGATGAAATTCAAGCACAAGCAGTTGAAACCGAAACTCGTCTTGATTGCCGACGTGTCCACCTCCATGCGCCCCGTGGCCGAATTCATGGTGCGCCTGATGTACGAGTTGAGCGATCAGATTTCGCGCGCCCGATCGTTCGCCTTCATCAACCACATTCACGATCTGACGCACGACTTCGAGCAGGGCCGCGCCAGCGAAGTGGTGCAGGACGTGCTGGAGCGCATTCCGCCGGGCTACTACAACACCGATCTCGGCGCGGCGCTCGTCGAGTTCACGCACGATCACTTCGACAGCGTCGATCGCCGCACGACGGTGATCTTTCTCGGCGACGGGCGCAACAACTACAACGATCCGCGAATTGATCTGGTCGATCAGATCAAGCGCCGCGCCAAACGCGTGCTGTGGTTCAACCCCGAACATCCCCTGCAATGGCGGCACGGTGACAGCGACATGCTGCAATACGCGCCGCTGTGCCACGCCGTGCACCGCGTCAGCAATCTGGCCGAACTGGCCGCGGCAGTCGATCGGTTGTTTGACTGAAAGTCATGATTGATGTACAACAAGCAGGTAGACATGTCGAAGTGTCCTGTATGTGGAGCAGCGGATATGCCCGAAACGTTGGTGAACGAGGTTTTTCAGATTGACGGTTCACCTATTCTGGTTGAGGGAATTCCCGCGCGCGTGTGCGCGCGCTGTGGTGAAACGATCTTTGATCGGGCAACAACCGAAGCGGTACGGCGCATGCTGCATGGCGAAGCCAGACCGGTCAAGCAAATCGTGATGGACGTCTTCGCTTTTGCGTGACGCCAGGTTTCAGAGGGTGGGTGGCGCCAAAAAGACGAGGCGGCTGTCTCAGACAGCCGCCTCGTTACTCTTATGATGTCGCCGCCTTGGCTTTCGGCGTATCGTCGGGCAGGGTGCCGAAGACGGCGTCCCACGTCGGCGAGCTGACACCGAAGCGCTCGTTCGGCGTCTTGTAGTGGTGCAGCATGTGATAGCGCTTCAACGCCTTCAGCACCCCCCAACGCATGGGGAAGTGATGCGTGGCGTAGTGAATCATGTCGTAGGCCACATAGCCGATGATGAACCCCGCAAACAGCGGCGCGACCCACTGCGGCAGGTTGAGCAGCTGGCCCACGATCAGCGTAAACAGCCAGTAGAATACAAGGGCCAGCGGCACGCTCACGATGGGCGGCATGACCAGGCGCGTCTTGCACTGCGGCTGCACGTGATGCACCCCGTGGAACAAAAAGATGGCGCGCTCCAGCCACGGCGGCGGATTCCGCGGCTCGAAGTGGAACACGAAGCGGTGCATCGTGTACTCGGTGAACGACCACACGATCGCGCCGACGATCAGCGCGACGATGATCTGCCCTGCGCCCAACGTCTGATCGACAATGGGGCGCGACAGAAAATAGGCGGCCAGCGGCAGCCACATGATCGGCACGACGGCGGGATGGATGTGCGTGAAGAACTCCAGAAAATCCGACTTGAACAGGCGGATCGGCACATCGCTGTGATTGGTTGGCATGTACGGCATAGACATCTCCCTTGGTGCTGCGCGGATTTCCGGCAGATTCGCTGGCTGGGCGAATCGAGGGCGGATGAGGCAATTGTACCTCATCTTGTTTATGCGCAAGGAACCAAGCGTCAGCCGCTGAAGCGGCTCACATGAGCCGCCTCAGTTTTCTATTTCACTCTCCCGTTGGCTTACAACTCAAAGCGCGCGTAGATCGGCGCGTGATCGGGCTGCGCCTTGCCCACGCGTTCGGCAGGATTGTCGGTGACGCTCTCGGCGAGGATGCTGGTGACCAGACTGCGGACTTCGGTGACCTGCCAGCGGTCCTGCCGCAGTTCCTCGGACGGCCCCAGCAGGTTCTTGCTGGCAAACAGATGATCGATCAATTCGCGGCGGCCGTTGTAAATGCGCGAAAAGCGCTCGCCTTCGGGCAGGAACCACTTGTCGTTGGTGGCATCGCCCCGCCGCGGAATCGAATCGACCAGGTTGTACAGCCGCACGTAGTCGAATTTGTCCGAGGAAGTGGTATCGGCGTCTTCCGGCCCCATGAACATTTGCGTCGTCGCGGCGCGCGGCTCGTCGTTGAAATCACCCAGCACGATGGTGCGCGCCGTCGCATCTGCCGCCAGCAGGTTGTTCAGATACTGGCGCACGGTGACCGCCTCCGCGGTGCGGCGCAGCAGGCCCAGCCCTGCACCAACGGCGCGTTCGTTCTCGTTCTGGGGAGCAAAGCGGCCGCCGGGGTAAGTAATGAGTTTGGACTTGAGATGCACCGTGACGAGCCGAAGGCGCACCCCCGCCCTCGGTTCCACTTCGATCGACAGCACACCGCGCCCCATGCGCGTCGACGGTGGGCTGGGGTACCAGTTGGGAACCGAGGCTAATTCACCGGGCGCGAAGGTCGCGAATTCATCCACCTCGTTGATGAGGAAGCGCGACAGGAACCCCACGCGGATGCCGCGCAGATCAGGATAGCTGGACAGCGCCAGGTGCGGATATTGACCGTTGAGCCGGCTCTGCAAATCATTCAACGGGCGGCCGGTGCTCGACTCGCTGCCAATCTCTTGCAACGCCAGCACATCCGGCCGGATGGTCAAGATGGTCTGTGCCAGATACTCCAGTTTGGCCGCGTATTCTTCATCTGTAACCGCCTTGCGTGTGCTGACAAAGTGCCCCGGCGGAAACAGATTCTCCACGTTCCACGTCATTGCCGTAAACGAAGTAGACATGCGTTGCTCCTTGAACAGGTAGGTAGTGCGGGAGAGACGATCGTGTCACTGCTGCGCGATGGGCGCTCGATTGACAGCGCTTGCCTCCATTATACTGTGAGCGTCAATCCGCCGCCGCATAATCCAACAAGCGACGCGGGTGGTTCAACTGAACCGCCCGCCGTTCCTCGTCCAGTTGGCCGTTGCCTATCCGCTGACGTGCCATCCGTTGATCCGTTGCCTATCCGCTGACGT
>CAYNML010000103.1:12843-14207 GCA_964398185.1 uncultured Anaerolineae bacterium | reverse complement strand
GGGAATCCAGAGGCTTGGTCAGTATGACTCGCCAAACTTCAGC
Source organism: uncultured Anaerolineae bacterium (assembly GCA_964398185.1). Classification (GTDB taxonomy): domain Bacteria; phylum Chloroflexota; class Anaerolineae; order Fen-1058; family Fen-1058; genus Fen-1058. Next base: position 14,164 of record CAYNML010000103.1, on the reverse strand, counting down.
CTGGATGCCCGACTAAAGCATTCGGGCATGACGGTCGGATAGTTAATGAAAGGCCAAGGGGATGAGCGACAAACACGCGTTGATTCAGAAGCGCTTACGCGACGAAGGCGACAAGCTGCTGGCGGTGTTCGAGGGCCTGACGCCCGCACAATGGCAGACAGTGATCTACACCGACGGCATGACGTGGACCATCAAGGATGTGCTGGCGCATCAGATCAGCGCCGAGGGCGAGTTCCAGTTTTACGGGCGTGATGTGTTGAACGGCGGCCAGGGCGCACCGGAGGACTTTGACATCAACGCCTTCAACAACCGCGAGGTCGCCCAGAAGATCGATCGGACGCCCGCCGAACTGCTGGCCGATTTTCGCGTCACGCGCCAGGCCACGATCGATTTCGTCGCCGCCATCCGCGACGATCAATGGGCGCGGCAGGGGCGGCATCCCTTCTTCGGCATGATGACCATCGAAGATCTGTTCAAGTTGATCTATCGCCACAACATGCTGCACGCCCGCGACATCCGCAAGGCGTTGGGGGCGGAGTAAACGATCGAGAACGCGTCATTGCGAGCGCTTTTCAGCGAAGCAATCCCGTTGTTGAGCGTTGAGATTGCTTCGTCGCAATGACGAGACGGATTTCACGAGGAGACATCCATGGACCTCACCGAACGCAAGCACCTGATTCACGATCACCTCATTCGCACGCGCGAAGCGACGCTGGAACTCATCGGACAGATGGACACCGCCGATTGGGATCGGCCCGTCCAAACGGCCGAAGGCGGCTGGACGGTGAAGCAGATGCTGCTGCACCTCGCCACGTCGGAGAGCGGACAGATCAAGACCGCGCAGGCCATCGCCGCCGGGCAGCCTACCGTGCCGGATGATTTCGATCTGGATCGCTACAATCAACGGCAGCTGGAAAAGAACCAGGCCAAACAGCCGCCGGAGATTTTGTTCGGCATGGCCGAGTCGCACCAGAAGCTGCTGGCCTTCCTCAACACCGTGACCGCCGAGGATCTGGACAAGCGCGGCAAGCACGCCCGCGGCGACGTGATCTCGCTGGAGCAGCTCTTCTATCGCATCGGCGAGCACGAAGCAGAGCACACGGCGGAGATCAGGCGGGCGCTGGGGAAGTAGCCAATTCGTAGCGCCGCCCATTCGCCCCGAGTTGAAACGCCGGGCTGGCAACGCTGCGCTGGAAGTCGGCTTTAAGCCGACTTGATCTAGCAGGCATCGAATTCATTCGATGCGACAAGCGCGGCGAGCACGAGGCAGAGCACACGGCGGAGATCAGGCGGGCGCTGGGGAAGTAGCCAATTCGTAGCG
>CAYNML010000103.1:0-12743 GCA_964398185.1 uncultured Anaerolineae bacterium | reverse complement strand
TGGAAGTCGGCTTTAAGCCGACTTGATCTAGCAGGCATCGAATTCATTCGATGCGCTACTGTTAAGGGTGAGGCACTCGCCCAATAGTCCCAGCGGATTGGCTTTGCTGCCACGTCCGACATTCCGATCAACCAGGATCACGTTGCGAGTGCCCCGCCCCTACTTCGTTGTATAATCTCCCTTATTCCTTCCCGCGAAAGGATTCCGATGTCCCGACGTTTACTGCTCCTCCTGCTAACCCTGGCGCTGCTCATTGCCGCCCTGCCCGTCGCTGCGCAGGGCACCATCACCGTCTCCAACGATGAGCCGCTCCTCGAATTTCCCGATCGCCTGACGTTCCGCGCCAAATTCCAGCACGACCGCCCCATCGAGAAAGTCGTGCTCGAATACGGCGTCGATCAGTGGACGTGCGGCGCCGTCGTCGCCAAAGCCTTTCCGGAGATCAAACCCGGCAAGGAAGTTGCCGCCAACTGGACGTGGGAGATGAAACAAAGCGGCTCGCAGCCGCCCGGCTCCAAGATCTGGTGGCGCTGGCGCCTCACCGACGATCAAGGCCAGGAGATCGTCACTAATCGCAAAGAGACCGTATGGCTCGACGATCAACACGACTGGCAAACCGTGAGCGGCGACGACATCAACCTGCACTGGTACGACGGCGGAGCAGCCTTCGGGCGCGAGCTGCATGCCTCCGCCGTGAAATCGCTGGCCGATCTGGCCGACGTCACCGGCCTGCGCACCGCCAAACCGATCGATCTCTACATCTACGGCGACACCGCCGACATGCGCGACGCCATCCTCTACGAGCCCGGCTGGACCGGCGGCCTCGCGTTCACCGATCACAACATCGTCATCATCGGCATCACGGCCGATCAAATGGAGTGGGGCAAGCGCACACAGGCGCACGAGTTGACGCACGCGCTGGTCGGCCAGCTGACCTTCAGCTGCCTCAGCGACATCCCCACCTGGCTGATCGAAGGCCTGGCCATGTACGGCGAGGGCGGCCTGGAAGATTATCAACAGGTCGTATTCGATCAGGCGCTCAAAGACAATACGCTCCTGCCGGTGCGCGCACTCAGCGGCGGCTTCTCGGAAGAATCCGACAAGGCCAACGCGTCCTACGCCCAGTCCTACAGCCTGACCCAATTCCTCATCGATCAATACGGGCAAGCCAAGATGCTCGACTTCTTACGCACCCTGCGCGACGGCGCCACCACCGACGAAGCGCTGCAACAGATTTACGGCTTCGACATCGACGGATTTGAGGATGTGTGGCGGGCCGCGATTGGGGCGCAGAAACGATCGGGCAGCACGGCCCGGCCCACCGCCACACCCGTGCCGACGATCGTCCCCACCTTCGTGCCGGCCTCCAGCAACGTCACCGGGCCGACGCCCGCCCCCACCCGGGAGCGGCCTACCCCAACCCCGATCGCGATTGCGCAGACCGCCGACAACGTCGAGCCGAGCGCGACCGTCGCCACGCCTCTCACAGAAGCGACGCCGCAGAGTTTACTGCCCGCGGCGCTGATCATGTGCGGCGTCATCACCTTAATCACCGCCGTGGCCGCGTTGGCTCTCGGACGCCGCAAGCAAAGGATGGAACAGTAATGCGCACTCGTCTTTTCCGCAGCCTTCTCATTCTGATGATTCTCCTGGCGAGTTGCACGACGCCCACACCTGCGTCAACGCCTGAGCCGACAGCGCAGCCGGCCATTGAAGCGACCGCCACGCCGCAAGTGGAACCGTCGGCCACCGTGGCCCAATCGGGTCCACCACCAATCCGATCGACCCCGGCGCGCCCGGCGGCCACCTATCCAGCGCGCCCCACCGCCACCCCCTTTGAAGATTCGGATCAAAGCGAGCAGGGGCTGTACGTCAATGGCGATGTCGGCGTGACGGCGCGCTATCCCGATCGCTGGCTGGCCGTGCCGCCCGATCCGGGCAGCGGCCTGCTGCAATACTTCGTCGCGCCGGGCAATGCCGTCTTCGCCGGCCTCATCGCCGATGCCGCCGGCAGCGAAACGCTGGACACCTATGCCCCCCAGATGCGCGACGCGATTCTGTCCGGGCTGGCCGACATCAAGTTCGTCAGTGACGGGGCCGCTCACATGGCCGATGGCCGTCCGGCCTGGACCGGCATCGCCACAGGTAAACGCGAAGACGGATCGACCATCAAGATACAGGTGACCGTCACCCTCTTCGGCGGACGCTCCTACACGATCTTTGTCGTGGGCGAGCCGGATGAATTCGACCAGTACGCAGACGACATCGCGGCGTTGACCAGCGGGCTGACGCTGGAACAGCCGCGCCTGTACGGCATCCCGCGCGATCAGGCCCTGGTGCTGGCCGGCGGCGAAAGCACCAATCCGCGCGCTTACGATCCGGCAGTCGATGGCGGCGACCAGCTCATCTATAGCGGGCTGGTCTCCTTCGATCCGCAGCTCAACTTGATCCCGGAACTGGCCTCGTCGTGGGACATCAGCCCGGACGGCACAGTCTACACCTTCCATTTGCGGCCTGACGCGCGCTTCCACAATGGCAAGCCGGTCACGGCTCAGGACTTTGTGTACTCTTGGGAGCGGGCGGCTGATCCCGAGACCGACTCCAACAACGTGCTGACCTACCTGGGTGACATCGTCGGCGTGCAGGAGATGCGCGAGGGCAAAGCCGATCACATCAGCGGCCTGCACGCTCTTGACGATCACACCTTGCAGGTGACGATCGATGCGCCCAAGCCTTATTTCTTGATGAAACTCACCTATCCCACCGCCTATGTGGTGGACCGTGAAAACGTGGAGTCCGGCGAGGAATGGTATCGGGCTCCCAACGGCACCGGGCCGTATCGGCTGGCGCGTTGGGACAGTTTCAAGTCGATGCTCTACGAACGCAACGACGATTACTATCTCGAGCCCGCAAAAATTCCATACGTGATTGTGCAGCTGTACAGCGGCTACCCGCTGCGCCTGTACGAATCCGGCGAGATCGACATGAGCGGTGTGGGCGGCAACAATCTACAGCGTTTCACCTCGCCTGACGAACCGATGAGCAAGGAACTGCTCAACGGCGTCAGCCTGTGCACCAGCATGATCAAATTTGACGTCACTCAACCGCCGTTTGACGATCCCAAAGTGCGGCAGGCCTTCAGCCTGGCCTTCGACCGGGATAAATACATCGACATCGTGGAAGAAGGCGACGCCCTGCCCGCCAGCGGCGCATTGCCGCCCGGCCTGCCCGGTTACAACATCGATCTGAAAGCCCTGCCCTATGATCCGGCGCAAGCGCGCCAACTGCTGGCCGAATCCAAGTACGGCAGCGCAGACAAACTTCCGCCGATCGTTTACACCTCCAGCGGCCATGGCAGCGACGCCGACAGCAGCGTGGCCGCCCTGGCGCAGATGTGGCAGCAGAACCTGGGCATCACCATCACGGTGGAAAACCTGGACCCCAACAAGTATTACGATCTGGTCCGTGATGGTCAGCATGGACAGCTGCTGGGCGGCGGCTGGTGCGCCGACTATCCCGATCCGGAAAACTTCCTTGATGTGTTGTTCCACACCGGCTCCGAGCAGAACCTCGGCAACTACAGCAACCCCGAGATCGATCGGCTGCTGGAAGCGGCGCGCGTGGAACGGAATGTCACCCGGCGCCTGGAGATCTACCAGCAGATCGAGCAACTGATCGTGAACGACGCGCCCGTCATTTTCACGACTCACAGCTTGTCGCATCTGCTGGTGAAACCTTATATCAAAGGTTACGTCCTCACACCGATCAGCATTCCGCTCGAGCGGTATCTTTCAATTGACGCTGAAAAGATGAAGTAGCCAGCGCAAAAGACCTCGGAGGTTTTGACCGGTCGGTTGTCCTCGCCTGACAAACGACCAGATCGATGGGCTGGGCGCGCCAGCCCGTCAATCAAAACCGCCGAGGTCTCGCCACTGCTTCGCCGCTGCGCTGACGCGAAATCCTTGACCATTCGCTTCATCGCTGGTAAAATCGCGGCGCTTCAGGCAGGCGACCCCAGCGGTCGCATCCTGCCCCCATCGTCTAGTGGACCAGGACGCGGCCCTTTCAAGGCCAAAACGGGGATTCGAATTCCCCTGGGGGCACACCGACGGGAACGCGCGCGCGTTCCCGTTTTGTTTTGCAGCGGCGATCCCGTGCGATCGCCTGGAGAGTTTAACCATGTCCGGCAAATACTTTGAAGACCTGGCAGTCGGCCAGCGCATACCGCACCCGCGCGGGCGCACCGTGACCGAGATGGACAATGTGCTGTTCTCCGCGTTGACCATGAACACCCAGCCCCTGCATTTGGACGAGGAATTCTCGAAACAGACGCAGTTCGGCCAGCGCATCGTACACGGTTTATTTACTACGGCGCTGGTCGTGGGCATCAGCGTGGCCGATCTGACGGAAGGCACCATCGTGGCGAACCTCGGCTACGACAAGGTGGTGCATCCGAACCCCGTCTTTCACGGCGACACGATCCACGCCGAGACCGAAGTGCTGGAGAAACGTGAGTCCGCCTCCAAACCCGATCGGGGCATCGTGCGCCTGCGACAGATCGGGCGCAAGCAGGACGGATCGATCGTGGTGGAGCTCGAACGCACGGTGATGTTTCTAAAGCGTAATGCGTAAAACGTAACGCCCGTTATTGTGTCTCACGTTTTACGTTTCACGTTTTACGTTTCACGTTTCACGCCAGGAGTTAACCATGCGCCCACGCCGTTGTTTGCTCTTCATGCCCGGCGATGAACTGAAGAAAATCCAGAAAGGCATCAGCCTCGGCGTCGATTCGATCGTGATGGATCTGGAAGACGGCGTCGCGCTCAATCGCAAAGCCGAGGCGCGCGCGACGATTGCCGCCGCATTGCGCGATCTGCAATTTGGTCGATCGGAGCGCGTGGTGCGCCTCAACCCGATCGGCTCCGGGCTCGAACAGGCCGATCTCGACGCGGTCCTGCCGCACCGACCCGACAGCATCATGCTGCCCAAAGTCGAACATGCCGAGCACCTCCACTGGCTGGCCGAAGCCATTGCCGATCCATCCATCCGGCTGCTGGCCATCATCGAGACGGCGCGCGGCGTGGTGAACCTGCGCGAGATCGCCGCCGTGAGCGATCGGCTGGACGCGCTGATCTTCGGCGCAGAAGATTTCGCGGGCGACATTGGCGCAACGCGCAGCAAGGCCGGCTGGGAAGTCTTCTACGCGCGCAGCGCCGTCGTCACCCATGCGGCCGCCTTTGGCCTGCAAGCCATCGACACGCTCTGCATCGATTTCAATGACGAAGTCGCGCTGAAAGAGGACGCACAACTCGGCGCGGGCCTGGGCTTCAGCGGCAAACTCGCCATTCACCCCAAACAAGTGGATGTGATCCAGTTGATCTTCACGCCCAGCGACGAGCAGATCGCCCGCGCCCAACGGCTGATCCAGGCTCACGCCGCGCAGCAGGCGCAGGGGGTGGGCGCGTTCGCGTTTGACGGCAAGATGATCGATATGCCGGCCATCCGCGCCGCGCAGCAAGTATTGGCCAAAGCACAGGCGGCCGGCAAAATTCAATGAAACAGAAACCCCACCATGACCCAACACGTTGATCCCACCCGCCCGGATTTCTCGCCGCGCTTCGATCAGGCGCTCGTCTACGCTCATCAACTCCATGCCCGGCAGACCCGCAAAGGCACGACGATCCCTTACATCGGACATCTGCTGGCCGTCACGTCCATTGTGATCGAAAACAGCGGCACGGAGGATGAAGTGATCGCCGCGCTGCTGCACGATGCGGTAGAGGATCAAGGGGGCGCGGCAACTCGCGCGGAAATCAGTCGACGCTTTGGAGAGAACGTCGCCGCCATCGTCGATGGCTTGTCGGATACTGATGAGACACCCAAGCCGCCGTGGCGCGCGCGCAAAGAGGATTACCTCGCCCATCTGGCTGAGGCGTCGCCGTCGGTACTGCTCGTCTCGCTGGCGGACAAGATTCACAACGCCGGATCAATCTTGCGTGACGTGCGGAACGAGGGGGACAGCGTATGGTCGCGCTTCACGGGCGGCCAAGAGGGATCGCTCTGGTACTATCGTGCACTGGTCGAGGCTTTTCGCGCGCGGAGACAGTTTCCCGCGCTGGTCGCCGAACTCGATCGCCTCGTCACGGAACTGGAACAGCTCGCCGTGCCTTGATCATTGCACATTGTTCATTGCTCATTGTTCATTGCTCATTTGTCAGTTCAAGCAGCACCTGTCCCCGATCGACCACCTGCCCCGGCTTAACCAGCACCTTTGCCACGCGCCCGTCGTGCGGCGCGGCGATCTTGATCTCCATCTTCATCGCTTCGAGGACGATCAACGGTTGTCCGCGCTGCACACGATCGCCTTCATCGATCAGCACGCTAGTCACTTGCCCCGGCATCGAGGCGGTCAGGTTGTCTTCACCATGCTGCTGCTTGCGTCGGACACGGCGCGGCGCAGGCTGCTTCAACTCGAACACATCACCGTCGATGGCGACGAAGCGGGTCGATCCGTCTTGCGCGACAAAAGCGGTGTGCATGACTCCATCGACCCTGAACGTTAACTCACCCGCCTGCAAGTGGATCACGCTCACTTCATAAGCACGATCGGCAATCGTGATCCGCACGACTTCGCCATTGCGCTCCAGCCGCACCGTTTTCACCTCATCGTCAAGCTGATACTGGAAATCCATCTCAACCGCCGATCCTGAACCCATCGCCGACCTGCCACGGATCATGGGTGGTTGTTGGCAGTTGGTTGCTAGTCGCTGGTAGAACAGGCACAGCTTGTGCCTCGTTGAGTGCGGCAGCAATGAGGGCCAAATCCAGTTTGGCGCTGGTGTCGGGTTGCCACGCGGCAAACTCCCGCTCAATCAAGTTGGTAGTGACCTCACCGTGCTGAAACGCCGCGTGCGCCAGCACATCGCGCAAGAAGCGGATGTTCGTCGTGACGCCGAGGATGACGGTCTGCCGCAGGGCCGTATCCAGCTTATGGATGGCATCCGCGCGATCCTGTCCGAAGGCGATGAGCTTGGCGATCATCGGATCGTAGTGGATCGAGACCTCGTCGCCGGATTCAATGCCGGTATCGACGCGCACGCCCGGCATTGAGGGAAACTTCGCCAGCAGCACCGGCCCGATGGCAGGCAGGAAACCATTGGCGGCGTCTTCGGCGTACACGCGGCACTCGATGGCATGACCGCGCGCCGTGAGTTGATCTTGCGTGAACGGCAGTGGCTCACCCAGTGCGACTTTGATTTGCAGTTTCACCAGATCGAGCCCCGTGATCAGCTCGGTGATGGGATGCTCGACCTGCAGGCGCGTGTTCATTTCGAGGAAGTAGAACTCGCGCGTCTGCGGATCGACGATGAACTCGATGGTACCGGCGTTGTGATAGGCCACCGCCTGCGCGGCGGTGACGGCGGCCTCGCCCATGCGCTGGCGTAGTTCGTCGTCCAGCAGCGGCGACGGCGTCTCTTCGATAATCTTCTGATGCCGCCGCTGGGTGGAGCAGTCACGCTCGAACAGATGCACAATGTTGCCGTGCGTGTCGCCAAAGACTTGAAACTCGACGTGATGCGCATGCTCGACGTACTTCTCGAGGAAAATCGTCGGATCGCCGAAGGACTTCTCGGCTTCTCGCTGCGCGGAGTCGATCGCCTCCAGCAGGCCCGCCGGTTCGCGCACGATGCGCATCCCTTTGCCGCCGCCGCCCGCGGCCGCTTTGACCAGCACGGGATAACCGATCGTGCCAGCCGCTTCGCCGAAGTCTGCCTCGATCCCGCCTTCGTAGCCGGGCACGATCGGCACACCGGCCAGCTGCATGATGGCCCGCGCGCGCGTCTTGCTGCCCATCGAGCGGATCGCCTCGCCCGATGGGCCGATGAAGATCAAACCAGCCCCGCGCACCGCATCGGCGAAGTCGGCATTCTCTGAGAGAAATCCGAAACCGGGATGAATCGCCTGCGCGCCAACGGACTGGGCCGCCGCGATGATGGCCTCGCCGCGCAAGTAAGACCGTTGGGGCGCCGCGGAGCCGATCGGGATGGCTTCATCCGCCAGTCGCACGTGGAGCGCACGCGCATCTGCCTCGGAATAGATCGCCACGGTGCGAATCCCCAATTCCTGGCAGGCACGTATGATTCGCACGGCAACTTCGCCGCGATTGGCAATGAGCAGTTTCTCAATTGATTTCATGGCTGGTGAGAGGTGGGCAAATTTGCTACTTGAATTTTACCGTCATTTGGCATATACCTAAAGGCAGCGGTGTTGCCCTCAACCCAACAAAAGGAGGAACGATCATGCCCCCCGTCGTGTATGCCGTGTCTGGCGGCGTCTCCAAGTTTGCCAAAGCGCGTCCCGATAAAACGTTTCAAGCCGTCGTCAAAGAAGCTTACGATTATGCGATTCAAGACCTCGGACTCTCGTTCGCGCAGTTCACCGAGTTGGTGGATGGATCGGTGGCGTCGTACTTCTCCGATCACTTTCAGCGGCAGTTGATGTCCGGCATCATGGCGCAGGACTATCTGGGCCTGTGTCCCAAGCCCGGCCACCGCGTGGAAGGCGGCGGCGCGACGGGCGGCCTGTGTTTCCAGGAAGCGTGGAAGTCCGTGGCGTCCGGTCACATGGACATTTGTGTGGCGTACGGATTTGAGACGATGAGCCACGTCGAGACATGGAAGGGCAACGAGTTCATTGCGCTGGCCTCTGATGTGAGTTTTGATTATCCCGTCGGCGGGTTCTATTCCGGCTATTACGCCATGATGGTCACGCGCCACATGAAGGAGTTCGGCACCACCGTCGAGCAGCTGGCGCACGTGTCGGTCAAGAATCACCTCAACGCGATACACAACCCTTACGCGCAGAAGAAACACCGCTACACGATCGCCGCTATTCGCGCCGCGCCGATGGTGGCGTGGCCGCTGACACGATTGGACATCTGCGTCATGTCCGACGGCGCCGCGGCGACGATCTTGTGCAACGAGGAAGGCTTGAAGAAATTGGAGCAGGCCGGCGCGAAGATCGCGCGGCCCTTGGTGCAGGTCACCGGCATCGGGCGCGGCACCGACGCCATGCGCATGGCCGATCGGCCGCACGTGGACTACGACTATTTCATGCGACATTACGCGACCGAGCAGGAAAAGTCATCCGACGAGACGCGCGCGTATTATCGGGCGTTGTGGGACAAGGGCTTCCGTTATCCCGGTGTGCATTCGTTTCGCGCGGGACGCACGGCGGGTAACATGGCCTACAGGCACGCCGGTATTCACGATCCATTGAATGAACTGGACTTTATCGAACTGCACGATGCGTATACATCCAGCGAGATTCAGACGTATGAGGATTTGGGCTTGTGCCGCTATGGCGAAGGCGGATCGTTTGCGGCGTCAGGCAAGGCGTTCCTGCCCAACATCGATTACGGCCTACCGTTACCCGATCGACCGGTGTGCCCCGTCAATCCGTCGGGCGGACTGATCGCGTGCGGGCATCCCGTCGGCGCGACGGGGTTGATGCAGGCGGTGTTTGCCATCTGGCAGTTGCAGGGATCGATCGCGCAGCACTTCGGCGATGACACGCTGCAAATCAAGAATGCGCGGCGCGGCGCGATCCATTCGCACGCGGGCACGGGCACGTATGTGACGGTGTCGGTACTCGAACGAGAATAGTGATAGATTCGTCATTGCGAGGAGGCTGAAGGCCGACGAAGCAATCCCGTTGTTACAGGAGGAGATTGCTGCGCCCCTTCGGGATCGCAATGACGCTGACCCAAGGAGACCACCATGACCACCCTACCCGATCAACGTCCTGAATCGCTGGGCGGCTGCATTGTCCACAACCTTCCCTTTCCGAAGGTCTTGAACGACGAAACGCTGGCGCTGCTCAAGCAGATGTCGCCGATTCAGATCGAACAGGTTTATTCGATCACGTACCTGCATTCCTACGGACAGGATTCGCCGTTCTTCGCGGGGCTGACCAACGGCGTCCTGCTCGGCTCGCGCGATCCGCAGAGCGGCTATACCTACGCCAATCCGCGCGGCCACGACATGTATAGCGGAGATGAAACGCAGTGGGTCGTCCTGCCGAACGAAGGCACGGTACATGCGTTTACCGTGTGTCACTTCGGCTCAGAGGAATTTCTGCCAGAGTGCCCCTTCGTCCTCGCGCTGATCGAGTTCGAGGGCGCGAACACGCTCTTTCTCACGCGCTTGCTGGGCGTTGATCCCGATCAAGCTTCGCTCGATTGGATCGGCATGAAAGTGAAAGCGAAGTATTTGAGGAACAGCAAGCTGAAGCCGACGGATGTGTATTTTGTGCCGGTTGGAGAGGGATCAGGGATCAGTTAATCAGGGACCAGGGGATCAGGATAAGCGGGCTATTGAGGCAGGGCGAACTTCAGCAGTCTGCTTGTCACACGTGGCAGTGGGGCGCAAGCCAGTGGTTCACCCGCTTGATCAGGCGGAGTGGCAGACTTCCGAAGTCTCGCAAAGCGCTTCGGAAGTCTTGCGGGAAACTAGCCGTGATAGACCTTCAAGCCTGTAGCCGAAATCAGACCGGCGTACTGCACCTTGAAGCGCTCCCAGAAGACGCGCATGTGCTTGTACGATTGCAGCCAGGAGAACAGTAACAGGTCCAGTGCTGCGCCTTCCATCCAATCCACGTCGCGCTTGTAACCGACGATCATCGCCACGTTGGTGGCGGCGATGAAGCTCGCCAAGCGGTGCTGCTCCACGCCGATCGTGCCGCAGGCGCTGAAGTGCACGATCCAGTCGTTGAAGCCTTTCCCCATGAAACTGGCGAAGGTTTCCAGATCGACCGTGGAGCCGTCGTACAGATAGATTTCCCCCGGCCCGCCGTGAAAGGCCACGTACAAGATGCCGTAGCCCGATTTGCGCTTGAGCATCCGCAAATTGAAGCGTAGTTCTTCCTTGGTGTGGCAGGTCAGGTAAGTGAAGTCGACCTTGTTGACTTTGGAGGCCAACTCAAGAATCGGCACGACATTCAGGCGATTCTCAATGTCTGGATCCCACAGCGTTTCCAGACAGGCGATGTGTTTTTTGTGGCTTTTTGCTTTGGCCATCGTGTCTACTCCTGTGAGCGGCCTCTCAACAAGACACCGCCACGGCTGCTGCGAATGGCGGTGTGCGGGCTGATGGGCCACTTCGATTCGACAGGAGCCGGTCAAGCCTTAGGTCTGGCCGGCCTTGTTGGCTAACTGCCTGATTTCCAGCACGAGTTCCTCCAACTGCTGGGACACGTGCGGATCATGGAGGCGGGTGTTGAGATATTGCAGTGAACCGAGGCGGAACTGCACGCGGCGGTAGTCGGCGCTGACGTGATCGAACCGCTCGCGCAAATCCAGCGTTTCGCGCTCGGTGGCGATTTCCAGGCGACCCGCCGAGCGCTCAATTTTCTCGAAGAGCAGGTTGGCGAACAGCGCTTCGGCCAGGCGGGAGCGCTCTTCGCCCAGCCGCACGTAATCGGTGTACAGCTGCTCGATCTGGCTGGCCAGGACGGTCGCCACTCTGATCTGCACCGCATCGTCGGCCACGGCGACTTCATCGCTGGCATGGGCGTAGAGGGCGGTGAGAGTCTCGATGGTCAGCGGGGCATCTTCATCGATCGTCACCGGCCTGGCGGCGAAAGCGGCGGCCACGCTGGCCGCGATGGGATCATCGGGTGCAGCCGCAGCCGGGGGATTTTCGACGGCGGGAGGCGGTGCGACCCGCTCCGTTTCGGTGGGACTGGCCGCAGGCGTCCCGGCATCGCCTTGCCACATGACCGCCGCAATGGTCAGGGCGCCAATAATGGCAATGATAATCCCGACGATGAAGATCAGTTCCATAGGTCTGAGGTAAGGATAGCGCACCCGCCCCGGCAAGTCAAGCGGAAAATCAGGTGTGCTTCAATGCGGCCGATAAGGTGGTGCTGTTCGTCTGGCGATCTTGCCCGTCAACCGGCACAGCCTGCCTTCTGTCTAGCGATGGCCGTTCAAATGGATCACATCCAATCGATCGAGTTCTGCCGCCAATTGCGCCGGCGATATGAAATGGATCGTGCTGAACCCCAACCGATCGGCTGTGGCGACGTTGGGGGCTGAATCGTCGATGTACACGCAGTCCTCCGCCCGGCGATTGATCCGTTTCAGAAATATCTCGAAGATGCGCGGATCGGGCTTGACGAGGTTGACCGTGCTGGAAATGAGAATGTCGTCGAAGCACTCGAAAAAATCGTACTTCGGACGGACCAGATCGAATTTCTCCTGCGCCCAGTTGCTGAGGCCGTACAGCGGATGGCCGGCCGCCTGGCAGGCGCGCAGAATGTCCACCGTACCCGCGATGGGGCCGATGATTGAGTCGGCATAGCGCTCGTGATAGGCGCGGATCAAGGGCGCGTACTGCGGGAACTGCGCGCTCAACACGGCCACGCCTTCGTCAAATGAGCGCCCGCCGTCCTGCTGCAGGTTCCATTCGCGAAAACCGATCTTCTGCAGGAAGCGATCGATCGCGGCGTCGTCACCGTTGAAAAAGGGGCGATAGAGGTAGTGCGGGTCCCAATCGACCAGCACGCCGCCGAAGTCGAAAACAATGGCTCGTGGTGAAGGATTCATGGACACGATTATACTCCCGAACAGCAGACCCGCACCAAAGACCTCGGAGGTCTCCATCGTCCGACGAGCATGGATCGATAATCGATGCGAACAGCAGGCTGGTGATGATCGCCTGCCGAGCAAGACCTCCGAGGTC
>CAYNML010000102.1:4546-14244 GCA_964398185.1 uncultured Anaerolineae bacterium | reverse complement strand
CCCAAACTGCGCCGGTCAGCATCTGGCTCCCGGTAGTCGTGCTACAGTGTCAAAAAAGTCAAGGCCGGGGTGCGGAAGAAACTCGATGCCCGACACGCCCTGCCGAACGGACGAAACGGGAGACGCGCCAGGCGACGGCCTTCGGGCATGACGATTCAACGTCTGAGTTATAATCAACCCACCATACCCACCTTACCATTTCACCTCGGAGACGCCCGATGATCGACGAAGACTATTCCACCGAAGAGCAAGCCGCCCAGTTCGGCCCATTGTCGCCCGCCAGCGAGCAGATCAAACGCGCCGTGCGATCGATCCTGGAAAGCGTGGGCGAAGACCCGGAACGCGACGGCTTGAAGAACACACCGCTGCGCGTCGCGCGCATGTACGACGAAATCCTGCAGGGCTATCACACCGATCCGGAGACGTTGATCAACGGCGCGCTGTTCGAGGTGGCCTACGACGAGATGGTCGTCGTCAAAGACATCGAGTATTACAGCCTATGCGAGCATCACATGGTGCCGTTTTACGGCGTGGCGCACGTGGCCTACATCCCGCGCGGCAAGGTGCTGGGCCTCAGCAAGATTCCGCGCGTGGTCGATATGTTCGCGCGCCGCTTGCAGGTACAGGAACGCATGACGCGCCAGATCGCCGATTTTCTCGACAACGTGCTGCATCCGCGCGGGGTAGCGGTAGTCGTGGAGGGTGCGCATCTCTGCTCCATGATGCGCGGCGTGCGCAAGGCCAATGCGCGCATGGTCACCAGCGCCGTGCTGGGCGGCTTCAAGTCCGATGCGCGCACGCGCAGTGAGTTCTTCGAGCACATTCGTAAAACGTAATGCGTAATGCGTAAAAGGCAGCCCCACATCACGAAGCCGGTTACGTTTTACGCTCTACGTTTTACGCTCTACGTTTTACGCTTTACGTTTCACGTTTCATTGTCATGAGCGCCTTCCTTCAATTAACTCTCGCCCTCGCCATCATTATCCTCGCCGCCAAAGCGGGAGGGTACATCGCCGTGCGTCTGCGGCAGCCTGCCGTGTTGGGTGAGTTGCTCGTCGGGCTGATCCTCGGCCCCACGATGATCGATCTGATGCATCTCTCCTTCGTCAGCGATCCCGAACTGCTGCACGAAGAAATCAACGATCTCGCCACGCTGGGCGTGGTCTTCCTCATGTTCATGGCCGGGCTGGAAGTGGAGCTCGATGAGATGCTGCATGCCGGGCGCGCCTCGCTGTTGAGCGGCACCTTTGGCGTCATCGCGCCGCTGTTCATGGGCGCTCTCGCCGCCGTACCGTTCGGCTACTCCGATCAGTCCGCGTGGTTCATTGGCATCATTCTTACCGCCACCAGCGTCAGCATCTCGGCGCAAACGCTGCTGGAACTGGGCGTGCTGCGCACGCGCGAAGGGATCACCCTGCTGGGCGCCGCCGTCGTTGACGACGTACTGGTTCTCATCGTGTTGTCGATCTTCCTCGCGCTGGGCGGATCGGCAAGTGGAGAAAACTCGGTCGTCGTCGTCGTCGCCAAGATGCTGGGCTATCTCGCCTTGGCGGCGGCCCTGGGCTGGTTCGTGCTGCCCGGCCTCGTCAAGTGGGTCGATCGGCAGCCGATCAGCGAGGGGCTGACCGCCATCGTGTTGTTCATTACGCTGGTCTTCGCGTGGTCCGCCGAAGTGATGGGCGGACTGGCCGCCATCACCGGCGCGTTCATTGCCGGGCTGGGGTTGGGTCGCAGTCCGCTGCGCGACAAGATCGAATCCAAGATGCGCGTCATCACCTACGGCTTTCTCGTCCCGATCTTCTTCGTGAGCATCGGGCTGGAAGCCAACGTGCGCGACATCACCGGCGCGCTGCTGCCGTTCCTGATCGTCTTGTTCATCGTCGCCGTGCTGTCGAAGGTCATTGGCGCCGGACTGGGCGCGCGCCTCGCTGGCCTGAACAACGCCGAATCACTGCGCGTGGGCGTGGGCATGATCTCGCGCGGCGAGGTGGGTCTCATCGTCGCCGGCATCGGCGTGCGGGAAGGCATCATCTCACAGGATGTGTTCACGGTGGTCGTGGTGCTGATCCTGCTGACGACGCTGGTGACGCCGCTGTTGTTGCGCTATGTCTTTCCCCGCCCGATCGCCTCACCGGCGCCCGCGCGGTCCGCCCGTTCGACCACATCCGTCAAGGAGCGTTAACATGCCGAAATTGATCGTAGCCATCTTAACCAATCTGCAAGTCTGTCACGACGTGTTGCAATTGTGGGATGAGCTAAATGTGCCTGGCGCAACGATTTTGGACAGCATGGGCCGGCGCAATCTTGAGGAGCGCCAGGCGCATCGTGACGATCTGCCGCTGATGCCGTCGCTGCGGTCGGTCCTGGAGCAGGAAGAATTCAATCATCGCACCCTCTTCAGCGTGGTGGCGGATGATTTCGACGTAGACGAGCTGATCCATCGCACGGAAGAACTGGTGGGCGATTTCGAAGCGCCCCACACCGGTCTGCTGTTCGTCGCGCCCCTGCTGCAAGTGCGCGGGCTGCGCCGGAAGCCGGATACCGTTCCGTAGCGGTGGTATAATCGCCGCGTCAAGTGATAGAGGTTGTCCGGTCCTCGCATCCAACCGAACATGGTGGAGACGGTCACAAAGCATGTGCGGCCGTCTCTGTCTGTTCTCCCGTCAACATCCTTCAGCGCAGGAGGCACTATGAAAACCATCGTGGCTGGCGCAGTGGGCGAATGCGTGCACGTGGCGGGCGTCATGAATTTTCTGCGCCTGGCCGAAACCGCCGGCTGGCGCACGGTCTTCCTCGGCCCCGCCGTCTCGATCGAGCAAGTGCTGTGCGCCGCCGAAGAAGAACAAGCCGATCTGATCGGCGTGTCCTATCGCCTGACACCCGAAACCGGCCAGCGTTTGCTGGGCGACTTTGCCGAAGCGGCCGATGCCCTGCATGCGCGCGGCGTGCGCTTTGCCTTCGGTGGCACACCACCCATCGCCGAGCGCGCCCGCCAGCTGGGTTTCTTCGAGCGCATCTTCGACGGCAGCGAACCGACCGAAGACGTCATCGCGTATCTCAAGGGACAAACCAGCCCCGCCCGCACCGCCGCCGATTACCCTCAAACCACCGTCGAGCGCATCCGCTGGAAAGCGCCGCTGCCCCTGCTGCGCCATCACTTTGGATTGCCGACGATGGAAGATTCACTGGAAGGTGTCGAAAAAATCGCGGAGACGCGCGTGCTCGATGTCATCTCGCTCGGCATCGATCAAGACGCGCAGGAGAATTTCTTCCATCCCGATCGGCAGGATCCGCGCCGCAAGGGCGCCGGCGGCGTGCCGGTGCGCAGCGCCGATGATTATCGATCGTTGTTCGCGGCCAGCCGCCGGGGCAACTATCCGCTGCTGCGCACCTACTCCGGCACCGATGATTTCATCCGCCTCGCCGAGCTGTACATCGAGACGATCAACAATGCGTGGTGCGCCATTCCGCTGTTCTGGTTCAACCAGATGGACGGGCGCGGGCCGTGGGATGTGGCCGGATCGATCGGCGAGCATCAAACCGTGATGCAGTGGTACGGTAAGCGCGGCATCCCGGTCGAATTGAACGAGCCGCATCATTGGGGCATGCGCGACGCGCCCGACGTGATCTGCGTAGTGTCGGCTTATTTATCGGCGTACAATGCGCGTGCGTTTGGCGTGCAGGATTACATCGCGCAGCTCATGTTCAACAGTCCGCCGGGCCTGTCCGATGCGATGGACCTCGCCAAGATGCTGGCGATGTTGGACATCATCGAGCCGTTGGCGACCGCTGACTTTCACATCTGGCGGCAGACGCGCACCGGCTTGCTGAGCTATCCGCTGCAGGTCGATGCGGCCCGCGCGCATCTGGCGGCCAGCGTCTACGTGCAGATGGCCGTGCAGCCGCACATCGTGCACGTGGTGAGCTACACCGAAGCCGACCACGCCGCCACCGGCGACGACGTGATCGAATCGTGCCGCCTGGCGCAGCGCGCCATCGAGAATGCGCTGCGCGGTGCACCCGATCTCACCGCCGATCCCAAAGTGCAGGCGCGCCGAACAGAGCTGGTGCAGCAGGCGCAGATCACCCTGGCCGCCATTGCCGCGATCGCCGATCGGGAAGTTGAAGATCCGCTGATCGATCCGGCGACGCTGGCGCGCGCGGTGCAAGTCGGCATTCTGGACGCGCCGCAGCTGCGCAACAATCGCTTCGCGCCGGGCCGCATCAACACGCGCTACACGCCTGAAGGCGCGTGCGTCACCGTCGATTCCACCGGGCAGCCGCTGTTGGAACAAGACCGCCTGGCACATCTCTTGAAAGGAAAATGAAGCATGACCCACCCCACCCGTTACAGCATCATCGGCGCCGGCAACGGCGGACGCGCCATGGCCGCGCATCTGGCTTTGATGGATTTTCCGGTGGTGCTCTACAACCGCACGCCCGAACATGTCGCCGCTATCAAGGCGCGCGGCGGCATCGATCTGGAAAGCTACG
The DNA here is from genome assembly GCA_964398185.1 of uncultured Anaerolineae bacterium. GTDB lineage: Bacteria > Chloroflexota > Anaerolineae > Fen-1058 > Fen-1058 > Fen-1058. The sequence goes on along the minus strand of CAYNML010000102.1, from coordinate 9,750 downwards.
ACGGCGGGCCGCGCGGCTTTGGCCGCTTCGTCAGCGTAACCTCTGACATGCGCGAAGCGGTGGAGCACGCCGATGTGTTGATGGTGGTGGTGCCGTCGTCGGCGCATGCCGACGTGGCGCGATCGATGGCTCCCTACTTGCGCGACGGTCAGATCATCATTCTGCATCCAGGCCGCACTTGCGGGGCGATTGAAGTCCATAAAACGCTGTGCGATGCCGGCTGCCCGGCCATCGTCACCATTGCGGAAGCGGGCACCTTCATCTACGCCAGCCGGTTGGACGGACCGGCGCAGGCGCGCATCTTCCGCATTAAGGAAGCGCTGCCGCTGGCCGCGCTGCCCGCCACGCGCACGGCGGAAGTACTCGAGATGATCCGCCCGGCCTATCCGCAGTTCATCGACGGGATCAATGTGCTGCACACCGGCCTCGACAACATGGGCGCGGTATTCCATCCCACGCTGACCCTGCTCAACGCGGGCCGCATTGAATCGACGCGCGGCGACTTTGAGTTTTACATCGACGGGGTGACGCCTTCGGTGGCGCGCGTGCTGGAAGTGATCGATCGTGAACGAGTGACGGTGGCCTCGTCGCTGGGCATTCGCGCGCAGACCGCACAGGAATGGCTGAAGATGGCCTACGATGCGACCGGCACCGATCTCAACGAAGCCATTCACAATCAGCCCGGTTACTACGGCATCAAAGCGCCCGCCACGCTGAATCACCGGTACCTGTTTGAAGATATTCCCATGAGCCTGGTGCCCATCGCCGCGTTGGGCCAGCGCTATGGCGTGTCCACCGGCGGCATCGATGCCATCATCAAGCTGGCCTGCATCATTCACCGCACCGATTACTGGCGGCGCGGCCGCACGCTGGAAAAACTCGGCATCGCGCAGCTCAGCGTCAGCGAACTCACGCGCTACGTCAACGAAGGCGTGTGTGACTAAAAGTCAATGTATTAAGTTAGGCCAGTTGGAACGTCATGCCCGAATGCAGTAGTCGGGCATCCAGCGTGATGTTTGGCAAATTGCGCTGATCGGGTGCTGGATTCCCGCCAACAACGCGCGGGAATGACTTGGCCAGCACGCTCAATGACCCTTGGAGCCAAACCATGTGTGGAATTGCCGGATGTGATCGTCCCGAGGTGATGAACGATCTGGAAAAGATGCTGCATACCCTGCGCCATCGCGGGCCGGATGGATCTGGTTGTGATCGTGCGGCGGGCTGCACGCTGGGACATACGCGCCTCGCCATCATCGATGTGGCAGGCGGACATCAGCCGATCCTTAGCGATCAACACGCGATCACGTTCAACGGCGAAATCTACAATTTCCAGGCCCTGCGGCAGCGCCACCTACCCGATCGGCCCGCGCACACCCGCACAGACACCGAAGTGATCTTGCAGCTGTATCAAGCCTACGGGCCGCGCTGTGTGGAACTGCTCGACGGGATGTTTGCGCTGGCCGTTGCCGGACCCGACGGGTTATTCCTGGCGCGCGATCCGATCGGCATCAAGCCGCTGTACACGGCACATCGCGGCGACGAGTTGTACTTTGCTTCGGAGATCAAAGCGCTAAAGGATGTCGCGTCCGACATCCGCGAATTCCCGCCCGGCCACTGGTATCACTCGCGGCTGGGGTTGACGCGCTACTACAACGTAGGGCAAGACTTGTCCGATCTGGCCGGCAACATCGTGCAAGAGTTGACGCGCTTCGAGCACGAAGATCAAGTGCTGCCCGTCATCGTCCGCACGCTGCGCGACGCGGTACACAAGCGCCTGATGTCGGACGTGCCGCTGGGCATCAGTTTGAGCGGCGGGCTGGACAGCAGCATCGTGGCGCTGCTGGCGCGTGACGGACTCGATCGGGTGGAGACGTTCGCGGTGGGCGTGACGGGTAGCAGCGATCTGATCGCCGCGCGCGACGTGGCGCAGTTCCTCGGCACGCACCATCACGAGCGCGTCTACGATCAGCAGGACATGCTGCGCGTGCTGCCGCACGTGTTGTACCATCTGGAATCCTTCGATCCGGCGCTGGTGCGCAGCGCCATCCCCAATTACTTCCTGGCGCAGTTGTCCGCCGAATACGTCAAAGTCTTTCTCACCGGCGAAGGCGCGGATGAGTTGTATGCCGGTTACGATTACCTGGCGCGCTTTGCAGAGCCGGATGCGCTGCACGCCGAGCTGGTGCACATCGTGAGCGCGCTGCACAACACCAATCTCCAGCGCGCCGATCGCATGTCGATGGCCCACGGGCTGGAGGCGCGCGTGCCGTTTCTGGATGTGCGCTCCATCGCGCTGGCGCTGGGGCTGCCCGCGCTGTGGAAGCTGCGCGGTGAAGGCCGTCCGGCCAAAGCGCTGCTGCGCCGCGCCTTTGCCGACGCCCTGCCCGCGCATATCGTCAACCGCCCCAAAGAGAAATTCTCCCAGGGCGCCGGCTCGTCCGATCTCATCGCGCGGTTGGCGGAAGAAGCGATCGGGGATACCGAGTTCGCCGCCGAGCGCGCGCGACTGGCGCAGACGTGGAACTATCATCTCGCCACCAAAGAAGCGCTCTACTATTATCGCATCCTGCGCGAGTCCTATCAGGACGATCACATCTTTCCGACGATGGGCCACAGCCGCAGTCTGTGAAACGATCAAGGTAAGCCATGCCACCAGAACAATTCGCCAACTCCGAGGTCTATACCTACATCATTCTGCCGCTGCTGGTGTTCGGCGCGCGCGTGCTGGACGTGTCGCTGGGCACGCTGCGCATCATCTTCATCGCGCGGGGCCGCCGCAAACTGGCGCCACTGCTGGGCTTCTTCGAGGTGCTGATCTGGATCGTGGTGGTCAGTCAGATCATGCAGAACCTGCACAGCCCGCTGTCCTTCATCGCCTACGCCGCCGGGTTTGCGACGGGCAATTACGCGGGCATGTGGATCGAAGACCAACTGGCCATCGGCACGTTGATTGTGCGGGTGATCGTACCGCAGGAAGCGTCACAGCTCATGACGCAGCTGCACGACGCGGGTTACGGCGTCACCAGCATCGACGCGCACGGCTCCACCGGCGAAGTGACCCTGGTGTACACCGTCGTGAAGCGCAAAGACCTGTATGACGTGATGACCATCATTCAGGACACGTATCCCAAAGCCTTCACCTCCGTGGAAGAAGTGCGCTCCACGCACGAAGGCATTTTCCCGCAGCGTGCGCGCCGTTTTCCCGATCCGCTGGCGCGGCGCAAGGGGTAGTAACCACAGCCCACTCACCCAGCCGCGCCTGGTCGACAAACCCCGCTGAATTGGCTATACTGGCAGCACCTCGCAACTGACAGGAGGTGTGCCGTTGCACATCGCGCTCATTCATTATTCTGCGCCGCCAATTGTAGGCGGCGTCGAAAGCGTTCTGGCTCAGCACGCGCGCCTATTCGCACAGGCCGGGCATACCGTGCGCATCCTCGCCGCGCGCGGCGAACCGCTCTCCGATCAGATTCAGTTCATCTCCCTGCCCCTGATCGATTCGCGCCATCCGCGCGTGCTGGCCGCCAAAGCTGAACTCGATCGGGGCATAGTACCTGCCGATTTCGAACCGCTCACATCTGAAATCTTGCACGCACTGCAGCCGGCCTTGCGCGGCGTCGATGTCCTCATCGCGCACAACGTCTGCTCGCTCAACAAGAACCTGATGCTGACGGCGGCTATTCAACGGCTCGATCGGCCGCGCCAAATCCTGTGGCATCACGATCTGGCCTGGACCACGCCGCGCTATCGGGCCGAACTGTACGACGGCGACCCGTGGGACCTCTTGCGCACCGACTGGGGCGCGCGGCACGTCGTCGTTTCGGATCTGCGGCAGCGCGAACTAGCCGATCTGCTGCGTATTCCGCTCGAATCGATCGCCGTGGTGCCCAACGGGATCGATCAAACGGCGTTCTTCAAGCTCAGCCCGATTACGCTGTCGCTGCTCCAACAAATCGATCTGACGCAGGCCGCACCGATTTTGCTGCTGCCCGTGCGCCTGACACCGCGCAAGAACATCGAGTTGGCGCTGCGCACATTGGCCGCGCTGCGCCGCGACCTGCCGGACGCAATGCTGACCGTGACCGGGCCGTTGGGCGCGCACAATCCGGCGAATGCAGCGTACTTCGACAAATTGAAAGACCTGCGGGCCGAGCTTAACCTATCGGGCGCGGCGATCTTCCTCGCGGAGTTGATCGACACATATTTGCCCGACGCAGTCATCGCCGACTTCTATCGCTTGAGTGATGCGTTGTTCATGCCCAGCCGCGAAGAAGGCTTCGGCATCCCCATCATCGAAGCGGCGTTCAGCAAGCTGCCGATCTTCTGCACCGACATCGCGCCGCTGCGCGCGCTGGGCCAGGCTGAGGCCACGTACTTTTCGCCGGATGATGATCCGGAACATGTGGCGCGCTTAATCACCGATCGGTTGCAGCGCGACGCCGTTTATCAGTTTGGCGCGCGCGTCCGCCGCAGCTTTTCGTGGGACGGGATTTATCGCGATCACATTGCGCCGTTACTGGAGGAACAATGATGGTCAAGAACCGCGTGGACTACCTGCGCACCGTGTGGGTTCCGGTTCTATACGGCTGCGAGGGTGATGCGGCGTTGCAGGCCGCCCGCCTGCTGGCCGCCGATGTGGTGCTGGTGGGCGTGGTTTGCGTGCCGCCCGATCAGCCGTTGAGTGCGGGCGCGTACGAGGCGCGACAGGTGCGCCGCCGCTTGCGCGCGTTGAGCGCCGGTGAGCAGGTGCGTTACAAAGCGCAAGTGCACGTCGCACATGAGCCGTGGGCCGATCTCACGAAAGCCATCGCCACTGATGAACCGGATTTGCTGCTGCTCGATTGGCCGTGCCAGCTCGATGCGCTGGGCGTCACCGCCGCCGAAGTGTTGACACGCCCGCCGTGCGATGTGGCCCTGGTACGCGGCCCGCTGCCGGATCAGATCGAACACGTGCTGATTGCCGCGCGCGGCGGCCCGCATGCCGAACTGGCGCTGCGCGTTGGCCTGAGCACGCAGCCGCGCGAGCTGGTGACGCTGCACTTAACCCCGCAGAACGCCGTGGAATCCGACGCGCCGTTTCGCGGGCTGGCGCAGACGCTGCAGAATCTGCCAGAAGTCACGATGCGTTCGGCCGCCACCACCGATCCGGCGCAGACCATCCTGGAGCAGGCGCAGCAGGTCGATCTGATCGTGATGGGCGCCAC
>CAYNML010000102.1:2564-4446 GCA_964398185.1 uncultured Anaerolineae bacterium | reverse complement strand
GTGACGATCAGCCTGGCGCTGCCCGCGTTGAACGAAGAAGCGACGGTGGGGAACGTTATCACGACGTTGAAGCACGCGCTGATGGACAAAGCGCCGCTGCTGGATGAGATCGTCTTGATCGATTCCAACTCCACTGATCGCACCCGCGAGATCGCCGCCGAATTGGGCGTGCCGGTCTTCATTCACCAGGAATTGCTGCCGCAGTTGGGCGCGCGGCGCGGCAAAGGCGAGGCGTTGTGGAAGAGCCTGCTGGTCACGCGCGGCGACATCGTGCTGTGGATCGACACCGACATCGTCAACATCCATCCGCGTTTTGTGTACGGCGTGCTGGGGCCGATGCTGGTCGATCCCACGATTCAATTCGTCAAAGGGTTCTATCGCCGCCCGTTGAAGGTGGGCGACAAGCTGCAAGCGGGCGGCGGCGGGCGCGTCACCGAACTGACCGCGCGTCCCTTGTTGAATCTGTTCTATCCCGAATTGTCCGGCGTGATTCAGCCGTTGTCCGGCGAATACGGCGGACGCCGCTCGGCGCTGGAGCAGCTGTCGTTCTATTCGGGTTATGGCGTGGAGACGGGACTATTGATCGGCATGTATGAAAAGTTCGGGTTGAACAGCATCGCGCAGTCCGATTTGCAGGAGCGCATTCATCACAACCAGCCGCTGGAAGCGCTGAGCAAGATGTCGTTTGCCATCTTGCAGACGGTGGTGCGCAAGCTGGAGCAGCGCTACCATTTAGCCATACTGGAAGACGTGAACCGATCCATGAAGTTGATCCGCCACAAGCGCGGCACGTATTTTCTGGACGTGGAAGAGATCGCCGAACGCGAGCGGCCGCCCATGCTGGAGATTGCCGATTATCGAAACTGGATGAAGCAGGTGAAGTCGTGAACGAGATCATTCGAGAGCATCTTCGTGCTTTGTATGGTGAAGCGGTGGGGAGCACTGCCTGCGAGAAGCTGACCTCACCCCCGGCCCCTCTCCTGAAAACAAACAGCAGTTTTCAGGAGAGGGGAGATCATACTCCCCCTCTCCCGGAACTTGCTTCTCGTTCCGGGAGAGGGGGATGGGGGGTGAGGGCCATCCTCATCACCTACGGCGATCAGCTGCGCGAACCCGATCGCGCGCCGCTGCGCACGTTGGCGGAGTTCTGCGATCAGCATCTGCAGGGCGTCGTAAACGGTATTCATATCTTGCCGTTCTATCCCTATTCCTCCGACGACGGCTTTTCCGTCATCGATTACAAACAGGTGAATCCCGCGCTGGGCACGTGGGACGATGTGACCCGCATGGGACAGCACTTCCACTTGATGTTCGACGGGGTGATCAATCACATCTCCGCGCAGAGCGAGTGGTTCAAGGCTTTTCTGCGCGACGATCCGAAATATCATGATTACTTCATCGTCGTCGAGGGCGATCCCGATCTGTCGCAGGTGGTGCGCCCGCGCACGCTGCCCCTGCTGACCGAGTTCACCACTCCGTCTGGCGCGAAAAAAGTGTGGACCACCTTCAGCGCCGATCAGATCGATCTCAACTACGCCAACCCCGCCGTGCTGCTGGACATCATCGACGTGCTGCTGTTCTACGTGGCGCATGGCGCAGAGTTGATCCGCCTCGACGCGATTGCGTATCTGTGGAAAGAGATCGGCACATCGTGCATTCACCTGCCGCAGACGCATCGCGTGATTCAACTGCTGCGCGCCATTCTCGATGAAGTCGCACCGCGCGTGAAGTTGATCACCGAGACCAACGTGCCGCACCAGGACAACATCTCGTATTTTGGCGACGGGCACAACGAAGCGCAGCTGGTCTACAACTTCGCGCTGCCGCCGTTGACGCTGCACACCTTCCGCACGGGCGATGCCACGGCGTTGACGCGCTGGGC
>CAYNML010000102.1:0-2464 GCA_964398185.1 uncultured Anaerolineae bacterium | reverse complement strand
CGACGTTCTTCAACTTTCTCGCTTCGCACGACGGCATCGGGCTGAATCCCGCGCGCGGCTTGATCGCAGAAACCGAGATTGCCGCGCTGGTCGATCGGGTGGTGGCGCACGGCGGACGCGTCTCGTACAAGAACAATCCCGACGGATCGACCAGTCCCTACGAGTTGAACATCAACTACTTCGACGCGTTGTCCGATCCGAACGGCGCCGATCCGTTGTCTCTGCAAATCGATCGGTTTGTGGCGGCCCACGCGATCATGTTTTCGCTGGCGGGTGTGCCCGGCATCTACTTTCACAGCCTGTTCGGGTCGCGCGGCTGGCCGGAAGGCGTGACGCACTTGGGACACAACCGGGCCATCAACCGGCAGAAGCTCGATCGGGCGGAGGTGGAACGCGAGTTGAGTGATCCAACCTCGCGGCGTGCCCAGGTCTTCCAGCGCCTGAAGCATTTGCTGCAAGTCCGATCGAGTTCCGAGGCTTTCGATCCGAACAGTCCGCAGCAGGTGATAGAATTACATCACGCGATCTTCGCCGTGCAGCGTGGATCGGTAGTGTGCCTGCACAATGTCTCGGATCAGGTGCAGCGCGTGGCGCTTGACGAGAAGTGGCGGTTCGCCCGCGACTTGCTCAGCGATCACTCAGTTGAGATCGACGTGACGCTGCAGCCCTACGAGGTGCTATGGTTACGCCATGAGTGATTGGTCATCGCCCTATCTGGAATTGCTGAAGAACCGGGTCAATTTGCGGCAAATCCCGTTCAGCGAGCGCGGCTCGCGCCTGTTGGTGTTTCAGGACAACGATCATTTTCAGATCAAGCTGGCCGAGCGCTGGTTCAAGATCGATCAGCAGTTGAGCAGTTACCGCCAGCGCCCGCCCATCCTCGACGAGTGGCGCTTCACCGACGAGCACGGCGCTCCGCTCGAGTTGGAGATCACCACCTATCCGCACCGCATCGATTGCCGCTCGGCGATCGGCACGTTTTCGATCGTGTTTGCCGACACCGAATCGCTGCTGATCACCCTGCCCGCTGGGACGTGCGGCCTTACCTTTCAGGCGCACCTCGATCAATCCTATCCCGATCGGCGCGGCGGCGTCTTGCGGCTGACGGGCAACATCCGCCGCAACATCGCCTACACCACCAATGCGCGCATTCTGCGGCACGAGGTGGAAGGCGATGCCGACAACACGCAGCGCATTCGCCTGATCGTCCAATCGGATGGCGATGATGCGCTGCTGCTCAACATCACGCCGCGCCTGGGGTTCAATCGCTACATTCGTCCGATTGCAGAAACACTCAACGCGGCGGCCCGTCGCTGGCACGACTGGTTTGCGGCCGTCCCACCGGTCAACGAGCCGTATCGCGCGCAGTATTATTACGCGTGGTGGATCATGCGCGCCGGCTTGATTTCCACGCGCTTCTACACCACGCGCGAGGCGATGACGCCGTCCAAGATTCATTACGTGGGGGTGTGGCAATGGGACGCGTATTTTCACGCGCTGGCCTATCGCCACGTGGAGATGAACCTCGCCAAAGATCAACTGCGCATCGTGCTCGATCATCAACGCAGCGACGGGATGATCCCCGACGCGGTGCACGACGAGGGCACGGTGACACGCCTGACGTTCCCGGTCGAGGCCGACGTCACCAAGCCGCCGTTGGTCGCGTGGGCGGCGTGGAAGTTGTACGAGATCGATCACGACGTGGAATTCCTCAACGAAGTCTACGAGCCGATCGTGCGCTGGAACAATTGGTGGTTCGAGCAGAATGACGTGGATGGCAACGGGTTGTGCGAGTATCTGCATCCGTTCTCGTCGGGGTTGGACGACAGCCCGTTGTGGGATGACGGCGTGCCGGTGGAATCGCCCGATCTCAATACGTATCTGTGCTTGCAGCAGGAAGCGCTCGCGCGGATGGCGTTTGCCATCGGCGAGGCCGCCGACGGCGCGAAGTGGGCACAGCGCGCCGATGCTCAGGCCGCGCGGATGCTGCGCTGGATGTGGGATGAAGATGCCGGGCTGTTCTGGGCCAAGCGGCCCACACAGGATGCGCGCGTGAATGTGCGCACACCGTTCAATCTGTATCCCTTGATCACGGGGCGTTTGCCAGAGCACGTCACGCGCCGCCTGGTCGCGCACCTGACCGACGAAAACGAATTCTGGTCGCGCTATCCGCTGCCCACCGTGGCGCTGAACGATCCCAAGTTCGATCCGCTGACGATGTGGCGCGGGCCGACGTGGGTCAACGTGAACTATCTGATGATCGAGGGCCTACAGCGCACCGGCTACACTGACCTCGCCCGCGAACTGCGCCGCCGCACGCTCGATCTGCTCTGCCTGCACGACGACATCTACGAATATTATCAGCCGCAGACCGGCGCCGTGCCGCCCAAGGCCGCGTCGATCTTTGGCTGGTCGTCGGCGGTGTTCATCGATCTGGCGATTCAGGCGATGCGTGATGAGTGAC
>CAYNML010000101.1:0-14655 GCA_964398185.1 uncultured Anaerolineae bacterium | reverse complement strand
ACTAACTTACTACCACGTTACTTCTGCTTTCGTAGGTAGGTGATCATGCCATTGATCAACCGCTTCGCTTCGGTGGCCAGATCATAGGCGTTGGTCAGTTCTGCCTGCGTGATGTACTTGCGATCGAGAGCGAGGTAGAGCTCGGATTGGACTTCACTGGCTGAGCGGCGTGCAATCTTGAGAAAGCGTATGAACTCTGGCCGAGTGCCGGCATCGAAGCCTTCAGCAATGTTGTGCATCACCGATCCGGCGGCATCGCGGATTTGTCGACAGAGTAGAGCATCCTTTGCAAAGCGCGGCTTCTCCGTTAAATCATAGACGGCGTTGGCCAGTTGTCGTGCTTTCTGCCAACTGTGCAAGTCTTCAAAGCGTTCAATCTTTGGCATGGCGTCTGCCTCACTATCGCACTATCTCACTATTGAACTATCGCACAATCACGCTTACTCTGTCGCCCCCAAGATCAGCGCCAGCAGCGCCATGCGCATGACCACGCCGTTGAACGCTTCCTGCCAGTAGCGCGACCAGCGGGTGATGTCCACGTCGGTGGGGATTTCGTCCATGCGCGGCAGCGAGTGCAGCAGGATGGCGTCACTCTTGGCCTTGGTCTCCAGCAGCTCACGGGTGATGCGATAGTTGGCGGGGGTCAGCGCCACTTCCTTGCCGCGCTCGTCACGGCTCTTGGTGTAATCGGGCTGCACCACCGGCTCGACGAGGATCACATCGGCGTCGGCGATGGCCTGCTCGACGTGCTCGGCTTCCTTCCAGTTCACGCTGTACTGCTTCAGTTCTTCCTTGAATTCGGGGGTCAGCGACATATCGGGCGGGGCGACAAACGTGATGGGGCAATCGAACTGCGACAGCGCATAGCCCAGCGAGTGCATGGTGCGCATGCGCATATCGCCCACGGCCAGCCACTTCAAGCCGTCGATGCGGCCCTTCTCGCGCAGCACCGTGTAGAGGTCGGTCAGGATTTGCGTGGGATGCTCGCCCCAGCCGTCGCCGCCGTTGATGATGGGCACGCTGGCCCACCTGGCGGCTTCGTGCGGCGCGCCCTGCTGGAAGTGGCGCATCACAATCACGTCGCCGTAGAATTCCAGCATCTTCACGGTGTCCTTGATCGACTCCTGATAGAAGTCGCCGGCGCGCGTCATCTTGGCATCGCTGAACCCGGTGACGTGTCCGCCCAGACGGTGCATGGCGGCTTCGTGCGCGAGGCGCGTGCGCGTGCTGGGTTGATAGAATGCCGTGACCAGCGTCTTGTTCTTCAACAAATCGCTGTTCTGGCGGTTCCGCGCGATCGGCTCCAGCCGCTCGGCAATTTCGAACACGCGGAAAAATTCCTGGCGCTCGAACTCTTTCAACGACAAAATATCACGACCTGCAAAGCTACGCATCTTATATCCTCCTGAGAGTATGGTTTTGATTTTGAGGCGAACGGCCTGGGGGCCGTGAAAAGCCCGATCGGTTAGCTGCCCTGGCCGATGCGCTGCAAGGGTATGCGCCGCACCACGTGGAAGTGAAAATAGCCGGGCACGAAGTAACTCTGCGAATAATCGGCGATGCTGCCGTCGCGCGTGAAGAGCTGCGCTTCGAGTTTGAGCAGCGTGTCGCCCTCTTTGACCTTGAGCTGACGCGCAAGGTCGGCATCGGCGGCGACAGGAACAATGTCTGTGCGCGAATGACTCAACGCGGGCTGCTCGCGCTTCAGGAAGAGATCCAATACTGAGCCGCTGAAGTCGGCGGTGAGATCTTGCTGACGTAGATACTGCAGAGGGACGATGTCGATCAGATACGCCACAGGCCGCTTGCCGGTCATGATCACGCGGGCCACGGATAAGATTTGATCCGCCGGGGCCAGCTGCAACCGATCGGCTTCTGACGCCGACGCCGGGCGTTCTTCGATCGCCGCCTTGCCCATGTGCGTCTCCAACCCGATGCGCTCGGCCAGCGTCTCGAGGCTCTCCAGCTCTTCGAGACCGGCATCAATGATGGGCTGGGGCGGGGCGACGAAGGTACCCACGCCGTGCTTGCGAATGATCACGCCGGCATGTTCCAGTTTCGCCAGGGCTTCGCGGATGGTGGCGCGGCTGACTTCAAAGCGTTGGCTGAGCTCGGCTTCCGAGGGCAGCAGGCCGTCACCATTGGCGAGTTTACCGGATCGGATGCCGGACAAAATTTCGTCGGCGGCTTGCTGCGCGAGGGGGGCGCTCTTGCGGACCATAGAGGATGACCGTCCTGGACGTTAGTCGTCTGACAACTGACGTCTTCATTCTAAAGCTGATTTGGGCAAAGTCAAGCGGGAAAACGCGGGGCTCCCTCTCCCGGGCTTGGGAGAGGGTTGGGGTGAGGGTGGACTGTCTACCGGTTACGCTACGACCGTCTTGCTTTTACGGGCGGCCTTGGAAGCCGACAACTCCTCACGCACGACACGGCGCAGAATGTCTTCCAGCGGTTGCCGGCGGTTCTGCACGTACTCCCGCAGCGCTTGATTGATGAGCGTCTGGTAATTGCCGCCGCCCGCCGCATGCACTTCCGCGCGAAACCAGTCCAACACGTCTTCATCGATCCGAATCGTAATGCGCGTTTTGCCACGGGGCAGAGGATCAAGCGCGCCGCGTTTGCCTGTGCTGAAATCGTATTTATCTTTCATGGTGTTAGCCCTCGTATTGTCTCCGTTCATGACTTTCGGCCTTCCGTGCCGAGATGATCCGAATTTTCCGGTCGCGCCACGTGAAGACCACGACCAGGATTCTACCTAACGCATCCATGCCGATGGTGACAAAGCGCTCTTCAGCAGGGTTATCGTCGGGGATGGTGAGTGCGTAGTCGTCTGAGAACACCGTCGCCGCATCCGCAAAATCAATGCCATGCTTGCGCAGGTTGGCTCTGGCTTTGGCGGGATCCCATGCGTAAGTCATGAGATAATTGTATGCACACTCGTGCAGATGCGCAAGAGGTAATTTCGAGTGTCAACTTCGACAGGCACTGCGGGAGTAACGAGCAGGAAAACGTAGAGGACGATTTGCTCCCGCTGGATGCGCGAAGCGTCCAGCGGTTTGGGGCGGCGGACTCCCACAGGGACTTCGTTTCGTCCGCCTTGAGCCTGCACAGCACGAGGAGACCAACGACGTGGCGTAAAAAGAAACGCCCGACCTTCACACGAGGTCGGGCGTCTCTGATTACTATCCGAGTGACAAGTCATTCCCGCGCGCTTTCGGCGGGAATCCAGTAACTTGGCCGTGTCGTTTGCCAATCAAAGGCCTGGATGCCCGACAACTACACTCGGGCATGACGATTGGCGTTACAGATTGTTCTTCAACAAATACGGCAGCAGCGCATAGAACTGCGTCGCATCCACCACTTCTTGCAGCGGCACGCGCTCGTCAATCATGTGTGCGGTCTTCTCGTCGCCGGGCCCAAAGCCGATCGACGGGATGCCGGCCTTGCCCGCCCAGTACGTGCCGTTGGTGGAGAAGTCCCACGTGCCCAGCTCGCGCTTCTCGTTCCACAACGCCTCGACGGTGCGCTGCCCGGCCTGCACCAGCGGATGCGCATCGTCCAGCACCCACGCCGGGTAATACTTCGAGACCGGGAACTTGAAGCCGGTGTAACTCGGCTCGTCGTAGAACAATTCTTCCACGAAGATCTCATCCTGCAAGTAGTCTGGGATCAGACCCTTGATGGTGTTGATCACTTCTTCGCGCGGTTCGTTGGACGTGATGCGGCGATCGATGTAGATGGTGAACTGATCGGGTACGGCGTTCAACGAAGCGGTGCGCGCTTCGACGTCGGTCACGGCGATGGAGGGATAACCCTGAATCGGATGATAGCCCATGCCAAAGCGCATGCGGCGATCGAGTTCGCGGATTTGCGCGATGATGGCCATCATCTTGTACACGGCGTTGTCGCCCAGATAGTGCGACGCCGCGTGCGCCGAGCGGCCATGCGCGGTGACCTTCAACTCGATGCGGCCCTTGTGCCCGCGATACACGCGCATCTTCGTCGGCTCGCCGATGACGACGAAGTCCGGGCGGATGCCGGGATCGACTGCGGCGAAGGCGTTGGGCGCGATGCCGTCGCACCATTCTTCCATGTTGCCGAAGTAGTACGCGGTGTAGCCGTCCAGCAGGCCCAGATCGCGCGCCAGGGCCAGGCCGTACACGAAGCCCGGCGTGCTGCCTTTTTCATCGCACGCGCCGCGCGCATAGAGCATCCCGTCCTCGACCTTGCCTTCAAACGGATCCCACTCCCAATCGTCACGATTGCCGATGCCCACCGTGTCAATGTGCGAATCGTAGACGATGACCTTCGGCCCGTCGCCGATGCGGCCGATAGTGTTGCCCATCTTGTCGAAGCGCACTTCGTCAAAACCGAACTTGCGCATCTCAGCCTGGATGCGCTCGCCCACCGGCCCGATAAGCGAATTCATCGACGGAATGGCGCAGATGTCGCGCATGAACTTCACGATGTCGTCGTGTTGTTCGCGGGTGCGCTGCTGGATTTTTTCGACTAACGTTTTGAGCTCGGGCTGCTGGGTCATGGCTCCTCCTGGGGAAGACACTCGCGAAGGCCATGAACCTTCGCGAGTGGTAGGGTGTGACTTTAGTTTACAACGGGGCGCGGTTTTGTCAATCTCAATACGCCTTGGCGAAGATCGCCACTTCACTCGCCGGCTTGCCGCAATGAATACATACACCCGAGCCACCCGGCTGCTCCAGCGGGATGCAGCGCGTGGTCGCCTTGGTCTCTTCTTTGATCTCGGCCTCGCACTGCCGCTCGCCGCACCACCACGCGCGCGCGAAGCTGTTCTCGACGATCGACTTGAAGTCGTCGTAGGTCTGCGGCTCGAAGGTGTTCGTGTCGCGGAACTCGGTGGCGCGCTGGAGCATATCGCGCTGGATCGTCGCGAGGATCGATCGGGCGGCTTCTGCGATCCCCGCCTGCGGCACGAACGATTTGCCTTCCCGGCCGGGCACATCGCGCCGCGCGAAGACCACCGTGCCTTTATCGACATCCTTGGGGCCGACTTCGATTCGCAGCGGCACGCCGCGCATTTCCCAATCGTTGAATTTGAAGCCGGGCGTCTCCTCCCGATCGTCCACCTTGATCCTGACGGTTTCTGCGAGCTGCTGACGCAGCTGCTCGACCACCGGCATGACTTTGGCTTTCTCGTCGTCGTTCTTGAAGATGGGTACGATGACGGCCTGAATGGGCGCGAGTTTGGGCGGCAGCTTCAAGCCCTGATCGTCGCCGTGCACCATGATGATGCCGCCGATCATGCGCGTCGAGAGACCCCACGAGGTGGTCCACACGAACTCCAGATCGTTGGCCTTGCTGAGGTACTTGATGTCGAAGGCTTTGGCAAAGTTCTGGCCGAGGAAGTGCGACGTGCCCGATTGCAGCGCTTTTTTGTCGCCCATCATCGCTTCGATGGTGTACGAGCGCACCGCGCCTGCGAACTTCTCCGACTCAGACTTGCGGCCCGGGATCACCGGGATCGCCGCATCGTTCACGGCAAAATCGGTGTACACGTTGAGCATCTGGATCGTTTCCGCTTCAGCTTCTTCAGCGGTGGCGTGCGCCGTGTGCCCTTCCTGCCAGAGGAATTCGGCGGTGCGCAGGAACAGGCGCGTCCGCAGTTCCCAGCGCACGACGTTGTTCCAGCAGTTGATCAGCACCGGTAGATCACGATAGCTCTTGATCCACTGCGCGTACATGTAACCGATGATGGTCTCCGAGGTCGGGCGCACCACCAGCGGCTCTTCCAGCTGCTCGCCGCCCGCGTGCGTGACCACGGCTAATTCTGGCGAGAAGCCTGCCACGTGCTCTTTCTCTTTTTGCAGGAACGACATGGGAATGAACAGCGGAAAGTAAGCGTTCTGATGCCCGGTCGCTTTGAAGCGCCGATCGAGTCCGGCCTGCACGTTTTCCCACAACGCGTAGCCATACGGGCGAATCACCATCGAGCCGCGCACGGGCGAGTAGTCCGCCAGCTCGGCGCGCTGCACGATCTCCGTGTACCACCTGGAATAGTCTTCGCTGCGAGGAGTAAGCTTGTCTGCCATGAAAGAACCTCGAAAGAAAGAGTTGATTTTGAGCGCGTAATAGGTGCCGCGTAATGCGTAAAACGTAATGCGTAATAAGCCCCTTACGTTTTACGCTTCA
Organism: uncultured Anaerolineae bacterium; assembly: GCA_964398185.1. Taxonomy (GTDB): domain Bacteria; phylum Chloroflexota; class Anaerolineae; order Fen-1058; family Fen-1058; genus Fen-1058. Next base: position 8,490 of record CAYNML010000101.1, on the reverse strand, counting down.
CGTTTTACTTGAGCAAATCAACCACCTGCATCACGTCGTCCGCGTAACGCAGCAGCGCGCGATACTGCGGGCGCACGTAGTAGTCGTTGGAGAATCCGCCGATGGTCTGGCGCCACTGCGCGCCCACCAGCACGAAGGGCTGGCGCGGCATCTCGCCGACCTGCAGCAGGCTCCACGTCAGCGCCACTTCGCTCAACGTGCCGATGCCGCCGGGCAGGGCGACCCACACATCGGCCATGGTGACCAGGTGATGCAGGCGCTGAAACAACGTCGGAAGTTTGATCTCTTCGTCGAGATAGGCGTTGGGCTGCAGCCGCACGCCGTCGAAGATCGACGTGGTCACGCCGATGACGTGCCCGCCCGCTTCCTTCGCGCCGCGGCTCGCCGCTTCCATCGTGCCGAAGTAACCGCCCGTGGCGACGACGTAACCGGCCTGCGCCAGCGCGTAGCCTAGCTGGCGCGCTGCGGCGTAATCTGGATCGCCCTCCTTAGGTGAGTTGCTGCCAAAGACGACGGCGACGGGTCCTTTTGCGTGTGGCATAGCATTTGTCTCCATTCCATCATACGGGGCGTCATGCCCGAGTGCTGTCATCGGGCATCCAGCTGATGATGGGCTATCTTCGCTGCTCGGTTGCTTGATTCCCGCTGAAGGCCCGCGGGAGTGACAGTGCAGTGATTATCCTTCATCCGGATTTTGATCGACGTTCGTCGTGGCCGCCGGGGCGGGCACTTCCGATCGGATTGGCGTTGAGTCGCCGCCCACGATCGCCGCCAGCAGGCCCCCCAGAATCTTCTTGATCGGATGCTGCTTGAACTGCGCCGCGTAATCGATCGCGGCATCTTCGGCGGTGAGGTCGCCTTCCGCCTGGCGCTGTTGATCGAGATACTTGACGATCGAGAGATACAACTCGGTTTCGGTCTGGCCCGGAAACTCCGATCGCAACTCGTGCTCGCGGATGGCGGTAATAATCGGCAGATAGACCGTATCATACCAGTGTATCACCGCTTCTTCTTCACTCACATCGTGTTGCAGATCAAGTCCCATGTAGTAGCGGTGCTTCTTGATGTGATCGCGCAGCTTCTGATAGTCCAGATCAGACGTGCAGAGTATATTCTGATCGGGCCGCAGCTCGGCCAGGCGCGTTTCGGCCAGAAACTTCGCGCGCGCCTGCTCGGCCTTGACCACTTCCAGCGGGATTTCCTGGCCGTCGCCGAAGGCCTGCGAAAAACCGCGCACCAGGCGCTTGATGGATTTCTCGCTGTATTGATCGGCGTAGTCCTCGGCGGCTTTCTCAATCGAGGTGTCTTTTTCGATCTCCCGCAGGAAGTACAGGTGCTCGACGATCCACAGATACAAGTCGGATTCAGTGCGCCCCGGGAAGTCGTCCAACACCTTGTTCGCGCGAATCACTTCGACGATGGGCAGATAGACCTGATCGTACCAGTCGGCCACGGCTTCCGCGTCGCTCACGTCGCGCTGCTGTTCGAGCTGCATGTAATGGCGGTGCGTGGCAATGTGCTCGATGATCTGTTGATAGCCGCCCGCCACCGTGAAGCGGATGTGCTGGCCGGGGCGAATCTCGTCCAGCCGGGTGCGTTCCAGGAAGCGCCGGTATTCGTGCAGAATTTTCAGGTCTTCGGCTTTCAGATCGGCGCTGACCGGCACGCGCGAGACGACTTCCTGCACTTCGGCGTCGATAAAGTCGATGCCCTGTTCGCGCGCCACCGACACCCGATGGTGCCCGTCCATCACGAAGTAAGCATCGCCCACTTTGTACAGGCGCACCGGCGGCAGATCAACATCGCTGTAGAAAGCGCGGGCGATGCTTTTCCACCGGCCCGCCGTGCTGTCCTGCTTGGGCAAGAACACGTCGTCGAAATCGCGGTAGCGATCGACGCTGCCCACGATTTGCGCCACCGGTACGGTCTTCACGCCGCGATAGATCGGCCCGCCCAGTTTCAGCGAACGCTTGACGGCTTCATACGACAGCAATTGATTCTGCCGTCCGGACAGGCGCGCGACGACATCGCGCCACCACGCCCGGCGCCGCACACGGCCATAGTCCCCTTCAGCCCGCGCCGTGATCTCGTCACTCACGGTCGTCCTCCCACTCGATGAGTTGATAGGGATAGACATTCATCACGCGGGTCGCGCCCACCTGCATGCTGGGCGGCGTGCCGTAGGGACCGTAGTACCGATGTTGATGGCCGTGCAGCATCAGGCGCGGTTTGAACTTTTGCATGAGTGTGTTGAACGCGCGGAAGCCCACGTGCGCCGGATCAGGCCCGTCACCCACGCCAAACGGCGGCGAGTGCGTCACCAGAATATCCAGATAGCGCCCGTGCCGCAGGCGTTGGCTCATCAGCTTGGCGGCCAGCTGCGTGGCGCGGCGATCCATCTGTTCCTGCGTGTATTGATGACCGGCGGCGGCATCGTAGCGAATCGATCCTTCCAGCCCGGCCAGGATCAAGCCGCCCGGGCCTTTCACCACGCGCATATCTAGTGGGATGGCGCCCTGCGGCGCTAATTGGCGGCGGCCATTCTCCGTATATTCGTAATCCCGATCGTGATTGCCGTGCACAAAGTACAGCGGCTTGCCCAGCACCGTCACCAGATAATCAAGGTAGCCGTAGGGCAGGTCGCCGCAGCTGATGATCATGTCCACGTCCCCAAAGCGCTTCTTCACATTGGGGCTGTGCAGCGAATCGATCACCTGATCGGTCACGGCCAGGATTTTGAAGCGCGTCATTGATCCCACGTCCGCGTGTAATTCACTTTCAACTTATCCAGCACGGCCTGTTCCAGATCGATCTGGCAGAGCGCGGCCAGCTGCAAAAGATACAGCGTCACGTCAGCCAGCTCGGCGGCCAGCTCCGCCCGATCGGTTACCGTTTCATCCCACTGGAAGTGCTCCAGTACCTCGGCTGCCTCAATCGCCAGCGAGGTGGCAATGTTGCGCGGCGTCTGCGGGCGCGGCGAGTCGGCGTCATACCAGCCCTTGGCGCTGACGAAGCGGTGCATCTCTTCCGAAAGTTGGTGAATGTCCATCCTGGTTTCCAAACAAAAACCAGTCCCCCGTTGATCTGGCGAGGACTGGTTCAAGTCAGCAGCGACACAAACGAGCCTACCCAGATGTGCGATCCGGTTCAACAGGAGCAGGGGCAGGCGGCGGGCATACCAGAAACATGCCGGGATTATACGGGTTTTCAGAGGGCATGTCAACGCGCGGCGATCGGCTCTTGTCAACTCCCGGCGAGGATGCTATAATCTCGCCCGCGTAGGGCGATTAGCTCAGCTGGTTAGAGCGCACGGTTCACATCCGTGAGGTCGTAGGTTCAAGTCCTATATCGCCCACCACCGACGGTCTGCGCTGCTGGCGCAGGCCGTTGTCTTTTGCTACAATGCGCCTCACCTTCACCCACGAGGAACCCATGCTCACCGAACCCGTGCTGCCTTATCGCGATCCCCAACTGCCCATTGAACACCGCGTGTCCGATCTGCTGGCGCGTATGACACTGGCGGAAAAACTGGCGCAGCTGACGGTGCTCGGCCAGATCGATGCAGTCGTGGCCGGTCAGGCCAGTCTCGATCAACTGGCCGAGTATGCGCGGCACGGCGCGGGGGCAGTCTCGCGTCTGGGGTTGAAAAACTCGCCGGCGGATACGGTGCAGATTTACAACCAGATTCAGCGCTTCCTCGTTACGCAGACGCGGCTGGGCATTCCGGCCTTTGCCATCGACGAAGTACTGCACGGCCTGATGGCGCAGGGCAGCACGGTCTATCCGCAGGCGATCGGCCTTGCCAGCACCTGGAACCCCGAGCTGGTGCGCGCGGTGTTCACGGCTACCGCCGCCGAAATGCGCGCGCGCGGCGGCAACTATGCGCTGACGCCGGTGCTCGATCTGGCGCGCGATCCGCGCTGGGGACGCACCGAGGAAACATACGGCGAAGATCCGTATTTGGTCTCGCGCCTCGGTGTGGCGGCCATTCGCGGTCTGCAAGGCGATCGCCTGCCGATCGATCCGCAGCACGTCATCGCCACGGCCAAGCACTTTGCCGCGCACGGCCAGCCCGAAGCCGGGCGCAACGCCGCGCCGGTCAACGTGGCCGAGCGCGAACTGCGCGACTATTTCCTGAAACCGTTTGAAGCCGCCGTGACCGAGGCGCGCGTGCAGTCCATCATGGCGTCGTACAACGAAATCAACGGCATCCCGGTGCACGTCAATCACTGGCTGCTGCGCGACGTTTTGCGCGAGGAGTGGGGCTTTGCCGGCTTCATCACTTCCGACGGCGGCGGCATTCGCCATCTGGTCAAAGATCATCACGTCGCCGTTGACGACGCTGACGCGGCGCGCCAGGTGCTGGACGCCGGCATCGACTTCGAACTCGACACATGCTTTGCCGCGCTGTTGCCGCAGGTGCGCGACGGGCTCGTGCCCGAGGCGCTGATCGATACGGCGGTGGCCCGCGTGCTGCGCGCCAAGTTCCTGCTGGGCCTGTTCGAGCAGCCGTATGCCGATGCCGCGCGCGCCGCAGAGATCACGAATTGTGCTGAACATCGCGCGTTGGCTCTGAAAGCCGCGCACCAGGCGATCGTGTTGTTGAAGAACGAAGGGAACGTGTTACCGCTCGATCGGGCTGCGCTCCAAGCGATCGCCGTGATCGGCCCCAATGCCGCTATCGCGCATCTAGGCGGCTACAGCGTTGAACCGGCGCACACCGTCAGCGTGCTGGATGGCCTTCGCCAGAAGGTGGGCGACACGATCAAGGTTGTCTATGCGGAAGGCTGCCGTTTGCCGGAAAGCGCGCCCGGCTGGCAGGGCTGGTGGCGGGATAACCTTGTGCCGGTCGATCCCGCGGAAGATGAAGCGCGCCTCGCCGCGGCGGTGGCGGCCGCCCGATCGGCTGACGCGGCCCTGCTGGTCATCGGCGAAAATGAAACGCTGTGCCGCGAGGCGTGGTCGGAAACGCATCTGGGCGATCGCGACAGTCTCGACTTGCCGGGGCGGCAGGAGGATCTGGTGAAGGCCATCGTGGCCACCGGCACGCCGACGATTGTGCTGCTCATCAACGGGCGGCCGTTGTCCATCAACTGGATCGCCGCGCACGTTCCCGCGATCCTGGAAGGCTGGTATCTGGGGCAGGAGACAGGCACGGCGGTGGCCGATGTGCTTTTCGGCGACGTGAATCCCGGCGGCAAATTGCCCATCACATTTCCGCGTGCGGTGGGGCAAATCCCCGCGTATTACTATCGTAAGCCTACCGCGCAGCGCAGCTATGTGCTGAGCAACAGCGCGCCGCTGTTTCCGTTCGGGCATGGCCTCAGCTACACCACGTTCGAATATCGTGATCTGCGGGTGACGCCGGCGCAGATCAAGCCGGACGGCGCGGCGACGGTCAGTGTGCGCGTGATCAACACCGGCCAGCGGACGGGCGATGAAGTGGTGCAGCTATATGTGCGCGATCGGGTCAGCTCGGTGACGCGGCCCGTGAAACTGCTGCAGGGCTTCCGGCGCATCACGCTGCCGCCGGGCGCGGATCAAACGATCGAGTTTGAGATCACACCCGATCAGCTGTCGCTGCTTGATCGGCGCATGCAGCGCGTGGTCGAACCGGGCTGGTTCGATCTGCTGATCGGCGGCAGTTCCACGCAAGGGCAGACAATCCCGCTGGAAGTGATCGCCTGAGTCCGAGTATGCACGCAAAAAGTGATACTGTTGGCGAATTCGTTTCCCGCTCATCGCCCGCGTCCGCGCGGGCGACCAACCGCGGGGACGCGGTTGGTGAGCCGGTATTTCGCCATCAGTATCAACATTTGCGTGCACACAAGTCCGAGCGGCTTTTGGCGTGCTTGTGCGGCTATGGTAAAATCGTAAACGCTGTGGGACGACCCCAACAACCCTGGCCGCGGCTGCGCGGGTAACGCCCCTCGCGACTGCGGCCTTTCGTCTGGCAGTCTGAACTTATCAATTGAGGTCTGGCAAGTTGCATTCGTCATCATCGCGCGTTTCGCGGATTGACTGGTGGATCATCGGTTTGCGCTGGCTGATGCTGCTCAGCGTGATCCCGGTGTTTCTACTCAGCCCGGCGGCAGCGGCGGCGGGCCGGAACAATCTGCCCCAGGCGGTGCTGATCGTTGTCATGGTGACGGCGGTCTTCAATCTGGTGGCGATGGTGTTGTTGATCTTCGATGTGCCCGCCCGGCTGCTGGCGCCGGCCGGCCTCATCGTCGACACCTTGGTCACAATCGCGCTGCTGACCATGACCGGCGGCCCGGATAGTCCGCTGCTGTACTACGCTTTGTTCCCCATCTTAACCGCGGCGCTGCGCTTCAACCCCATCGTCGATCTCGTCACCACAGCGGCTATCTGCCTGGTGTTTTTGGGCATGGGTGGTCAATGGCCGGACCTGTTGTTGCCCGTCGGAATGGCCGTGGTGGCCGGCGTGCTGGGCACGTTGATCCGCCGGCAGACGGTGGAACGCCAGCAGATTGAAGAAGAGCACGAATTGCAGCGGCTGCGCTCCACGCGCGAGCAGGCGCGCGCCATCTTTGAAATGGCCAGCACGCTGAGCGCCACGCTGAATTATCAGCGCATCCTGGACGCCGTGCTGGATGTCAGCATTCTGGGCCTGAAGGAAATGGGCCCGGCCTCCAAGCGCATCATCAGCCTGGTGCTGCTGCTGTCCACCGACAGCATGGTGGTGGCGGCATCGCGGCACCTGGACGCCCGCGATGAGAAGCTGACCCTGAACTTCGACCCGGCTGGCTCCGTGTCGCGCGCGCTGGCGCACGCCGAGCCGATCGTGTGCAGCGACGCCGAGCACGATCCAGAATTGACGACCTTTGCCTCGCTGCACCGTTGTGTGGCGGCGGTGTGCGTGCCGCTGCGCGCCGGGTTCGAGAACTACGGCGTGGCGGTCTTTGCCAGTCCCGATCAGGATGTGTTCACGGCGGACAACATTGACGTGCTGACGGCGGTCTGCAACCAGGCGACGATTGCGCTGCAGAACGCGCAGCTCTTTGAGAGCTTGCAGGCCGAGAAGGCGCGCATCGTGGAGATTGAAGAAGACGCCCGCAAGAAACTGGCGCGCGATCTGCACGACGGTCCCACGCAGAGTGTGGCTGCCATTGCCATGCGCGTCAACTATGCGCGCACGCTGCTGCAGAAAACGCCCGCGCGCGTGCCCGAGGAACTGGAAAAGATCGAAACGCTGGCGCGCGCCACCACCAAGGAAATCCGCCAGATGTTGTTCACGCTGCGCCCGCTGGTGCTGGAGACGCAGGGCTTGAAAGCGGCGCTGGAGACGCTGGTGCAGAAACTGCACGACACGGCGCCCGAGCTCAACGTCCAGCTGCAACTGGACGAGAACGCAGAGAAGCTGGACAAGGATGCGCAGGGCATGATCTTCTACGTGATCGAAGAAGCGGTGGGCAATGCGCGCAAGCACGCGCAGGCCACCGACATCTGGATCAGCGCCCGCCGCGACAACGAGTCTTATTTGATCGAAGTGCGCGACAACGGCAAGGGCTTCGACGTGGGCAAAGTGCAGGCCAGCTACGACAAGCGCGGCAGTCTGGGCATGGTCAACATGAGCGAGCGCGCCGAAGTGCTGAAGGCCAAGCTGTCCATCGCCTCGGCCACCGGGCAGGGGACGCGCGTCATGCTGCGCTTTCCGCTGGAGCGCATCCAGTCATGACCGAAGCCCAGCTGATTCCCGTTCTCTGGACGTTGGCTTCCATGACCGTGGCCGTGTTGGCGATCTTGTTCGTCGGGCCAGCGCAGCTCGATCGGTTGCGGGCGAATACCGGCGGGCGTTTCCTCGAACAATTCCTGCGTTTGATCTACTTCATTGGCGTGCCGTACGCGGCTTTGCTGCGCGGTAGTCTGGCCGCCATTGATCTGGGCTTGACGGGGGCGGGTGGATCGCTCCTGGGCTGGTCGCCAGCTGAATGGCTGCGCGGCCTGGGCACGGCGCTGACGCTGGGCGCCATCATCCTGCTCCCGATCGGCCTGGCCAGCCGCCAGATCGCGCGGGCGGGACAGCCGCTGGGCACAGATGATCGATCGGCGGGGGCGGTGTTCGTTGAGGCGATCTATGCGGAGATTCACTGGGCGTTCTATCGCGCTGCGCCACTGATTCTGTTGACCGATGTCTACGCGGCGGTGATCTTCGGCGCGCTGCTGGTGGGCGTGGAATGGATTGTGGTCTTGCTTCGCAACGGGCTTAGCCCGTCGCCGAAGGAACGGCAGCGTTGGTTGCGGCGCGGGGCGTTGTTGACGCTCAGCGCCGCGCTCTTTGTGCTGACGCGCAGCGTCTGGCTGGCGCTGGTCGCGCACCTGGCGCTGGAACTGCTGTGGCAGATCTGGCTGCGGCGGTTGGCGCCCCGCCCGATCGGCCCGGTGGTCAACCCGATCGACCCGGTGGTCGATCCTGACGTGCGGCCGCTGCATGATTAATCCTGATCGCCGACGCATGGACAACAAAAG
>CAYNML010000100.1:13139-14769 GCA_964398185.1 uncultured Anaerolineae bacterium | reverse complement strand
AGGAGCGCTGTTCGCGACGAAGCAATCTCAGTACCGGTCGAAAGGCGATTGCTTCGCAGGAAGCGCTCGCAATGACGATGCACCGACGGTTTCCCGCCAAAGTCGGAAGACCCAACTGATCGCAAGATCGGATGGCGTTTGTGGTTACAGTGGACAGTTGCTTACGCGCTGGCTATCATAGTCGGCGGATTTGTATTATAGGCGTCCTTATTTGTGACGGGATTCATTGCAGCCTTTGTGGTTGGTGATTTTGCGGCGATCTATGCCGCGGGCATTTTTTCTGGTCTGGCAGGAGGCGCATCATTTGGGCTTATACATTGGCTTCTGTGGTGTGCCACAGCTTCCGGTGCAAGTCGGTGGATGTTGTTCAACGCCCTGGCGTGGGCAATAGGCGTACCAGCGTTAATGCTTGTTGGAAATTCGATGCATGAAATCCCAGCGGGTCTAGCGCTCGGGCTAGCGGTTGGCGTAATGCAATGGCTGTTGTTGCGCAAGCATTTCAGTTACTCGGTTGTCTGGATAGTAATCAGCCTGTTAGCTTGGACAATCAGTTGGGAAGTTACGTCGAAGGTTCCTTATGGTTTTTTCGCTGCTATAGCTATCATTGGTGCCGTTACCGGCCTTACCATGATGTGGCTGCTCAATCATCCGAAGCAGCAGATAGCCAGCAAATAAACGAATGACGCAATATCACTTTCTGGACGATTCGGGCGATCCCGGCTTAAGCGGCGCAGCCGGTTCGTCAAGTCATTTTGTGTTGGTGATGGTGCAATTGCCTGAGCGCGCGCCGCTGGTCGAGTTAACCCTGTTTCGCCAGATGTTTCATCTGTCACCGCAGTTTGAGATCAAGTATTACAAAACAAAATTACGGCATCGACAGGCGTTTTTTCAGATCGTGCAAGCGCTTCCATTTCGAGTACGGGCGGTTGTGATTGATAAGGCGCACGTAGTGCAGCGGTTTTCTGGCGCACGCGGACATGATCTGGCTATCGAGTATGCGGCACAGTTGACGCTCCGAGCTAAACCGCTTGATCTGGCCAGCGACGTTCTGATCGTTGATGATGCGCCGCCGTCTTTCATGCGCGCTTTGCGCATTTATCTGTCGCGTGAAAGCCGCGCCAGGCAGCGAGTGCGCCCGTTCAGCAAGATGGTCAGCGGCGACTCGGGCCGTGAGGATGGACTTCAATTGGCCGACATGGTCGCGGGCGCGATTCGGCATCATTATGCGGGTGACAGCGAAGATTATCTGCCGCACATCATGGGCAAGATCGTGGACTTATGGGAAGTGTAGCAATAAAACACCCCCGACTATCCTTTAGAGGAAGACCACCACTGGTGGCGACCTTATCGTCGGGGGCGGGTAAACCAGACGAACTGGTTTATTGTGTCTAAATTGTATAGCGAAAAATCAGGTGTGTCAATCACCGCCTGATGGCTTGAACACGAAGGAGAGACTAGACATGGCGACTACACCTAAGAAGAAAACGACTGTAACGAAGACGACCGAGAGGGCGACAAAGTCGGCGAAGAAGTCGGCCGCGAAGACCAAAGCTGCCGTGAAGAAGTCCACGGCGAAAGTCGCGGCAAAGACGAAGGCGACCGCGTCGAAGGCAACTACTAAGGCTAAAAC
>CAYNML010000100.1:0-13039 GCA_964398185.1 uncultured Anaerolineae bacterium | reverse complement strand
AAGTCGCGGCAAAGACGAAGGCGACCGCGTCGAAGGCAACTACTAAGGCTAAAACAACAACGGCCAAAGCAACGACGAAAGCGAAGGCGACCAAGGCGACAGTGAAAAAGTCTGCGGCGAGTAAGCCCGTAGTTGCGGCACAGCCAATCGTGGAAGCGGCGCCGCCCGCAAAGACGCTGCCCGTGCCGACGCCGATCAGCGAATACGAGCCGGGCGCGATCGAGCCGAAGTGGCAGGCGCAGTGGGAGCAGGATCAACTGTATCGCGCGGTGATTGATCATAGCAAGCAGAAGTTCTACTTCCTGACGATGCTGCCCTACCCCAGCGGCGATCTGCACATCGGCCACTGGTACACCATGACGCCGTCCGATGCGCGCGCGCGCTATCTGCGCATGAACGGCTACAACGTCATGTTCCCGATCGGCTTCGACGCGTTTGGTCTGCCCGCCGAGAACGCGGCCATCAAGCGCGGCATCCATCCCAAGACCTGGACGTATTCCAACATTGACAACATGCGGCGGCAGCTGCGCAGCATGGGCGCGATGTTCGATTGGGAACGCGAAGCCGTGTCGGCTGATCCGGAATACTACAAATGGACGGAGTGGTTCTTTTCGCAGTTCTTCAAGCACGGGCTGGCCTACAAGAAGATGTCGCCTGTCGACTGGTGCCCCAACTGCAACACGACGCTGGCGCGCGAACAGGTGTGGGGCGAAGATCGCCACTGCGAGCGCTGCGGCACGCCGGTGATCAAGAAGAACCTGGATCAGTGGTATTTCCGCATCACCAAGTATGCCGACGAGCTGCTGAACTTCGACGGCATCGACTGGCCGGAGCGCGTGAAGACGCTGCAAACCAACTGGATCGGCAAGAGCGAAGGCGCGCACGTCGTGTTCCAATCGGAAGAGGAAGACCCGATCGAGGTGTTCACCACCCGGCCGGATACGCTGTGGGGCGCGACGTTCATGGTGCTGGCGCCGGAGCATCCGCTGGTAGCGAAGCTGGTCACACCCGATCGCAAGACCGAAGTTGAAGAGTACGTCAACGAAGTCACGCGCCGCACCGAGATCGAGCGCGAGGCGACGGAGAAGGACAAGACCGGCGTATTCATCGGCGCGTATGCGATCAATCCGGTGAACGGTGCGCGTATTCCGATCTGGATCGCGGACTACGTGCTGATGACCTACGGCACGGGCGCGATCATGGCCGTGCCCGCGCACGACGAGCGCGACTTCCAGTTTGCGTTGAAGTTCGGCCTGCCGATCCTGCCGGTGATCGATCGCAACGACGGGCTGACCAAGTCGTTCGCGTTGGGCGGCACCATGTCGATCGGGTTTGCCGAAGCTCTGCGGTCGGCGGGCATCCCGTTTGTGGAAGACCGCGGGTCGTTGTACATCACCATTCCACCGGAGAAGATCGATCAATACATCGAGATTGCGCGCTATCATGTGCTGCCCGACGCGTGGAACGAGATTGTCGGCACACGCTGGCTGTTCATCTTCCACGACGGCATCGAGGAATGGAATTCGCTGGAAGCCGAGCGCCAGATTCTGGCGCGCTGCAAAGAGCTGGAACCCGACGTGCGCGGCAAGCGGACGATCATGGAGATGCTGTGGGCGGTGGAGTTCTATCGGGATGCGCTGTATCACGCCGAATATGGCGCGATGATCCATTCCGATCGGTTCACCGGCACGCCCGGCGCATCGGCCAAGAATGATGTGATCAAATGGCTGGAGCAGCAGGGCACCGGCAAGGGCGCGGTGACGTATCGCATCCGCGACTGGTTGATCTCGCGGCAGCGCTACTGGGGGTCGCCCATCCCGATCGTGTATTGCCCCGAACACGGCCAGGTCGTCGTGCCGGACGATCAACTACCGGTGCTGCTGCCCGACGATGTGGAATGGAAGCCGACGGGCGAGAGTCCGCTGAAGCTGCATCCCACGTGGAAGCACACCACGTGCCCGATTTGCGGGCAGCCCGCCGAGCGCGACACCGACACGATGGACACGTTCATGTGCTCGTCGTGGTATCACCTGCGCTATCTGAGTCCGAAGTACGATCAAGGCCCGTTCGATCCGCAGGAGTATGACTACTGGATGCCGATTGATGCCTACACCGGCGGACTGGAACACGCGACGATGCATTTGATCTACACGCGCTTCTTCCACAAGGCGCTGCGCGATCTGGGCATTGTCAAGTTCGATGAGCCGATGCTGCAGCTGCGCAATCAGGGTCAGATTCTGGGGCCGGACGGGCAGCGCATGAGCAAGAGCCGCGGCAACGTGATCGATCCCGATCAGGAGGTGCACCGTTATGGCGCGGACGTGGTACGCGCCTACTTGATGTTCGGTTACCGTTGGGCCGACGGCGGCCCGTGGAGCTCGGAGAATATCGAGGGTGTGGTGCGCTGGCTGCATCGTGTGTGGCACATCGCTCAGCCCAACGATGTGGTGAAGACGGCCGCACCCGCCGATGTGAAAGTGCTGCGCCGCATCACGCACCAGACCATCAAAAAAGTGACCAGCGATCTGGAAGCGTACGAGTTCAATACGATCATCGCCGCGCTGATGACGCTGACCAACGGGCTGTACAAGCTGCGCGAGGCGACGGAAGGATCGCCGGAGTGGAAGGAAGCCGTCGATACGCTGCTGCTGTTGATGGCGCCCGTCACACCGCACATCGCCGAAGAGCTGTGGGTGCGGCGCAGCAAGCCGTACTCGATCCATCAGCAGCAGTGGCCGGCCTTCGATGCGGCGGCGGCGGCGGAAGAGCTAATCACGCTGGTGGTGCAGATCAACGGCAAGGTGCGCGATCGCATCGAGGTGGCAGCCGACATCAGCGAAGCGGCGGCCAAGGCCACGGCGCTGGCTTCTGAGAATGTGCAGAAGCATCTGGAAGGCAAGGAGCCGAAGAAGATCGTGTATGTGGCGGGCAAACTGGTGAGTATTGTGATCTAGCCGCGCCACAGTGTACAAAACAAAACGCCCGACTCAACATCGGGCGTTTTGTTTTCAATCCAAATCATCTTCGCTCAGGTCAGCCATCTTGAGCAGGTGGCGAAGCAAACCAATCTTGAGTGGTTGATTACCATGAATGGGCACAGAGAGTCGAACAATGTTGCCAGGCTTGCCGGAAACGGATTTCATACGGCAATTTCCACTACGCGGTCTTTAGACGTGGTCTGTAATTTTTCCACGGGTACAGACAAGCATCCCTCGATGGCTTCATACAGATTCTGCAGTAATTCTTCGAAGGTGTCGCCTTGCGTGGCACAGCCCGGGATCGCAGGCACTTCGGCCCAGTAGCCGCCTTCTTCGGCGTCATGAACGACAACAGATAGTTTCATACTAGTTCCTCCACTGTTCAAAACAGAGGTGCGGTCAACACCCAAAATCATTATACCATTGCGCTTCTGAGTTGATGGCTGCCCCACTTGCACTTCACGTCCAATTGTTAGCCGTTTGACAGGCAGCCCCTTCCATCCTGTGCTATGATGGAAAGGACTTTTGCTTCCGGAGCAAGGCCATGAGTGAGTATCAGTGGAAATCGAGCGAGCCGGTGGTAAAGCCCCCCGCGCCGAAGTTGTTGTTGAGCGATTGGCAATTCATCATCTTTTGGGCGCTGACCAGCGCGATCGGGTTGGCGTTGGGCTTCTTCATCGCGATCGGGCTGACGGGCGGCGCGCCGAATGAGACGATCATCGCCGGGGCCGTCATCAGCGGCATCGTCATCGGCTGGATCGAAATGCTGCTGCTGACGCTGCAGCGCGTGCGGGTGAAGTGGTGGTGGGTCATCAACACGGTGGTCGCCTTGTTTACGTGGGGCGCGGCCTATCCCCTCTATCAGGCGATGAACGTGTGGGGCGGCCTGATCATGGGACTGCTGCTGGGCCTGCTCCAATATCTCAATCTGCGCAATAAGGTTGAGCAGGACGCCCTGTGGATCGCGGCAAATCCGATCGGGTGGGGGCTGGCCCTGCTGATTTTCCCGGCGCTGTTGCGGTTCATGGATGTGCTGCTGGTCTGGGTCGTGTGCGGCCTGATCGGCGGAGCCAGTACCGGGTGGGTCATGGCGCGGCTGGTGCACCATCCGCAGTGGGAAGCGGACGAAGCGCCCATGCGCGACCACTATCAAAGCTAACGACAGCCAGGTTGGAAGATTGTCAAATGCGGCGGATCACCCTCGCGCAGTTGGCTGATCTCGTGCGATAATTACGGCAAGCTGAGAGAACAGCAACACGCGTCAAAACCGGGGAGGATGATCATGGCCGCTGATTCGTCGGAAGTTGAACTGTTCCGTTGTCCCACCTGCGCCGCTACACTGGAAGTCGTCGATGCGCCGTCCGTGAAGTGCAAGTATTGCGGCAACACCGTGCCGGTGCCGGCCGAGCTGCGGCCGCACAAGCCGCAGGTCGTCATTCAGCAGGTCGATTTTAGTTCGCCGCAGTATGTGGAAGCGACCAAGGCCGGGCGCAGTATCGGTTGTGCCATTGCGGTGATCGTGTTGGTGATTACAATCGCGGCGATCGGGTTTGGGGTGTTCGCCAGCCAGTCAGCCATCACCAGTGTGCAGTCCGTGCTGGAAGAGGTGCAAGCCCAAATTCCTGATATGCCGGACGTGCAGGCAACGATCAATGCGATCGATCCGGGCGCAGCCGATGTGCCGCAGGCCAGGCCCACGCCGGGTTTCGCGCAGATCGTGCAGGAGTTTGGCGCGCAGGGCAGCGGGCCGGGGCAAATGGACGACGCGCGCTACGTGGCGCTTGATTCAGATGGCAACATCTGGACGGCCGATTATCAGGATGGCCGCGTGCAGCAGTTCGATCCGTCCGGCAAGTTTCTACAGTTGATTCAGGTGCCGCCCGATAAGAACGATTACACCTTGATTGAAGGTCTGGCGGCGGATCTGAAAGGTAATCTGTACGTCGCGCGCGGCGGCGATATTTTGAAGTACAGCATAGCCGATGGCAGCCTGCTGGCGACATTTGCGGGCCAGTTCCCAAACACCCGTTATCAAGCGCTGGCCGTGGATGCGCAGAACAACTTGTATGCCGTCCACAGCACGGCCAGCGATAATGCCGTGATCAAACTGAGTCCCGCTGGGAAACAGTTAGCCCGCTGGGATGACATCGTCACCAAGGTCAACAAGAAGGACGCAGCCATGGACCTGGGCATCGCGGTGGATGGGCTGGGCAACATCTACCTCGCCAGCAGCTTCGGCAATCAAGTGTACAGTTACGATCCGCAGGGCGAGTTCATCGATCGGTTCGGGCAGCAGGGCGATGAGCCGGGGACGCTGGACAGCCCGCGTGATCTGGCCGTGGATGGACAGAAGCATTTGTACATCCATCACAACGACGGGATCGATCAGTTCGACACGAGCGGGCGCTTCATCGGCAAGCTGCCCATCGATTACACCAAAGGCTCGCCGCGCACCGTCGTCGTCGATCGCGAGGGGTTCGTCTACACGGTGACGAGCAGCGGCAAAGTGTTGAAGTATCAAATCACGGGCGAGTAGGGCAAGCGCAGCACGACGCAGCATGTGTTGGCAGCTTGCCCAACAGATAAGGGTGGAGACGAACATCCTGTAGACAGCGAGGTGCAGCATGCAGTCCCAACGTGGGGTTCGTCTGTTTTGGCCGATCATTTTGATCGGCGTCGGTTCGATATTGTTGTTGACCAATCTGGGCGTCATTCACGGCAATCCGTGGACCATCATCTTCCAGTTGTGGCCCGTGCTGCTCATCGCGCTGGGCCTGGAGATTCTGCTGGGCGGATCGACGGGCTGGCGGGCGGTAATGAGCGCCCTGCTGGGGCTGGCGCTGGTGGGCGGGATTCTGTGGATCCTGATCGCGCAGCCGCCGATTCCCGGCTTGAACTTCGGCAGCAGCAATCTGCAATCGACCAATGTCTCTCATCCGCTCAACGGGGTGAAGTCGGCCCGCGCCGATCTGTCGTTTGGCGCGGGGACCAGCAAGGTCTATGCCCTCAGCGATTCCAACAACTTGATCGAAGGCCAGCTGCAAACGTACAGTTCGCCTAACTTCAGCGTGAGCACGTCGAACGATCGCGCGACGATCGTGCTGGGGCCGGGGCCGGTATCCGTCCCGATGATCTTCCCCCCAGTCTCGGAAGAAAAATGGGAAGTGGGCCTGAACTCGTCCGTAACGTATCAGATCGATCTGAACGTCGGCGTCGGCCAATCCACGATCGATCTAACGAAACTCGACATTTCCGGCGACGAGATCGACGGCGGTGTGGGCACCAGCGAGCTGTATCTGCCGGGCAAAGGCACCTACCGGCTGACGATCAACGGCGGCGTCGGCACCATCCGCATCTACGTGCCGTCCAAGCTGGCCGTGCGCGCCGAAGTGGACGGCGGGGTGGGAACGTTCAATCGGCTGCCGGACATGCAGGAAGTGCGTGACGGTGTCTATGAGACGCCAGACTTCTCGACAGCGGAAAATGCCGTAACCCTCATCATCAGCGGCGGGGTGGGTTCCATCTCAATGTATGAAAGCGAATAAGTGAAGCCGGCGCGGCCAGAGGCGACTCGATTGCGAGCCGCCTCTTTTTGATCAAACTGCTTGAGCAGGGTTCGCTTGGCGAGCCTGCTGGATGGTTGCCAGCAGCGTAGCGCGCCGCAGTTGCGTCTTGGTCAACACGGCCTGCGCCACCCGATCGAGCTCGGCCCGCTCGGCGGCCGACAATTCTTTGGCCGTCAACACCACCACCGGCAGGCGCGCCATGTCCACGTCGCGCTGCAAAGCCGTCAATAGCTGGAAGCCATCCTGCTCGGGCATCGTCAAATCCAGCACAACCACGTCAGGGCGATCGCGGCGCACGCGCTCAAGCGCCTGCGTCGGATCGACGACGCCCAGGACTTCGTAGTCCGGCGGCAGCAGGATGGATTGCAGCAGATCGATGATGAGCTGATCATCGTCAATCACCAGCAGGCGCGTCACCGCACGAGGCGGCCGAGTTGCATCATCAGCCAACGGCAGGGTGAAGTAGAAAATTGCACCTTCACCCGGCCGGCCGGTGCTTTCAATCCAGATCTGGCCGCCGTGCAATTCGACCAACCGCCGGGCAATGGTCAGTCCCAGGCCCGTGCCGCGTTCCACCAGCACCCGTTCCCCGCCAATCTGCATGAACTCTTCAAAGACTTCTGCCTGTTTCGCCGGCGGAATGCCCGGCCCCGTATCGCGCACGCCGACGCGCAGCCAGCCGTCACGCCACACCTCGGCCAGCACCGCGATCTGTCCATTCGCCGGCGTGAACTTGCACGCATTGCTCAGCAAATTGATCAGCACTTGCTTGACGCGCAGCGGATCGACGTACAGGCCGGGCAGAGCAGAGGACACAGTGCTGCTCAGGATCTGGCGCTTGCGCTGAACCATCGGCCAGACAAAGGTCTGGGCTGCGGCCACAATTTCCGCCAGGTGCGCCGTGCGCCGTTCCAGCGCCAGCCGGTTGGCCTGCAATTTCGAGAGATCGAGGATGTCGTTGATCAAGGCCAGCAGATGCTGGCCGCTGGTGTAAATGTGCGCCACGTAGTCCCGCTGTTCGTCGTTCAACGGGCCGGGGGCCTCGTCGCTCAACAGCTCGCTGAAACCCAGGATGGCGTTGAGCGGCGTGCGCAGTTCGTGGCTCATGTTGGCGATAAACTGGTTCTGCAAGCGATCGCGTTCCGTCAGCTGCTCGTTGGCGGCGCGCAGCTCTTCCAGCAGGCGTAGGTTTTCCACGATCATGCTGAGGTTGTGGGCCAGCGTCTCCAGCAGCTGCCGATCGGCTGCGGTGAAGAACCCCGGCTGATCGCTTTCCACATTGATCAGGCCGCTGACACGCCCGCCGACTTTCAGCGGGACGCATAGTTCCGATCGGGTACGGGGATCAACCGCATAATACCGCGCGTCGCGCGCGACATCCGCGACCACAATCGTCTCGCCGCTGGCCACTACCGCGCCGCTAATGCCTTGCCCGCCCGTGAGCTCGCGCAAGGGCAGCACCTCGGCGGGCAGGCCCACGCTGGCGCGAATGGTCAGACGGGCGCCGTCCGGATCGCAGAGCAACACCAGGGCGTTGACGGCTTCAAACGCATCGTACACGGACTGCGCAATTTCGTGCAAGGCGGCGTCCAATGAACTGCTGTGCGACGTAGCCACGGCGGCGGTGTGCAGCAACGAGAGCTCGCCCAATTGCCGCCGGGTTTCGTACAGCAGACGCTCGTTGTCCTGCTGCGCCTGCTGGAGACCCGCCAGCAGGCCATTGATCGCGTGCGCCAGCCGGGACAGCTCGTCGTGCGCAGTAATGGGCGCGCGCGCCGAGAGATCGCCGCTGGCGGTGATGTGTTCTACGCTGGCGCTCAGCTGGGCCAGGCGGCGCAGCACAAACCGATCCATCCAGATCAAGGTCAGCGCGCCAAAGATTACCCCGATCGCCAGCAGGCTGATGCTCAGGACGCGGCTGACGGACAGCGCGTATTGATAGGCGGTGCGGGGCACTTCGATGCGCAGCAGTAACGCCGGTTCGCCATTCGCCGCCTGCAGCAGGCTGTACAGTTCGGTCAGGTAGTCATTGACCGGCTGCGCGTAGGTTGCAGTCTGATCCGCATTCGCGGCGAGAACGCGATAGGCTTGCTGGAAATCCTCCGGCAGCTGCGCCGCATGGGGATCGTGCACGGTCAGCTGCAACCCGACGATTTGCGCAAGATTGTGGAGCTGCTCGGCGGTAAGCCGGCGTTCCATGATGACCGTACCGCGGATCGGGCCGGCGTAATCGCTGGTCAGTATCGGGCGCGCCGCCACCAGGCTCGGTTGGCCGTCCAGGCTGATGACACTCATGATGGCGCTGTCGGTGCTGAGGTGCTTCGTCAAGGCGGGCAAATACTCAGCCCACTGGGTTGAGACTGGCCGCAGGCGATTGGCCGCCGGATCGATCGTTGCCCCGTACACGATCTGCCCGTTCAGATCGACAAACAGGATGGAATGCAGATAGCTGCGGAGGAAGGTTTCGACGGTGAGATTGGAATCGATGTACGCGGGGTTGGCGTCGGCCATGAAGGCGTACGTATCAT
The DNA here is from genome assembly GCA_964398185.1 of uncultured Anaerolineae bacterium. Taxonomy (GTDB): domain Bacteria; phylum Chloroflexota; class Anaerolineae; order Fen-1058; family Fen-1058; genus Fen-1058. The sequence goes on along the minus strand of CAYNML010000100.1, from coordinate 3,967 downwards.
CCCAGCCGGCCCAATCGGCCGCGAAGCGATCGAGATCGGCCAGTTCGCCGGACAAGGCCGTAGTCACCCGGCTCAGCGCCTGCTGCTGGTCGCGCTGTTCCAGCTGCGCAGCGCCGCTAAACCAGAGGGTGGTGACCAGCAGCGCCAGGACCAGGATCAGCCCTGCCAGAGTCAACGCGATAATCAGCAGGGTCTTCTGACGCAGCGACATGTTACCTTCTCAGACTGGCGCGTCAATGCAAAAACAGGCGCACTTGCCGGGCCAGGAGGCGCGTATCGATCGGCCTGGCAAGATACCCGTCGCAGCCGGCATCCAGCGCCCGGTCCCGCTCGCCCGGCGCGGTATTGGCGGTGATGGCGATGATGGGGATGTGCTGCGTCGCCGTGTGTGCCTTCAGGCGGCGCGTGGCTTCGTAGCCGTCCAGGCCGGGCAGCATCACATCCATCAGGATCAAGTCCGGCCGTTCACGCTGCGCCACCTCGACACCCCGCAAGCCGTCTTCCGCCGTCAGGATCTCAAACCCGTCCGGCTTCAGCACGGCCAGCAGCAAGGCGCGATTCAAGGCATTGTCTTCAACAATCAAAATGCGGTTCATCACACCTGCTGTTCGAGCGTCCCGCCGGCCCCTGGCAGTTCAATCGGCATTTGGTAGCGCGCGGCAAATTCGCGCAATTGCGAAGGCAGCACACGGTAATGTCCGCCGGGTGTGGCGTAGGCGCGCAAGCCGCGATCGCGAATCCAATTCAACACGGTGGCCTGGCTGACCTGGCAGATCCGGGCAATCTCGCCGGTCGTCAACGGCTTTTCCATTTCTTCGCTCCTGTGCCAAAGTTGATTGTCATCATCTTAGCGATATTCGGCGTTTTGTGTATTTGAGATGGATTGGGAAAAAGTTGGTGTTTCCGCGTTGATTGACTAATCAAATGCCGATGCTATAATGACCGCGAACAATCGTCGGAGCTACGCCAAACCGATCGGTTGTGCCCCGCCCCGCTGGCTGTAGACTGCTGGTCAAACCGTTCTTTCTAAAGGAGGAGAACATGTCCCGCACACACCCAGTCGCTCGTTCCGTATTTGCCGCGCTGGTCAGCTGCCTTATTCTGGCGCTGTTGCTGACGGCTTGCGGCGGGGGCGCAGCCCCCACAACCGCGCCGGTTCAGTCCACCAGCGCATCCGCTCAGCCGACGACGCCCGCCCAGCCCACCGAACCACCGGCCGCGCCGCCCACTGAACCGCCCACCAAGGCCGAACCGGTGGTGCTGACCTTCGGCATCCTGGGCCAGCCTGACACCTTGAACCCTGCCTATGCGTTCCTGACCGAATCCTACGACATATTCGATCTGATTTTCAGCCCGCTCGTCACCGAGGATGATACCGGCACCTACGTCGGCGAATTTGCGTCCGATTGGAGAGCGTCCGACGACGGCCTGACCTGGACGTTTACCGTTCGTGACGACATCAAATTCCACGACGGCACCCCGGCCACCGCGGAAGATGCCGCCTGGTCGATCAATGCCGTGATCAATGACCCCGAGGGTTGGGCGGCCTTATCGGGGTACGCGAGTGGTTTCAAGGAAGCCATAGCCGTCGATCCGACCACCCTGGAAATCCGCCTGGAACACCCCATCGGCAACATGGAATACCGCGTCTCATTCCTGTACGTGCTGCCGCGCAAGGATTTTGAGCAGTTCACGACCGCCGAGGATTTGCAGAACTTCACCAACGATCAAGCCGTGGGGACGGGCGCCTTCAAACTGACCAATTGGGACAAGGACAAAGGCGTTCTCATTCTGGACGCCAACCCCGACTATCACCTGGGCCGCCCCAAGATCGACCGCGTCATTTTCCAGCAGTTTGACAACGAAGACGCCATGGTGCAGGCGCTGAAAGTGGGCGACATCGACGCGCTGACGGAAGTACCCAGCACCGCGTTTGAGACGCTGAAGACGGTGGCGAACGTCAAAGTGACGCAGCGCACCAGCCGCTCGTTGAGTCAGTTGATCGTCAACTCGGCGCCCGCAACGAACGACCCAGCTCCCACCCGTAATCCGGCGCTGGAAGATCCCCAGGTGCGGCTGGCGCTGGCGCATCTGATCAACAAGCAAGATCTGGTGGACATTGTGCTGCAAGGCCTGGGCAAGCCCGGCGCATCGATCATTCCGCCCACCCTCGGCGGCGGCTTCTGGCAGAATCCCAATATCACCGATGTGCCGTTTGATGTCGCCAGGGCCGGTCAAATTCTGGAAGACGCCGGTTACGTGCTGGGTGACGACGGGGTGCGCGCCAAGGGCGATGTACGGCTGGAATTTCGCCTGCAATACCCGTCGGATTCGGATACTGCGCCACGCGTGGCCGACCTGTTGACGGGTTGGTTCAAGGAAGCGGGCATCAAGGTTTCACCGGAGTCGACTGACCCTGACACGCTGACGGCGGCCTGCTGCCCGGCGGCCGATTACGATCTGCTGCTGTGGGGCTGGGGCAGCGATCCGGATCCCGACTTCATGCTCAGCGTCCTGACCAGCGATCAGTTTGTCGACGGCGGCTGGAATGACTCAGGCTATTCCAACCCGGAATATGACGCCCTGTACCTCAAACAACAGGAGACGACCGATCGGACCGCGCGCCAGAAGATCGTGTGGCAGATGCAGGAGATGGTCTTCAACGATCGGCCCTACATTGTGTACTGGTATCCCGATGCGCTGCAGGCCTATCGTTCCGATCGCTTCAGGAATTTCCTGGAGACGGGCGTCCTCGATATCCAGAGCAGCGAATCGCTGCGCCAGGTGGAACCCGTTCAATAAAGGCAGAAATCGGAAGGATGAAGGATGAAGTCGGTTCATCCTTCATCCTTGCCCATGTCCGACGCGCAGCCTCGGTGGGCCGCCGGGCGCATCCTTCATCCTTTCAATGAACCGCCGCGACTATATTTTCCGCAAAGTCATCTTTGCCCTCATGACGTTGTTGATCGTCTTCTCGATCAATTTTGTCCTCTTTCGCATTCTGCCCGGCGATCCGGTGCGTTCGGTGATAGGCCGCAACGTGCGCATTTCCAAAGAGGTGCAGCAGGCGCTGCGCGAGCAGTTTGGCCTGGACAAGCCGCTTTTCCCCGATCAATTTTTCAACACCCTGGGGCAGTACGTGCAGGGTAATCTGGGTGTGTCGTGGTCGCTGCGCCGGCCGGTGGGTCAAGTGCTGCTGGCCAAACTGGGCAACACGCTGCTGCTCGTGACGCTGGGCCAGTTCTTCTCGATCATTCTGGGGGTGTCTTTGGGCCTGCTGGCCGGCTGGAAGCGCAAGACCAAGATCGACGTTTCGGCGCTGACCTTCTCGCTCATCATGTGGGCGGTACCCACCTTCTGGCTGGGCATCATGTTCCTGGCGCTGGGCAGCGCGTGGCTGGGCCTGCCCACCGGCGGCATCGTGGATCCGGGCAATGTCGGCAAGCCTTTCCTGGAAGTGCTGCCCGATGTGGCGCGGCATCTCGTGCTGCCCACGCTCACCTTCACGCTGATTTACCTCGGCGAATACATGCTGATCATGCGCTCGTCGATTCTGGAGGTGTTGAGCGAGGACTACATCCTCACCGCCAAAGCCAAGGGCATGAGCCACTGGCAGATTCTGCGCCGGCACGCCCTGAAGAACGCCATGCTGCCCATCGTCACGCTGATCGCGCTGAATCTGGGCTTCACCGTCTCCGGCGCAATCTACATCGAAACGGTGTTTTCCTACGACGGGCTGGGCAAGCTCTTTCAAGACGCCTTAGCCAAACAGGATTTTCCGCTGCTGCAGGGCGCGTTTATGCTGCTGGCCGTGGCTGTGATCATCGCCAATATGGCGGCGGATATTTTGTACACGTATCTCGATCCGCGCGTGAAGCAGGTCTAAAACGTCATGCGTAAAGCGTAATAGACCTTAGCTTGAGGTCAGTGCAATGCACGGAGGTCGCCAGAATGTCTAGCACATGGG
>CAYNML010000099.1:0-15231 GCA_964398185.1 uncultured Anaerolineae bacterium | reverse complement strand
CTTTTTATGGAATGGCTCAAACAATCAAAACTATACAATTTTTGGTGTGACAGATCGCCGCGGCGCAAAAAACAACAATTACTTTTTAGGAACCAATGCCTCAGAACTCAATCGAGGTTTACATATGGGTCACCGGAATGACACTGCTTATACCCTCGCTCAATTCACCAATGATATTGATGTGGTTATCCCTAATAGCAGTGGTCTACAGTTCAACATCGCCGCGGGTCGGTATAACAATACAGTAGGTCACGCGATTTACATCAACCATAATCAGTACAGCAACTCCAATACAAATACCACTGGGTTTAGTGGAGCGGCGGCGCCGGGGGTGGTGGGCCGTGGCTATACCACCACCGGAAACTACTTTTTTGATGGGGATGTTACCGAAGTGATCATGTACACCCTGGCATTGAACGACACCGACCGCATCCTGGTTGAAAACTACCTGAGCGCCAAATACAACGTGGCCCTGGGCGCCAACGATGTCTATGATGGCGACACGGCCTACGATTTCGACCTCGACATGGCCGGCATCGGGCGCTTCGGCGGCAACAACCACACCCAATCGCACAGCGCCGGCATCATCGTGGTTGACCGCACTTTCCTGCAAGATAACGGCGACTGGCTGACCTTCGGCCATCGCACGGCAACCGCTGGCCGCACACCCAATGACTTGCCCACTACCGGAGACTGGGCATCTGCCCCCGCCCCCCAACGCTGGGCGCGCCACTGGTACTTCGACCGCACCGACGTAGGCACCCTCGGCGGCACGGTGGACATCATCTTCGATTTCAGCGAAGGCAATATGAACGGCAACAGCGAGAACCCCGCTGGCCCGGCCAGCAACTACCGCCTGCTGCGCCGCGGCGATGCCGAAACGCAATTCAGCGATATTGCCACCGCCAGCGCCATCGTCGGCGACCAGGTGCAGTTCCTCGGCGTAGATGTGACCCTGCTGGGCAGCAACTTCACGCTAGGCACATTGGATGACGCTAACAGCCCTACCGCGATCGGCCTGCAATCCTTTGAAGCAGTGCCAGTCGATCAGACGTCAGCACGCTTCGTGCCGATCGGACTGGGCGCGATCCTGTTGATCCTCTCTGGTACCGTGCTGGTGATCAATTGCAAGCGGCGGTAATCGCTGCACAGCTAAGAACCGCGCACGTGTAAACCAAAACGGTCGGGACTTTTTCAAGCCCGACCGTTTTTCACTCGTCACTCTTCACTCGTCATCTGCCAACTCGGCATCGGCTGCGACATCAGCTTGGCGATGGGCCGCAGATCCATCCACCACTGCTGTTTGGGCCGCTGATTGTCCTTGTCCACCAGCTTGGGCAGTTCTTCCAGCGAATGCAGCGTGATGCCGCCTGCCTCAATGCCGATAAACGATCCGGCGGGCTCGGGCTGCTGCGCCTGCTCGATCAGGAAGTCGATACAGCGCGCGGCGAAGCGCGTAGCCTGAATGCGATCGAACGGCGACGGATCGCCGCCCTGCTGGATGTGCCCTAAAATACTTTGCCGCACCTCGAAGAGTTCGTTGCTCTCCGCTTCGAAGACGGCGCACAGGACATTAGTGCTGTACACGGCGTGCGCGTCTTCATTGCGGATCATCAAGCCCAGCCGCTTGCCGTGCTGGAAGCCCAGCCGCAGCTGCTCCACGTCGTCGACCAGCTCGTGCAGGCGGATGCCTTCTTCGTGCAGGTACACGCGCTCAGCGCCGGTGGCCAGGCCGCCCATCAACGCCAGATAGCCGCAGCGGCGGCCCATCACTTCCACGATGTAGCAGCGGCGCTGCGCGACGGCAGCCTGCTTGATCTTGTCCACCGCTTCCACGATCACGTTCAAAGCCGTGTCCGCGCCGATGCTCAGATCGGAGCCGGGCAGGTTGTTGTTGATCGAGGCGGGCATGCAAATGATCGGGATGTTGAAAGCCGGATAGTTTTCGCGCTCGCGAAAGAGTTGATAGGCGCCTTGATAGCCGGACAGGCCGCCCACCATCAAAATGCCCTGGATGTCGTGCTTTTCGAGCGTGCGGGCAATGGCGTAGAAATCGCGGCCGCTGGGCACTTCGCGGCTGGTGCCCAGGTTCGATCCGCCCATGGCCGCCCATCCGTTCACGCTCATCCAGTCCATCTCGTGCAGTTCGCCCTCGATGAGGCCCTTGAAGCCGTTGGCGATACCCAGAATGGTGTGCCCGCGATCGAGGCCCAGGCGCACGGCGGCGCGCACGGCGGTGTTCATACCGGGCGCGGGCGCGCCGCAGTTCATCACCGCCAACCGCAGCTGCTTCTGGCCGGGCGTCACCGCGTGCGGCAGCGAGCGCAGCAGCGTGCGCAGCGTGCGGAAAGTCTCTTTGAAACTGTCGCCGCGCAGGTCCATGGCGCGCTCGTAGTCGTGCTCGTCGATGGCCTTCGCCACGGCCCGCGTCTGTTCCACGCATTTCATCAGCGGCGCGGTGGTGATGCGATTGCCCCGGATGGCGATCATCTGCGGCTCGTCTTCGGGCCTGGCATTCAGCACCGTCTCGACAGCCTCGTAACCCATCATCGTGCCCAGGTTGCGGTCGAAGGCGCTGGGCGCGCCGCCGCGCTGCACGTGCCCCAGCACGGTCGTGCGCACTTCTTCGCCCAGTTTTTCTTCCAGAAATTTTTGAACGTAGGAACTGCCGATCGGGTTGCCGAGCTTGTCCCGCGCGCCTTCGGCGATCACCACGATGCTGTCGCGGCGGCCGGCCTGGCGCCCGCGCTGCAAATCGGCCACCATCTTCTCTTCCCAGTTATCCCACTGCGGCGGATTCTCCGGGATCAGCACCCATTCCGCGCCGGTGGCCAGCGCGGCCATCAACGCCAGATAACCGCAGTTGCGGCCCATGACTTTCACGACGAACGTCCGCTGGTGGCTGGCCGCGGTGCTGGCAATGGCGTCGATGGCCTCGGTGATGCGGTGCAGCGCCGTGTCTGCGCCGATGGTCATGTTGGTGCCGAACATATCGTTGTCGATCGAGCCGACCAGTCCCACGATGAACAAATTCGCGTGACGTTCTGCGGCCGCGGCGTCGATCTCGCCCAACTCGACCAGCTCCTGCAGCAGCGACGGCCACTCCTGCCGGAAGAGATCGGCGCCCGTCAGACTGCCATCGCCGCCGATCACCACCAGGTTGTCGACATCGCGTTCGATTAAGTGGCGCGCGGCGCTGCGGCGGCCTTCGCGCGTGCGGAAGTCATCCGATCGGGCGGTGCCGATGATGGTGCCGCCCAGCCCCAGGATGCCGCCCACGGAATCCCAGTTCACTTCGCGGATGTAGGTGTCGCCTTCGACGAGACCTTGATAGCCTTCATAGATGGCAAAGACCTTGAGGCCGCGCTCCAGCGCGGTGCGCACCACGGCGCGCACCGCGGCGTTCATGCCGGGCGCGTCGCCGCCGCTGGTCAAAATGGCTAAACTGCGTGTGGTCATCTTTTACCTGCCTTATCGTCTGAAACGTAACGGCGCGATTCTACCGCAGACTGCCGTTTCGACAAGCCGCCGATCGTCACTTTTTGCCGCGGCAAATGTCAGCGTGCAATCTCACCGAGTGGTCTGCCGCGTTATTGGGGCAGATCGGCAAACAGTTCGTGGATGTTGCCGTCGGGATCGGCAAACAGGGCCGTGCGCTGGCCCCAGGGCATGTCGGCGGGTGCATGAACAGGCGTGGCGCCCTGCGCGACGATCTCGGCGTATACCCGATCGACCTCGGCCGGTTCACCGCAAGGAAAGGCCAGCTCAAAGGCCTGACCGTGGCGGGCCTCGGCGAAGGACGTATGGCCGCTGGCCTCGTGCCGGACCGATCGGGCGCAGATGGCAAAGCGCACGCTCGCGTGGTGGAATTCGACGTAGACGCCTAGATCCTGTTTGACGGGGAGTATAGCACACTTCAACGCGCCGCTGGCGATTGCAAAGAATCTTTTACAGATGCGTTGCTCCTCGACCGCGTCCGCGCCGCCGAGGCCAACCGCGCGGACGCGGTTTGAGAGCGTCGGATGCTGCGCCTTCACAAGCGCCGCAGCGCCAACGCCACAATCGCTGCCCAGGGGAGTGCTTTGAATTGACCGCTGTCCAGCGCCGCTTCCAGCTCAGTGCGCGTGAGATGCAGCAGGTGCTGCTCTTCCAGATCGTCGGCGTTGCGCTCGGTCACGTGGCGCGCACGCAGGGCGAGAAAGTAATGCGCGGTACCCGCGCCCCGATTGGCATCCACCGCGTAACGGCCCAGCGCGATCCATTCCGGCGCTTCGTAACCGGTCTCTTCCAGCAGTTCGCGTTGGGCCGCCGCCAGCGGTTCTTCGCCGGGTTCGAGGTAACCGCCGACGGTCGCCAGCGCTTCGCCCTGGACGGCATACTTCACCTGGCGGAAGCACAGAAACTCGCCGGCTTCCGTCACCGCCACCACGTTGATGAAGTCCGGCGTGATGATCCACGGCCACTGCTCGATGATGCGCCCGTCGGGCAGCTGCACGGTGTGATCTTCCACCCGCAGGAACTTGCCGCGATCGAGCACGGTGTCACGCGCAAGAGTTTTCCACGAATCCATCACACAATCACCGGCTCTTGATACACGCCGAACACCTGCCGCAGCACATCGGTGATTTCTTGCAGCGTGGCGTACGCCTTCACCGCGTCGAGAATGAAGGGCATCATATTCTGCGTGCCTGTGGCCGCCGCGCGCAAAGCGTTGAGCGTAACGCCCACGCGTTCGTTGTCGCGCGTGCGGCGGAGTTCCTGCAGGCGGGCGATCTGCCGCCGTTCGCCGTCGGGATCGAATTCGAGGATCGGGATCGTCAGCGGCGCATCGACGGTGTACTCATTCACGCCGACGATGATCCGCTCCTGCTGATCGATCTCACGTTGATAGCGGAACGCCGACTCGGCGATCTCGCGCTGGAAGTAGCCCGCCTCGATCGCTTTGATCACGCCCCCGCAGCTATCGATCTCTTTGAAGATGGCGTAAGTGCGTCGCTCCATCTCGTTGGTCAGCCATTCCAGATAGAACGAGCCGCCCAGCGGATCGATGGTGTTGACGACGCCGGTCTCGTGCGCGATGACCTGCTGCGTGCGCAGCGCAATGTTGACGGCTTTCTCGCTGGGCAGCGCCAGCGCCTCGTCCATGCTGTTGGTGTGCAGGCTCTGCGTGCCGCCCAGCACCGCCGCCAGCGCCTGAATCGCCACGCGCACAATGTTGACCTCGGGCTGCTGCGCGGTGAGCGTGGCGCCGGCAGTCTGCGTGTGAAAGCGCATCAGCCACGAGCGCGGATTCTTCGCCCCGAAGGTCTGCTGCATCTCGCGCGCCCAGATGCGCCGCGCTGCGCGGTACTTGGCGATTTCTTCAAAGAAGTCGTTGTGCGCGTTGAAGAAGAAACTCAGCCGCGGCGCAAACTCGTCGATGTCCAGTCCGCGCGCGATGGCCCAGCGCACGTACTCCAACCCGTCGGCCAGTGTGAAGGCCAGTTCCTGCGCGGCGGTCGATCCCGCCTCGCGGATGTGATAGCCGCTGATGCTGATGGTGTTCCACTTGGGCAGATGTCGCGAGCCGAATTCGATCGTGTCGGTGACCAAGCGCATCGACGGCGCGGGCGGGAAGATGAACTCTTTCTGCGCGATGTACTCTTTGAGAATGTCGTTCTGGATCGTGCCGCCGAGTTGATTCATCGGCACGCCCTGTTTTTCGGCGGCAGCGATATACATCGCCCAGATGATGGCCGCGGGCGAGTTGATGGTCATGCTCGTCGTGATCTGATCCGTCGGGATGCCGTCGAGCAGAATCTCCATGTCCTGCAAGCTCGACACCGCCACGCCGCACTTGCCAAACTCGCCCTCGCCTTCGGGCGCGTCGCTATCGTAGCCGTACAGCGTGGGCAGATCGAACGCGATCGAGAGGCCGGTCTGCCCGTGCGCCAGCAGGTACTTGAAGCGCGCATTGGTTTCCTCGGCAGACCCAAAGCCCGCGAACATGCGCATGGTCCACAGCTTGCTGCGATACAGCGTGGGATGCACGCCGCGCGTGAACGGCGCCTCGCCCGGAAAGCCGAGATCGGCGTTGTAATCGAAAGCGGCGATGTCGAGCGGCGTGTACAGGCGGGCCACCGCTTCACTCGACGCGGTGAGGAACCGCTCGGCTCGTTCGGGCAGCTTGCCGATCGAGTGGTGCAGGGTCGTTTCTTCCCATCGATCGCGCGCCTGCGCGATCTCGTTCAACTTGGCTGGGTCGAACATGCGCTATCCTCCCGGAAGCAAGATGGGTGTGCGGGCTACAGAGATTATACGTCGAAATGGAGCGCAGCGGTGATCTGACGCTGTCCCCGGCTGAAGTAGGATGTGCCGGGTGGGTGATTATTCGCCGGAACAGCTGGGCGCAAAGAGGTAATAGCTGCGCTTGACAAACTGACCGGCGCCGTCCTGTACCCAGAACGAGCCGGGCTTGTTGCGGCAGGCTTGATCGACGATGGACACGCGCGGCCCGTTGATGGGCAGACCATCGTGGTAGTACGTGTAGTTCCCGTCGCCGCCGCTGGCGATCAGCCGGATGACCACGAGCCACTGATTGGCATTGGCCGGATTCTTCCCCTGCGACTCAATCACCCAATCGAGACTGAGCGGGCCTGTCGGCAGCGGAACGGTAGGCGTGGGCGTGGGCGTGGGCGCGCGGCGCGTGGGACGCGGCGTGACGGTAGCTGTGGCAGTCGGCGAGGCCGTGGGAGTGTCTGTGGGCGCCGGCGCAGCCAGCTTGATGACCAGCGTGTTCAACGCGCCCGGCGTAAGCGCTACGCCGGCTCGGACGAAGTCCGGCGAAACCACCAGCCGGTGCAGGTTCTGATCGTCGTTGATGGTCTGCCAGATGTTGTCTGGCCGACACCCCTGCACGATCACGGCTGTCGGATCAGAGAATGACGGGGCGCCCGCCGCTCGATCGGCGCTGAGCTGGACCGCGACCCGGGTCAATCCATCATCCAGCGCCAACGGCGCCACGCCCGCTTGCTGGCGCAGCTCGTTGACGCGGCTCAGAAAATCATCGCTGGCGGTCGCAGGCAGGGCGCACTCCACGGCCACGGCGGTCGAGGTCAGATGTTCCGCTTGCAGCTGCAGCGCGCCCGCTGTCGCGGTCGCCGCTGGCGCCACGGCAGCCGCCGTGGCTGTGGCTTCTGCTCCGGCAATGCGCGTGATTTGCGCCTCCAGCGTGCGCCGCTGCGCCCGTTCGATGCCCACACTTTCGTTCAGCGAGCGCAGGCTCAGAAACAACACGATGATCAATGCGGCAAAGACGCCCAGGATGATGGTCACGGCCAGCAGATCGCTGCGCGCGCGTCGCTGCAACTGGTGCTGCTCGATGACGACTTCCGGCGGCTGCCAGACCTTCAGCGTCGGCGCGATTTCTTCCTTCACCCATTCCAGTTTTTCGTACTTCTGGATCCACAAGCGCTGCAGTTCAACGGCGAACTGATAGCGGTCTTCGCCGAAGAGCACATCACGGGCGATGAGGCTGCGCATGGCGCGGGCCTTTTCATTCTCGGGGATGATCACGTCCAGGCCGGCCCAGGCCCGATCGAGGTCGGCCATTCCGACGGGATGACTGCGTTTGCCGGTGGCCGCGGCCACGGCCGCCAGCACCGCTTTTTCGCCGGGCGTTGAATCGTCCCACACCTGCTTCAGCACCGCCAGGCCGCGCTCCACCACCTCGCTCAAGACGGGATTCACGTCGTCGATGCGGATCAGCGGGCGGCGGTGCTGCAGCCACTGGTTGAACAGGCTGTGGCACAGCAGCTGCGTGAAATAGGGATGCCCCGACGTGATGCTGAGAATGCGATCGATGGCCGACGGCTCGAATTTGTAATAGTCTTTGACCGGCTGCGTGATCAGGGCGGTGGCCGCGTCGCGCGTGAGGAAGGAAATCTTGCGATAGAGCCCCACGCTGAACAGGAAGGCATATTCTTTTTCCATCTCTTCCAGGCCGCTGCCCAGCGCGAAGAGGAAGTTCAATCGATCGGAATGCTGCATCAAGTGGCGCAGGTATTCGAAGACGCTCTTGTCCAGCTTGCCGGCTTCGATCTGCTCTTGCAAGCGGATGGCTTCATCGAGCATCAGCAGGATGTGCCGGTCGCCGATGGCGTTCCAGACCTGCGCGAGAAAATCGTTTTCGAAGTGGGCGCGCGCGTCGGGCTGGAAGTCGCCGCGTTTCAGCGGCGGCAGATCGATCTGGTGTTCCTTGCGCAGCGCCCGCACGATGGTGTTGGCCAGGTCCCACAGGAAGCCGTCGACGCCGTTGAGGGCCAGCCCGTGCAGATCGACGAAGATGCACAAATAGCGCGCGTCCAGATGGCGGTGCATCTGGTAGAGCGCCGAGGTCTTGCCGGTGCGGCGCTGCCCGTACAGCACAATGACGTTATCGCGGTGCTGACCGGTCAGCGCCTGCCGCACAAAGGCAAAGACATTCTCGCGGCCAAAGAACATCGCTTCGCCCGTCACCGGATTCCCGGCGATATAGGGATTGATCGGATCGGTCATGATGGTTTAACGAGGCAGCACACCGCGCAGCAGGGAGGCCGTGCCTGAGTTCTTGGGGTCGCCCACCCAGCTCAGAATCAGATCGCGGTAGCGCCCGCTGATCTTGGGCAGGATCTGGCCCAGTTCGTTCCTGGCCGAGCCGGACAACTTGTCGACCACCGCGCGATTGGCGCGCAGCCATTCTTCGTAGCTCTGCGGATCGCTGGCGACGTCCGTGATCTCTTCGGTGATCCAATCGCCAAAAGCGGCGTTGAACAGCTGGAAGCCGTCTTCCTGTTCCACGATCAAGCCGCGTTTGTCCAGGCGCGACAGCGTCTGTTCCGAGCGGGTGTAATACTCGCGCAAATTGGACAGGTCGAAGCGCTGATCGAGCGCCCGGCCGCGGCGTTCCAGCAGCGACAGCACCGTCAGCACGATCTTCTCGTGCTCGTCGGAGGTATGCCAGTAATTGGCCAGGTGCGGCGCGGCTTCCTGGTACAGCTTGCCCGCGATGAACTGGGCGCGCTCGATTTCGGACAGGGGCCGCTGGTATGATTCGAAGGCGTGGTGGCAGGCCACCTGCAAGAAGTACGGATGGAACCCGGCAATCCGAAAGATCAACTGGATGATTTCTTCGGTGAAGTCCACGTCGGTGCCGTTCAACGCCGCATAGATCAAGTCGCGCGCTTCGTCTTCCGTGAACAGGCCCAGGTTGATGTTGGCAAAGATATTGAAGAACGGCGACGAGCGGATCGCTTCGGAGTGGCACAACTCGATCAGTTCGCGGCGGCTGGAGGTGACCAGCGCCAGATGATGTTGAATGGCCAGGCTGCGCAGGCCGTAGAAGAAATCTGTGCCGAAGTTGGGATTCTCCGTCACCTTCTCGAACTCATCCAGCAGGAACACCACGTGCTGGTTCTTCTCGTCGATGATGTCGAACAGGTCGGCCAGCGCAAAGTTGTCGATGGCATCCTGCTGACGGATCTCGTCGATGGCCTGGTGCACGGTGGAATCCTGGCAGACGCGGCCCATCTGCCGCAGCAGGCGCTGCCACAGGCGCACCGGCGTCACGTCCTGATTCATGATCTGCAGATCGACGTAGACGAACATGTGCGTGCCCGCCAGCAGATCGTAGCGGCGGCGCACGTCCACATCGGCCAGAACGTTCAGCAGCGACGTTTTGCCGATGCGGCGCTCGCCCACCAGCGAGCTCGACTCGAACTCCGCATTGCGCAGACGGCTGAAAATCAGTTCGATTTCGGTTTCGCGCCCGAAGAAGCGCCGGGGATTGGAGATGGGGTTGCCGTACGTGAAGGGGTTGTTGTTCGCCATGATCAATTCATTCTGACGCTGGGACGCCGAGTGAATTGTAAGTGAAGGCGGCGCGCAAAGTCAATTTGAGCGTTCAAACCGGATTGTGCCATGCTTTGCGCTCGTCGGCCTGGACGGCGCGCGCGGCTTCATGGATGAGCTTGTTGAGGCTGCGCGAGCAGCGCAGGGGCGCGCTGGGCGGCGCAACCCGATCGGGCAGGGGCGTGGGCCGCAGGTTGTAGGTGTCGTTGAAACACGGCGCGTAGTGTTCGATCAGCCATCGCTCGGCGGCATTCAAATCCCGATCGACCCCCGCAAACCGATCGGCCTGCGAGCTCCACAACTCGATCGTCCAGCGCAGCGACGCCGGCCAGTTGCACAACACGCAGCGCCCCACCAGCGAGCGCGCTTTGTAGCCGTCCAGGATATGCTGCCAGACGCGATCGTACGCCAGGTGCGATTGGCCGACGTAGAAGACCACCTCGTCGTCGCGGAAGAGATAGAGATCGAAGCCGCGCCAGTCCGGCGGGCACGCGGGAACGACGAGGAAGCGTTTGAGCGGGAGGACAATGTGATCAGCCACGCCATTCATGCTCCAGAATGCCGTATATCAACGTATCCCACCAGCGGCCCTTGAAGTATTCCTTGTCGCGCAGACGGCCTTCCAACTGCAAGCCGGTCTTCTCCAGCACGCGGGCCGAAGCGACATTCTCGGCGATGCACCACGCCCCGATGCGATGCACTTTCAATTCGGCAAAGCCAAACTGCACGATGGCGCGCGCCGCTTCCGTGGCGTAACCGTGGCCCCAGTGCGCAGGCGCTATCTCGTAACCGATCTCGGCTTCATGCGAGGTGTTGGCTGATTTGCGTATGCCGCAATTGCCAATCAGTTGCCCATCTTCTTTCAGCATGACGGCGAGTTGAAACTTGCGGCGCGGTTGTTCCTCCTGCTGCTCGAGAAACAGCTGCACGAAGCGCTGCGCGTCGCCCGGTGTGCGATCGGTCCACTCGTAGTATTGCAGGTAGCGCGGATCACGCTGATAGGCCAGCACAGCAGGCCAGTCGGCGATAACGAATTCACGCAGAAGCAGGCGAGGGGTGTGGAGTTCCATTTTGCATGCAGGCGATTGAAATCGCGCCTCACGGGCCATAGCCGACCGTCCACCGGCGTGGACGGGTTACGCTGCGACCACGCCGGTGGTCGCTCAGCCGTACGGCTCGACAGGCGCGAATTGATTCGCTGGTTCTACGCCGCCGCCGTCGCTACCGGGCGCAGTTCGCTGCGCGTGAGCGCGATGACGGCGATCAAGATCAACGCGCCGCCGAGCAGCGTGGTCCATTGCAGTTGTTCATCCAGCAGCCACGCGGCCAGCAGCACCGTGACCACCGGCTCCAGCGTGGACAACATCGACGCGTCGGTGGGGCCGATGCGCTTGAGTCCCGCCAGAAACGTGACCACTGGAATCACCGTGGCGATGAGCACCGTCGCTGCGACGACGAGCCAGCCGTTCGCGCTCGTCGGCCACAGCGGACCTTTCAGCGCCATCAACACGCCGTACACGAAGCCCGCCGAGGCGAAGATCACCGTGGAGGAGGCGATGGCCGAGACCTGCTTCATCACACCCGCGCCCACGATGATGTACACGGAATAGATCGCCGCTGCGCCGATGGCCAGCGCGATGCCCAGCCACTGCCCGCCCTGCAGATCGACGATGAGGGCCACGCCCGTCGTCGCCAACGCCAACGCCATGACTTTGACGCGATTGAGTTTCTCCTTCAGGAAGATCACCGAGAGAATAGCGACGAAGATCGGATAAAGGTAAAGCAACAGCGCCACCAAGCCCGCCGAGGCGTACTGCGTGGCGGTGAGATAACAAAACGATTGACCCACGTACCCGATGGCGCCCATGCCGATGAGGAGGCCCAGCGGCTTGCCGCGCGGCACACCTTCACGCTTGATCAGCAGAATGCCGGCCATGATCAACGCCGCGAACGTGAAGCGCAGGAACAGCAGCGTGAACGTGTCGATGCCGGCTTCGCGAGCGTAGCGGCCCAAGATCGCCAGCGTGCCGAACGAGGCGGCAGAGATGATGATGTAGGTGATGCCCAGTGCGCGGTTCATGGTGGGGCAATTCTACTCCTGTTTGGTAAGGGAGAGAAACTGCGCAGATTCGTTTGACCCGCGCCTTCCTTCTGCGCTATACTGGCGACATCTCATCAACGGTCGCCTGCCATGCCCATCACTTTCGATCACGCACAGTCCTCCATCGCGCAGCTCGTCAAGCACTTCCACACCAACCTCGCCCTGTTCCACGCGCCGACGTACAAAGAGGCGCAGGCGCGGCAGGAATTCATCGACAGGATGTTTGTCTATCTGGGCTGGGATGTCTACAACGAGGAACGCGCCGCGCCGCAGTACCGCGAAGTGGAAGTGGAACCGACGCAGGATGTGGAAGGCGAGAAGCGCGCGCCCGATTACGTCTTTCGCATCGGCAGCGAGCGCAAGTTCTTTGTGGAAGCCAAGAAGCCCGGCGTATCGATCAAGTCCGACGCGCGGCCCGCTTATCAGGTGCGGCGCTATGCGTGGAGCGCCAAACTGCCGCTGTCGCTGCTGACGGACTTTGAAGAGCTGGCCGTGTACGACTGCCGCACGCGACCGTCCGCCAAAGATCAACCCAGCGTGGCCCGCATCAACTTCTACACCTTCGAGCAATATCCCGATCGCTGGCGCGAAATCTGGGACGTGTTCTCGCGCGAAGCGGTGCGCGGCGGCTCGTTCGATCAGTACGTAGAGCAGGCTAAAGGCAAGCGCGGCACCGCCACCGTCGATGCCGAATTCCTGAAGGAGATCGAAGGCTGGCGCGAGGCGTTGGCGCGCAACCTGGCGCTGCGCAATCCCCAACTCTCGATCGATGAACTCAACGACGCCGTGCAGCGCACCATCGATCGCATCATCTTCCTGCGCATGGCCGAGGATCGCGGGATCGAGGCAGCCGATCGGTTGCGGCAACTCATCCTCACCCCTGGCCCCTCTCCCATAGTGGGCGAGGGGAACATTTACGCGGGCCTGCTCCATCTGTTCCAGCAGGCCGACGCCAAGTACAACTCCGGCCTGTTCGATTTCGCCGCCGATCGACTAACGGGCCAGTTGATCGTCGACGACAAGGTGCTGAAGCCCATCATCGCCGATCTGTATTATCCGAACCCCTATGAATTCAGCGTGATGCCCGCCGAGATTCTGGGCAACGTCTACGAGCAGTTCCTCGGCAAGGTGATCCGCTTGACGGCCTCACATCAAGCCAAAGTCGAAGAGAAGCCCGAAGTGAAGAAAGCGGGCGGCGTCTATTACACCCCGGCTTACATTGTCGATTACATCGTCAAACAGACCGTGGGCCAACAAATCGAAGGCAAAACGCCGCGTCAACTGGAAACCGTGCGCGTGTTGGATATGGCCTGCGGTTCCGGCTCGTTCCTGCTGGGCGCGTATCAATTCCTGCTGGACTATTACTTGAAGTGGTATCTGGAACACGAACCGCAGAAGCACCCCAAAGCGCTGACGAAGATCGGCGACGCCTGGCGCTTGACCACGGCCGAACGCAAGCGCATTTTGCTGGCGCACATCTACGGCGTGGATATCGATCGGCAGGCCGTGGAAGTGACCAAGTTGAGCCTGCTGTTGAAGGTGCTGGAAGGCGAGAACGAACAGAGCCTGCAAATGGAGTTGTTCGCCCGCGAGCGCGCCCTGCCGAACCTCGATCGCAACATCAAGTGCGGCAACAGTTTGATCGGACCGGATTACTTTGACGGGCAGTTGCTGCCCGATCCGGAAGAATACCGCCGCGTCAATCCGTTTGACTGGCAGAGCGAGTTTCCGCAGGTGTTCGACCCCCTCCCCAGCCCTCCCCCGTCGAACGAAAAGCAGATGCGTTCGACAGGGGAGGGTGCAGTCACCCCTCCCCCTGTTCGATATGCTTCTCATCGAACGGGGGGAGGCTGGGAGGGGGGCTTCGATTGCATCATCGGCAACCCGCCCTACATTCGCATTCAGACGATGAAGGAATGGGCGCCGCTGGAAGTCGAAGCGTACAAGCAGCTCTACACCTCCGCCAGCGCAGGCAATTACGACATCTACGTGGTCTTTGTCGAGAAAGCATTGAGCCTGCTCAATCAACATGGCAAGTTGGGCTACATCCTGCCGCACAAATTCTTCAACGCCCAATACGGCGCGACGCTGCGCGGCCTGATCGCGCAAGGGCAGCACCTGTCACACGTCGTGCACTTTGGCGATCAACAGGTCTTTGCCGGAGCGACGACGTACACTTGCCTGATGTTTCTCGACAAAGCCAAAGCCGAGACGTGCCACTTTGTGAAGGCCGCTGATTTGGCCGCGTGGCGCACGTCAGGTGCAGCACAAGCAGGAGATATTCCTGCCGAGCGCATTACTGCGGCTGAATGGAATTTCACATTTGGTGCAGACGCGATGTTGTTTGAGCGGTTAGAGCAAATGCCGACGAAGTTGGGTGATATTGCTGAAAGAATGGCGCAGGGAATTAGAACAAGTGCAAATGAGGTATATGTGTTGGACTTGGTTTCTGAAGAAGCCAAATTTATTACAGCGTATTCAAAGCAGCTGGATCGCGAAGTAAGTCTTGAAAGAACAGCTGTTTCTTTGTTCCTTCAAGGCAAGGAGATCAAGCCTTATGATATTCGCTACTCTGGCAAGGTGGTGATTATCCCCTACCGTTATGAAGATGGAAAAGTTCGGTTTATCACTGAGCCTGAAATGCGTCGCACCTTCCCAAGAACACTTGTGTATCTGGCAGAGAATAAGTCATATCTTCAGAACCGCGAACACGGAAGGATGCACGGCGCAGATTGGTATGCGTATGTTTATCCAAAGAACATCGATGTTATGCAATCGGCCAAAATATTAGTTCCCGACATCGCCGATCGTGCCTCGTTTGCGATTGATGACTCTGGCCGATATGCTTTCACAAGTGGATATGGAATCACTCTGAAACCAGACGTGCCTGAATCAGCGAAATATATCTTGGGGTTACTGAATAGCAATACTCTAGATTTCTATCTCAAGCGAATTAGCACAACAATGCGAGGTGGCTTCTTTCGCTACTTCACACAGTTTTTAACGCAACTCCCCATCCGCCCCATCGACTTCGCCAACGCCGCCGACAAAGCGCGGCATGATCGCCTGGTGGCGCTGGTGGACAAGATGCTGGCGTTGCACAGGCAACTCCCGGCGGCCCATACTGCCCATGACCGCGACCTGATCCAGCGGCAGATCGACGCGACGGATCGCGCCATCGATGCACTGGTGTACGAGTTGTATGGTTTGACGGCGGAGGAGATTCGGATTGTGGAGGGGAAGTGAAGACCTCGGAGGTTTTG
>CAYNML010000098.1:0-15510 GCA_964398185.1 uncultured Anaerolineae bacterium | reverse complement strand
CGACAGTTGCTCCGGCGACAGCGTCTGCACAAAAGCCGTCATGCCATTATCGGCCGCTGGCACCGGCTTCGCGGAAGCCGTCAGACCGGCGATGCGCTGCTTGACTTCATCAGAGGCCAGCCGCGCATAAATGCTGTCCGTGACGCGAATGTCTTCATGCATCAAGTTCGTACTGACCGCTTGATAGTCCGCCATAATCTTGGCATGTTGCAAGCCGAAGACGGCGTGCCCGTGCCGGAATTTGTGTGGCGATTTATTTTGACAATGTCAGATTCGTAGAAATCGGCTGATTTTCAGGGGAATGCTGGCCCGGCAGAATTCTGGTATCTCTGAGGGCATTAAGAAAAGGAAAGCCTCCCCACCGAGTGATCCGCTCGATGTGTTTGATCCGGCCCGTTGGGGCCTGTGTCTGGTCGCGATTCTGGACTTGGGTGTGCGGTTGTACCGCTTTGGGGAACGTTATCGACAGGTGTTTGTCAGCCGCACCCGGGACACGAGTGCGAACGCGTATTTGTACTTGCGCGGCGTGTTGACTTTGGAGCGCGAGCGCAACTTTAAGAACATGGCCCGGCGCTTGGGCACCGGTGAGGATGGGCAAGCCTTGCCGCACTTCATGTCCACCTCGCCCTGGGCCAAGAGCGCGGCCTTTGAGCAGATTCAAGCCGATCTGGGCGCGATCCCCGCCCTGCAGCAGGGCAGCATCGTGATCTTGGATGAAAGCGCCGATGCGAAAGCCGGTGAGCAGAGTGCGGGCGCGGCGCGCCAATGCAATGGGCGCTTGGGCAAAATCGATGTGTGTCAGGTGGGCACGTATTTGGCGTATGCCAACGTCAGCGCAAACCTGTGGACTTTGGTCGACGGCGAGTTGTTTTTATCCGAAGCCTGGTTCACTGCGGCGTATGCCGATCAGCGAAAAACCTGTGGGGTGCCCACCGAGCGGGTCTTTCAGCGCAAAAGCGATTTGGCCTGCACATGATTGAGCGGGCTCGGGCGAACGGCTTGCCCTTTGAACGGGTGGCGTGCGATGCCTTCTATGGACGCGATCGTGAATTTCGGGCTGAAGTGCAGGCGAAAAACGTGTTGTACGCGGCCGAGGCACCGGCCAACACCCAGGTCTATCGCCGTGAGCCGCGGGTGGGTGTCCGGCGGCGACGGCATCGCCGAGGGCGCACTCCCACCCGCTGGAAAGTCGTGAGTCGTCAGAAGGCGCATCCGGTGAGTGGCCTCGCGCGGAGCAAACAGACGACCTGGCACCACCTGCGGCTCCGCCCCACCGAACGGGGGTGGCTGGAAGCCGATTTTGCGGTCGAACGGGTTTGGACGATCACCGCAGTCGGTCAAGTGTGCGCCGAATGGTTGGTCATTCGCCGCGAACTGAATGGGAAGTGTTCGTACACGCTGTTGAACGACCCGCCCGACACACCCGCGGAAGTGCTGATCGCGGCCAGTTGTCAACGCTATTTCACCGAGCGGGTCTATGAAGACGCGAAGACCGATCTCGGTTGGGCGGAATTGCCCATGTCCCCCGCCTCCGGCGGGGGTGGGCCGGTGCGTCAGGCCGTTAAATATCGCGCGTGGGAACATCATCTGGCTTTGACGGCTTTGGCCTTGTGGTTCGTGGCCGAAACCAAGTGGCAGTGGGCGCAGACCTATGCCCGCGACCCGCAGCTGCGCCAACAATTGGAGGTCGAGGTCTTGCCGGCGTTGTCGACCGCGAATGTGTGTGAGCTGTTGCGGGCCGTGCTGCCGGTCCCCAGGCTCGCGCCGAAAGACGCCCTGCGGATCGTCATTCGCATGTTGCGAGAACGGGCCGCCTCGACCCGCAGCCGTTTGAAGCAGCAAATCATCCAAGAAGCATCACCTTGAATCTGACATTGTCAAACTACTTAGTGTATGATTCAAGTGGCATCTATCATGCTCAGCGTTTACCTCAACACCACGGGCAGCAGGCACCGAAAAGATTCGACGGTGATGGTGACTTCAGCGGGTATACTCGCCAGCCCCATGGCATCCGTCACGACCAGCGAGAAGATCAGCACCTGCGTCGAGGTCACGCCCGGCGCGGTAAACGTCGAGCGACTGATTACCGGATTGCTCATGATCACCGCCTCGCCGCCGATCTGGTGCCAGTCATACACAAGCGGCAGGTTGTTATCTGGATCGTAGGAATTGCTGCCGTCCAGCGTAACGAGCGTCAGGCTTTTCACGGTCTGCGGCAGCCCGGCATCCGCGATCGGTAACTGGCCCAACACAAAGGTGGCCGTGATCACCTTGTTGGCGATCATGGTCACCCACAATGGATTGGCAAATCCCGTGGCCGAGCCGCTCCACCCGGCAAACGAGTAACCCAGATTTGCCGTTGCGGTCAGCGCCACTTGCGAGCCGTAGGGGTAAGAGGACTGATCGGGTTGGTGTACCACCACACCGCCGCCGACTGTGCTGATCGTCAGAGTGTACGTCATCAGATCGAAGGCAGCGGTCATCACTTTATCGGCATCCATCGTGATCGTGATGGGATTCGTCGTGCCCCCGATCGATCCACTCCAGCCGCTGAAATTCGATCCGGTGTTGGGTGTAGCCGTCAGCGTCACGATTGTGCCTGCAAAGTAAGCGGGCTGATTGGGGCTGCGCGTCACAGTGCCGCTGCCATTTCCCGCCGTCGATGTGGTCAGTGTGTAACTGGGTGGAAGATTCCCCTCCTCATAAGCGCCGATGTCGCACACGCCGTTTTGCGGTCTGGGCAGGCCGCGTTGATCGGTCGTCGGGCAGCCCGTGTTGGTGGCATGATCGATCGCGGGGCTGCCGGCGAGCAGCGCTCGCGTCCAGGTGAAGCCGCCGTTGTCTTGCAGCGGCCCGAGCAAAGGATTGCTGCCGGTAATGTCGCCGGTGGCTGTGAGATTGCACGTCGCGTCATCGCCCAGGTTGTAACCCTGCGAGATGTGTGTGCCGGCGTCTCCGGCGCAGGTGCCATCAGTGCCAATGTTGCCAAAGAGGATGGTGTTCTTGGACCATGACTGCGCGCCATCGTTGAAGATGGCGCCGCCCTGTCCGCCGGCCGTGTTGTCGGCCAGCGTCACGTTAACGAGCGTCACGCCGCGCTTGTTGTAGATCGCGCCGCCATTGTCGCTGGCCGCATTATTGCTGAAGGTGACGTTCATCAGCGTCAGGCCGCTGGCCGCATTGTAATGCAGACCGCCGCCGGAAGCCGCGTGGTTGTGAAACAGCGTGCTGGTGCGCAGCGTCAGGAAATTGTAGTTGAAGACGCCGCCCCCATTGACCGAAGCCACGTTGTACCCGATCTGGCTGTCCTGGATATTGATGCTGGGACTGGCAAAGACATCGCCATTGTAGATGCCCCCGCCGCTCACGCCGGTGTTGCTGAGGATTTGACTGCGCACCACGGTCGTGCTGCCACTGACGTTGTAGATGCCGCTGCCGCCGGTGTTGCCGATGACGCTCACGTCGCTGAGACTGGCCGAGGGAGCGGGCGAGCCGGAGTTGTGCAGCCCGCCGCCCGCATTGCCCTTCAACGCGCCGCCGCTAAAGACCAACGCGCCTTCGTTCCAGATGCCGTAGCCTTGCGTGTTGGATAGAATCTGCGCGTTGCTCAAGATCACAGCGCCGCCCGCATTGAAGATACCGCCATTGTGATTGAGCGCGATCTCGCTGTGCGTGGCGTTCAAGCGGCCCCCCACCCACACGCCGCCGCCATAAGTGGCGACGTTGCTGATCACGCGACTGTTCGTCAACGTGAGCACACCGGTCGAGTTGACAGCAAAGCCGCCGCCAGAATTTGCGCCCGCATCGCCGTGCGTGATCTGCAAGCCCGTCATACTAACACGCGCGCCGCCCAGAACTTCAAACACCCGATCGAGCTGGTTGCCATCAATGGCGAGCAGGCTCGATCCTGGCCCGCTGATGATTAAGGTTCCGCTGAGATCGAGATCGCCGGTAAGCGCGGCATTCTCATCTGTGCCGGGGATGGTCAGCACGATCGAACCGGGATAAGCCAGGCCCGCGTCAAACACGATCGTATCGGCGCCGCTGCCCGCCGCACAATCGGCCGCGCCGGTGTCGGTGTTGGCGGCGATGATGGCCTCGCGCAGTGAGCACACGCCGTCGGTGTGATCGATCACGTCAAGCAGAGTCGTGACTGTGATCGTCGCGGCTGCCCGGATCGGTGCAACGATCAACAAGGTGCTGATCAGAAAGAGAACGCTGAGTGAACAACAGAGAATGATGCGGCGCATATTGATCTCACTGAGAAGATTCGCAAAAAGGCACGAAGATACCTTCATGCTTTCTTCGTGCCCTTTGGGTAGACTGCGAATGAATTCGCAGTCTGGTAGGCAAAACATGCTGAAGCATGTTGGGGAGGGCGCGCCCCAATCCGTTTTAACGGATTTTTGTTAGCAACATCGAATTCATTCGATGGGATTTGAGATCAGCTCAGTTTGGTCACACCCTTATGGCCTGGACACCACGATCGCTGTTCCAGTGCTGTCGCCGTCCGGATCGTGATTGGCGGATGCGGTGTAGGTCAACCCGGAACGTGTGACGCCGGTGATCGTGAATTTAACGCTGGTCACTTTGCCGCCCAAGCCCGTCTTGGTGACCTGACACAGACCGCTGGCATTCGTCACACACGACGCCGTACCACTGGCACCGTTAGTCCATTTGCCGGAAACGGTTGCGTTTGCCACGGGATTCTCCGCCGCATCGTGGATAATGATCGTCACCGTCGCATTCCACTTCGTGCCCAACTTCACTGCGGATCGATCGAGATCGCCAACGTGCATGGTTGTCAGCGGCTGCGATGTTGCTGTGGCCGTCGGCAGCGGTGTTGAGGTTGCGGTTGGCAATGGCGTTGAAGTGGCTGTCGGCAACGGTGTCGCCGTGGCCGGCGGCAATGGCGTCGAAGTGGCCGTCGGCAGTGGCGTTGAGGTTGCGGTGAGCAACGGTGTCGCCGTGGCCGTCGGCAGCGGCGTGGCGGTCTCTGTGGGCAAAGGCGTCGGTGTGGACGTTGATCCGCCGGATTGCAGCCATTGAT
This sequence comes from uncultured Anaerolineae bacterium, assembly GCA_964398185.1. Lineage (GTDB taxonomy): Bacteria > Chloroflexota > Anaerolineae > Fen-1058 > Fen-1058 > Fen-1058. The sequence continues at coordinate 10,460 of CAYNML010000098.1, read as the reverse complement.
AGGCAGCAAGCGCATTCACTCGGCCGTAGCCGTAGTTGTTGTCCGGGCCGACCGCGCCCAGATCGAACGCGCCGTTAATCAACGCCTCACGTTGTTGAGCAACATTCAGATCAGGATAAGCGTTTAACAGCAGCGCCAGCGCGCCTGCCACGTGCGGCGCAGCCAGCGAAGTGCCCGTGGCCTGCGTGTAGAAGCCGCCCAGATCGGTGGACTTCACGTTGACACCGGGCGCGACCAATTCGGGATAGACACTCGATGCTTCGCCGCACGCCGAGGGGCCGCGGCTGCTGTAACCGTAGATCGAGTTGTTGTTATTGATCGCGCCGACGGCAACCGCTTCAGGGTAGTTGGCCGGGCTGACACTGGTGGCAGCATAGGGGCCATAATTGCCTGCCGCAAAAATCGGCAGGATGTTGGCCGCGAGCAGCGCTTGCAGATCGAGTTGAAACTCCAGATTGCAGCCGGGGCTGCCAAACGCCCACGAGTTGTTGACGATGTGCGGCGCGTCGGCTGTGTCAGGATTGCCGTCGGGATCGAGCAGCCACTGGAAGGCCTGATGAACCGCGGTCGCCGTCGCTGTTCCTTGATCGTTGAAAATCTTGGCGGAGATCCACTGGGCCTGTGGCGCCACCCCGATTGAGGATCCGCTCCCGTCCGCGCCAACCATGATGCCCATCACTTGTGTGCCATGACCGGTGAGATCGGTCGGAGTCGTGACATGCTGCCCGTAGGGATCGAACCAGCTGTTGCTGCCCCCGCGCCAGCGCGCTGCGATGTCAGGATGATCGATCGATACGCCGCTGTCCAGGCTGGCGATGGTGACGCCCTGTCCGAGGAAACCCAGGTCCCATAATGCGGGCGCATTGATCGCCGCGATATTGGTTTCTGCAGGCAGGTAAGCCACCGGCGCGGCTGGCACGATGTTAATTTCGTCCGGCGTAATGCGCTGAACTTCAGGCCGGGACGCCAATTGCGCGATGGCCCCCGGTGAAGCAGTAACGGATAGGCCGTTGAAGATCCACAGCGGAGTAAACTGACTCACCCGGCCCTGTGCCTTGAGAGCGGCGAGAGCCGATCGGATGGGGCCTTGCGCGCCAGACGCCATGTCTTGCAAGGCCCGAATGGTGTTCCGCTGCCGCGTCGCCCGATCGTTTCCGCCAATCCTTCTGCGATCGACCTGCTGGTTGAGGATGACGATGACCGTCGTCTGCTCGCCCTCCTGCAATTGAGTGAGCCGAGCCTGCACCTGTTGATCGATCTTACTCACGCTGGCCACACTGCCCAGACGTTCGCCGATTGCCGGTCGCGGGGCAAAGTACGCCAGAGCAACAACGATGATGATGGAGATAAGAACTCGACGCATGGTGTTCTCCTGACTACTGCGCCTGAATTGCTTCAAGCTGCATATCGCCAAAGGCTACTGAGATGGGTGTGCCTGGCTTCACCTCGCCTTTTGGATTGCCGAACAGGATGTAGTAAACCTTGCCGTTCTGTAGGGTCATCGAGTGCATGCCGTTGCCGGGCATCGCCAGCCGTGTATCTGTATTTTGCACATTCAACACCGGCATCAAGTTGTGCTCTTGCGTCAACACGCGTGCCTTGTCCTGATCGAGCACCTTGAAGCGAAAGTCCACCATGCCGCCAGCCGCCGTCACGCCGATCAAGGTAATGCGGATGCCATAACGTTCTTCCAGTTCGTGCATCGCGGCGAAGCGCGCCGGTTGAGCCGGCACAGCGGACAAATACACGGGACTCGCGGCACGGCGCGCTTCATCGCCGCGCGCCTCCGAGATCAACAAGAGTATGGGTATGACGATGAGTGCCAGGCCGACGGCCAGAATGCGCAAAATATAAGACAATGCCTGCTGTCTGAACATGATCATTCTCCAAGATGAAACTGATGAAGGCCGGTTGATCTGACGGCGCAAGGGATGACCCTCACACCGTCAGATCGTAACGCGAGCTCGGCCTACGGGCCGATGAGTGTCCGTCGGGTCGAAGCGAAGCTGTCCAGCAGCAGTGTGCCGTTGATACCGTTCAGTCCGCCCTGCGGGCCGAACCGCACGGTGTCCAACAGGTAAGCGCTGGTGTTCAACCCGCTCAGGGTCTGGCGCAGCACTCCGCCCGTGTAGAACCGGAATGAAGCGCTGGCCGCCGCCGCCCAGTCGATCTCGATGGCGTTCCAGGCGTTGTTGGTGAGGGCGTACCAGCTCGTCGTGGTGTTGCCGCCGGCGCGTGCCACGACCGCGCGCACCTGGAATGTTCCGGTGGTGCTGGTGCGGCGCAGCTGCACCTGGAACACCGTTTGATTCGCCGCGTTCAAGCCCAGGAAGACGGTGCGGGCCGAAGTCGCGTTGCCGTTGTTGGTGTAGGTCAGGCTGTTCGGGTTCAGGTAGAAGCGTGCGTGATACGTTGGCTCGGCGATGGGCGAGTTGTCCTGCACGTAACCCGAGGCGCCGCCGGTGATCTGCGCTTGCATCTTGTAGGTGCCGGCCTGTGCCGCGCTGCTCGTCACGCTGATCCGCGCGGCAGTGCCACCGGTGGTCGACCACGCGGAGAAGCTGCCCGACTCAAAACCGTCGGCAAAGACATTGTTGGGATAGACGACGTTCACGACGATCGATGACGCCGTGCTCCAGTTGCCCGCCGCGTCTTTGACTCGCAGGTAAACCGTGTGATTGCCTGTCGTCCAGCCACGCGCCATGAAGTCGATCGCGGTGCTGAGATTGACGGTGTTATCCGGCGTGAAAGTGAACGCGTTGCCGCGACCCAAACCCGGATCGACGCCTTCGTACCACTCGGCCACCATTACGCGTGAGCCGGTGCCGTTGGCAGTTGCGCTCAACGTGAAGATCGAATCGTTGGAAGCGCCGGAGTTGGTCGGGTTGGGAACCGCCGCTACACCGCTGAGTGTGGGAACGACCTTATCCGAGACCAACGTGACGGTGCCCGTCGTGCCCCAGTTCCCAGCCGCGTCCTTGCCGCGCACGTAAACCGTGTGTGATCCAGCCGACAGCGCATTGGCCTGAGCTTGCGGGATGAAGCCATACACATCTTCCGTCAGTTCGTCGTATAGACCGTCTGTGACATACAGACCAAGTCCCGCGCCCTGAGCACCAACTGTATCGATGAACAACTCGGCGGCGACGATCTTCACGGTGGTATCGCTGGTGAGCGCATCGACCCGCACCGACGACGAGCCATTGGTCGCTTCCGGCGTGGCACGGACGTTGCTGGTGGCCGGGCCGGTTTGATCGACAATCAACGTGGCCGAAGCAAACCCACCCCAGTTGCCCATCGCGTCCTGACTGTGAACATAGACCGTGTGACTCCCCGCAGACAGCGCGTTCATCACCGCGATCGGAATGGTCGTGTCGAGGCTGGCAATCGGTGACGGCGCATTGACCGCGAGTGGCTCGCCAGCGCCATCCGCGCCGGTGGCATCGATGAAGTATTCCGCCGCGGCGATGTTGCTGTTGCCGCTGGCTGAATCATTGCCGGTTGCGTGAAGGGCAACACTCACCGAGCCATTGGATGCGGCTGGATTCAGGGTAATGCCCGTTGTCGCGGGGCCTTGCTCATCGAGCACCAGGACGATGGTGTTGTAAGAGCCCCAGTTGCCCACGGCATCCTGTCCGCGCACATACAGCGTGTGATTGCCGCCGGACAGCGCGCCGAGTGAAGCCGCGCTTAGCGTGGCTTGCACGCTTTCGGTGTCGGAGTCGAACGCGGCATCAACCGGATTCATTGAGGAGCATGATACGCCCGCCACATCGATGCAGAACTCGGCCGCCTGAATGACCGCTCCGCCGCGCCCCACATCACTCACCGCAGCGTTGAGCGTCACGTCCACCGATCCGTTGGTGGGATTGGGCGAGAGCGACAGGCCGCTGGTCGCCGGACCTTGAATATCGTTCGGATTGGATGCGCCCGCGACTTCAAGGAAAGTCAACATGCCGCCGAAAGCCTGGCTGCCGTTATTGTGGAGCAGCGCGCTCGCTTCGTACAACGCGAAGCGTGAATTGCTCGCGGTCGAAGCAGGAATCACGGTGATCGCAGAAGCCGATTGCCCCGGCATCAGCAGCGTGCTGTTGCTGGCGAGATAGTGCGCCAGTTCTTCACCGGCCAGCGACAGGAACGTTTGATTGAGACCGAGCAGCGCCATGGTGTGCGGCTGCTGACCGGCATTGACGTACCGCAGCAACACCCGATGGCCCGCCAGCGTCCCGATCAAATCCGTCTGCGGATAGGCCTTGCCGTTGATCAGCTGGTAGCGCGGCTTGAACTTGCGCATATCGAACGCCGCGCGATTGGCCGCGTTGTTCAGTGTCGGATCGATCTCGCTCAACAGGACCAGCGCTTCGTCGTCGTAAGCGGAGGCGGCGCTGCTGTAAGCTTGATTGGCCGCGCTCGGTCGCACGATCAACGCGCCGTGCAGACCCATCGCCGCTTGATATTGCGCGCCCGCGAGCGATCCCGCTTCGTACAGGAAAGTGCCGGGCCGATCGGCGGTGAAGACATAGGTCGTTTGGCCGCCGGGGGCGGCACCAGTCCGATCGGTTGGCAGAGCTTGCCCTTCGAATTTGATCGAAGTCGCCACGGTGAGATCGTTGTGCAGGATCACGGTGACTTCATCGCCCTGCGCGACGATCAGCGCCGGGCCGGGGACTTGCGCCGCACCTGCCGCCGAATCGGTAAAGCCCCACACCGGTACGCTGACACTGTTGGGGAAGGTGAGCGTACCAGTCTTGGCCCATAGTTCGCAGGTGACTGCGCCGGGGCCGGTGGGTGTACAGGTGGTGGCCGGCAGCGTGGCTGCGTGCGCCATACCGTTGAAGCCGAACAACGAGATCAACATGGCGATCAGCAGCAGAGCGATCACGGCCCGGTGCAGAACGGTACGCTGCACGGTCGCAGGATGCGGTTGAGCAATGACGCGTGAGAAGTGAGAGTGTGTGTGCATGAGTAACTCCTGTTTGCGTGCCTGCTACGGCGCTACCGGACAGCCGCCCGGTGGATCGACGCGCATGAATGTGCCGGGGCCGGTCATGACCACACCCCACGAAGTGAGTTGATGCAGCGCATGGTTGTGCGAGATGATGTAGAACTCGCCGCATTCGCTGAGCGTGCTCATGCCCGGTGGGAAGGCTCCCGTCTGGCCCAGATATGGACTGCCGCTGTAGTACATGCCGTACTGCAAGTTCTGCCAGCCGGGATCGGTGACGGGCACGGGATTAGCCGTCGCGTCGTAGCCTTCGCGGTTGGCCCAGTGGAAGAGCGTATCGAACGTCTGGCCCGGCGCGGCGACTAGCGCAAAGCGCTCGTAGGACAGATCTTCATTCGCTGCGCCGCGCACTGGTTGGCCGTCCTGCCCGATGACGAGACCGTTTTTGCCGTGCGGATGGAACGGCAGCGGCTGGCTGCTGACATTCAGAAAGCGTTCCAGATACGGCAGCGGATTGTTTGCATCCTGCGGCTGCACGTGCGCCAGCGCTCCATAGGGCTGCGTGGGCAGCCACGAAGCAAAGTTGGGCGCGATCGTGTCGGGGAAGCCGCGACCGTTGACCAGCCAGTAGCGCGGATGATAGTTGTTCAGATTGAAGCTGATCGGCGCACCGCCGTTGCTGACCGCAGTCTCTACGGCCTGGCTCAGCATGGGATCAACTTCCGATTGCAGTACCATCACTTCGCCCTCGGTTGCCTGATTGAATTCGCTGGTGACCGCTTGAGTGGCATCGTTGTAGGCGAAATATCGGCCGGCGGCAGGGCGCACAATCAACGCGCCGAACAAGCCCATGCGGACTTGAATTGCCGGGTTGGTGCCGCTCTGATACAGGAACGTGCCGGGATGCGTGGCGACGAAGCTATAGGTCACGCTGCCGCCATTGGCCGCCGCCACGTTGGTCAATGAAGTCAAAGTTGTGCCATTGAACTGCGGCTGCGCCGGCTGCCCGTCGGCCAGCACGTTCTCCTGGCCGGGGAAAGTGATCGACACATCGTAAGGCAGTGTGTTGTGCAGAATCACTGTCACGGTATCGCCTTCATTGACACAGAGGACGGGGCTGGGATGTTGAAACGGCGCGTTGCCTGATGAATAGCCCCACATGTACACCACATTCCCGTCGGGCGTGCCGATGTAGCCGGTGCGTGTGGTGAGATCAAAATTGGGACCGGTGGTGCAGACGATGCCATCGGTTGGGCCGCTCTGCGCCGAGGTGATCGTCAGGCCGCGCCCGCCGCTCATCACGCCGAGCAGGATCGCCACCATCAGCAGCAGCCCTAAACGTCTTCGAGTGAAAAAGGTTGTAGGCATGGTTGTCTCCTTTTGTCAGCCATCGTCATTGCGAGCGCTTGGTGCGAAGCAATCTCATTGCCAATCAGCGGCGATTGCCCGCCATGGTGGAGATTGCTTCGTCGCAGACTACGCTCCTCGCAATGACGGCTGATCAGTTTCATGTGTTCGGCAGCGTCTGCGCAGCCAGCGTGCCCGCTGGATACACGCGCACTTCGGTCATCTGTCCGCCAAAGCCGCCCGCCGCCAGATTGTTGGACATGCGGTAATCGCGGTTGTACAACAGATAGGTGTCATACGGGCCGGGGCCGCGATAAGCCGGTGCGGTGAAGATGGCGTCGGTGCTGTTGCCCGGATACAGCATGATGCTGTTCGTCAGGAAACTGGTGTCCGTGCCGTCGCGTCCACGCCGGGGCGTGGCATCTTCGCCGACGACGCGCATCCGAATGCCGTCCAGCGTCATCGCTGCGCCCAGAAAGCCGAGGTTGGCAAAGCGCAGCAGCACCCGCTCGCCCGCGTTGCATTGAATCAGCGATGAGATGGGCTGATACTGCAAGTGCTCGTAACCGGGTGTGGGGATCAAGTCGCCATTGGCATCATAGACAGGATTGAAAGGATCAATCGATCCGTTGGGCGCCAGCGTGTCGGGGTAGACGCGCCCGTTCAACAGCGCGAAGTCGGCCTTGTAATCGCTCCACTCCGGCAGTTGAATGTGCGAGTCGGCCCAGTGCGCTTCGGCCCACACTTCAGTCATCATCATGGCGAATTCCCGATCGAAGCCGGTGGAGCCATCGCCGTCGTTGTAGGCGTACTTGCCGCTGGGGTAGAGTGACGTGTTGCCGTCTTGCGCGGGCCGCACAAACACCAACCCCGTCATGCCCATCTGCACGTGCTCCACATCTTCCACGTGGCAGTGAAACATGTAGGTCCCTGGCTCGTGCGGGCGATACACGTAGGTGAACTCCTTGCCCATCGGCACCGCCACCGAACCGTGCGGCTCGCCGTCGAAGTACGGGATGGCGTCACGGAAGCCATGCCAGTGCAGCGTGTGCGCATCGGTCAGATCGGGCCGCATCTGCAGGCCGAGATTGGTGAGCTTGAGCTTGAAATCCCGATTGCTCTTCTCGTACTGATCGACCCAGAACATGGGCGCGCTGTGCTGCGCCTTCATCTTCTGGTTGGTGATCTGAGAGGCGCTCATGCCGGTGACATTGCGGAAGCCGAAGATGTAGGTGTTGAACGGCGCCGGCGCCAGATTGTCGGGAAAGTACGGCGGGATGGCCGGGCTGCCCGGCAGCGACATCCACCCATCGGTTCCGGCAAAGACCAGATCGGGCGCAGACGATTGGGCGCTCGCCACTTCGATCGGCTTGAGCAAGCTCTTCGCACTGCCGATCGCTCCGATGCCCGCGGTGACTGCGGCCAGACCGCCGGCCACTTTGAAGAAATCGCGTCGCGAGAACTGCCTGGACTTGAATTGTGTGCTCATATGGTTTTCTCCCTGGATTGGTTCAAGACCTCACGGGTTTCAGCAACCCGTGAGGTCCTTCATCCACGCTGCTTACGGCAGCGTGCCGCCGCCGAAGCGATTGAAGCGCGCCCGATTGCCCGCACCGCCCGCCTGGGCACCGTAGTTCACGCCGAGCTGTCCTCCACCGGTTAGCGTGGACTGCCGCGAACCGATCTGTGTCCAGCCATTGCCAGAGGTCCAGCGGTACACGATCACCGTGCCGTTATCCAGCACACGCGCTCCCAGACGGTCGCCGCTGTTGAAACCGGCCGAGATGTTCCCCAGCGTCACCGGCGAAGCGCCGGCGGTCTTGCTGCTGATGCGCACCTGCCCCGCGCTCTGGCGATAGGACACCATCACCCACGACGAGTTGGCGTCATTGAAGTTGGCGCCGCCGTTGTACTTCAAGACCAGCGCCTGATCGTTGTTGCTGCCGGTGGCGATGCGGCTCAGCGTCATGAAGCCTTCCTGGTTCGCGCCAAAGCCGGCGTTCCAGCGGACCGATCCGGCGCTCAACACTTCGGCCAGGTTGTTGACGATGTGGAACGACGTGGTATTGCCGCTCCAGTTGGGGCCGAGGCCGTTAACCGTGTTGGCCCGATTAAACGTGTCGAGCACCGTGTCGGCCAACGGGAATGTACGGTTGATCGGGTCGGTGTCCGTGGACGAGTTGTTGCCCGTCACCGGATCGGTTGTGCCGCCTGGCGCTGCAACCGTGGCCGTGTTCGACAGGTTCTGGCCGGGAGGCGTGGCCGACAGTCGCGCACTTAACACGAACGTGGCGCTGCCGCCTGCCAGCAGTGAAACCAGGCGATTGTTGATGTTGCCCGTGCCGCTGGCCGTCGTGCAGCTCGATCCGGCGGTGGCCGTGCACGTCCACGTCGCGTTGCTCAGACTGCCGGGCAGCGAGTCGTTCACCACGGCATTGGTGACGTTGCCGGGACCGAGGTTGGTGACGACGATGTTGTAAGTCACCGTCATGCCCGGGATCACGTAAGTGCGATCGTTGCTCTTGCTGATGCTGAGATCAGCTTGCGGGCCGGGATACTCATCGGCGCCGATGTCGAACACGCCTCCTGCCGGGCGTCCCTGTCGATCGAAATCGAAGGCAGGCGCATTGATGCCGTTCTTGCTGGCCGCGCCGACGTCGATGGCCGGTGATCCGCTCGTGAGGTGATAGTCTCCCATCAACCCGATCGGCAGTTCGGTTGCTACGAGCAACGTATCCACAAAGTTCGGATTGCCGCGCCACGGCAGCACCGCGATCGAGGTGCTGTACTCGCTCAAGATGCTGGGCGCTGCGCCGACGACATTAGATCCATCGGGATTGGTGCCGAAGGTGTTCTGCAGCAGCGAGTTGGTCGGCGAGAGCAAGTAACCGAAGTTGCCGCTCACACCCATGTCCCAGTAGTTGATGGGCGTCGGATCGGGATTGCCGTTCGTGTCGGTCAAGCCGATGCCTAACACGCCTGAAGCAGGCACGAAGGTTCCGGCGCGGTTGTCCCAGAACAAGTTGTTGAACAGCAACGGGTCGCTGAAGAGCGGCGAACCGACCGGCAGCGTGGCCTGCAGCAGATCGCTGTTCAGTGAAGTGGACAGACCAGCCGGTGCAGGATCGCCGTTGCTGGTGACGGCTGTTGCCGTGGTGAGATTCTTCATCACCGTGTTGTTGAAGAAGCGCACCTGCGGCGCATCGTTCAACGAGACCCCGCCGCCCTCGTGCGTGGAGACGTTGTTGACGATGATGTTGTTGTAGACGTTGTAGACGAAGTTGCCCGACATCAGGAAGCGCAAGCCGCCGCCGTCGTCGTTGGACAGGTTGGCCTGGATCAGGTTGTTGTAGATGTCCACCGCACCAGCGCCGGGCGTCAACACCGCCGGATCGGCCGGCAGTTCACCGGCGATCATGATGCCGCCCGCTTCGTCATACGCCCGATTGAAGTAGATGCGATTATCGTGAATGCTGCCGTTGGGGCTGAGGCCATAGTGGCTGATGCCGCCGCCGTACTCCGCCGAGAAGTTGCCGCAGATGTCGTTGCCGGCGATCTCGTAACCTTCGGAGCCGGAGAACACGCCGATCGCGCCCGCCAGATTCGTGCCGCCGTTCGCCACGATGCGATTGTTGGCGATGCGCACGAAGTCGTTCTGATTATCGTTGAACGCGCCCGGTAGATGCGGCGTGCCCAGACGAATCGCACCGGCATACGCGCCGCCGTTGCTCTGCAACACGTTATTGGTGATCTGCAAATAGCGCGCATATCCGTTGGCGAAGATGCCGCCGCCCTGCACGGCCGCCATGTCTTTGACGGTGGGATCGATCGGGTTCAGCAGATTCGGGAAGCCTTGCTGATCGCCGCCCTGAATGGTGAAGCCATCGATCGCCGCCCGGTAGGCGCTCTGAAACTCATTCGTCTCGGCCAGCACGTAGATGACCGGGCCTTCGTAGATGGCCTGATTCCCGCTCCACGGGATGGGTTGCAGGAAGATCAGCCAGGCTTCTGCATAAGCGGTATCACCCGCGACGCCGCGTCCATCGATGACGGAGCCGAGCGCGCTGCCGCCGCCGGGGCCAACACCTTGTAGCTTCACCGGCGCATACATCACCAGATTCTCCAGATACGAACCGGTGGGGTTCCATTGGGCGGGCGCGCCTGGATA
>CAYNML010000097.1:0-15836 GCA_964398185.1 uncultured Anaerolineae bacterium | reverse complement strand
CACGCCCGACACGACGATGCTGGCGTTCAACGGGAAGTTGGTCGTCGCTTCGCGCGCCGTGCCGTGCAGCGTGCCGGTCGGAATCGCCGTCAAAGTGATGTCCACCGTCGAGGTCACATTCGCCACGGCGACCACGGCTGGAACGTAAGCGGGATAGTGCGCGTTAGCCGTGGCCGTCAACGCATACGTGCCGGAGAAAACGGCAAAGGTGTAACGCCCATCGAGGCCGGTGGTGGTCTGCGCGGAACCATTGCCGCCCAACTGTACCACTGCGCCATTCACAGGATTGCCCGTGGCGCTCGATCGCACGACGCCGGTGATGGCGCTATCGGGCACGGCGGTGATCCACACAAAGGTGGCTGTGGGCGGCCCCCAGCTGCCGTTGGCGTCCTGGCTTTCCACGAAGATGGTGTGGCGTCCCGCCGTCCAACTGGTGGTGTTGACCGTCGAGATGAGTGATTCGATCGGGCTGTTGAACGAGCCGTCGGCGGCATTCATCGAATAGGAGATCACGCCCGTGAACGACGGCGCATCGATCGTGTAACGGGCGGCAGCGATGTTCTGCGTCGGCTCCGTGCCGTTGCTGTTGTTGAAGCGCGTGTCGTTGGCCGTGGCCGTCAGCGTAAAGATCGATCCGGCCGCCACGCCTTGCGGTGACGCGCTCACGCTCAACGAGTCGGGGCCTTGCGGCAGTTGATAAGGCCGCCGCGCCGCTTTGGAGGCGTAGAACAACACGGGCAGGTTGTTGGGCAGGATCGTGTTTTGAAACGTCGTGCAGTCTTGGAAGAAGTCGGTGCCCAGTTCGATGGTGTAACCGGCCATGCCCATTTCGCCGTAGGCGAATTCTTTCGTCGTGCCATCGGTGGCATACATGGTGTAGGACTGATGCGGACTGTAGTTGTTGAAGTACGCCATCTTGCGGCCCAGCGTTTGCAGGCCGGCCGCGTTGGGCGCGGGGCTGGACGTGAAGCCCCACGGCCACATCACATCGCCGCCATAGCTGTGCAAATCCAGCCAGATGCCGGTGGACGTCAGCGGGGCCGCTGTCGTAATATCGGGCGGGCGCTGATCGGGAAACTCGGCGCGGATGTAGTTTTGCATCGCGATCGTTTCCGGTTCCGATCCGGCGCTGATCCCCCGATAGGTTTCGTCGCAGCCGTCGTCGCTCGAGCCACCGCAGCAGCCCCACTGAAAACTGAAATTACGATTCAGATCGATGCCGCGATAACTGGGATTGGACGGGCAGCTGGTGTTGGTGTTCTTGCGCCAGCTGTTGCCCGCCTCGGCCAGTTTGCGCCCGTCGGGGTTGGCTTGCAGCAGCAAGTGGACTTCGTAGAAATCCAGCAGGCCGGTGATGTCGGCATCGCTGCCGTAGTTGTTGAGCAGGTATTCGGCATAGCGCGTGGCGAGTTCCGCCGGCGTATACTCGCGCGCGTGGATCGATCCCGAGATGAAGATTTTGGGTTTGGGGCCGGGCTTGTTCTGGTTGGTCAACTTCAGCACGCGCATATCGTAACCGGGCAGGCCGCCGGGATTGGCTTTCTCCCAGCTGTCGCCGATGTCGATCCATTGAGCCAGCGTGGGGAAGAGTGTCACCATGTCCTGCGCGGAGGCGAAGGTCTCTTCCACCGTGCGATAGCACAGATAGCCGGGAATACCCTCGGTCTGGCCGGGCAGCGCGGTGCGCGGCTTGTTCCAGGCGGCGGTCTTCTGCTGATCGATCGCGAAGCGGAACCCCGCCTCTTTCAAGGCTGATGCCTGTTCAGGACTGACAGCCACGACGAGATAGCGCCCCTCGGGATGATCTTCCCACACGTCGAGCGTATTGATCACCGTCTGCAGCTGCGCCGGGCTGGTGAAGTACAACCGCCCGATCAGTTCACGCGGCCCGGCGGCTTGCGCGGGCGGGCCAGAGACAGGCGGCAGAGTCAGCGTGCCGGTCAACACGGCGCTCTGGTGTTGCGGCGTATTTTCTGGCTGAGCGACCGCAAACCGCGGCAGGCTCAGCCCGCCCAGCAGCCAAGCCGCACCCAGGAAACCAATCAGGACTGCGTAACGTTTCATCGTTCTGTTCCTCCGGTGTTTTACTTCAGCACGATCGGCAGATACACGCGGTACACGCCGGCGATGTGGATCAACTGGTTGACCACACTCTGCCCGTAGCGATTGGCGGCAGTGAGCGTCACCGTGTAGAGGCCGCCACCTGCATAGGTATGGCTCACGTAGGAATCTTGCAGCGTGCTGGTCAGCCCGTCACCGAAATTCCACTCATACGTCATGAACGGTGAGCCGCGCGAGGTGTTCGTGAAGGTCAGCGGCGCGCCTGCTTGCAGCGTGCCGGTGATCTCGAAGTTGGCCTGCGGCGCTTGCGGCGCGCCGCACACACCCAGATAATTCAGCGTGGCGCTCATCACTGCTGCGCGTTGGCCGGCGCTGTTGATGGCCTCATAGCCGAACGAGAAGTACACCGCGCGGTGCGTGCCCGAATAAGCCACACCGCCTGACCATGGTGAGCCGACGTATTGATACACCGGCACACCGCCGGGTCGAGCAGAGATCCCATCGGGGTAGAACTGATTGTTCGCGCCGCCCGCGCCTTTGATGATCACATCCAGCCCGGACAGGAACGCTTGGCCGGTGAGCGTGAAGCTGGCGGTGTCATCGGTCTGGAACTGCGCGTGCAGGTAGTCGTGATAGAAACCGCTCGCGCCGATCTGCTGGCCGATGTCCTGCCCCGACACGAACAGCCGCCCGCCGCCGTTGAGATAGCTCGTCAACGCGGCTTGATCGGCAGCGTCGATCGCGCCACTGACACCCGTCAACCAGATCACGCCGTCATACTGCGCCAGCGTGGTCAGCTCCGGCGCAGTCGTGGTGCGATCGTAAGACTTGCCCAACTGCGTCAACGCCGAGGTGTAATAAGTGTCGTAAGTCTGACCGCCGTCGTCGTCCACCACCAGCAGGCAGATGGGAGTCAGATCAAAATCCTGCTGCTGATTTTGATTCAAGCTGATCGATCGGTTTTGTGAGGCATAGTGCGCCGCCGAGGCGGCCAGCTGATAAGCTCCGCTGGGCGTCTGCGCCGTCAGCGCATAGTAGCCGGTGGCCGGATTGGTGTTGACGGTTTGCCCCGTGCCCGATAAGCTGATCTGCGCCCCCAGCGGCTGCTGCGTATAGACATCGCGCACGAAGCCCGTGATCACATACGTGGGCGTGACCTCTAATGCGATGTTCAATGTGAGCGTCTGGTTCGCCGTGATCTTCACGCCTGTGGTGATGTACGGCATGTAGCCCAGCGCGCTGGCGGTGATCGTGTATGTTCCCGACGGCACACCCAGACTGTACAGGCCGCTGGCGTTCGTCGTAGTCGTGTAGCTGTGCGCGGCGAGCGCGGCTGCTACCTGCGCGCCCGCGATGGGGGCGGCACTTTGTTTGTTAGTGACGCTGCCCTGCAGAACGCTCAAGGGCTGCGCGGCGTCGACGGCGGCTTTCACGTTGAGGCGGCCATAGCCGTAGGTATTGTTGGGCCAGCCGCTGCTGCTGCACGCGCTGGAACTGACATGCACCGCGGAGTTGTTGAGCAGGTTTTCTGTGGCTGCGATCTGGTTCTTCAGCCACGGATGCGCCGACCACAACAGGGCCACGGCGCCCGCCACGTGCGGCCCAGCCATCGACGTGCCGCTCCAGCCCGCCGATTGATAACTGCTGCCGGGCACGCTTGAGCGGATGCTGGTGCCCGGCGCACTGATGTCGGGCTTGCGGCGATTGCTGCCATCAACCGTCACCGGCCCCCGGCTGCTGAACGAGGCGATGGTGTCGGTGCCGGTGTTTAACGCACCCACGGAATAAACCTCGGCGTAGAAAGAAGGCGGATCGGTGATGGTGCTGCACGCGGGACCGTCGTTGCCGGCGGAGACGACGGTCATAATGCCGGCGGCGCGCTGCGCCTGCACGGCCAGGGTCAGCGAATTCACATCGCAGCCTTCGGAGGTGGGACAACCCCAGGAGTTGTTGGTCACATCGGGGGCCAGGGCCGGATTGCCTTGTGCGGGCGTGCCGCCTACCGGATAGGGTGCGAGGAAAAATTCGAAGCATTCCAGGTAGGTGGCCGGCGTACCTGCACCCTGGTTCATGTTGCGGCAGCCGATCCATTTGGCGCCGGGCGCCATGCCGATCTGATTCGTGCCGCCATCGTCGCCCACCGCCGTGCCCATGGTGTGTGTGCCGTGACTGTTGTCGTCGCACGGCGCAGGCGAATTAGCTCCGCACGATCCGCCGCCGGAGTGAATACTGTCGTGCCAGTTGTAGTCGTGGCTGGCGGTGGAGCCGTTCCAACCCCGATAGTGATTCTTTAACGCCGGATGATCCCACTGATAACCGGTGTCCTGTCCGCCTACCACGATGCCCTGGCCGGTGTAGCCCATGGCCCAGACTTGCGGCGCGTTGACGTAGGTGATGTTCGGTTCGACGGCGTCAGGGGCAGCGCTCCGATCGGGCGCAGCTGGACCGATCGGGCGCGGGGGCAGCGCGCGGATTTGCGGATTGCCGACGAGGCGCGCCACGTCCGATCGGGCCGCCAGGTCCAGCGCCACATCCCGATCGGCTTTCACCCAGATGAGATTGACAATGTAATAAGAGCGGTATTCCACCCCGCGCGCTTTCAGCCAGGCGATGAGCGGCGCTTGCGTGGTCTGCGCGGTGTCCCACAAGGTGCGATAGACGTAGCGGCCCTTTTCCAGTTTGGTCGATAATGATTCGGCGCGGTTGAGATCGGCCTGTTGTTGCAGGACGACCAGGAATTCAGCCTGTGCGCCGCCGGCGGTGTGCTCCCACACCCACGGTGCGATCTTGTCAGACGGCGCGGCAGACGGCTGCCCGGCGGCGGCTTGCGCCAACAGCCAGGGCAGTAGCCCGGCCGCAACGAGTATCACCCACACTTTGAACATTTTCTTCATAGCGGATGGCCTTTCTCAAACGGACAGGGCCACCATCATTTACAGGTGGCCCTGTGATTTGATTATCGCTTCCGGGTGAGCGCGTGGTTTTGCGCTCACCCGGAAAGACGTTGAACAACGTGGTGCTGCTACTTCATGATCAACGGTAGATGGATGCGGACCGGGACCACCAGAACCGCGCTTTGATACTGCGCCAGACCCTTCAGGTTGGTCGCAATCAAGGTGACCGTGTAGGTGCCGGCCGCCGCATAGGTATGCGTCGGCGATTGCGCAAAGCTGAAGTTGTTGGACCCCGAATCCGGATCGCCGAAGTTCCACTGCCAGCTGGTCACCGGCGGATTCGACAACGTGGTGTTGTTGAAGGCCATCGGCTGATTGACCCTGGTTGGCAGAGCCGTGAAACTCGGGATGGGCACTGACTCGATCGAGACCTGGCCCGAGCAGACGTCCACGCCCTCGTTGTTGGTGGCCGTCATCACCACGGTGTACAGGCCCACCTGTGCGTACTGATGCGTGGGCGAGATGGCCGCGCTGAGCGGGCTGCCATCTCCGAAGTCCCACCGGTAAACCAGCGGGTCATCGCCGACGGTCAGATTGTTGAACGTGGTAGTCTGGCCCAGATCGTCCGGACTGCTGCTGGTGAAGTCGCAGACCGGCGGATTAGCCACCGTCATCTCTACGGGCACCAGCACTTGCGGATTGCCGACATCGCTGGTATTGACGCACAACGTGCCGGTATAGACGCCGCTCACCAATCCGGTCGAGTTGAAGACCAGATTGACCAGGCTGCTACCGTCGGCGGCGGTTGTGCCGCTGATCGGTACTGCGGTCAGCCACGGAATGGCTTCGGCCTGGCAGGCGCCTACTGGCGGCGGGCCGCCGGCGGTCACATCCAACACAACGTCGTCAACGAAGAAGTTGGTGACAGCGCCGCCGTTGGTGGTCGATTCAAACTTCAGTGCGTGCGGCTGGCCATTGGCAAAGGTGCTGACATTGAGCGAGACTTGCGCGTAGGGGCTATAGCCCGTTGTCAGGTCAGTCGCAGTAAAGATGGGCGTGTTGTCCATCTTCACACTCATCCAGTCCGTGCCATTGCCGGCACTGGCCGGAATCTCCAGCCAGAAGGTCAGCGTGGCCGCAGAACCAGCTGTAATCACCACCGTCTGCGTGAGGTAACCCGTTTCGACAGCGGTATCGATGCCGCCGAACCAACCCCACCAGGTTCCCGTGTGCGGGCCAGTTCCGCCGCCGGTTCCGCCGCAGGCTGCTGATGTGCACAGCGGCGTACCGAAGTTGCTGGAGTATTCATCCCAGTACGGGCTGGGGGTGCCTGCCTCAAATCCGCCATCTGACACGATATTCGCCAGCGGCAACAGCGCATTGAGCCACCCCGACAGATCGACGTTCGGCTCGAACAGACGGATGCGTGAAGTGTTGCCGCTCGGGGCGCTGACTGCGGAGGTTGGCGCGGCTTCCTGGATGTTCCAGTTCAGGCTGGCCGCGCCCGCGTTGTTGATGTGCAGCGTTTGCGTGGCAACCTGGTTGGACATCTGGGTGCTGTTGATCTCGGTCTCTGGCACAGAGGCGCACGGCGCCAGCAGCCGTAGATCGAAGTTGTGTGTCGTGGTCACTTGGCCGGTGATCAGCAGACCTGA
Organism: uncultured Anaerolineae bacterium; assembly: GCA_964398185.1. Taxonomy (GTDB): domain Bacteria; phylum Chloroflexota; class Anaerolineae; order Fen-1058; family Fen-1058; genus Fen-1058. The sequence continues at coordinate 9,226 of CAYNML010000097.1, read as the reverse complement.
AACCAAGCCTGTTAGGTAACCGGTGTGCGCCGCCGTGACCGTGTAAGGCCGATAGGCCTGATTCAGCCACAGGCTGTAAGCGCCGCCGGTATCGGTGGAGGTGGTCCATGTCATGCCGTTGCTGGCCTCGATCACCAGATCGGTATCAGCTAACGCCGTGCCGGGCGCCACATCGCAGCGCTGCAGGCCATTGACCGTGCCCATCAGCTTGCCGTAGGTCGCCGGGGCTGTGACTGTCATGGTGACCGGTACGCCGTACGTGGCCTTCTGTGGATCACTGGTCTTGACGTTGATGGTGGCGTAGTAGTCGCCAGGCTGCGCCACGGTGCTGGCGTCGAACGTGACGTTGATGTTCGCCACGCCGCCATCGTAAGCTACTGTGCCACTGATGGGGCTTTCATCCAGCCAGACCACGCCCGCCGAGCCGCCGCCTGGAGCGCCGACAAACAGGCGCTCGTTGGTCGTGTAGATGACGGCGCCCGCCGAATCGCGCCCGCCGATGACGTAGAAGTAACCGTCGGCGGCCACGTCGCCTTCCATATAGACGCGGCCTTGCGCCAGCGTCGGGATGGTGGGCGAATCGGTCCAGGTGTTGTCAGTCGGGTTGTAGTACCCGGCGTGGTTCAGCACGGCCCAGCTGGCGTCGCGCCGTCCGGCGCCCAGCCACAGGCCGTCCTTGCCCAGACCGTCGGCATTGTACGACCAGCGCGTGTAAGCGCCGCCGCCGCTGGGCACGCCGGCGATGTAGCTCCACGACGTGCCGTCAAACTTCTCGGCCGTCATGTCTGGAGTGAAGCCCGGGAAGAGCACACCACCCGCCACATAGATTTGACCGTTCATGGCCGCGGCCGAGAAGGAGGTGCGTGACTTCTGCATGGGCACGCCCGCCGACCATGTGCCGGCTGCGGTGTCCAGAATCCAGACTTCCGTGGTGCTGGCGCCTGCCGCATCGACGATGCCGCCCAGAACGTAGAGTTTATTGCCGATGGCGACGACCTGGTACTGCGAACGAGCCGTATAGCCGCCGTTGGCTGTGATGGTCGACCAGGTATTGCTGGCGATATCGTAGACAAACGTATCGGCCGTAGTATCGTCGCCGGGGATGTAGATCTTGCCGCCGATGGCAATACCGTCCGGGCTCATAAGAGTGTCCGGCGCATTGGCCATGGTGTCCCAGGTATTTGTTCCCGTGTTGTAGCGGTACACCGTATTCGTCGGCGTGGCGCCGCCCGCATCACTGGTGCCGCCGATGACGTACACGTAGTTACCAGCAGCGACAACGGCGTTAAAGACCCGCCCCGCCGGCATCGGCGCCATGGTTTCCCACGGATCCCAGGCCGTAGCGTTACCGGGGTTCGCCGGAGTTCCGAACACGGCTTCGCCAGCGAGGCCGGTCTCGGCCAACGCGGGGTTGCCGTCCTGCGTTTCCAGCGCCGGGTATTCAACCGCCCGATCGGTTCCCGCCATGAACGTTGGCTGGAAGCCGCGATCGACTTCGGCCAGTTCAAAGGTCGTGCTGACCGCGCCGCTGTTGGTGATGCTCATCGGTTGGTTGGTGGCTGCGCCCAGCTCAAGCGATGTGCTCAGGCTGTTGGGATTCACGCTCACGCAGGGCTTCAACCAGCGCAGATTGAAGTTTTGCGTGGTGGTCACGCCCCCACTGATACTCACCACCGCTGGGGTGGTGGGATGCTCGGGCGCGCTGACCGTGACGGTGTATGATCCGGAGTTCAGCCACCACGGGCCATACTGACCGCTGGCGTTGGTCTTGAGGGTGTACGAGTACCCGCCCGCGTCCTGGATCAATACGTTGGCGTTGACCAGCGGCGCTGGATTCGCGTCGCAGTAACCCAGACTCGTGACCGTGCCATCCAGCTTGCCTTCCGTCGCCAGCGGCGTGACATTCATCGCCACGGGGATGCTCAAGCGGCCGTTAACAGGATCGTTGCTCTTGACAAGCAGCGTCGCCGTGTAGAGGCCGGGCTGTGTTACTTCCGGCACGCTGGAATCAAAGGCAATCTCGATGGGCTGACTCCCGGCCGCGGCGATGGTGCCCGTGATGGGGCTTTCGCTGAACCAGGTCACGTCCGTGGGCGCCAGGAACCCCAACGCACGCTGAATGACTTCGGTTTCCACTGGGTCGCCGACCGCGCTTCCGCCCAGATAGTAAATATCAAAGGGCAGATATATCGCCTTGTAACTGTTGCGCGTGGTGCGCGAGCCGGCCGGCCCACCATTGCCCGAACCCGATGTGGCGTAGGTGAAGATGCGCGTGGTGTTGGCGCCGTTGATGGTGTAGTAATCAGGATAAGGATCAGCCGTGATGTCGGCGGTGATCCCGTTCATGATATCTTCACCCACGACGTTACCGTCACCCGCATTGTCGCCGCCATAGGTGGCCTGGAGATACTGCGTGTAGAGCGTCGAACTGCCATTGCTGAAACCCAGGTCATTGTCGACGACGAGCAGATTACCGCCCGCATCCAGGTAGGAGACCAGATTCGGCAGCCCGGTGGAGCTGCTGCTGGCATAGATCACAGCGTTGTAGTTCAGCAGGTCATTCACCGGCGTGGCGTTGAAGGCCGCCTCCGTGGTGATCAGATAGGAGTAGCCGATGGTCGTCAGCGCCTGCGTAATACTGCGGTTTGAGGAGGTATTTGCGCCCACGACCAGGATGTCGACAGCATTCGGGGCATCCACCGGCGCAAAGCCGCCGTCGCGTTCTTGCAGCTCGAAGTTCAGCGTGGCTGCTCCGCCGTTGCTCAGCGTCAACGGCGCCGTCGCCGTCAAGCCCTTCTGCACGGTCACACTCACACTGCTTGGATCGTTTCCGACGCACGGCTTCAGCCACGTGAGCGTGAAGTCATACACATTGGGCGTTGCGCCCGCTACGATTGTGACGCCAGGCGCCGACCCTGCCGTATGCTCGGCCGCCACCGCCGTGATGGTGAACGGATTGTTCGCCGTGTCCACCCACCAGCTGTAAGCGCCGTTGACATCGGTCTTGAGGGTCTTGGAATACCCGCCGCTGCCTGTCAGAGTAACGGTGATGTTCGCCAGCGGATGAATATCTGTGCCGCAGTAGCCGGTGCTGGAAACAACGCCCGTTACCTTGCCCTGCGTGGCCGACGGAATAACCGTCATTTCCACTGGCAGAACAACATTTTGCGCAACCGGATCGTTGTTGTTGATCTTCAAGCTGCCGGTATACAGGCCGGGCTGTGTCACTTCCGGCGCGGCTGCATTCCAGCCGATCGCGATGTTCTGCGACGTCGTGCTGCCGCCTGCCAGAGTTCCTGAAACGGGCACTTGGTTCAGCCACGGCAGCGCGCCACTGCCGCCACCGGTGCCGCACGCTGTCGCACTAACCGGGTTGTCGAAGCAGATGGCGTAGTTGTCCGGCAGCGAGGCCGTATTGTAAGAGTGTTCCAGGCTGTTGGCCGCACTGCCGCCGCGAATACCGGCTGTAGCGCTGACACCCTGGTTGTAAGACGCATTGCCGAAGTCGGTGTCGAGGTACTGGTACAGGATGTCACCATCCTCGAAGAGTACCGCTTCAAACGTGGCTGAGCCGATATTACTGAAGTGCGGGCGGTTGTACCACTCCACCACGAGGCGGCGATTTGGAGCGCTGCCTACGACGGTCCAGTACACATTGCCTGTGTCGCTGTCAATGTCGTCCCAGAACGTCATGATGGAGTTGTTGGGTGCACTACTCATCGCGGTATTGGCGGTCGAGAGATCACCTGTAGTGGCGTTGAAGAAAATGCCGCCATTGTTTCCCACCCGCAATGCTGTAGACGATACGCCGTAGAACGGGAAGGCAAAGGGGCTGGTGATATTCGCTTCGCCGTCGTCAGTCAGACCCAGGGCCGTGCCGCCCGTCGCATCGATCCAGTTGAACGTCGGGCCGCCCGCTTCATTGGACGACTTCCACATGTAGCCATACGGATCAGGCCCGCCGCCTTCGCCGATCGAGGGCGCAAATCCGCCCAATTGCTCGGCCAGATCAAAGGTCAACGCGCCCAAGCCGGTATTGGTGATCACTAGGCCGGCGCTATCGGTCACGATCGTGCCGAAGGTCACCGTCCGCTGCAGCGCGGTTGGTGCATATTCCATGTGGCTGGTGGGCAGATCGAAGTCTTGCAGCGTGATGTTGCTTTGCAGCACCTGGAGATTAGCGATGGTCACCGGGCTGTACAACGGCGCGCTGGCCGTGGCCGTGTAATACCCGGCCGGCAGGCCCAGAATCTGATAGTACCCCTCCGCGTTGGTGGTGGCGCTGAACGCACCGCCCGCCGACACTAGTGCGCCGCTGATGGGCTGTGTGGTGTAGTAATTCCGCACCCAGCCCGCCAGACCGCCGTTGGTGGTGGTGGCGACCAGATCGAAGTTCTGCGTCTGGTTGCCGGTCGGATCGCCGATGCCGCGCACTTCAGTGGTGTGCAGCAGCGCCGACACGGTCAGCGTATACGATTGTCCGGCTGCCACGGTCAAGCTGTAGAAGCCGGTCGCCGGATTGGTCTGCACCGAGGTCACCGGCGGGTTAAACGGTACCCCGACGATGCTGACGGTGGCCCACAGCGGATTGGTGGTGACACTATCGCGCACCGTGCCGGAAATGACGTAGTCGGCGGCAGGAGTCAGCGCGATGTTCTGCGTGGTGGTCGCGTTCAGCGTCACGTTGACGCTGGGGGTCTGCGCCATCAGGAACCCGTAGGCATAGGTGTTGAGGGCGTAAGTCCCCGTGGGGACAAACATTGAGTACAGGCCGCCCGCTCCGCTCAGCGCGCTGAAGGTGTTGCTCCCCTGCGTCGCGATGATCTTCGCGCCCACAATGGGATCGCCGGCGCCGTCGGTCACGGTGGTTTCCGTCACCGTTCCGGCGATGGTGCCGCCGTCGGCCCGGGCGTTGTACACCACCAGCGCAAAGTCCTGGTCGGTGATGTCGGCATTGTATGGCACGCCGTCACCGGCAATGTTCGCGCCAGAGATCGTGATCTGCAGCGCGCCGGTGGCGCCAGCCGGCAGGTACACATTCTCCATATTGTTGCGGTTGTCGACGGTGGTACTGATCGTCGACCACCCGCCGAGGAAGTTGTTGCCCCGATAGGTGTTGCCGCCGTTGACGACCGTCAGGTTCAGATCGTTCACCAGCGCGGGGTTGGCGCCCGCCGCGCCCGCCGCATCCGTCCACACCAGAGAAATCTTGACGGGCTTCGTCGGATCAGCGGCGGTGAGCGTCTTCTGCCACGTCTCGCCGGTCGCGCCCAGGATGGCACTCTGATCGTAGTACAGCGTGGGTACGCCCGTGCGGATGACCTTGTTCAGGTTGACGCGGCCCCAGCCTTGATCGTTGTTGGGGAGGTTGCCAATCACGCCGGCCGTGCCGCCAACGGCGCGATTACCGCCCACCATGTCATCGCCGCTGTTGATCAGCAGCGCCTTGACCATGGCCGGGCTGGGCACTGCGCCCGCATTTTCCTGCTTCCACCAGTCGACGATCAGCGCCGACGAGCCGGCCACGAGCGGCGCGGCCATGCTGGTGCCGGAGCAGTAGTTGTAGTAGGCTGCGCCTGCGCCCGCCACGGTAGTGCCGCAGTTGGCGCCGCTGCCATTGAGCGAGGCCGTCTGATAACCGGGCGCGGTGACGCTTGGAATATAACGGCCATCGGTGGCTGGTCCGCGGCTGCTGAAGTAGGCCAGGCCGTCGATGTTGGCGCCGATGCGGGGATAGTTGGCGGTAGCGCCCACTGTCACCGGATTCTTGGCCGCGTGCGGTTCGCTGATGGTGCTGTAGTTCGGCCCGCCGTTACCGGCCGAGAAGATGTAGATGATCGGCTCGGCGACGGTCGTCGTGTCGAAGTTGGCGTCGCGCACCATCAAATCGTGCGTCCGGCAAGCCGCTGTATAGTCGTTGGAGTAGCTGCCGGTGTACCAGCTGTTGCTGGAACCGACCGCGCCATTGGTCACTGAGTCCTTGCTCAGCACCTGCCAGCCGCCGGCGGGTGGCCAGGACGATCCCATGAGGGCGTTCTGAACCACCAGCGTGGAGCTGGGGGCCATGCCGGTGCCCCAGTAGAAGCCGTTGGGATCCAGCGCCGCGGCCGGATTGACCACGCCGACGCCGCCGCGCCCGTCGCCCATGATGGCGCCAGCCGTGTGCGTGCCGTGGCCATCTGGATCGGTGTTGGCGGCGCCTGCGCCCGGATAGGACACAAAGGCGATAGCGCGCCCGGTGACATCGGGATGGGTGGCATTCAGGCCGGTATCGACATCGGCCCAGGTGACACCGCTGCCGCCGACACCCTTGCTCGCCAGCCAGGCGTAGTAACCGGTCGGAATGCTGGTGGGCGAGGTATAGTTACCCGCCACGATCTGGGTGGCGTTCTCGTCGTCAAATCCCGGCCGGGGCGATGAATAGTCCAGCGCCCAGACGGTGGCCAACCGCGCGGCCTCGGTCACCCGATCGGCTCTCAGCGCGACGATGGCGGTATAGAACGCCTTGTCAGGCTGCGCGGGGAAGGACTGCAAGACATCGCCGCCCAGGGCCTTGAACGCGGCCAGGGTGCCTTCGAGGTTGCCGTCGTTGTAGAACGTGATCGCCACATTCTCCACGCGGCCGGTCAACCCCTCAAGGTTGGGATTGATCTTGTAAGCAGGCTGGAACACGCCGCTCCAGCGGACGTAGGCTTCCGTGTTCGCCTGCGCAACCTGTGCGCCCGTGCCCCAGACCAGATAGGCATTGTGGGCGTAGTACTGCAACAGCTTCACGCCGGTCTCGCTTACATCCTTCAGCCAGTGATCGTTGATGGGGCCGATGAACTGGATGAGATAGAGACCCGGTTCAGCCGCGCTTGCTTCACTGCGCAGGTTGGCCGGAATGGCCGGTTCGCCCTCTACGGGATCAAATTTGTAGCTGTATGAACCGATCGTTGTTTCGCCGCGCTGATAAGCCAGGCCGCTGGCTTCCAGGCGCGACACTTGCGAGGCCGGAATTTCCAGCCAGACGAAGTCGCCGTAATCGACGGCGTAAATTGGCGTCAGGGCCGACGCTGCGCGATAATCAGCAGCGCTGAGGCGCACGGTCACTGTCGGTACCGGGGCGCTGGCCGCAGCCGGAGCGCTGGATTGTTCGGGCATAGCCCAGGCTGCCGTGGGCGACACCGCCATCAGAACCATGGCGATAACGACGGCGATATTCAACAGCCGATGAGTGTACGGTTTCATATGAAATTGGCTCCTATGTGTTGAACAGCGTAAACGTGGCTCTTCTCTTCTCGCAAGCACGAATTGCCGGCAGGTACAAGACGGATATAGCGAATGGGCAGCCTCCTGAAGGATTATCTGAGCGCTAGATGATATTTTCACCAAAACCAATTCCGTCGGCGCGAAAGGTGAGCCGTTGAAAAGTGCGGCAGGGCAAGTGCTCGGATTGGCCTAGGTCGGTGAGGGGGCCGATCGGGTCTGGCCGCGATCGTCCCCCTCATCAGTCGTGAAACGGTGCTAGTTCTTGCGAATCAGCGGCAGGTAGAGCATACGCGGCCAGACTGTCACCGGCTTGCTCGCCTGCACGTTGCTGGAACAGGCGTTAGAGGCCGTCAGGACGACGTTATAGGTTCTGAGCAGCGGCGTGATCGGGAAGGTGTGCGTGATGATCTGTCCGCTGCCCGCGCTGCTGCCGTCGTCGAAGTTCCACCCGTAGGTAATAGGTGACGAGCCGCTCGCGACGGTAGCGCTGAAAGTGACCACGCTGCCCAAACCGGGATTCGCCGGCGTAAACGTGAAGTCTGGCCCGGTTACCGGATCGCAGATGACGTTCAGGATCACGGAGACATTGACGGTCGGCTGATCTGAATCGTTGCTTTGGACTTGCAGCGTGGTGAAGTACGTGTTGGGCGTCAGACCGGTCGTATCGAAGGTGAGCGTCAGCGACGCAGGTGCGCTGCCCGCCGGAACAGTGCCGCTCGCCGGCAAGACCAGCCAGGGCGCGGCCGTGGTCGTGGTGAAGCTGTAGGTCAGCAGCCCGTTACCGCTGTTGGTGATGGTCAGGGTGCGGGTGGCACTCTGTCCTTGCGACAGCGTGACATTAAAGGTCGTCGGTCCCACACCGATGTCGGGCGTGCCTGTGACGGTCACGTTGCGCGTGTGCGAGACTGGCGAGCCGCATTGACCGGCAACGGTCATGGTCACTGTCTGGATGTTGCCCAGCGCATAAGCATGCGCGGCCGGATTGTTGCTGGCGGTTGCACCGTCGCCAAAATCCCACTGATACGTCAATGGGCCGGTGCCGCTGGCTGTGCCGGTGAAGGTGATGGTCTGGTTGACCAGCGGTGCAGCGGGGGTATAGTCGAACGCCGGATTGCCCGGCGGAGTGCAAGTCACATTCAGCACGCCCACGTTGTTGATGTTGAAGCCGTTGCCGGGATACACGCCGTCCAAGTCGCCGTAGGTCCAGGCGGCGTTTGGATTGCCGATCCCCCAGTTCCCGTCGTAGCGCACAGCGTACGAGTACACGCCGGCCGCTGTGGGTGTTAGCGCGCCCGCGAAGACATCGTTATTGCCATTGTTGGTCACGTAGGCGGAGTCGGCCCACGCCCAGACCGACGGATCGCTACTGGTACCGTAGCCGACTTGCGCCGCAACGCCGCGACCCCTTCCCGCCGGATTCGTGACATTGTTGATGTAGAGCTCGCCGGTGATGGGGCCAGTGGAAGTACCCAGTTCGATCGTGGTGCTGGCCGGTCCGACCAGGACAGCGTATCCGACCTTGACGTTGCGGTAGTCATTTACGGTCGCCGACGTGGTGACGGTGATGACACGGTTATCCGTGTTCAGCCAGTCCCATTGATCGCCGCCGCTCTTGACGATGTACTTGTAATCATACGTGCCGGGGAATAAGCCCAGCGTGGCGGTGAAGGTGGTGTAACCAGCGTCAGGCGTCATGAGGTTGGCATTGCTGTTCCAGCCATTGAAGCTGCCGGCCAGTGCCACATTCTCGCCGGGCTGCACCACGTCTTCCAGATCGTGATAGACGAAGGTGATGGCTTGCTGACCCAGCTGGACGGCGCCGGTGTAGACCACGGGCGATCCGCACGGGCCGGTGACGGTCATGCTGACGGTGTACGCGCCCGCCGTGGAGTACGTGTGCACGATCGGGTTACCGCTGCCCGTTGCTCCGTCGCCGAAGTTCCAGTCGTAGGTCAGCGGGCCGCTGCCGGTGGCG
>CAYNML010000096.1:0-15942 GCA_964398185.1 uncultured Anaerolineae bacterium | reverse complement strand
CAGTTCTAAGATAAAAAGGAGGAAAGAACGCCCACTCAAGAACCGTTTCGCCCGCTAGTCGTTGGTTTTCGCTCTGTGACACAATCCAATCCTCAAAGGAGAGAACGATGAAGCACAGTTTTAAGGTTGTACTCGGCGTGTTGTTGATCGTCGGCCTGCTGGCCGCCTGCGCACCCGCGGCTGCGCCCGCCACCGTTGTGGTGACGAAGGAAGTCGAGAAGGTCGTGACCCAGGAAGTTGAGAAGGTCGTGACCCAGGAAGTCAAGGTCGTGGAGACGGTGGAAGTGCAAAAGGACCGCATCCCGGTCTACTGGTACATCGGCCTGGGCGCCGGTTCGCAGCCCGCGCAGATCCCGCTGGAGCAGGAATGGGTCAAGAAGTTCAATGATTCCCAGGACGAGATCCAGCTCATTGCGCAGATCGTAGATAACCGCTATGCGCGCGACAACCTGACCGCCCAGCTGGCGGCGGGCAATGCGCCCGACATCGTCGGCCCGGTGGGCACCGCCGGTCGCGCGGCCTTCCCCGGCCAGTTTGCGGACCTGAAGCCCCTGATGGAAGCGGCCAAGTACGACATGGGCGATGTCGATCCCGCGTTCTTGAAGTTCTACGAGGGCGAGGGCGGCAAGCTCGAAGGTCTGCCGTTTGCCATCTTCCCGTCGGCCGTGTATGTGAACAAGGACCTCTTTGACCAGGCCGGTCTGGCGCTGCCGCCCGCGAAGGTGGGGGAGAAGTACACGCTGGACGGCGAGGAACTCGAGTGGGACTACGAGACGGTGGCCAAGCTGGCCCGCAAGCTGACCATCGACAAGAATGGCAACGACGCCACCAGCCCGAACTTCGATGCGAAGAACATCGTGCAGTGGGGCTTCAACATGCAGTGGAACGATGATCCCCGCGCCTTTGGTACGTTCTTCTGCGCGCACTACCCCGTGAAGGACGGCAAGGCTGACATCCCCGATTGCTGGAAGGAAGCCTTCAAGTGGTACTATGACGCCATGTGGGGTGATCAGCCCTTCATGCCTAACCAGGCCGCGATCGACAGCGATCTGCTCAAGGGCAATGCCTTCAGCAGCGGCAAGGTGGCGATGGGCTTGACCCACCTGTGGTACACCTGCTGCATCGACACCAAGAACGTTCCGAATCTGGGCGCGGCAGTGGCGCCGTCGTACAACGGCAAGACCACGGCCAAGATGCACGGCGATACCTTCGCCATCATGAGCCAGTCCAAGAACCCGGACGCCGCCTTCAAGGTCTATCAGTACATGCTGGGCGAGGGTTCGGCCGATCTGTACAAGATCTACGGTGGTCTGCCCGCCCGCACCAGCCAGCAGGCTGACTTCCTGAAGGGTCTGACCGAGAGGTTCGGTGATGTCGACTGGCAGGTTTTCCTGGACATGATCCCGTTCCTGGATGCGCCGAATCACGAACTGGGTCTGCCCAACAACGCCAAGGCCAATGACGCTTTCAACAGGCTGGGCGGCGACCTGCGCAGCAATGCCGATCTGGACTTGGATGCCCGCATCAAGCAGTTCGAAGAAGAACTGAACCAGATTTTTGCTGAAGCGCCCGCGCAGTAAGCGCTAAGCAGGCTGGGGGAGCATCGTGCTGGCGCGGTGCTCCCCTCTCCCTGTCAAATTGAGTCCAGAGCAAGCCTCAGGCGCCCGCCGGATGATTCTTTGGACTGAGCGTGACAGGTGTCAGTTATCCTGGATGTTGGACACCACTTGCCAGCTCAAGCAGATGATGCTGAAATATGTCTGAGTAAGATGGATGGTTTACAAGTCAGACCACGCTAAGGAGAGGACATGACGGCCCTTGTACAACCGGCACGCCCGGCTTCCCCGCCCAAGAAACGACTGCACTATACCAAGCTGGAAAGACGCGAAATCAAATGGGGACTGGCCTTTATCAGTCCGTGGATCATCGGGTTCCTTCTGTTCACGGTATTCCCCATGGTCGCTTCGTTCTTCTTCTCTGTGACGCGCTTTAACTTGCTCCAGCCGGAAGAGTTTGAATTCGTCGGCCTGACCAATTACCTGCGCCTGTTCACCGACCCACAGGTGATCAAGTCGATCCTGATTACGCTGCGCTTTGCGCTGTTCTCCGTGCCGATTGCCATTTTTGTCCCATTGGGCCTGGCGCTGCTGGTTAATGCCAAGAACCTGTTCGGCAAGAACGTCTTCCGCGCCATGTTCTTCATGCCGCAGATGATCTCTGCTGTGGCTATTGTGGTGGTGTTCGGCGGGGTGCTCAACAGCCAGTCGGGTTGGTTCAACCGGATTCTGGGCTTCATCGGCATTCAAGGTCCCAACTGGTTTCAGGATGAAACCTGGGTGATTCCGGCCATGGCCTTGATGACGATCTGGGTCGTCGGCAACACCATGTTGACCATGCTGGCCGGCTTGCAGAACGTGCCAACTGAACTATACGAGGCCGGGCGGGTGGATGGCGCCAGCGGCTGGCGCGCGTTCTGGTCCATCACCGTGCCGATGATCTCGCCCATCATTTTTTACAACCTGATCCTGGCCTTCATCGGCGCGCTGCAGTACTTCGTCGGCGCGTTCATCATCGGCAACGGGCGCGGCGACCCCAACGGCTCGACCATGTTCTACAATATGTACCTGTACAAGACGGCGTTCTCGTTCCTGGATATGGGTTATGGCGCTACACTGGCCTGGGTGCTGTTCTTCATTGGTCTCGCCTTGATGATCATTCTCTTCAAGGCCCAGAACCGCTGGGTCTATTACGCCGCAGGAGACAAGTCATGACTACCACGACTGCACCTTCACCTGTTCGGGCGCGGCAGAATCCCAACTGGGCGGCTCGCCGGCGCTGGCGCAATTTCACGGCGGTTGCCGGCGTGACTTTTCTGGGCATGGTCGTCCTGCTGGCCTTTTTGATGCCGTTGGGCTACATGTTTCTAACGTCGGTCAAGGATCTGCAGCAGATTCAAGACCCCACTGCGCCCTTTCTGCCGTCGCGCCGTGTCACTTACAACTATAACGGGCAGGACTATGATGTGGTGGAAGTGCCCCAGGCCGACGGTTCAATCAAGCAGATGGCGCTGGTCAAAAAAGCCAAGGTCAGCCAACTGCTGGACATCCAAAATCCAGAGGCCGGCCTGATAGAATATCGCGGCTCCGATCCCGCTGTGGCGCAGCCCTGGCGGCAATTGAAGCCGATCTATCGTGTGGAACCCTACTGGGGAAATTTTGCCGCGGCTAATGAAGCCATCAACATCTGGCGGTTGCTGCGGAATACGTTTATCATCGCCGCGCTGGGCACCATCGGAACGGTAGCCGCTTCGGTCTCGGTGGCTTACGGTTTTACGCGCTTCAAGATTCCGGGCAAGAATGTCATCTTCATCATCCTGATGGCCACCATCATCCTGCCCAGCCAGGTCACCTTGATCCCGACGTATGTGTTCTGGCGCTGGTTGTTGGGGCCGGCCCTCAACAGCGCCAATAGCGAGGTAATGGAAGCGCTGCTGGCGTGGGCGCCGCTCATCGTCCCTCACTTCTTCAGCAACGCTTACAACGTCTTCCTGCTGCGGCAGTATTTCTTGAGCATTCCCAAAGAACTGGACGAAGCCGCCTGGATCGACGGCGCCAGCCCGTTCCGCACGCTGATCTCCGTCATCGTGCCGCAGTCCTGGCCGGCCATCACCGCGGTAGCTATGTTCCACTTCTTCTTTGCCTGGAACGACTTCTTCGCGCCGCTGGTTTACCTGACGGGCAAAGAGCATCTGTATCCCATCGCCGTGGGCCTGACGCAGTTCAACAATGCCTACAGTTCGCAGCCCGGCCAGTTGATGGCCGCCACGCTGTTGGCGATTGCGCTGCCCGTGGTGATCTTCTTTGTGGCGCAGCGCCAGTTCATGCAGGGCATCGTCGCCACCGGAGTCGAGAAATGATTGACAGGCTGAAGGCCGAATCTCGCAGGCGGAATCACGTATTGAGTTTCATCCTTCATCTTTCAGCCTTCATCCTTTCGTTGATATTGCTCGCCGCTTGCACACTCGCGCCTGCTGCGCCGACTGCCGCGCCAACTTCGATCGCGCCGCAGCCAGCGCCGGGCGCGCTCTTCGTCAATGCCGCCAACCCGATCGGCCCCATCAGCCCCTACGTCTTTGGTACCAACTATGGGCCGTGGACATTTGTCAGCCCGGCGGCGCGCACGACCGCGGCTCAAGAGGCGGGCCTGACGCTGCTGCGCTACCCCGGCGGCAACTGGGGCGACGTCAATGATCTGATGGAGTATCAACTCGATGAGGCCGTGGCGCTGGCGCGGCAGTTGGGCGCCGAGCCGCTCATCAGCGTCCGTCTCGCCAACGGTTCCATTGAGAATGCCGTCAACCTGCTGAAGTATGCCAATCAGACCAGGAAGTACAACATTAAATACTGGAGCATCGGCAACGAGCCGAGTTTGTTTGCCACTGGCGTAGCCGACATCAAGGGCTACGACACGGCTCGCTACAATCAAGAATGGCGGCAGTTTGCCGAAGCCCTGCGCCTGGTCGATCCCAGCATTAAGCTGGTGGGGCCGGACATTCATCAATACGCGGCCGATCCCGCCGCGCGGCCCAAGGATCCCAACGGCAAAGACTGGCTGGAAGAATTCCTGAAGGCCAACGGCGATCTGGTCGATGTCGTCGCGGTGCACCGCTATCCGTTCCCCAAGAACATGCAGGACCTCATTCCGCCCAAGGATGAATTGCTGGCCAGCAGCGAAGAATGGGATCAGATCATTCCGGCGATGCGGCAGGTGATTTCGGAGACGACGGGCCAGGACAAGCCGATCGGGATCATGGAGCTCAACTCCAGCTGGGCCACCACCAGCGGCGGCGAAGCCAGCCCGGAGACGTTTGCCAATGCCCTGTGGTTCGGCGATGTGCTGGGCCGGCTGATCAAGCAGCGCGTGGAGCTGGTGGCGCAGTTCTTGCTGGCCAGTAAAACGGGCGGCGGCGGCGGCACGCTGGGCCTGTTTGACGGCGATGCGCCGCGCCCCATTTACTACGTTTACCCGATGTATCGGCGCTTTGGCCGCGATCTGGTGGAAGCGTCCACCGACAAAGAGCTGGTTTCAATCTATGCGGCCAGGCGCGCCGACGGCGCGCTGACGCTGATGGTGATCAATCGCAGCCATCAGGAACAGACCCTGCCGCTGCAGCTGTACGGTCACGCGCCCGCCGGGGCCGCCGAGGTCTATCGGTTTGACGAGAGCCACAACGCTGAGCAGCTCGCAGCGCAGACCATCGCCGACGGATCGAAGATCACACTGCCGCCGTATTCGATGACGCTGTACGTGCTGCCCTGATCGATCATTTCACCGCAGAAACGCAGCGCGCAGAGGGGAGCGCGACACACTTTGCGCGCGGTTGTCTGCGGTGTTTGTTGTCTGAAAACTGCACTTAAGAAAGAGGAACCATGAAATTCGGACACTTCGACGACGCCAACCGTGAGTACGTGATCACGCAGCCAGACACGCCGCTGCCGTGGATCAACTACCTGGGCAGCGAGGAATACTTCGGCATCATCAGCAACACCGCCGGCGGCTATTCCTTCTTTCGCGATGCGCGCCTGCGCCGCCTGACGCGCTATCGCTACAACAATGCGCCGCTCGATTATGGCGGGCGTTACCTCTTCCTGCGCGACAACGCCAGCGGCGCTTACTGGTCGCCGTCGTGGATGCCCACCCGCCGCAAGTTGACGGACTACACGTGCCGTCACGGCCTGGGCTATTCGATCATCGGCTCGACCTACGAAGGCATCAAGGCCGAGACGTTGTACTTTGTGCCGCTGGGCGAGACGCTGGAAGTGTGGCAGGTGACGCTGACCAACCAGCGCCGTGAAGCCGCGCAGTTGTCGCTGTTCTCCAGTGTGGAGTTCTGCCTGTGGGACGCGCAAGACGATGCCACCAACTTCCAGCGCAACTTCAGCACCGGGCAGGTGGAAGTCGAAGACACGACGATCTATCACAAGACCGAATACCGCGAGCGGCGCGATCACTTTGCGTACTTTGCGTGCAGCGAGCCGCTGGCCGGTTTCGACACGCAGCGCGAAAAATTCCTGGGGGCCTATCGGGGCTGGCACGAACCGATCGTAGTGGAGCAGGGGACGTCGGCCAACTCGATCGCGTTCGGCTGGCAGCCGATCGGATCGCATCACGTCAAAGTCACGCTGCAACCCGGCGAGTCGCGCACCATCGTCTTCGTGCTGGGTTATCACCAGAATCCGCGCGATCAGAAATTCGATCCACCCGAATCGCAGATCGTCAACAAGCGCACGGTCAAGCCCATCATCGCCTATTACCTCAACACGGCCAACGTGGCGGCGGCCTTGGCGCAGTTGCAGAAACACTGGGATGACCTGCTGGGTATTTTGCAGGTGACCACGCCCGATGAGCACACCAACCGCATGGTCAACATCTGGAATGCGTATCAATGCATGATCACGTTCAACATGTCGCGCTCCGCGTCGTTCTATGAAAGCGGCATCGGGCGCGGCATGGGTTTCCGCGATTCCAATCAGGACCTGCTGGGCTTCGTGCACATGATCCCGGCGCGCGCGCGCCAGCGCATTCTCGATCTGGCCGCGACGCAGCTGCCCAGCGGCGGCGCGTATCACCAGTATCAGCCGTTGACCAAGCGCGGCAACAACGACGTCGGCAGCAACTTCAACGACGATCCCGCCTGGTTGATCCTGGGTGTGGCCGCCTACATCAAGGAAAGCGGCGATTGGAGCATTCTCGACGAGCTGGTGCCATACGACAACAAGCCGGAACTGGCCGCGCCGCTGTACGAGCACTTGCAGCGCTCCTTCCAATACACGATCGATCGCCTGGGCCCCCACGGCCTGCCGTTGATTGGCCGCGCGGACTGGAACGACTGCCTGAACCTCAACTGCTTCTCGGAAGAACCCGGCGAATCGTTCCAGACCACCACGAACCGTGAAGGCACGGTGGCCGAATCGGTCTTCATTGCGGGCTTGTTCGTGCTGGCGTCACATGAATTAGCCGACCTTGCCGATCACTTGCAGCATGCCGACGAAGCGCACCGCTATCGCGCGGAAGCCGATCGGATGGAGGAGACCGTCAACGCGCACGGCTGGGACGGCGGCTGGTTCCTGCGCGCCTACGATGCGTTCGGCCACAAAATCGGATCACAAGAGTGCGATGAAGGCCGCATCTTCATCGAATCGAACGGCATGTGCGTGATGGCCGGCATCGGCCGGCAGGATGGCCGCGCCGCGCAGGCGCTGGCGGCGGTGAATGAACATCTGGCCACGCCGCACGGCATCGTCTTGCAGCAGCCGGCGTATTCGCGCTACTACGTCCACCTGGGCGAGATTTCGTCGTACCCGCCGGGCTACAAGGAAAACGCCGGCATCTTCTGCCACACCAATCCGTGGATCATGATCGCGGAGGCCATGGTGGGTCATGCCGATCAAGCGTTCGATTACTATTCGCGCATCAATCCCTCCCAGCGTGAAGCCATCAGCGAAGTGCATCGCTGCGAGCCGTATGTGTACGCCCAGATGATCGCGGGCAAGGATGCGCCCACGCACGGCGAAGCGAAGAACAGTTGGCTCAGCGGAACGGCAGCGTGGAACTTTGCGGCGATTACGCAGTACATTCTGGGCATTCAACCCACGCTGGAGGGTTTGAAGATCGCGCCGGTCATGCCCACCGCCTGGCCCGGTTTCCAGGCCCGGCGCGTCTATCGCGGCGTGACGTATCACATCGACGTGAAGCGCGCGGGCCCGGGTAATGCGGTGGCGTTGACGGTGAACGGTCAAGCGCTTGCCGGCAATGTGGTGCCGGCGTCTGCCGCCGATCAGAAAGAAGTGAAGGTTGAAGTGGTCGTTAGCTAATGCCGTCAGAGCTGGCGTGCCAACGCTCTCCCACCGCGCCCACGCGGGCGATGCGCGCACACCGTGTGGCACCATAAGCTCACGACAGGCGGTGGTGCGGGTGAGTTGAGTTATCAAAGAAGGCAGATTGATGTGACTATCCGGAAACTGAGTGCGCTGTTTGTTTTCATGTTCCTGCTCATGGTCGTGGCCAGCTGTTCCGCGTCCGGCGAAGCAGCCGTGGAGCCGACGGTGACGCCGCTGCCCACCGCGGTGAAGCCGACGTTTGTCGTCGAGCGCGGTCAGATCACCATCAGGTCCGATCTGGCCGGGCGCGTGGTGCCGGTGAATTCCAAACCGGCCAGTTTTTCCATCGACGGCAAGATCGGCAACGTGTATGTGGCCGTGGGCGATCGGGTTGAAGCGGGCCAGCTGTTGGCCGATCTCGATACGCTAAAAGCGCTGGAAGCCGAATGGGCCACAGCCAGCGCTGAAGCGAAATATGAAGAGACGGTGTCCAACAACACCATCGAGCGCGCCAAGATCAACTTGCAGATCGCGCAGTTGACGCTGGAGAGCCTGAAAGCCCGGGGGGCGAATGCCGCCGACATCCAGATTGCTGAATTGCGAGCGCGTCTGGCCCAGATGGATCTGGACGAGATCACAGCGAATCCCGCGCTGCATCAAGCCGCGGCCCGCGCCGCAGAGCTGGCGCGCGCCATGGCAGACGCGCAGTTGAAGTCGCCGCTGGCCGGTTACGTCGTTGAAGCGCCCAAGCCCGGCCAGGCCTTTAAGGCCGGGGCAGGCGCGTTCCAGATTGGCGATGTGAGCGAGTTGGAGATCGGCGCGCTGGCGACCGAGGATGTCTTGCAGCAGCTCGTCGAAGGGCTGCCGGTCACGGTGGTTTTTGAAGGCGCCGGCAACAAAGAAAAATATACCGGCGCCATCCGGCAGCTGCCGTATCCCTATGGCGCCGGCAGCGGCTCGGACGAAGTGCGCGTGGTGCTCGACGTGACGCCTGAGCAGGGCGGCTACCAGTTGGGCGATCGGGTGCTGATCTCGGCGGTGCTGCAGGACAAGTCCGACATTCTGATCCTGCCGCCGCAAGCCATTCGCAACGTGGGCGGGCGCACCTTTGTGGTGGTGCAGGATGCCAAAGGTCAGCGCCGCGTGGATGTGACCCTCGGTCTGCAAGTCCACGACAAGGTGGAGATCGTCTCTGGCTTGACTGAGGGCCAGGTGATCGTGGGGCCGTAACGTGATCACGCTCCTGCGGCAAATCTGGGCGATTCTGGCCGTCGCCTACAAACGCCTGCTGACGCAGCCCAGCCTCGCCATCGCCACCACGGTGGGCCTGACGACGGCGGTAGCGCTGGTGCTGAGTGTGCCGCTGTACGCGGACGCCACCCAATTCCGCCTGCTGCGCGCGCAGATCATCAACGAGCAGGGCGCAGCCGATTATGCGCCGCTGTCGTACGTCTATCACTTCGACGGTTCGGCGCGCAGCGGTCCGCAGTGGGAAGAAGGTCAGGCGCTCGATCAATACTTGCTGCGCCAGGCCGGCTCCGACTTCGGCCTGCCCACGCTGCATATCATCCGACGCTTCCGCACCAATTCACTGCAGATCTTCCGGCCGCCCGATCCCAACGATCCGACGACCAAGTATTACGTGACGTGGGCCAACTTCGGCACGATCAATGATCTGGAGCAGAACGTCAGGCTCGTCAACGGCACGTTCCCCAGCGTGGCCGATGCTTCCCCCGACTCGCCGGTGGAAGTGCTGATCCCGGAAGTGCTGGCCGATAAGCTGGCGATTCAACCCGGCGAGACGTACCTGGCCCGGCGCGACGACGTCGAAATTCCGCTGCGCGTGGCGGGCAGCTACACCCCGATCGATCCTACGCGCTCGATCTGGGACGCCAAATCCGAAGAGACCTTCCTCGTTCCCGAAGAGACGTATGCTGGCCGCATCGCCGCCACCGTACAGGATGAGTTGTACAACGCCGAGTGGCAGCTGGTCATGAGCGGCTCGCAGCTGCACGCCAACGACATCGACGGGCTGCTCAAGCGGATGGATCGTGTCAGCAACACTGTGGCGAATTTGTTGACGGGGGCCAAACTGGAAAGTTCGCCGTTCACTGCGTTGACGGCCTACCAGAAGAACGTGCCGGTGCTGACGCTATTGCTGTTCGCCTTTGCCGCGCCGATCCTGGTGTTGATTCTGGTGTTCGTCGGCCTCGTCGCCGGGTTGTTCGTCAGCCAGCAGCGCAACGAGATCGCCATTCTGCGCAGCCGCGGGGCGACGGTGACGCAGGTGACGGCCATGGCCGCGTTGCAAGGGCTGACGCTGGGGGCGATCGCGTTGGTCTTCGGCATCCCGATCGGAATGTTGATCGCGCAGGCCATTGGCCGCGCGCGCAGCTTCCTCAATTTCACCACGCCCGCCAGCCTGCGCGTGACGCTCACGCCCACGGTGCTGGCCTTCGGTATCGCGGCGATGGTGATCGTGCTGCTGTTCCAGTTCATCGTGCCCACGTTGAATGCGGCGCGCAACACCATTATCACCTACAAGCAGGAACGCGCGCGCGCCCTGCGCAAGCCGTGGTGGCAGCGCGTGTGGCTGGACGGCCTGCTGCTGATCCTGGCCGGAATAGGCGCGTATACGTTGTACAATCAGCGCGCGCTGGCCGCGGCCGATAAACTCAAAGTGCCGGATCCGCTGCAAAACCCGGCGCTGCTGCTGGTGCCGTCGCTGGGCATTTTTGCGCTGACGCTGTTCGTGCTGCGCGTGATGCCCGCGCTCATGGCCGCGTTGTCGCGCGTGCTGGCGCGGACGCGCAGCGTGGGCCTGCTGACGGCCGCGCGCTATCTCGCGCGCACCCCGGCGTTCTACAACGCCCCGCTGGTGCTGCTCATCTTCACGCTGAGTTTGTCGGCGTTCACGGCCTCCATCGCGCAGACGCTGGATCAACAGCTGACCAAGCAGATGTACTACGAGACCGGCGCCGACCTGAGTTTGCAGGACTACGGCAACACCTACAACAGCGACGAGAATCTGTCGCCGTTTTACACCTTTGCCCCGCGCGAGGACTACTTGCAGATTCCGGGCGTGACGGGCGCTTCGTGGGTGGGGCGCTATCCGGCGTCGCTGGTGAAAGCCGATGGCACCTCGCAGAACGGCGTGTATCTCGGCATCGATCGCACCACGTTCCCGCAAGTGGCGTACTGGCAGCCGGGCTTCGCGCCGGCCGCGCTGGGCACGCTGATGAACGTGCTGGCGCAGTATCCCAACGGGGTGCTGGTTTCGCGCGATTTTCTGACTGAGCAGAATTTGCAGTTGGGCGATTATCTGACGATCGGGCTGCGCGGCAACCGCTGGTCGACCTCCCTCAAGCCCATCATCGTCGGCGTAGTCGATCTGTTTCCGTCGTGGTATCCGGAGAACGGCCCGCTGGTGGTGGGCCATCTCGATTACGTGTACGAGCAGGCCGGCGCGCAGTATCCGCACGAGGTGTGGCTGACGACGAAGCCGGGCACGCAGCTTGAGGACGTGGTGTATCGCGCGCGCGGCTACACCATCGTGATCGATCAGACAGCCGATCAGTCGCGGCTGGTCACCGACGGCCTCAACTCGTTCATCAAGGGCTGGGCTGCGACGAGCCAGAAGATCACGGACGAGCAGCGCCGCCCGGAGCGGCAGGGCTTGTTCGGCTTGCTGTCGGTGGGCTTTGTGACGGCGGCCCTGTTGACGGTGCTGGGCTTCATCCTGTACGCCATGTTCTCGTTCCGTCGCCGCTTCATCGAGTTGGGTATGCTGCGCGCGGTGGGCTTGTCGGCGCGGCAGATGACGGCGCTGCTCGCCAGCGAATTGATCTTCCTGGTCGGCATCGGCCTGCTGGTGGGCACGGGGCTGGGCGTGCTGTTCAGCCGCTGGTTCATTCCGTTCCTGCAAGTGGGCGCCAGCCTCTCGGCGCTGTATCCGCCGTTTATCGTGGAAGTGGCGTGGGGATCGATCGTGCAGATGTACGTGCTGTTCGGCCTGTTGTTCATTGGCGCATTGAGCATTCTGGCGGCGCTGCTGATGCGCATGAAGATCTTCCAAGCTATCAAGCTGGGTGAGACGACGTAGCGCCATGAATGAATTCATGGCCGGCTACAGAAAACACGTTGAAACGTGTTTTAACACGTTTTGATTGTCAGCCATCGAATTCATTCGATGGGACGGGCAATTGCTATGAGTGCAGAACCACTAATCATTTGCGAAAGCTTAATCAAGGTCTACACCATTTCCGGCCTGGAAGTGCAGGCGCTGCAAGGCTTTGATCTGACTGTGCAGCCGGGCGAATTGACGGGTATCGTGGGGGCCAGCGGCAGCGGCAAATCGACGCTGCTCAACATTCTCGGCGGGCTCGATCGACCTACGGCGGGCCGCGTGCTGGTGGACAAGCAGAACCTGCTCAAGCTCAGCGATCACGCCATGAATGCGTATCGCCGCCGCACGGTGGGCTTCGTCTGGCAGCAGGGCACGCGCAACTTGATGCCGTACCTGACGGCGTTGGAGAACGTCCAACTGCCGATGACGCTGGCCGGGACGCTGGGCAAGAGCGCCCGCACGCGCGCCGAGCACCTGCTGAAGCTAGTGGGGCTGGACGATCGCCAGCAGCATCACGTGGCGCAGTTGTCGGGCGGCGAGCAGCAGCGCGTGGCAATTGCGCTGGCGCTGGTGAATCAACCCAAACTGCTGCTGGCCGACGAGCCGACGGGAGAAGTGGATAATGCCACGGCGCAGGTCATCTATGATATTTTTCGCAGCCTGAATCTCGATCTGGGTTTGACGATCCTGATCGTCAGCCACGATCCGGGCATTGTGAAGTACGTCAATCGCGTCATCGCGGTGCGGGACGGCAAGCTGGCCACAGAGTCGGTGCGGCGCGCGTCGCACGAAGGCGCGGACGCGCACGTGGAGTGGGTGGTGCTCGATTCCGCCGGGCGGCTGCAAGTGCCCAAGGATTATTTGCAGCGCTTCAACATTCAGCGGCGCGCGGAATTGGAACTGACCGACGACGGCATTCTGATTCGGCCAGTGACTCACACGCACGAGACGACGACAACGGCACAAGCTCAGACGTCCGCTGACGAGTCGGCGCCGGAGCGTGTGCGCTGGTGGCAGCGTCGCAAGAAGAATAAAGCGGCATGAGTGCTTCTCAAATGGATGTGATCAAAACGGAAAACCTGTGGCGTGTGTACAAGGTCGGCGCGCTGGAAGTGCCCGCCCTGCGCGGCATCGATCTGCAAATTGGAGCAGGGACCTTTGTCGCGCTGAAAGGCCGATCGGGCAGCGGCAAGACCACCTTGTTGAACTGTCTCGGCGGACTCGATCAGCCAACCTCCGGCGAAGCGCGCGTGCTGGGGCAGAAACTGATCGATCTGAGTGATAACGCGTTAACGCGCTGGCGGCGCGAGCAGGTGGGCTTTGTGTTCCAGTCGTTCGGCTTGATCCCCACGCTGTCGGCTTACGAAAACGTGGAGTTGATGCTGCGCCTGAAGCGCCTGTCGCCGCAAGAGAGCCGGCAGCGCGCGCTGGCCTGCCTCGATCGGGTAGGCTTGAATCAGTGGGCCGATCATCGCCCGTATGAAATGTCGGGCGGACAGCAACAGCGCGTGGCCATTGCGCGCGCGCTGGCCAACGAGCCGCGCCTGATCCTGGCCGACGAGCCGACGGGCGAGCTGGACTCCACCACGGCGCGCGAGATTCTGACGCTGTTCCGCCAGATCGTCGAGCAGCAAAACGTGACGCTGTTGATGGTGACACACGATCCACTGGTGGATGAGTATGCCGATCGGGTGTTGTTGCTGAAAGACGGGCAGATCGTGAAGGCGTGAAGCGTGGTGCGTAAACCGTAAAACGTGAAGCGTAAGGAAAGTATCGCATGGCCAAGCAGTTCAAAGTTTTAACGCTGAGTATCTTCGTCGCGCTGCTGGTGTTAAGCGGCTGCCAGGGCGCGGCACCGACGACGTCGCAGGAAGCGGGCGTGCTGCTGATTCCGCCCACGCCCACCGTGGAAGTAATAGAGGCGACGCCGGTAACAACCGGGACGGAGTTGCTGCCGCTGGTGGCGACGCCCGCGACGGTGAAAACGGCGGCGGGTGAAGTAGCGCTTTATCAAGATCCCCGGCAGCCGGTGGAGGCGCGCATTCAGGATTTGCTGGCGCGCATGACGACCGAAGAGAAAATCGGGCAGATGATGCAGCCCACCTATGCGGATGTCACGCCGGCTGAGGTCGCCACGCTCGGTATTGGATCGGTGCTGACGGGCGGCGACAGCAACGGTGACGATTCGCCTGCCTCGTGGCAGGCGCTGGTGCAGCCCTATGAAGAGGCCGCGCAAAAATCGCGCCTGGGCATTCCGCTGATCTTTGGCTGGGACGCCGTGCACGGCAGCGGTCACTTGAAGGGCGGCACGCTGTTCCCGCAGCAGGTGGGTTTGGGCGCGACGCGCAATCCGGAATTGGTGCAGCAGTTGGGGCGCCTGGCCGCTGTCGAGATGGCGGGCGTGGGCGTGCAGTGGAACTTCGCGCCGGTATTAGCGGTGGTGCAAGACACGCGCTGGGGCCGCGCTTACGAAGCGTTTGGCGAGAACACCGATCTGGTTTCAGAACTGGGTGAGGCTTACGTGCGCGGCCTTCAAAGTGTGGATGGCGAGACGAATCTCAATCATCCGCTGGCGGTGCTGGCGACGCCCAAACACTATCTGGGGGATGGCGCGACGACGTGGGGCTCGTCGCAGCAGAACATCATGGGCCAGCCGTATATGCTCGATCAAGGCGACATGCGCGTTGACGAAGCGACGCTGCGCGAAAAGTTCCTGCCGCCGTACCGGGCTGCCGTGGCGGCGGGCGCGTTGAGCGTGATGCCGTCGTTCAGCAGCTGGAACGGCGCCAAGATGCACGGCAACCAGTACTTGTTGACCGATGTGCTGAAGGGCGAGCTGGGCTTTGACGGCTTTCTCATATCCGATTGGGATGCCACCACCCAGCTGCCCGGCGACACGTACGCGCAGGTGGTGCGATCGATCAACGCCGGGCTGGATATGTACATGGGCCCGCAGTGGAAGGCGTTCTACGAGCAGTTGACGCGCGCGGTCGAGCAGGGCGATGTGCCCCTGTCGCGCATCGACGATGCGGTGACGCGCATCCTGCGCGCCAAGTTCACGTTGGGTCTCTTTGAGCATCCGTATGCCGACCTCGACGCCTTCAAGCGCATCGGCTCGCCGGAGCATCGTGAGCTGGCGCGCGAAGCGGTGCGCCAATCATTGGTGCTGCTGAAGAACGATGATCAAACGCTGCCCATCGCCAAAGACACACCGCTGATCTTTGTGGCCGGCCAGGCCGCCGAGGACATCGGCTTGCAGTCGGGCGGTTGGACGATCACGTGGCAGGGTCAGGAAGGCAAGGTCATGCCCGGCACGACGATCCTGCAGGGCATCAAAGAAGCGGCCGATCCCAAAGCCCAAGTGGTCTACGATCGCTACGCCCAGTTCGACGATGTGAAAGGCACCCAGGGCAGTCCCGCCAAGGCCGATGTCGGCATCGTGGTGGTGGCCGAGCGGCCGTATGCCGAAGGCGTAGGCGACGAAGCCGATCCGAAGTTGTCCCAGAAGGACGTCGTGTTGATCGAGCAGATGCGCCAGCGTGCCGAGAAAGTGGTCGTCGTGATGATGACGGGCCGCCCGATCGAGATCACCGAGCAGCTACCGCTGGCCGATGCGTGGGTGGCGGCGTGGCTGCCCGGCACCGAGGGCAACGGCGTGGCCGATGTGCTCTTCGGCGATTACGAATTCAGCGGCCAGCTGCCGTACACGTGGCAGCGCTGGAACAGCCAACTGCCGTTCGATTTCGAGAACCTGCCTTCGCCGGGCTGCGAGGCGCCGCTGTTCCCGTATGACTACGGCCTGACGACGAAGGACAAGTCGCCGGTCATTTTGGATTGCCCGAGGCCGTAACGTGGTGCGTGTTGCGTCGTGCGTGACGAGACCTGACGCACCACGCACGACGCAACACGCAGGAACTCATCATGTACATCAAAACG
>CAYNML010000095.1:0-16083 GCA_964398185.1 uncultured Anaerolineae bacterium | reverse complement strand
AAGCGCTCGCAATGACGATGCACCGACGGTTTCCCGCCAAAGTCGGAAGACCCAAAAATCGTCAGCCGCTCAGCGCCTGACAGTATGCAACGATCAACGCGCGCTGTCAATTGGAAAGCGGTTGATAGGTGGTTGACATTGCTATTTTGCTGAAAGTATCTGGTAAAAACAGGGAAAAAAGTCACGTGGGCTCGTGCGTGTTGAACCTTTCACATCCGCGTGGTGCAGTTCTGATCTTTCTTTTATCTTGAGGCGCTGCCATGCGCAGACAGCAACTGCTTCACTGCAATTGGCCGATTGAACTTGCGGTTGTGTTTGTATTGACCTTCCTCACAGTTGCTGCACGCCCTCGCTTAATGCGCGGGTGAGGGGGTTGCCCAGGTCGGCGGCGGCGGCCCGCTCTGGCGTGAGGCCGGACGGATCGATCAGGTTGACGGGTCGATCACACAGCGCGGCAGGTGGCCGCCCCGCGGCATACGAGGGCAGCCCACTGTTTGCCCGGCGGCGCACTTCGTTCTATACTTGCCGCAGTCAGCCACACGGAGGGCCGCATGCCGGAAACATCCACCGTCGAAATTCGTCTGCTCGCCCAGCAGGGCACTGTTTATCCCGTCGAGATGACGCTGGCTGCCACGCAGCAGGTCTTTCGCGGGCAGCTATCCGCCGACCTCGCAGCGTGGACGCCTGCCGGTGATTCGCGCGCCGACGGGCAGGCGTTGTTCGAGGCGCTATTCGCTTCCGCCGATTTGATGCGCGGCTGGGGCGCGGCGCACGGCGCAGCGAAGCAGGTGCGCGTGCAGCTGCGGATCGATGCGCCGGAACTGCACGCGCTGCCGTGGGAGTTGCTGCGCGACGATCAAGACCTGCTGGCGGCCGATGCCGCCTCACCGTTTTCGCGCTACCTCGCCGTCAGCCGCGAGTGGGGCGCCGCCATTACCGATCGGCCGGTGCGCGTCCTGGCGGTGATCTCGAATCCCGTTGACCTTGGAGAAAAGTACGGCCTGCCTCCGGCCGATGTAGAGCTGGAAGCGCAGACCTTGCGCGCCGCCATCGGCAAGGATGCACAGTTGACGCTGCTCGCTGCGCCGAGCACGCTCGATCGACTTGAGGCCGAATTGCGCATCGGTTATCACATCCTGCACTTCGTGGGCCATGGCGCATTCAGCACTCGATCACAACAGGCCGCACTGTATCTGCAAGACAGCGCGGGCAACGCGCAGCGTGTGATCGACGACGACTTCGCCGGGATGTTGAATCGCCTGGCCGCGCCGCCGCACCTCGTGGTGTTGGCCGCCTGCCAGAGCGCGCAGCAGTCGCAGCAAGCGGCGTTCAGCGGCCTCGGCCCCAAGCTGGTGCAGATCGGCGTCCCGGCGGTGATTGCGATGCAGGAGAATGTGACGATGTTGACGGCGCGCCAATTCGCCGCCACGTTCTATCGGCGCTTGCTGGCGCACGGCACGATCGATCTGGCGATGAATGAAGCGCGCGGGACGCTGATCACCAACGGGCGGTATGATGCCGCCGTGCCGGTGCTGTTCATGCGGCTGCCGGATGGGCGGTTGTGGGATGAAGCCAGGCTGAAGAAATCAAAATCTGGAGGGAGCACAGCCATGTCAGACAAAGATGATGATCGTTCGGGTGGTGTGAGGTTTGGCAGTGGCAATGTCACCATCGGCGGAGATGTGGTGGGCCGTGACAAGATTGCCAAGACGACGCAAACGATCAGCACGGGCGGCGGCGCTTACGTTGGCGGCAACGTCAATGTCAGCGGGGGCGGCAAGTTTGTGGGGCGCGATGATCAAGCGCAGACGGGACTCACAGCTGAAGACCTCGCCAGGTTGTTTACGCCGATCTATCAGCAGATCGATGCGCGGCCCACTCTTCCGCCGCGCGACAAGGAAGATCTGAAGGCCGATGTGAAGGATGTGGAAGCCGAGACGGCCAAAGTCGTTCAGGGCCAGCAGGCCGACGAGAATTTTCTGGAACGCCGCCTGCGCAGCATCAGGCGCCTGGCCCCAGACATTCTCGACGTGATCGCCAGCACCTTTGCCAGTCCCACGCTGGGCGCGGCGACCGTGATCCGCAAGGTGATCGATCGGGTCAAGCGCGAAGCCGCCTGAAAGGAATCCATGTCAGCCACAACATCTGCTGCGTCTGCGCGTCCCATCTCCTACGATCCCTCCGCCGTGCAGCGTTACCAATTGGTCAACGGCCTGCGCGTGTGGATCGAACCGCGCCCCGCTGCGGAATCGATCACGGCGCTGTTAGTCGTGCGCGTGGCCGATTTGCAGCGCATGGTCGAGACGTACTACGTTCCCGTGCGGCGCTATGCGGGCCTCCACCATCCGATCGTGACGGTGCCCCGTGGCGGCCGCCTTCTCGGCGCAGCGGCGATCGTGGGCGTGCTGTGCTGGCTGTGGCGCAAACTGCCGCGCTAACTTGCACCTATTCGGGAGAAACCGCAGCGGCTTGCGTCATACCGATCGATCCTCCAACTCCCGCAGGCGTTGATAGTCTTCCGGCGTATCCACATCCAGCAGCAGACTCGCCTCGTGCCACGGCACGTAGGTGATGGGATGTCGGGCAAACACGGCGCGTCCTCCCACATCGCCCGTCAATGAAAGCAGATCAGTGAAAGTGACGCGATCGAACAACACGGGATTGCCGCGGCGATCATCGATCAAGGGCGCGACAATGGGGCTGAGGGTTTGCGCGTGTTGGTCCTTGAGGGCTGTCACCAACTCGAGCGGGATGTGCGGCTGATCGGCCAGCAGGAAGACCGCCGATCCGATCGTGTCCGGCAAGGCGCGCAGTCCGCATCTTACCGAGGTGCTTTGCCCTGCTTCCCAATCAGGATTGTGGACGAGCGTTACAGGCAGATCAGCCACGGCGGCGCGAATCTCTGGGGTGTGGGCGCCCGCCACGATCACCACAGGTGATAAGCCGGCACTCACTGCCGTGCGCGCGATGTGGCGAATGAACGGTTCGCCGCGCCACAGCAATAACGGCTTGGGTTCTGTCATGCGCGTTGACGCCCCGGCGGCCAGAATAATCCCGGCGGTTGGTTCGTGTACCGCAAAAATTTGCTGATTTTTCAACGCCGTAATCGCCACGGAGTGGTACCTGGACAATAACGGCCGCGCGATGACTTGTGCCTGAGCCTGCATTGCCGGCGTGTCGGCCTGATTCAACAGCGCCATGCGTCGCGCCGCGGGCGGCACGTTCTTCAATCCGCCGATCGGATCATTCAACACTCTCACAATCGCTTCGGGTGTGACCGTGTCACCGATCGATAAGCCTGACAGTTGAGCGAAGCGTTCCGCTCGATGCACATGCTCATCATCCAGCGGTTGTCCCAAACCCGCTAAGCCTACCACATAGATCACCGTATCCACAAAATCAGGAATGGGCGGTTCGTGTTCGGCGGGCGCTTTTAACGGCAGGCGCCTGGAACCGTCGGCTTCAATGAAGAGCGGCGCCTGATGCCGATTTGCCAGATCGAGCACACGCTGCACGGCCCTGACCGATAAGCCAATGGTCTTGCCACCGTCGTTCGACGGGCCTGTGAACAGTGTGACACCGCTTGGCAACGGGATAGCGAGCGAGGTTGTCTCAGCAACAACGACATGTTGATCAGCCAGCGTTGTTTGCTCAAGCGCCATGTGGACCGTCGCGGCGAGCATGACGGGCGAAGCGTATTCATGCGCCAGCGTGAACATCGCCGTTGTTTTGCCGCCGCCGCCCGCCACGGCGACGCGCGGCATGGCCCCCAGGCGTAAAGCCGTCGTCAGATTCATGCGTGATTTCTCCGATCAATGATGGTGCGCTTGGCGCTGCTCGAGTGTAGCACGGCCGTTGGGTGCAGTCGATGATTAACTGTCACGGGGTGTCGCGCAGAATGTCACATCACTGCGCGCGTGGGAAAACTTCGAAGTCAATTTCGTGGCCGCTCAGATTTCAAGCGAAGCGCTCTACGTGCGCCGCGTTGAAGTGAGCGCCTCGAGCTCCCCTTGCGTGGCGCATTGCGCCCTTCGCTTTCACGGCGCAACCCCCGCGCGGGCCGCAGGCGCTTCATCTGATCCAGCGGGGCGCGCCTCAACGAGGCGCTTCACTTGCGCGCCGACCGGGTCCTCCTCGTCGGTCACTCAACCGCTGGCTTGCCGGGCGATCGTTCATGATGCAGTTGGTTAGCTGCGTCATTGTCGCCTCAGTTCATATCTGCTACAATGCTTTCAACCTGATTGAACGCTCAGATCGATTAGCCGTGTCTCCTGGAGAGGCCATCTGCAGCGACTATGACCGACAGCCGTACCCGCTCCCTTATTTCGACCAAACTCCAACGGCCACGTGTCGGACATGGGCTGGTGCAGCGTCCCCGCTTGTTGGCGCAGCTGAATAGCCCCCACAGCCTGACCTTCATTCTGGCTCCGGCGGGTTACGGCAAGACGACGTTACTCAGCACCTGGCTGGAAACGTGCCCCGTCCCCCATGCCTGGTTGTCTTTGGACGAGCACGCTAACGATCCAACGATCTTCATCACCGGCCTGGCTGAGGCGCTGCAAGGCATACTCCCCACGGTGGTCGACAACACGCTCACGGTGTTGAACGGTGTGACCTTGCCGCCCCTTGAGGTATTAATCCGCGCTATGTTGAATGACCTGGCGGACATTCAACAGGATTTCATCCTGGTGCTGGACGATTATCATGTGATCCACAACGCGGCGCTTCACGATCTGTTGCAAGAGCTGGTCAGCTATCCACCACCTGCGCTGCACCTGGTTCTCGCCAGCCGGCTTGATCCGCCTTTACCGCTGGCCCGGCTGCGCACACAGCGCCACGTGGTGGAACTGCGTGCTCCCGATTTGCGCCTGACATTGGACGAGGCCGCGTTGTTTCTGCGCGAGGCGATGGCGCTGTCGGTCGATGATCAGACCATCGCCCTGTTGGTGGCCAGGACGGAAGGCTGGCCGGCAGGCCTGCGTCTGGCGGCGCTGGCCTTGCGGCGACAACCGTCGTCGGATGCTTTTGCCAGCAATCGTTACGTCAGGGATTATCTGGTGACGGAGGTGCTGTCCCAACTCCCGCTCTCCGTCCAGGACATTCTGATCAGGACCTCTTTTCTCGATCAGTTGTCCGGCCCCTTGTGCGCCGCCGTGACGGGCGCGGGCGAGCAGCTGATCAACGGCGAGCCATTTCTGGACTGGCTCGATCACGCGGATTTGTTCGTGGCGCCCGTGGATCAACAGCGGCAGTGGTATCGCTGTCATCATCTGTTCCGCCAGATCCTGCTCCATCGCCTGGCAGAACTGCAAGGGCCTGCCGAGATTGCGGCCCTGCGGCTGCGCGCCAGCGCCTGGTTTGCGGCGAACGGCTATCTGGATGAGGCGCTGCAGCAAGCGCTGGCCGCGCAGGATTGGGCCGCGGCGCTGCAGGTGGTGACAGAGCATCGTCACGAGTTGATGAATCGATCGGAGTGGCCGCGCCTGGAACGCTGGGTGAAGTTGTTCCCGCGCGAGGTGATGGATGATCAGCCCGATCTGCTGCTGATCGAAGTTTCCCTGAAGATCATCCGTCAGCAAATCAGTGAAGCACCGGCCTTGCTCGATCGGGCTGCGGCCCGGCTCGCGCAGAGATCCGCTGAGCGGGACGACGCCCTGCAGGGCGAAGTAGAGGCTCGCCGCTGTGCCGTCAACTATTACCTGGGAGATTGGGCGAGCAATCTGAGCGCCGCACAACGTGCGCTGGACAAGCTGCCGGCGGCCTGGTGGTATCTCCGCGGCTACGCGCGTCTGTTTCTCAGCGTCGGCTACCTGATGTCCGGCGATCTGACACAGGCTTATGCGACACTATACGGCAGCCGTGATGCTGATCGGTGCCAGGGCTATCAGAAACTTCTGCTCGGCTGCGCGTGCTTTCTCCATTGGATCGCCGCGGACCTGCCACGGCTGGCGCAGGCCGCGCGCCAGGTCCTGGCGCTGAGCGATCCGACCGATTTCACACAAATCGTCACCTGGTCGCGCTATCATCTGGGACTCTGCCATTACCACTGCAACGATCTCACTGCTGCGGAACAGCAACTGCTGCCGCTGGTCATGCGCCCTCACGCCTCCGATGCTTCGTGCTTTTTGAACAGCGGTGTGCTGTTGGCGCGCATTCGCCAGGCGCAAAACCGGCCGCGAGAAGCGCGTGCGATCGTCGATGCGCTGTTGTCCTTTGCGCTCGAAGTTCGCAGTGAATCGACGCTTCACGGGGCGCGCGCCTTTCAGGCTGAGTTAGCGCTGCGCCAGGGGCGCCTGGCGGAAGCCTACTACTGGGCGGAAACCAGCGGCGACTTCGTGCCGCGGCCTGTGCCGCACGCCCACGTGCCCGCCTTGACGAGGGTCAGCATCCTGCTGGCGCAAGACACGGCGGCCAGCCGTCAGCAAGCGCGCCAACTTTTGGCGCAGATGGCTGACTATTACACGTCGATCCATGACACGGTGGTCCGCATTCGGATTCTGGCTCTGCAGGCCATGCTTCACCAGGCGGAAGGCGCTGCGCAGCCGGCTGTGGCGGCCCTGGAAGAGTCGATCGCTTTAGCTGAACCCGGCGGTTTTCTACGGCTCTTCGTCGATCTGGGTCCGTCATTGAAGCCGTTGCTTACGGCGTTAACACAACGCGGTGTGTCACCGGCGTATCTCGCCGCGATCCGCTCGGCCTATGAAGAAGTCGAAAGCCGATCGGTGGGTGTTGCTTCCTCAGAACAAGCCGCTCCAGATTTTTCCCGATCAGCGGCTTCCGCTTCCATCGATCCCTTGACCTACCGCGAGCGGGATGTGCTGCTGCTGCTGGAAAAGCGCTACAGTAACAAGGAGATTGCAGCCACCCTCGCGATCTCCGAAGGAACCGTCCACACCCATGTCAGAAATATCAGCGACAAGCTGGGTGTGCATGGCCGGCGGGCCATCGTGCATGCGGCCCAAGACCAGGGCCTGCTCGCCTGAACCTCGCTGTCACTCATCAACCCACGACGGTGCTGTCATTCCCGCGCGCTTCTAGCGGGAATCTAGAGGCCATGCCAGCTGTGAATCTGGATGCCCGATACGCCCTATCCGCGAAGCGGGGGCGCGTTAGGCGGAAGCACTCGGGCATGACGGTTGGGCAGTCACTCTTTTTGAACAAATCCCCCATTTCTACCCCTTTTTAGGAGAGGTAAAAACCCGCTGACGGGCGTATGCTAGGTCTGGCTACTCCTATTTTCCCGGCTGGAGGTAAGACCATGCCTCAATCTCGTCCCTGGTGCCGCATTACGCTGCGTGGTTCGTTCGACGTGCAATGGGCCGACTACATCGAAGCGCTGCTGGTCGACTTGCAGGTGACTGAAGGAGAAGTCCAGACCACGACGCTACTCGGCCATCCGATCGATCTCACGGCCTTCCTGGGCGCGATCAATACGCTGGTCGATCTGCACTTTCCTGTCACGGCCTGCGAATACCATCAGGCCGAGCCAATCGACGCAGAGGTTGGAAGCAGCGGCGAGCGTGTGTCGCATGAGCACCAACCTTATCAGAACAGTCAGTGAGCACACACGCGCGGACGCGCTCACTCCCCACAATTTCTTCAGGAGGCATCACGCAGATGGCAACCCTATCGGTTCTTAAATTCCCCGCGGCGGATGGCGCGCAGAAAATGGAAGGCACGCTGTTAGATCTCCAGAAACAGCACCTCATCGAAGTGCAGGACGCGGCGATTGTGACCTGGCCGCAGGGCAAAAAGCAGCCCAGGACCCAGCAACTGCACAACATGGCTGGCGCAGGCGCGATGCAGGGCGCGTTCTGGGGCATGTTGTTCGGACTGATCTTCTTCATCCCGTTCTTTGGCCTGGCCGTGGGTGCGGCCATGGCGCGCTTATGGGGAAGTTCAACGATTACGGCATCGACGACAACTTCATCCGGCAGGCGCGTGTGCAAGTGACCGAAGGCACATCAGCCCTCTTTCTGTTGACGAGCGGCGCAGTGGAGGACAAGGTCATCGCGGCGCTGAAAGGCCAGACTTTCGAGATTCTGTCGACGAATCTGCCCCAGGAGAAGGAAGCCGAACTGCGGGTCGCCTTCGGCGCAGAATAGCTAAGCCCGGTAAATTCAGCGGTAACCCAAGTCTCGAGCAGATAAACTATTCACCCAACCTAAGGAGGCAATCGTCATGGGCAAGAAGAAAGACAAGAAAGCGAAGAAGGACAAGCAGCACTATCCATATCACACCGTTCCGGCGAAGTATTAAGGCAAACAACAGCATTCGACAAATCATCAGGAGGACCACAACACCATGTCACAACCAGAAGGTAGTCAGCCCAAGTGGTATGCGCTGACGGCGGAGGATGTCGCCAGGCAGTTGCAAGTTGATCCCGCCAAAGGCTTGAGCGCCGCCGAAGCGCAGGCGCGTTTGCAGAAGCACGGCCCCAATCAACTGGCGGAGAAGAAGAAAGAGTCGGGTGTGCAGGCGTTTCTGCGCCAGTACAAAGACCTGATGCAGATCATCCTGCTGGTGGCCGCGGCTGCCAATCAGATCTTCACCGGCGAGATCGGCACTACGCTGGTGCTGGTAGGCCTGACCGTCTTCAACGCGGTGCTGGGCTTGCGCGGCGAAGCCAAGGCCGAAGCCAGCCTGGCGGCGTTGGCCGGGACGATGAAAAGCATCGCGCGGGTGCGGCGCGATGGGCAGGCCGTGGAGATCGAGGCCAAAGAGCTGGTGCCCGGCGACATCGTGTTGATGGAAGCGGGCAACCTGGTTCCTGCCGATGGGCGTCTGTTCGTGGCGGCCACCATGGAAATCGAGGAGGCGGCCCTCACCGGCGAGAGCGTCGCCACGTTGAAGGACACTGCGCCCATCACCAAGCCCGAAGTGCCGCTGGGCGACCGCATCAACATGGGCTTCATGAACACCTCGGTCACGCGCGGGCGCGGCGAGATGATCGTGACCACCACGGGCATGGGCACGGAGATGGGTCACATCGCCGAACTGCTCAACAAGACCGAGTCGGACAAGACGCCGCTGCAGAAGCAGCTCGATCGGTTGACGATGATCATCGCGGCGCTGGCGGGTCTGGCTTTCGTCGCGATGGTGGTGATGGGCTTGCGCAACGGGCAAGCGCTGGATGTGATCTTCATCTCTGGTGTGGCCCTGGCGGTGTCGGCCATCCCGACCGGTTTGCCCGCCGTGGTGACCACCATGTACTCGATGGGCACGCGGGCGCTGGCCGAACAGAACGCCATCGTGAAACGGCTGCCCTCGGTCGAGACGCTGGGTTCGGTCTCGGCCATCTGCTCGGACAAGACCGGCACGCTGACGCTCAACAAGATGACGGCGCGCGAATTTTCCATTCCGGGCCAGAATCGCTACAAGGTCAGCGGCGAAGGCTACAGCACGAAGGGCGAACTCGAGCACAGAAGCGGGATCGCGCCCGGGCAGCCCTGGCAGAAAGGTTCAGCGCCGTACACCACCGAAGGACAGATTCTGAGCGCAGGCGGCCCCAAGATCGATCTCGAACCGATCTTGCTGCCGATGGCGTTGTGCGCCGATGCGCGCCTAGATGGTGAAACGCTGATCGGCGATCCGACCGAAGGCGCGCTGATCGTGCTGGCGGCCAAGGGCGGCATCGATCTGGAAGGCGCGCGGCAGATGTATCCGCGCGTGGCGGAAGTGCCGTTCGATTCCGATTACAAGTTCATGGCGACGTTCCACAACATGCAGAACGAGCAGGGTCAGCCGGTGGTGCGCTGCTTCGTCAAAGGCGCGCCCGATGTGTTGATCGCGCGCAGCGGCTCGTACTGGCTGCCGGATGGCACGAGCCGGCCTGTGACCGAAGAGAACAAGCCATTGGCGCTGAAGGAAAACGATCGGATGGCCGCGTCCGGCGAGCGCGTGATGGTGGTGGCGCGCCGCGACTTCGATCCGC
Source organism: uncultured Anaerolineae bacterium (assembly GCA_964398185.1). GTDB lineage: Bacteria > Chloroflexota > Anaerolineae > Fen-1058 > Fen-1058 > Fen-1058. The sequence goes on along the minus strand of CAYNML010000095.1, from coordinate 6,149 downwards.
AGACGTTCGATCCCAAGGGCAAGTTGATCGATCTGGTGAACGACCTGACGCTGCTGGCCATGGTGGGTATCGTCGATCCGCCGCGCGTCGAGGCCAAAGCGGCCATCGCCAAGTGTCACAGCGCGGGCATTCAGGTGCGCATGATCACCGGCGACCATGCCGTGACGGCGGCGGCCATCGGCAAGGAACTGGGCATCACCGGTCGGGCGTTGACCGGCGCTGAGTTTGCCGCCATTCCCGACGAGCAGTTGAAGCAGCAGCTCGACGAGATCGGCGTGGTGGCGCGTGTCGCGCCGGAAGACAAGATTCGGTTAGTGACGCTGCTGCAACAGAAGGATAACATCGTGGCGATGACGGGCGATGGGGTGAACGATGCGCCCGCGCTGAAGAAGGCCGACATCGGCGTGGCGATGGGCATCACCGGCACCGAAGTGTCCAAGGGCGCGGCGGTGATGATCCTGACCGATGACAACTTCGCCACCATCGTCAAGGCCGTGGAGTATGGCCGGCACATCTACAACAACCTGTCCAACTTTGTGCGGTTCCAGATGACGCAGCTGGTGGCGTTCATTGCGTCCTATCTGCTGGCCGCGTTCTTCGTGGTGCTGGGCGGCACGCCGTTCACGCCGTTTGTCGTGCTGTTCTTGAACTTCCTGATCACGGTGCCGCTCGCCGTCGCGCTGGGGTTCGACAAGCCGGCCCCTGATCTGATGGAGAAGCGGCCCAGGCCGTTGAAGCAGCCCATCCTGTCACGCTCGCAGTGGGTGCGCATCGCCTTCATCGGCATTCTGACGGCCATTGTGACGATCTATGTGGAATGGACGTATGAGTCGGTCGGCGCGGCCACGGCGGCCACCATGGGCTTTGTGGCCTTCGCCCTGCTCAGCGTGGCAATGGGCCTCAGCGCGCGCAGTGAGACCAAGACCGCCTTCAACCGGGACATCTTCTACGATCGCAACCAGCTGCTGCTGTACGGCATCGCGATCGGGATGACCATCCTATCGACCGAGTTGAGCGTCTTCCAGAAGATTCTGGGCCTGACCTCGCTGAACGGCAGCCAGTGGCTGATCTGCATCGGCTTTGCCGTGGCGCTGCTGCTGGTGGATGAGGTGATCAAGGTCTTCCTGCGACGACGGCGGCAGGCTGAGGCGTAGAGCCGCACTTTATCCGCAGTGAATACACCCGCAGGGTCTTGTCTGATCGATCGAGATCCTGCGGGGCACGTTTCAACTCGATCTGCGACAGACCATTCTCTGGATAGGCTACCTATGACCAGCAAAACGGCCACGCCCTCCCAGTCTCCGCCCGCCAATCCCTTCGTGCGTGTTGCGCAGCCGCGCGGCTTCAGTCGCTGGATTCCGGCGCTCGCGGCATTGAAGACGTATCAACGATCGTGGCTGAGCAAGGATATCGTGGCGGGGCTGGTGTTGACGGCCATCCTCGTGCCGGTGGGCATGGGTTACGCCGAAGCCGCCGGTCTGCCCGCGATTTACGGCCTGTACGCCACCATCGTGCCGCTGATCGCGTATGCCATCTTCGGGCCGAGCCGCATCCTGGTGCTGGGGCCGGACTCGTCACTGGCCGCCATTATCGCCGCGACGATCGTGCCGTTGGCCGCCGGTGACCCCGATCGGCTGGTGGCGCTCGCCGGAGCGCTCGCTTTGATGACGGGCGCGTTGTGCATTCTCGCCGGACTGGCGAAGTTCGGCTTCATCACCGATCTCCTATCGAAGCCAGTTCGCATCGGTTATCTGAACGGCATCGCGCTCACTGTGCTCATCGGGCAGCTGCCGAAAATTCTGGGCTTCTCATCGAGCGGCGAGAATTTGATTCAAGAAACGATCAGCCTGATTCAAGGGGTGGCGCAGGGCCTGACCAACTGGACGACGGTGGCGATCGGCGTCACGTGCCTGGCGATCGTATTGATCTTCAAGCGCAAGTGGCCCAAAATCCCCGGCGTGTTGATCGCGGTGGTCGGCGCGACGATCGTCGTAGGTTATTTCGAATTAGCGACGGTTGCCGGAGTCTCCGTGGTGGGGCCGCTGCCGCAGGGCTTGCCGTCTTTCCAAATCCCGATCGTCTCACTCGCCGATCTGGGCGCGTTGGCGGCCGGCGCGATAGCGATTGCGCTGGTCTCGTTCGCCGACACGAGCGTGCTGTCGCGCACCTTTGCGCTGCGCGGCGGCTATGAAGTCGATGGCAATCAGGAACTCATCGCGCTGGGTACGGCGAACGTGGCCGCGGGATTTTTTCAAGGCTTTTCGATCAGCAGCAGTTCCTCGCGCACGCCGGTCGCTGAATCGGCGGGTTCCAAAACGCAGTTGACGGGCGTGGTGGGCGCGATCTGTATTGCCTTGCTGCTGGTGTTTGCGCCGACGTTGTTGCAGAACTTGCCCAACGCCGCGCTGGGCGCGGTGGTGATCGCCGCGTGTATCTCGCTGGTCGATATTCAAGGGGTCGTGCGCCTGTATCATCTGCGCCGTTCGGAGTTCGCTTTCTCGATCGTTTGTTTTCTGGGCGTCGCGTTAATCGGCGTGATTCAAGGCATCTTCATTGCCATCGGCCTGGCGCTGCTGGCCTTCATCTGGCGTGCGTGGCGACCGTACGATGCGGTGCTGGGCCGCGTCGACGGGTTGAAAGGCTATCACGATATCACACGTCATCCCGAGGCGCGACGCATTCCTGGCCTGGTCATTTTCCGCTGGGATGCGCCCCTGTTCTTTGCCAATGCCGACATCTTTCACGAGCATGTGCGGCAAGCCATCGCCACAGCGCCCACACCCGTGAAGTGGGTGGTCGTGGCCGCCGAGCCGGTGACGGATATCGATATTACAGCGGCGGACATGCTCTCGGACCTTGACGATGAATTGCAAAAGGCCAGCATCGAACTGTGCTTTGCCGAAATGAAAGGCCCGGCGAAAGATCGGCTCAAGCAATATGGCCTCTTTACCAAACTGGGCGATGAGCTGTTCTTCCGCACGATTGGACAGGCGGTCGATGGCTATCTGAAAGCGCATCCGGTGGAGTGGCAGGATTGGGAAGAGCAAGCGCCGCGGAAGTGAGCAGCACGTCGCGCGGCGCGGCTGCGGCGATTGGATGAGAACGCGGAATTTCTGATGGTGGAACGCGGACCGTATGTGTCGTATGCGAACTGCGGCTTGCCCTACTATGTGGACGGCGTGATCCCGCGCGAGTCGAGTTTGCTGGTGGCGACGGAGCAGACCTTTCGCACGCAGTGCGCCATCGACGTGCGGACGAACTGTGAGGCGGTGCGCATTTCGCCGAAAGCGAAGACCGTCGATCTGAAGAATACGCTCACGGGTGAAGTGACCACCGGGCGTTCACATGACCATGCCTGCCAAGCGAGCGATCGCGGTCGGCGGTGGATTCATCGGCTTGGAGATGACCGAGAATCTGAAACACCTCGGGCTGGATGTGACGCTGCTGCAACGCGGGCCGCAGGTCATGGATCCGCTCGATCCGGAAATGGCGCTCTACGTCAAACGCTACATGGAAAGGGACGGCATCAACGATTGCGTGGTGCAGGGTCAGCAGGACGCCGTGAATCCTGAGAAGACGGGCACGAAGGCCGCCGCGCACTACCGCGTCATGCTTGAAGCGGGTCAGACTGCTGTGATTCGCCTGTGGCTTTCCAGGACAACGGATCAGCCTTTTGATCACTGCCAGGTGTCCTGACTGAACCGGGGAATCAACGACTATAAAGCAAACGGCTCGCTTCATCCAGGCGAGCCGTTTGCTTTGATCACTGCAGTCGCGCGTGTCTACTTCTGATGAATCGAGCGCACGAAAGCGACCACATTCTCGATGTCGGCGTCTGTCAACGCCGGGTTGCCGCCTTTGGGCGGCATGTCGATGCCGGTGGTGTTGAGCTTGTCCGCCGCGGGTCGCCCGGTCTTGATGAACTTTTCCAACTGGGCGTCCGTCTGCGTGCTGACCCACTCGCTGGTGGTCAGGTCCTTGCCCAAGCCCGGCAGACCCTTGGCGTCAGGCCCGTGGCACGAGGCGCAGGTGCCCTCAAAGACCGTCTTGCCTTTGGCCGCATCGCCCTTGGGCGCTTCCACTTTCTGCGCCGAGGCCGCCTGTCCTCCGCCGCCACCGCACGCCGCCAGCAACAGTGCGGCGACTAACACCAAGAACACCAACAGCATACTGCGTGATACCTTCTGCATGACACTTCCTCCTTGAAAAATGATTGTGCTTGAGTCAGGCCTACGGCATATGTCCATGCGCCATGCCGAGCGGCATTTGACGAAGTTCGTCAAACGTCATGACTTTAACGCCGTATTTCTGCGCGGCGGCTTCCGCCGCGGCCCGATCGGCATACGCGGCGATGCCGTGCGCCATGGGCGTTTGAATCTGCTCGCTCTTGACGAAGTAAGCAGCCTCAGCGCGCAGCCACTTCTCCGACGGGTAATCGTGCACGAAGTAGGCCTTCACCTTCACGTCGTGAAAAGCGGCATAGAAGGCCACCAGATCGCCAATGTCGTCGAACTTGCGCGCCGTGCCGTCTTCTTCCACAGAGGCTGCGGCAAACTTGGCATCGCTGATGAGCATCCCGCAGGCGTCACAGATATCTTCGTTGTAATGAATCTCCGGCGGTTGGACTTCGCCGGAACTGGTACTGCATGCAGCCAGGAGAATGAACAAAGAACAATGAACAATGAACAATGAACAATGAACAAAGAACCAAGCAAAACGAGCGATCGTCATGAAGTGCATTCCTTGCTATTTCTCAGCCGTCATAGCGAGGAGTATTGTTTGCTACCAGGCAATCTCAATCAGACTTTGGGAGACTGCTTCGCAGACAGCGCTCGCAGTGACAGCGATATTGTTTACGCATCCCCGCGCCGCACGAAAATCGCGGCCGTCGCCAACAGCGGCGCACTGATCCAGATGATCAGCCAACCGATCAACATCGGCATCAACCACGCGCCCAGCGTCCGCACGGCGAACAAGCCGGCTGGCCCCAGCGTTTCCAACGACGATTGCAAACCATAGATCGCCGCCACCTTGAACACCTGCAGTGGATTCAACAGCGTCAAGCCCAACAGCGTCTGCACGTTGATCTTCAACGTCAGCACCGCACCCATCAACGCCAGATCGCCGAGGAAGACCAGCCCCAGCCACAACACCATCGCCGCGCCGGTCGCCATGGCCGCGCGCTTGCTCAGCGTAGAGATCAACACGCCGAGGCTCAGTGCCGCCAACGCCAACAGCAGCGACAGGCCGACGAGCCGCAGATACACGTCGGGGTTGGCCGTGCCGCGTGAAGCGAGAGCGATCCCCGCCAATCCAAAACCCAGGCCCAGCGCCACGCCCATCGCCAATGCCGCGCCAACATACTTGCCGATGATGACCTCGGCGCGCGTGACAGGCTGTGCCAGCAGATACGTCAGCGTGCCGCGCTCGCGCTCATGCGCGATGGTGCCCGCGCCCACCGACAGGCCGATCAACGGCACGAACAGCAGCACCGCATTGATCAGACTCGCCGCGGTGCGGCCAAAGCCCGCAAAGCCGCCATAGCCCGCGCCCGCCATGCCCACTGACGACAACGCCAAGGCGAGACCGGCAAAGGCGATGGTGTACAACCACAGCCAGCGGTTGCGCAGCGCGTCGCGCAGTTCTTTGTGAGCGATGATGGCGATGGGGTGGAGTTGCATGCCGAAAATCCTATGCTTAATGCGTAAAACGTAATGCGTAACGGGAGCCTTACGTTTTACGCTTGGCGTTTTACGTTACTCAATCTGCCCCGACAGGCCAACCTGCTTCAACTTCTCAAGCACAGCATTCATCTGCGTTGCATCAACCTGTACGCGCAGCGTGACCGGTTCGCCGAGATGTTCCAGCAGTTCATTGATCGTGAAGAGGCCGTGCGAAACACCATCTTTCATCATCAGCACGCGATCGGCCAGCGCCTGCACTTCGTCCATGCGATGCGAGGAGAACACGATCGTCTTGCCGCTCGATCGGAGATCAGCTACCAGCGCGATGAAGTCCGCGCGCGCCGCCGCGTCCAGATTGGCCGTCGGCTCGTCGAGGATCAACACGGGCGGATCGGCCAGCAGCGCCGCCGCCAGGGCCAGGCGCTGCTTCATGCCGCCCGACAACGCGCCCAGCGCTTTATCGGC
>CAYNML010000094.1:0-16332 GCA_964398185.1 uncultured Anaerolineae bacterium | reverse complement strand
CGTCCATCCATTTATCCGATGCCTATCAGTTGCCTTACAACCCTCTCTCCCCTCTGACATACGGCACGCCCAGCGCGGCCGGTGCGCCGAGCCGCTTGCGCACCGCATCGCGCGAGCCGATGACGAGCACGATGATGGTAAACGCGTATGGCAGCATTTGCAGGAAGAAGCCCCAGTAGGGATTGTAGTAAAACGGATTGGGCATGCCCAGCAGCATGGTCGGCCCTTGAATGTCGAGGATCAAGCGGCGCAGCGCGCCAAACGCATACGCGCCGAACATCGCGCGCACTGGATCCCACTGCGCGAAGATCACCAACCCCACCGCGATCCAGCCCTGGCCGCTCGTCGTCAATTCGCTGAACCAGCCGGGCGAGACGGCCAAGCTGATCGTCGCGCCGGCCAATCCGGCCAGCAAGCCGCCAACGAACACATAGAAATAGCGTAGGCGCGCCACGTTGATGCCCAGCGAATCAGCCGCCGCGGGATAATCGCCCACGGAGCGCAGATGCAGGCCGGGCCGCGTGCGATTGATGAGATACCACGCGAGCGGGACGAGCAGAAAACCGATGTACACCAGGATGTTCTGGTTCGTGAACAAGATCGGCCCGATGATCGGGATGGCCGACAGTACCGGAATCGTGAGCACCGGCAGCAGCGCGATGGTGCCCGCTTTGCTCAGGCCCTCGCCCAGTACCAGGCTGATGCCTGTGCCGAGGAATGTCAATGCGAGGCCGCTGACCACTTGATCGGATTGCAAGGTGATGGTGAGGAAGGCGTGAATCTGGCTGAGCAGGCCGGCGGCCAGCATGGCGACCAGCACGCCGAGCCACGGGTTGCCGGTGTTGACGGCGGTGCTGAAAGCCGCCATCGCGCCGATGAGCATCATGCCCTCGACGCCCAGGTTCATCACGCCCGATCGCTCCGCGAAAATCTCGCCGATGGTGGCGAACAACAACACGGTGCCGGAAGCAACGCCGGCTTGCAGGATGATGATGAAGTCCATAGGGCTACACCTCCGTCCGGCGCGCGATCCGCACCCGGTAGCGCGTGAAGAAATCGCTGGCGATGAGACACACCAGCACAATGCCCTGCATCATCTTGGGAATGCCCGACGGCTGAATCTCGCGCCCGGCCAGCAGCAGCGCGCCGAAAAAGATCGACACGATGATCACCGCGAAGGGATTCAGTTTAGCCAGCCACGCGATGATGATACCGGTGAAGCCGTACCCCGGCGAGATGGCCCCCTGCAAGCGATGCACCACGCCGCTAATCTCGGACATGCCCGCCAGCCCGGCCAGCGCGCCCGAAGCCATCATCACCAGGATGATATTGCGCTTGATGGGAATGCCCGCGTACTCGGCGGCCCTGGGGTTATCGCCGATCAGACGGATTTCGTAGCCCCACTTGCTGCGATTCAAGATGAACCACACCACCACCGCCGCGATCAGCGCGATGATGAATCCGCCGTGCAGCGTCAGCCCGCGAAAGTCTTTGATCTGCGAGGCCAGGTCAGACAGGCGTGGCAGCCACGCCGTGCGCGGAAACACAGGTGACATTTGAAAGCCGCCTTCGCTCCACACCGCGAAGATGAAAAAGTTATTCCACGCCACGGCGATGTAGTTCAGCATCAGTGTGGTGATCACTTCGTTGACATTGAAGCGCGCTTTCAAGAAGCCGGGAATGAAGCCCCAGGCCGCGCCGCCCAGCATGCCGGCGATCATCATGGCCGGGATGAAGAGGAGCGGCGAAGCGGTCGCTGGCAGCAGCGGGATCAAAACCACCGCGCTGGCCGCCCACGCCCCGATGAAGAACTGCCCCTCCGCGCCGATGTTCCACAACTTCATGCGGAACGCCAGCGAACAGGCCAGACCCACCAGGATCAGCGGCGTGGCTTTGGTCAACGTGTCGGTGATACCGCCCAGGCTGCCAAAGGCAACATTGACGATGTGACCATACGTCGCGATGGGATCGCCGCCCACGATCGCAATCAGAATACCGCCGAGGATCAGCGCCACGATCACGGCGACGATCGAGGTCCAGATGGGCAGCCAGCGTGAAGTGCCTTTGAGGCGCGGCTCAATCTGCAGGGTGATCGGCAGCCGCCGCTGTATGAAATCGGGAGTGGCAGTGGTGTTAGACATGATCGGCGGCTCCTTGCGGGCGGATGTGCTCGAGCGGCGTGCCGGTCATCATCAACCCGATCGTTTCGATATCCCCGTCGCTCACTTCGCCCATGATCTTTCCTTCATAGATCACGTAAATCCGATCGGACAGCGCCAGCAATTCTTCCAGTTCCTCGGAGATCAACAACACGCCTGCGCCGGTCTCGCGCTCGGCGAGCAAATAATTGTGCACACCTTCGATGGCGCCCACGTCCAGCCCGCGCGTGGGCTGCACGGCGATCATCACTTTGGGTTTGGACGACATCTCACGCGCCAGAATGACGCGCTGCAAGTTGCCGCCGGATAACAGGCGCGCCTGCGTCTTCACGTTGGGCACGATGATGTTGTAGCTGTCCTTGAGCTGATTGGCGTACTTTTCGGCGGCCCTGGCATCGACCGACATTCCGCGCCCAATGGGGGGCTGCTGGTACTGCTTCATGATCACGTTGTCGGTGATACTCAACGACGGCGCGGTGCCGACGTGATGACGATCTTCGGGGACGTAGGCCATGCCGCCTTTGATGTTCTTGCGCACCGGCTGGTTGCTGATCTCCTGGCCGTTCAGCAGCACGCGGCCCTGCGTGACCTTGCGCAAGCCGTTGATCAATTCGGCCAGTTCGCGCTGGCCGTTGCCGGCCACACCGGCCAGCCCCACGATCTCGCCGCTGCGCACATTCAGCGAAATGCCGCGCACGGCGGGCAGCCCGCGATCGTTCTCGGCGTGCACGTTCTCAACCGCGAGCACCACCTCGCCCGGCGTCACCGGCTTCTTCTCCACGAACAGGATGACGTTGCGGCCTACCATCAGGCGGGCCAGATCAGCACGGGTGAGCCCCTCCATGCTGACGCCCGAGGCCGTGGCGCGGCCGTCGCGCAGCACGCTGATCCGATCGGCGATCTCCAGCACTTCGTTCAGCTTGTGGCTGATGAAGATGATGGACTTGCCGTCGTTGATCATGGAGCGCAGCGTCTTGAACAGTTCTTCGATCTCCTGCGGCGCGAGCACGGCGGTCGGCTCGTCCATAATCAGCACCTGTGCGCCGCGATACAGCATCTTCAGAATCTCGACGCGCTGCTGCTCGCCCACGGAGAGCTGCCAGATCTTGGCGCGCGGATCAACTTTCAGGTGAAAACGTTCGCTCAACTCGGCGATTTCCTTATCGTACGCGGACAGGTTCAGGCGGAAGCGCGGGCGATCCAGGCCGAGCAGGATATTCTCGGTGACGGTCTGGGACTGCACCAGCATGAAGTGTTGATGGATCATGCCGATGCCGGCCTGAATGGCGTCGCGCGGGGAGTTGAAGGAGACCGGCTTGCCATTGACGACGATGCTGCCCGCTTCGGCGCGATACAGCCCGGCCAGCACGCTCATCAACGTGCTTTTGCCCGCGCCGTTTTCGCCGAGCAGGGCGTGAATCTCGCCGCGCCGCAGATCGAAGTCGACTTTGTCGTTGGCCAGCACGCCGGGAAAGCGCTTGGTGATGCCGCGCATCTCAAGCACGACTTCGGGGGACTTGTCTTCGGGCATAGGTGGCTCCGCGTGGCTATCGTCATTGCGAGGAGCATCCTGAGCGGAGCCGCATCAGTCTGCGGCGTCGTCGAAGGATGTGACGAAGCAATCTCCTGTTGTTCAACGCTGAGATTGCTTCGCGCACAGCGCTCGCAATGACGGCCTGATGTGAGGCACAGGCCAGACCACCTGGGGCAGCCTGGCCTGTGCGTCAGCGTTCAGCCGTTGGGCTGAGTGAGTCGATCGGGTGTGTGACAGCCGTTACTGCAACTTCGGCAGTTCGGCGGTGATGCCATCAGCCCACCAGTACATGCAGTATTCGCACTCCAGGCCGGGCGCGCCGGGCGGGAACTGATCCAGATCGGCCTGCTGCATTTGCTTGCCGGCGGGCACAATCACCTTGCCAGCATTATCCTTGATCTCGCCCGAGAAGACATTGAAGCGGGTGAATTTTCCGGCCAGCATCTCGGCCAACGTGTCTTTCACTTTCTGGATCACATCGGGCGGCAGATCCTTCATGCCCCCAGTCAGTTCCTGACCGTCCATGAAGCCGAACAGACCCAACCCGCCCGAGTCGGCGTCGAAGTAGTCCCAGCCGGGCTTGTAGGTCTTGTCGATCACACCCTGCGCGATCTTGGCGTACACCGGGCCCCAGTTCCAGTATGGTGCGGTAAGACAGCGCTCGGCTTTGCACGAACCAAACCAGTCATAGGTGACGCCCCACTTGCCTTTAGCTGTGGCAACGTCGGCCACGGCGGGCGTATCCGCGCCGGTGAAGACCACCTGCGCGCCCGCATCAAACAGTGATGCGGCGGCTTCCTTCTCGATGACGGGATCGTGCCAGGTGTTGATCCAGCGCACGTCCATGGTGCATTCAGGGCAGGTCTCCTTCATGCCCAGCGCGATGGCGTTGCCCAGCCGCAGTTCTTCGGGAATGGGGAAGGTCGCCATATAGCCCAACTTGGGATTGCCGTCGGCTTTAGCGCGCGCGCCGGCGATCATGCCAGCCAGATACTTCATGTTTTCCATGGCGCCGAACAGGTTGCCGAAGTTCTTGCTGTTGGACTTGTAGCCGCTGATGTGGATGAAGGTCTGATCGGGGAATTCTTCCGCCACCGTGCCGGTGGGATCCATGTAACCGAACGAGGTGGTGAAGATCAGGTCAAAGCCTTTGCGGGCCAGGCTGCGGATGACCTGCTCGGACTCCGTGCCTTCCGGCACATTCTCGATGTAGGCCACGTGCGTATTGGGCACGTTCTTGGCAATGTACTCCAGCCCTTCGTAGTGCGCCTGCGACCAACCGCCGTCGTCGTGCGGGCCGATGAGCACCATGCCCACGTTGAACTTACCGTCTTGAATATCGGGAATCTGGAATCCACCGGTGGCCGGGGCTGCCGGGGGTTGGGTTGGTTCCGGCTGTGCCGGCTGGGCCGGCGCTTGCGTGGGAGCAGGGGTCGCCGCCGGGGCGCAGGCGGCCACCAGCAGAGACAGCATCAGCAGAACAGCGATTAACGACCACAGTTTCTTCGACATCTTACTCCTCCTTATAGAGTTTTGAACGTGTAGTGAAACTGAAGCGGAACTGCAATTGTATGTGAGCGATGAGCCTCCTTTCTGGAACAGATGCCAACTGCCAACTACGGGGGCGGAAAACAAATTGACCATCGCCTTCGCCCTGGGGAATCGCGAACACCATGGTCAATTGGGTCACTGCGTTATGCGCTCCATCGGAAGTATCGTCCTGCCCGGACAGCCCCGACTGAACTGCACCAACGACGTGATTTTAATCGAGAAAATCTGAATTGCCAACCGTAAAACGTAATGCGTAATGCGTAACGAGTAGCACCTCAATCATCCCACGAATGACGGCGCTTCCTCAACTGCTCATCAACCGCGCCCTCACGGCTGACTCCGGCCGCGGGGACGCGGTCGAGGAGCCGAATCTTCGGTTATTCCACAAACAACGGGACTTTCTGGAACTTGCTGACGTCCACCAGCCCTTGATCGGTGATCTTCAATTCGGGGATCACAGCCAAGGCCAGGAAGGACATCGCCATAAATGGATCGTGCAGCGTCGCACCCAGGTTGTGCGCCGCGTCGAGCACTTCGTCCATCTGGGCACGCACCGTCTCGATCGGTTGATCGGACATCAGCCCGGCGATGGGCAGGGGTAGCTGTGCCAGCACCGCCTGTTTGTGGGCGACACTCAACCCGCCGCCCGTTTTCGCCACAGCGCGCGCCGCCGTCATCATCGAGGCATCGTCCGTGCCGATGACGACCAGGTTGTGATGATCGTGCGCGATGGAGGAAGCGATGGCGCCCTGCCGCAGCCCGATGCCTTTGACAAAGCCGACGGTGTGCGCGCCGGTATTCGCATGTCGATCGATCACGGCGATCTTCAAAAGATCAAGCCCCGGATCCTGCACGGCTTCGCCATTCTCGATCGTCAGTTCTTCGATCAGATGCTCGGTCACGATCTGATCGGGGATGACGCCAATGACGCGGGCGCGGCGGCCCCTGGCCGGGATGCGGAAACTGACCTTGTCCCAGTTGACGTTCATCGAGCCGCGCACGCGCACTTCGCGGTGGGGTTTGTCGTAGGGTAATAATTGTCCATCCTGCGCCACTACGCGGCCTTCGCGCAGCACCATCTTGGTGGTGACGTTGCGCAGGTTGTCCAGCACCACCAGATCGGCGCGGCGGCCCGGCGTGATCGCGCCGCGATCGCTCAGGCCGTAGTAGCTGGCGGGATTGATCGTGGCGATCTGGATCGCCGTCACCGGATCGATCCCCTGGCGGATAGCGCGCCGCACCAGATAATCGATGCCGCCCTGATCGATCAAATCGGACGGCTGGCGATCGTCGGTGCACCAGCAGATGCGCGCTGAGGTGGCAGGGGTGATCAGCGCCAGCAGCGCGTCGAGGTTGTGTGCCGTGGTCGCTTCGCGGATGAAGATGGTCATGCCCAGCCGCAGTTTCTCGCGCGCCTCTGCCACCGTGGTGCACTCGTGATCCGATCGGATGCCGGCGGCGACGTAGGCGTTGAGTTCCAGCCCCGACAGTCCCGGGGCGTGCCCGTCGATAATTCTATCTTTGAAGAGTTCGATCTTCGCCAGCACTTCAGGGTCGCCGTTGATCACGCCGGGATAGTTCATCATCTCGGCCAGGCCCAGCACCCACGGATTATCCTTGAACGGTTCGATGTCGTATGAGCGCAGCGTCGCGCCCGAGGTTTCCATGTTGGTGGCGGGCACGCACGAGGGCAGCATGACGAACATGCTGAGCGGATTGTATTTGGCGGCGTCGAACATGTAGCGGATGCCGTCGAGGCCGAGCACGTTGCCGATCTCGTGCGGATCGGTGATGACGGTGGTCGTGCCGCGCGGCACCACGGCGCGCGCGAATTCCGGCGGCGGCACCATGCTCGACTCGATGTGCACGTGCGCGTCGAGGAAGCCCGGCGCGATAATCTTCCCCGTCACGTCGATCGTTTCTTTGGCGGTGAAGCCCGTTCCCACGCCCACAATCTTTCCGTCGGCGATGGCGATGTCGGCGCTGTGCACCTCGCCGGAAAAGACGTTGACGATCTGCCCGCCCTTGAGCAGTAGATCAGCGGGCGCTTCCCCGCGTGCGATGGTGATGAATTGATTCAGTTCCATTCTTTCCTCAGATTTTTCGTGGACACGGATGAACACAGATGAACACGGATTTTTAGTTGCGTCATTGCGAGCGCGGCTCAGCGAAGCAATCTCGCTATGTGCACTGGCAGGTTAATCGCTGGATCGATCTCGCCGTTGAACTTTTCACCGTAGAATACGGCTTCAACCGTAATCAAGCCCACAATGTGGCGATTGAATTCGGCCAGTTCTTCGGCGGGCACCCACAACTCTTGATGGGTGCGATTGCCGACGACATGAACTTCAAATTGATCGGCGTGGCTTTGCTCGACTTCAAAGCGCGTGACGAAACCCGCCCCCTCCGGGCCGGTACTGTTCCACTCGCGCGCGATCTGGGCTGCGTACTCGAAGTTCAACACAGGGTAAAAGATCGGCTGATCAGGCAAGCGCGGTGGAAAAGCTTTGAAACCCGACTGCGCGATCAACTCTAATTCTTTTGGGCCAACCGGGCGATATAGAATCATGTGCGCCTTGCCGCGAATTGCCGCGAATGAATTCGCGTCTGATAAAGGAAACATGCTAAAGCATGTTCAATCCAAGTTTCCGTTAAATTGCTTCATCCGTGAAATCTGTGAAATCCGTGTCCAAAAATACTTTAGCCGTTGATCAACTTCCTGGAAATCTTATTATGCCGCTCCATCACGTGCTGCACATCGACGGTTCGCACCTCGCCGTCTTCGACGACGATGCGCCCGTTGATGACAGATAGATCGACGCGCTGCGGGGCGCAGAACACCAGCGCCGCTTGCAGATCGTGCTGCGCGCCCGCGTAGTCCAGTCGATTCGTGTTGAAGCCGATGAAGTCCGCGCACTTGCCGGGTTCGATCGAGCCGATATCGTCGCGCCCCAAGACCTTCGCACCGCCCAATGTGGCGAGTTCGAGCGCTTCCAGTCCCGTCAATCCAGCAGGATTCCCCATGACCCTTTGCAAGAGCATCGCCTGCCGCGCCTCGGCCAGCATGTGCGATCCGTCGTTGCTCGCGGAACCATCGACGCCCAGGCCCACCGGCACACCTGCATCCATCATCGCGCGAATGGGGGCGATGCCAGACGCGAGGCGCATGTTGCTCGTGGGGCAGTGCGCGGCCCCGGTCTGCGTGCGCGCCATCAAGTCGATGTCCTGCGGGCGGACGTGCACGCTGTGCGCGTACCACACATCGTCGCCCAGCCAGTTCACCTGCTCGGCATACTCCACGGGCAACACGCCGAACATCTGCTGGCAGAAATCATCTTCGTCGAAGGTCTCGGCCAGGTGTGTGTGCAATTGTACCTTGTATTGCCGCGCCAGTTCCGCCGCCTCGCGCATCAAGTTCTGCGTCACAGAGAACGGTGAACACGGCGCGATCACCACGCGCATCATCGCGCCCGGCTGCGGATCGTGGAACGTCTCGATCACGCGCACACAATCTTTCAAGATCGCTTGTTCGTCTTCGACCACGCTATCGGGTGGCAGGCCGCCTTTGCTCTCGCCCAGCGACATCGATCCGCGCGCGGCGTGGAAGCGCAGGCCGATTTCCTGCGCGGCGCGAATTTCATCGTCCAACTTCGCGCCGTTGGGGAAGAGGTACAAGTGATCACTGGATGTGGTGCAGCCGCTGAGGATCAACTCGGCCATGCCCGTCAGCGCGCTGGCATACACCGCTTCGCCGTCCATGCGCGCCCAGATGGGGTACAACGTCTTGAGCCAGTTGAACAGGCCCGAATCGACGGCGATGCAGCGCGTGAGGGTCTGGTAGAGATGATGATGCGTGTTCACCATCCCCGGCATGACGATCATCTCGCGGGCGTCCACCACCCGATCGGCTGACGCGGCGCGATCGGGCGGCAGATCAGCGGTCGGGCCGACGTATTCGATCAGGTTGTCGCGGACGAAGATCGCGCCGTCGGCGATGGTTCGACTGCGCTCACCACGAGTCTGCTGCCGATCGGCATTCAGCGTGATCAAGTTCTGGATGTGGTGAACGAGTAAGGTGGGCATGGGTTTTCCTCAGCGAGATTCACCCTCACCCGGGCCGGGGTGAGGGTCACTTGGGCAGCACGTACAAAATCAACACGACTGACAGCGCCCACAACACCAGATCGATCTGCAGCGGGCGATCCTTCAACGCCACTTCGTCGGGCGGCGCGATCTCGCCGCGCACGTGCACCAGATACAGATAACGAAAAATACCGTACAGCACAAACGGGATCGTCAGCATCATCGTGTGATTGGGCGGCAGACCTTCGGCCAGAAAGGTGTACAGCGAGTAAGCGATGATGGTGCAGGCCATCACGACATTCAACATGCCGTCCAGAAATTCCAGGTTGTATTCTTCCAGGATGGCGCGCGACGCGATGGCATTGTCATTGAGCAGCATGATCTCCTGCCGCCGCTTGGCAAAGCCTAGAAATAGTGCCAGCAGCGCCATACACATATACAGCCACGGCGAGAAACGCACCACATCGACCAGCGGCACGCCCGCCGCGACGCGCAGCACAAAACCCGCCGCCACGATCAGCACGTCGATGATGACGACGTGTTTGAGCTTGAACGAGTAGGCCAGATTGAGCACGGCGTAGATGACGACGATGACGCCGAAGGTGGTATCCAGCGCGAACGAAGTGACGAGTGTAAACAACCCGATCACTAATGCCGCGCCTGCCGCGATGGGGATCGGCAGTTGGCCGGAAGGGATGGGCCGATACTTCTTCTTGGGGTGCTGCCGATCGGCCTGCACATCGGCGATGTCGTTAATGATGTAGATCGTGCTGGAGATCAGGCAGAGCAGCACAAAACCAATGATGGTCTTGCCCAGCGGCGTCTGAAAGAAAGGGCCGGGCACAAAGAGTTTGGAGTCAAAGACCACAGCGGCGAAGATGAAGATGTTCTTCGTCAGCCACTGCTTGGGCCGCATGGTCTTGAGCAGGGCACGGAGGATGACGATCATGGTGCGTTGTCCAGGGTAGTGGTGCGACTGAGAGACGGGGGGAAGGAGGGAAAGAGAGATGGAGAGATGTTTCCCTGTATCGCCGTCTCGGTCGCGTGACTTGACTATACCATAGGGGCCGGGGACACTGCAACTACACGACCGAGAGCACCACTAGATCAAACCTGTTGACGTGCTACCGGGCTGTTGTAAGATGCGCCAAACTGAACGCTCAAACGCGGAGGGAATATGGTTGCTTCGCAAGAAAGAGTGATTCGCGTGGTTCTGGCCGACGACCATGCCGTAACACGGGAGGGCATTCGCAAGATGCTTGACAGAGCAGCGGACTTGCAGATTGTCGGCGAGGCGCAAGATGGCATGGAGGCTATGCAGCTAGCCGCTCAATTGCAGCCGGATATTCTGCTGCTGGACTTACAGATGCCCGGCCCCAGACCGGCTGAGGTTGAGCGTTGGGTGCGCGCTAATTGCCCGCATACCGAGACCCTGGTTTTGACAGCGCATGACCGCCGTTCTTATCTCGCCGAGATGATCGATGCGGGCGCCGTGGGATATCTACACAAAAGCACCACCTCGGCTGAGCGTTTGATTGATGCTATTCGCTGTGCAGCGAGAGGTGCAATTCTGTTCGACGCTGAGCAAGTGGAGCAAGCACGCTGCTGGCGTGAGACGGTAGAAGCGAAATGGAAGCGCCTGACGGAGCGGGAGCGCGAGATTCTAGCATTGATCGTGCACGGCAAGACCGATAAAGAAATTGCCGCTCAGTTGAGTATCAAACTGAAGACCGTCGGCAACCATGTCAGCAGCATTCTTGAGAAGCTGGAAATGACCTCACGAACGGAGGCGGCAGTGTGGGCAGTGAAGGAAGGTTTTGTTGACGCGGCGTAGGGAGAAATCCCTATGGACTCACGAGGGAATATAAGTGTAGAATGTCATGCATCTCAAAAAACGAAGCACAGAGAATCTATCTTTGAGTGTATGGAGGTTATAAAGTGAGGATCAAGATTTTGGTAGTGGTTAGTTTGTTATTTGTAGCCGTGGTTGCAGGAACTGTTTGGAACACATCTGTTGTCGAGGCAAGCAACCTTGCAGGAATACGCGAACGTGCCACAGGTTCGAATTTTGGCATCATGTTCTGGTCATGGGGAATACCACATTACGGGGTGAGCTTCCGTGGTTCAAATGGTGCTGATCCAAACTACACGGGAGCAGGTGGAAATGCGGCGACCAATCCTTTCGATGGCGGCATTAAGAACTGGAATTGGTGGGGAAATGAGTTGGGAACTCTGTTGACACCCAAGAGTTGGCTGTGCTACCCTGCTTTTAACTGTGGCGCGGATCGGACAACACCAAAAAAGTATAACGCGATTGTTACACGATAATAGAAGTCTATATAACTCAAATCAGGAGCAATTGTCATGCCAATATCACGTTTTGCAAAAATCGCTACCGGTGTAATGGTGCTCATTGTGGCCGGGTTCTTAGTCGGCATACAGTTGAGCACTGCTGGGAATATCTCTCCAGCGCAGTTATTGTTGACTGGGGCGGATTTGCCGGTTGGAGCGCGCGTGCAGATGCAAACTGCCTTAACACCAGGTTCACAGGGGAACGGCTTTGTCAATGAAGATGGAACTGATATTGTGCACGGTTATATCGACGGCGCGCGAGTTGAGTATTTGGTTCCACTTGCCCAAGGTATCAATTCAGACAAAAACTCGACCCTGGTCAATAGCTATATCGCCAATGGCGTCTATCGCTTTTCGGACAAACAAGTGGCAGCCAGCGAGTATCAGCGCCTCAAGAAGGTGTTTTCAGACTGGGCGGTACCTGCTGACTATAACTCATTAGCCGATCATCAATCAGTCACGTTTGAGATCGCGAGTGATTCTGAAGCCCCCGCCGCAACGATGCGTTGGCTCTTCGTACAGCGCGATCAATTTTTGATTGTCCTTGCTATGCCGGGTCCCTTGCAGGTTTCTCCGTCTAAGTTGCAACAAAACGGCGGCTCTCTCATGACAACAGAAGAAGCCGCAGATTACAATCGTGCAGTAGATGATTTGTTCGCCGCCAACGTTTCTTTGTTGCAGCGACGTTGAAAAGCGCTGGATACCTGCATGCCGTAGCGACTCACGTGGTGAGGCCCTCAAGTGCTTGAGGGCCTCACCGTTCTGCAATTCCGTTTCCGTCCGCTTGTTCGTTTTGTGCAGCGATCCGTCGTCAGCGTCCGTGAACCACTTTCCTCAGGCTAATCTCAAACGGCGGATAGGCGATGCCGTTCTCTGTCACGATCCCCGTCACGTACTTCGCGGGCGTCACGTCAAACGCCGGATTGCCCACCTTCACGCCGAGCGGCGCGATGCGCACGCCGTCGATCTCGGTGACTTCGCGTTCGTCGCGTTCTTCGATGGGGATCAGATCGCCGTGGGGCAGGCTGAGATCGATCGTGGAGGTAGGCAGCACAGGATAGAACGGGATGCCGTTCTCTTTGGCCAGCACAGCCACTTTGTACGTGCCGATCTTGTTCGCCACATCGCCGTTGGCCGTGGTGCGATCTGATCCGACGAAACAGATATTGATCGCACCCTTGCGCATGTAATGCCCCGCCGCGTTGTCCGCAATCAGCGTCACGTCGATGCCCCAGCGCATCAACTCCCACGCGGTCAGACGCGCACCCTGCAAGCGCGGTCGAGTTTCATCCGCAAAGACCTTGATGCGTTTGCCTTGCTCGTGCGCGCGACGGATCACACCCAGCGCCGTGCCGTAATCGACCACGGCCAGCGCGCCCGTGTTGCAGTGCGTGAGGATCGTATCGCCGTCTTTGATCAACGCCGCGCCATGCTCGGCCATGCGCTTGTTGATCTCCACGTCTTCGTCGGCGATCCGTTGCGCTTCACGAACGAGCGTCGCGCGAATATCATCAGCCGATGCCGCCACACGCAGCATCCGATCGATCGCCCAGAAAAGATTGACCGCCGTGGGACGCGACTGACGCAGCACTTCAGCGGCAGCCTCCAAATCGCGCAGCAGATCCGATCGGGCCTTGGCACTGCTCTGCAATCCGGCCAGCGCCATGCCAAAGCCGGCTGCCGCGCCGATGGCCGGTGCGCCCCGGATCACCATCGTGTGAATGGCTTCCGCTACGCCTTGATAGGTAGTGTAACTTTTGATCTCGTAATGCAGCGGCAGCACGCGCTGATCGATCATCAACACCGTGCCATCGTGCCATTCAATGGTGCGTTCCAGTTCGTTCATGTTGGCCTCCGGGGTGGGGAGTGTAGCAGACGGGCAAGGGCGTGTCAACCGAGGGAGTGCGTTTGACACGACCAGCCGCCTCCGCGATAATCGCGCGCATGAAATCCCTCCTTCTCGCCTTCTCGCTATCTCTCTTTCTGCTGAGCGCATGTCATTCGCAGCCTGCGCCTTCACCTCTGACGACCAATGTGCCGGCGACTTCCGCCGCGCCTCCGGCCTCGGCCACGCCGATCGATCCCCCCAGCCCGACGGCAACCCTCACGCCGTTACCGACGCCGACCTTCACGCCCACGCCGCAGCCTGATCAGGCTCTGCGTGAAGCGCGCCAGGCCATGCACGATGGCGACTTCAGCATGGCGATCCAGAAGTATCAAGCATTGATCGACGGCGCGCCGAATTCCGATCACCTTGAAGAGGCGTTGATTGATCGGGCGTATGCCACCGCTCGATCGGGTGATCCATCAACAGCAATCGATCTCTTTACACACTTCATCGATCAGCATCCGCAGTCCGAGCGCGTGGCCGCTGCCTGGTTTCATCTGGGCGAACTGCACTTCGATCGAGCGGCCTACGCCGATGCGATTGCGGCGTATCAAAACTACTTGGAATTGCGCGCTGACATCCTCGCCGATTTCGTGAATGAGCGAATTGGTGATGCTTACACGCAGTTGAACGATCACGCCAACGCCGCCAAGTCGTATGAGCGCGCCTTGACGCAGGTCAGTGGCACATCCACGGTAGCGGAGCTGCGCGAGAAACTGGCGTTAGCCTATCGGCAGTTGGGACAACCGCAGAATGCTGTTGCGCAATACGACGCGATTCTGTCGTTCGCGCAGCAGCGCGGGTATCGCGCGTCGATCATGCTGCAAGCCGGACAGACGCTGCTCGATGCGGGGCAAAACGAAGCGGGCTTCGCGCGCTTCACGGAATTGGTCAACACCTATCCCGATCGCAACGAGGCGTATCAAGCCTTGCTGGCGCTGGTCAACGCCGACGTGCCTGTCTACGAATTTCAACGCGGCCTCGTCGATTACCATGCCAAACAATACGATGCGGCCATCGCGGCCTTCGAGCGCTTCATCGCGGCGAACGAAGATCACGGCAACGCGCACTATTACATCGGGTTGTCGTACAAGGGTGCGGGCAACATCGGCGCGGCGTTGAAGGCGTTCGACGAGATCATCGACGAGCATCCCGAAGCCTCGCGTTGGGGCGATGCGTGGATCGAGAAAGCGAACACGCAGGCTGTCGGCGGCGATGTCGCTGGCGCGGTGGAGACGTTGACGACTTTCGCGGAACAGAATCCCAAGGCCGCGCAGGCTCCGACGGCGCTGTGGAATGCCGCCGGGTTGTTGGAGCGCAGCGGCGAGTATCGACGCGCCATCGAGTTGAATCTGCAACTGCAAGATGATTACCCCAACGATACCAACGCTTCCGAAGCGCTGTTCGACGCGGGACTGGATGCCTTTCGCAGCGACGACGATGACGCGGCGATCCGCGCGTGGCGCACGTTGAGCAACACCTACCCGTTGAGTGAGCTGCATTCCGCCGCGCTGTTGTGGCAGGGTAAGGTTGCCAACGATCGATCGCTGCTGTCGCAGTTGGCCGCGTCGGATGCGTACTACGGCTTGCGAGCGGGTGACATCCTCAGCGGCACGAACGGGCTGCCTTTTGTTCCCGGCAACTTCGAGGTCGATCCTGACGAAGGCCGCGCCGAGGCCGAGCAGTGGCTGGCGAACTGGCTGCAAGTGTCGCCGGAGTCGCTGCGGTCATTGCCCACTGAAGTACTCAACGATGCGCGCTTCAAACGCGGCACTGAACTGTGGCGACTGGGCAAACTCAGCGAAGGCAAAGCGGAATTTCAGGCCCTGCGCGAAGCGTACAGCAACACGCCTGCCGTGCTCTATCCGTTAGCGATTTACTATCGCGACATCGGCCTGTACTTCCCATCGATTGTCGCCGCGAATCAAGTGGTCCGTCAATCGCCTGCCGGATCAGTGGCAAACGCGCCGCCCTTCTTGCAACGTCTCGTCTACCCGATTTACTACGCCAATCTGATCGTGCCCGAAGCGCAGGCGCACAACATCGATCCGATGGTGATCTTCTCGCTGATGCGGGCCGAGAGCCTGTTCGACGGTGCGGTGACGTCCTCGGCGGCGGCGGGCGGCCTGATGCAGATCATCCCGCCCACGGGCGAGCAGATCGCGCGCGATTTGCGCTGGTCGAACTACCAGCAGAGCGATCTCTATCGCCCGTTCATCAGCGTAAAGTTCGGCGTTTACTACCTGAGGCGCTACGGATTGGATTTTCTCGATCAGGATATGTACGCGGCGTGGGCGGCCTACAACGGCGGGCCGGGCAATGCGCAAAGATGGAAAGAGAATTCGAACGGCGACACGGATTTGTTCGTGGAGAATATCTCGTTGGGGGAGACGAGATTATACATTGACAGGTTGAGAGAGAATCTGGCGTGGTATCAGAGGTTGTACGGAAAGTGAAGAGTGAGAGACGCGGGCGTCATTCCCGCGTGTTGTTGGTGGGAATCCAGTGGCCTTGCCAGCATGATTTGCCAACACCTGCCGTGCAGTGCTCCCGTCGTCTGCTGGATGCCCGATTACGGCGCTCGGGCATGACGTTCACGGGTGGTGGAGATTGCTTCGCCGCTTAATGCGCGGCTCGCAATGCCGATCCGATCTATTCGCCCGATTCCATATCCGTTACGATCGGCCTGCCAATGCAAATCCCTGCCGCACTTCCCATCGCCCCGACGTATTCTCAATCAACAGTACTTCACTCGCCTTCGCCTT
>CAYNML010000093.1:0-16756 GCA_964398185.1 uncultured Anaerolineae bacterium | reverse complement strand
CTCGCAATGACGATGCACCGACGGTTTCCCGCCAAAGTCGGAAGACCCAGATTTATTTGGTTCGTCATCTCGTTGCCCACCTGACAGGTCTGTGTGGTTTACTTCGCCGTCGCCCGCAGGTAAACTTCCTCAAACGGCAGGTCGTTGATGATGGGCAGCATGACCAGGGCCTGCTGCGCCTTCTCGACTTTGGCGCGATCTTCGGCAGTGCCGCGCTTGCTGAGCATCTTCAGCACATCGCCCACGGTCTGGCCCTTGAGCCTGTTCACGTCCAGGGCCTGCTCAGCCATCTGGATCAGTTCGGGAACCAGCGTGGCTAGATCGGTAATACTGGTGGCCTGCTCCGTTCCGGGCACTTGCACCATCTTCAAGAGCGCATCGCTCTCCGTGCCTGTGACTTTGTTGAGCACTTGCTGCCCCACGGCTAACATCGGCTGCGGGACATTCTTGACGACTTCACCCAGACCATCGGCCAGCGTGACCATCTTCAACAGCTGTGAAGCGGCTGTCGGATCACCGATGAGCTTGATGTTCATCGAAGCCAGGGCATTGCCCAGCGCCTGTGCGCGCGCCACTTCGATCTGCACTTGCGCATCGAGCTGCAGCTTGGTGATCTCCACCCGCTGCGCCACCCCTTCGAAGGCGGCCAGCGCTTCAGCCTTGGCCTTCTGGCTCTCGGCCTCGGCCAGACCTTTGGCCTTCACGGCTTCCGCTTCGCGCATGGCAGCTTCCGCTTTGGCCTTCAACACTTCGGCATCGGCCAGACCGGCCGCTGAGGCTTTGGCCTTCATACCGTCGGCGCGCAGGGTCTCGGCCTCCCGTTCGGCCGCAGCCTGGGTGCGCAGCGTCTCCGCCTGCTTCAACGCGGCTTCCGCTTCAGCCGCGGCGATTTCTTTCAGGGCCTTGGCCTGCGCTTCGGCCTCGCGCTGCTTGCGGAGGGCAGCCAGCTCGATCGTGTTCTTCTGCTCGATCATGGCCTTCTGCGCTTCGCGTTCGGCCTCGATGACGCGAATGCGCGCTTCGCGCTGCGCCTGCTGTGTGGCCTCGACCGTCTTCACGCCCTGCGCGGCTTCCTCACGCTGCGCCGAGATAATGAGCCGTTCCTTCTCTGCCGCTTCACGTTTGAGCTGCTCTTGCGTCACGGCGATCTGGCGCTGCTGCTCGGCCAGTTCCAGCGCTTGCCGGCGCGCGATCTCGGCGGCCACAATTTCCTGCTGTTTGCGCTCATTCTGAATGCCGATCTGCTGTTCGCGCTCCATTTCGGCCAGCGCCACGGCGCGTTCTTTCGACACGCGCGCCAGTTCGGACTTCTGCGCTTCTTCAAAGACCTGCTTGTCAGCCGTCGCCTTTTCGGTGGCCTGCAGCGTGCGGACTTCGCGCTCCTGCGTGGCCGAGGCATAAGCCAGATCGCGATCGAGATCGAGCCGCAGCTTCGCTGTTTCGATGTCGCGCTGCTTGATCTCAATTTCGGTTTTGCGCTCGATGTCGTTGCGCTCGCGCAGCGCCTGCTGGATGACCTGCGCGTTGGCGCGCGCCACCTGCGCGCCAAAGACGTCGTCGGTGCCGAACGAGCCTTGCCGCGCCGCGCGCAGCGTCAGGATCGAGACCGACTCCAGCATCAGGCCGTTCTCTTGCAGGTCGGTCTTCAAGCGGTTCTGCACCTCTTGAATGAATTTCTCGCGTTCCTGGTGCAGGCTCATCAAAGAGAAGGAGGCGGCCACGTCACGCAGCGCGCCGTCCAGCTTGGCGTCCACCAGCTGCTTGACGGCATTGGCGTCGACCTGCTTGCCGCCGATGGTGCGCGCTGCGTCGATGATGCCTTCCACGGTCGGGTTGACCTTGATGTAGAAGATGGCCTTGATGTCGGCGTACTGCGGGTCGATCGTGAGGAGCGCGTTATTCTCGGTGCGCTCGATCTCAATCGCCATCGTGCCCAGATCAACCCAGGTCAGTTCGTGAATCGTGCGGAAGACCCAGGTGCCGCCGTTCATGATGACCTTGGGCGGCGCGTGCGGCTTGCGGAACAGCCCGCCAGTGCGCACGAAGGCGCGGTTGGCCGGCGTCTTGACGTAGGCCGAGACGATCGAACGGATCATCACCAGCACGATCAGCACGCCGATGACCACTGCTACGATAGGGATTAACCAGTCCAACATTTTCCTTCCTCCTCAAGTTATGCCATTGCAGTATCGCTGCAAGTCGGTCATACCGGTGTTACGGTGTAGACTTTCTTTTCGGGGTCATACGCCACCAGCGCCACCTCGCTGCCGCGATTGATCGGCTCGCCGTCCTGGATCACGGCGAAGATGTTGATGAGCGTGCCGCCTTCGTCGCGCAGATGGACCATGCCGTACCTCTCGTCCACGTACGGGCTGATGACGGTGCCGCGCTTCCCCACCAGGGCCTGCGCGCGGGTGGCGGTGGTGCTGATGGGCGGCAGGGCGCGGCCAATGAAGCGCGCCGTGCGCGAACTGACGAGCACCCCGGCCAAAACCGTGATGGGCAGCACGGCGATAAACGCCATGCTCGGATACGTCCCGAAAGTCCTGGTTAAAACGCTGTTCATGATCCAGCCCAGCAAGCCGATGGAGCCGAAGAGGATTAGCAGCACTACCATCAGCGGCGCTTTGCCCAGCCCGATGAAGGCCAGCACGTTCAACACGCCGGGTGTGCCATCGCCGCCAGCCTCGTGCGAGACTTCATGCTCTACGTCGTGATCGACGTCGTGGTCAACGGCGTGATCGAGATCGGCATCGTGATCCAGATCGGCGTCATGATCGAGATCGGCATCGTGGTCGAGATCAGCGCCATGATCGAGATCGACGTCGTGGTCGAGGTCGGCGTCGTGATCAACGCCCGCCTCGCCCTCCGAATCGTGCTCGCCGCCGAAGCCGATCAATTGAAAGGCGGCCAGGACGATGCAGATCAACAGCAGGATGGTATAGGGCAGGTTGTACCAGGCGAATAAGAATGAGGTCAGGTTGTTGAGCATAGGAGATGTCTCCACTCTTCTGGACGAGCGACGGAGACGGCCGAACGACGAATATATCTTAGCATGACTGCCCAGCGGTGTTTGACAGGCGGCTGACAAACACGCCCTTTATTCATGCTCACCAACCGCGTTCCCGCGGTTGGACCGCCCACGCGGACGCGGGCTTGGAGCACAGGTGGTGGACTGTCGCCGCGCCGGTCAGGCTAATTGCCGAAGAAGCGATCGAGCCGGGCCAGCAGCGGCTCGCCCTGCGGGGCGCGATAAATGATCGGGCGGGTGGTGACGACTTCGTACGCGGCTTCGGCGGCGTCGATGGCCGAGCGCGGACGAGCCAGGCGGGCGGAGTTCTGCGAAAGCTGCGCCAGCCGATCGGGTTTGTGCAGCCACTCGCGCAGCGTCGCCACGATCAACTCGGGCTCGGTCGCCAGCACCCCAGCCTGGTTATCGATCACGTAATCGGCGTTTTCATTTTCCTGCGAAGGAATGTAGCCGCTGATGATGATGGGCAGACTGCGCGTGAACGCTTCGCAGATGGTGGTCGGCCCCGCTTTGGTGATGAGTACGTCGGCGGCGTCCATGACGCCGGGGATGTCTTGAATGAAGCCGTAGGCCTTGAGCGCAATCGGCCAGCGGGCGGCGTCGAGCTGCTCTTTCAGTTTCTTATTGCGCCCCGCCACCACGATGAGCTGCACGTCGAGGCCGCTGCGGCCAATGGCTTCGGCGGTCTCGAAGACGCGGCCCAGCCCTTGCCCGCCGCCCATCAACAGGATGGTGAACTTGTCTTGCAGGCCGAGTTTTTGCCGCGCCACGGTTTTGGGCTGCGGCGGTGTCATGAACGTCACGCGGATGGGCAGCCCCACGACCTGGATTTTATCGGCCGGGATGCGATTCTCCAGCGCGTGCTGGCGGCTGACTTCGGTGGGCACCAGGAACCGATCGGTGGTGGGGTCACACCACAACGCGTGCACCACGATCAGATCGGACACCATCGTCACGAAGGGTTTGCGCACGCCGATGCGCTCCATCGCCCACAAGACGGGATAGGTGTAGAGCGGCTGCACATTGATGATGCCGTCGCACGGTTCTTTGGCCATGCGGATGGCGGCGGTGCGCACGTAGGGCCACCACAATTTCATGAAGCGCTGCACGCGTTGCGGGTCGTTGAGCTGCGTCCAGCCGCGGCCCCACGTCTTGGACATGCCCGACATCCACGGATACATGTCGTCGAGATGGCTGACGGGATAGGGGCAGTATTTGCGCAGGCCGTCGAACAGCACCGGATCGACGGCGTCGCCGTAGCGATACTTCAGGCCTTCGGCCAGGGCTTGCGCCGTGGCGCGATGGCCGCCGCCGGTGTCGGCGTAGTATAAGAGGAGGCGTAAAGGTTTGGTCATGGGCGCGCACGGGACAGCGTGCGGGGCGATTATACCAAAGAACGAGGAACAATGAACAATGAACAATGAACAATGAACAATGATCAATGATCAATGATCAATGATCAATGATTAATGGCCACTGGCAAAATCAACGCCGAGGGATGTGCGCAGTCGTGCAGGATGGTTTGATCGGCGGCGAGCAGGGTGGTGGCCGTGCCGAGCGGTTCGGCGGCGCCGGTGTTGCGCGCCCAGCGCGGATGCGCGCCGCTGGACACGATCAACCGCAAGCGATGGCCCCGCTTGAAGCGATACGCCGTGGCCCACAGATCGATCTCCAGATGCAGCGTCTCTTCGCCGCAATTCCGCGCGCGGCCGTTGTGCTCCGGGTGTTCCACTTGCGCTTCGGGTTTGACGCGCAGCAGGCCGTCGCACACATTCAGCGATTTGCCGTCGGGCTGCACGTCGCACAGGCGGCCAAAGAAGTCGGTGTGCGCCAGAGTCGATCGGGCGTAGAGTTCCAAACGGATGGGGCCGATCACGTCGAGATCACGATCGAGCGGCGGCGTGGTGTAGGTCAGCACATCGCTGCGTTCCTCCAACACCCGATTGTCCATCACTGCCCCGTGCGGCAGATTGATCAAGGGTCCGCCTAAATTGGGAGTGGGATCGGCGGGATCGTAGCGATAGCGATCGGGTTGTTCACCGGCCGCCGGCGGCTCGATCGATAACCGCTGCCCCTCGCGCAGATAATGACGGATGCGAACTGCAGGCGGCGGCCACGCGGCAAAGTCGCGCCATTCCTCCGCGCCCATCACGTAGAGACTGACCGGCTTGGCGCGCAATTTATGGGGCTGGCCTTTCAAGTGCGTGTCGAACCAGTCGAGCGCATTCTGGATGGCCGCTACCAGGTAACGCGCGTCGGCGTGATACCACGGGCCGATGGTGAGATGCGGCTGGCGTCCGGCTTCCACCAGCCGCGCGTAATCGGCCAGCAGTTCGCGCAGCATGAAGTCGTACCAGCCGGTCATCAGGTGCGCGGCGGCTTCGACGTTACCCACCCGCTCGCTGAGATCGATCCAGCGCCAACGCAGCCCACAGCGATCGGTATGCGTGAGCGCGTCCTGATAGAAGTCCACGCGTTCGCCCAGCAGCAGGCAATCGAGATCGTGCAGCGGCAGGTGATTGAAGACGCGCTGCAGGCGGCGATCTTCTTCCTGCGGGCTGATGAACTGCCGCTTGCGATCGGGCCGCCCGGCGAGGAACGTGATCTGCATCCAGTGCAGCACCGTGTCCAGCGCAAAGGCGCCATCGGCGTGAATGACCGTGAAGAATTGCGAACTGGTCATGATGGGCATGATGGCCTTCAGGTGCGGCGTGCGCTCCGGCTCGATGGCGGCCGCCCACTGCGTGTAGCCCAGATAACTGGGACCCGTCATGCCAAGATGGCCGTCAAACCACGGCTGCTGGCTGATCCAGTCGATGGTGGTGCGGCCGTCCCACACTTCAAACGTGAACGGATCGAATTCACCTTCGGATTCGTAGCGGCCGCGCGTGTCCTGCGCGATGACGTGGTAGCCGCGCTCGGCCAGGCGGCGCAGCATGAAGCCGTAGATCAACCCCACCGGTCCGCCGCGCAATTCGCGGCCATACGGCGAACGGACGAGAATCGTCGGGAAGCGGCCTGCGGCTTTGGGGAAGTAATGGTCGGCGGCCAGCGTCAGGCCGCTCTCAACTTCGATTGGAATATTGCGCTCGACGCCGATGGCGTAAGTGGCGGGCGAGAGTTTGAGCGGATGCCGGACGATGTGCCGCCAGTTGCGGTAGATGAGAGCAGCCGCGCCGGCTCCGGCGGCGAGGCCGATGAGAGCAAGAAACGATTTGCGCATGGAGGCAGGTAACGAGTAATGAGTAACGAGTGAACAACACTCGCGGATAAAGTGCGGGCAATGATACCAGAAGTTGATCGAGGCTTGGTTGGAGCGGACAAACGGAGAGAAAGCGAATCAGCGCATCAACGCTCGCCGATTCGTTGATGCGCTGATTCAGTTATCCATTGCGCTTTAAGGCTTCAATTATCCTCAAATCCGTCCTGGCGAAGGCGTACTTCTTCAACTCGCTCATCCTCACCCACTTGAAGTTCTCTACCTGCAAAGCTTGTGGCTTCCCCGACACGAGTTCGCATTCGAAGGCGTGCAGTGTGATCTTGAAGTGCGTGTAGGCATGATCGATCGATGTGATCGGCTGGCCGACTTTGATGCGCACGCCGAGTTCTTCCTTGATCTCGCGGCGCAGGCATTGCGGCAGCGTCTCGCCGGGTTCCACTTTGCCGCCGGGGAATTCCCACAGGCCGCCGAGCCGTCCGCCCAACGGTCGCTGCGCGATGAGGAGTCGTCCGTTCTTGCGAATCACAGCGGCAGTCACCTCGAAGTGGGGCAGGGGCTTGCGCCTGGTTTTGAGCGGTAGTTGGTCTTGCAGACCACGCTTTTTCGCTTCGCAATATTTTACCAGCGGGCAGGCGTCGCAGTTGGGAGTGCGCGGGGTGCAGATCAGCGCGCCGAGTTCCATTAGTGATTCGTTGAATTCGCCGGCAGACCTCACCCCCGGCCCGTGCGAAGCCTCCCCGTGGGACTCTCCTGCTTCAGGAGAGGGGAGTGGCCGCTCCCCCTTCTCCTGAAGCGTTGTTTGATTCAGGAGAAGGGGGCTGGGGGGATGAGGCAGTAGCGCCTCAGCCACTCCCCACAATTCCTCTCGCACCTTCGCGTCCTTCGGATCACGTTCGATGGCGAAGAGGCGGCACAAGACGCGCATCACGTTGCCGTCGAGCACGGGGGCGCGCACATCAAAGGCGAGGCTGGCGATGGCGCCCGCGGTGTAACGTCCGATGCCGGGCAGGGCCATTAGCCCCTCGACGGTGCGCGGCCACTCGCCGTGCAGTTCCTCGACGACGACCTTCGCGGCTTTGTGCAGATTGCGCGCTCGCGCGTAATAACCCAAGCCTTCCCACAACTTCAGCACATCACCCAGCGGCGCGGCGGCGAGGTCGGCAAGCGTCGGGAAGCGATCGAGAAAGCGGTGGAAGTACGGAATCACCGTCTCGACTTGCGTCTGCTGCAGCATCATCTCGCTGAGCCACACGCGATACGGCGATCGATCGTGCCGCCACGGCAGATCGCGTGCGTGGGCGCGAAACCAAGCCAGCAAAGAATTTTGGATTTTGGATTTTTGATTGTGGATTGATCGCGCCACCACTTATTCCCTCAGCCTCAACTCTGGCGTGTTATACTACAAAACAATCGATTACGGGAGGGGTGCATGGAAATCGAAGCGAAGTTCGCCGTGCCGGACGAGGCCACCTGGCTGCGCTTGCAGACCGTCGATCAGATCGCCGGGTATGCGCTCTCGGCAGGTGTGACGAAGCACGTGCACGATACGTTCGTGGACACACCCGATCGATCGATCCTGGCCTCGCAGCACGTCTGCCGCCAACGCGCGGTCGATGGGCAGATCGTGATGACGCTGAAGAGCGGGCAGACGGTCGCGGGGGCGGTGCATCGCCGTGAGGAACTGGAGATCACGTTGGACCGCGCACAACCGATCGGGCAGTGGCCGCCCAGCGAGATTCGTGATCGGCTGCTGAGTCTCGTCGGCGATGTTGCACTTGTGCCGTTGTTCGATCAGCGTCAAACGCGCATCGTCCGTTGGGCTGCAAAGGTCGATCGGGTGGTGGCCGAGATGAGCGTGGACCGGGTCGAATTGTCGATCGGCGGCAGACAGCAGAGTTACTTTGAGGTGGAATTCGAGTTGAAGGAGGTCGGCGCCGAAGATGATCTGGCGGTGATGAGCGCGTGTCTGCAAAACGAGTGGCGCTTGCAGCCCGAACAACGATCCAAATTCGCGCGCGCTCTGGCGCTGGCGAGTGCCACATAGAAACCGGGTTGCTTCACGACTGTCTTTCCATTTCATTCAAACTGGCGAAACCCGGTTTCTGGTCATCAGACTTGCGCTTACGGTTCCGCCTCTACTGGCGGTTCTGCTTGCGACAGTGTCACCGCATCGCGCAAGCGATCCCAGATGCCTTGCTCCTGGGTGAGTTCCCAGAAGCGCCGGAACATGTAATAGGATCGCAAACGCTGTTCGCGGCGATTCTCTTCCAGCGCGTGCAGACCGGGCAGGAAGGCTTGCGCCGGCGCGGTCTCACCAAAATAGGTCAGCGTGCGGGCGCGTTCCTCTTCAATGAACTGGGGCACATACTCCAGCCAGACGTCGCAGTCGTGCACCTCTCCCAGCAGCTCCTGGATCTCTTTGACGATCTTGATCGGCTTGCGCAGTGCGCGATTGTACAGCGGCTCGAACACTTCCAGGGTATAACGCAGGTGCTTGGCTGCGATGCGCATCTGGTGGAGCTCGTGTATGTGTTCGGGATGGGCCACGTGCGGCTCGAAGGCCAGCAATTCCTCCAGGCGCGCGAGGATGGCGTCAGCGGCGCGGGGCGGCAGATCAGCCGGGGGCGCTGCGTCTGTCTCGGCTTTTGACACCAGCGCCTGCAAGGTCTCGCTCATATCGACCAGGATGTGTTTATTCTCCAGGCGATCGAGCGCCTTCATCACTTTACCCTGCAGGCGGGTCCGCTGCTGGTGCAAGCGCAGTAACAGGCGCTCAAGGCCCGCCCGCTGCGCTTCATCTGTTGTGTGCTGCCAGAACTGCTGCACCCAGTCGATCTGCACATCGGTGTCGCGCGCAGCGCCCAGGGCCCGGGTGATGCGCCGCATCTCGGCGCGCCACGCCGCCGCGTGCTTGCGGGGCAGTTCCTCGCCGAACAGCGCCAGCGCCGTGCGGATGCGGCGCGAGGCCACACGCATGCGGTGCACGTACTCGATGTCGTCCGCCGCGCGCACGCCATCGATCTCTTGAGCCAGCACCGGCAGGCGCGCCTGCAAGGCTTTCAGCCCGAATAGGTAATAACTGGCAGGGAGGTTGTCCATGATTTTTCCTTGCTACTATTATCCCATCATTTGGCGCGGGCGTGTTTGAGATTCCGCTGGCCTCAAATGGCGATGCTATAATCGCGCTGACATTCCACTCACTCACTCACCGCCGAGGTAGGTATGCTGTTACGTTTTACACTTTGCGTTTTACTTGCGCTTCTGTTGGGCGCCTGTCAGTCTTCCTCCTTCCTGTCCTCTCTCAATCCTGCTGCCTCGCCGGTTCCGACCGCGACACCGCGGCCGCTGCCCACGCCGCCGTCTGTCGATCGCTTTGATTTTCCGCTCGATCCGAATCACTTTGGGCCGTACGTGCACGATGTGAACGGCCCTTGGCCGGTGGACACACGCTACGGCGTGCAGAATCCTGGCCTGGGCAGCGCGGGCAAGTGCTTCGTCGACAAGAACGGCAGGAAAGTGGCCTTTGGCGAGTTGTATCATGCGGGCGAGGATTGGTTCAAGTACGATGCGCGCCGCCAGGTGGAAGGCGGCGCGGCGCAGGGTGAGCCGGTGCGGGCGGTGGCGAACGGGCTGGTCACGTGGAAGCAGGACATCGGCGCGGAGGGCTGGGTGATCACGATCGAGCATCTGCTGGCCGACGGTTCCAGGGTGTGGTCGGCCTACTGGCACGTGGCTGAGCCAAAGGTCTCATTCGGGCAGATCGTTTATCGCGGGGACGTGATTGGTGAGATCGCCGATCGGGGTGAGAATTCTCATCTGCATTGGGAGATCAGAACGTGGGGTGATGGATCGAATCTCTTTCCGCCGACGAGCGCGGGCGGGCGCGGCACCTGCAATGGCCGCATCCCGGCGTTGGGTTACACGTGGGACGATGAGTTAGGCCGCGCCAGTCCCAATGCCTGGGGATACGTTGATCCGGTCAAATTCATCAGGGCACATCAAGCGCCATGAACAAGTGACAATGCGCCAGGTCGAATGAAAAGCCCTTGCTGCAGAGACTTCTGCGCAAGGGCTTGGCGCCAGGCGTGTGCAAGGTTCTATGTGGCCGGCGGGAAGTCGCGCGGCCGGAAGAAGAATTTCTTCTCCACCGTCTGCCCGTCGCTGGATGTCACCTTGTATGTTTCGACGATGGCGCCTGAGAAGGTTGATGGCCGATCGCGCTGCGGGCCGCTGAGTGCTACACCTTCACAGGTGTACTGATATTGCCCGCTGCCGCCGGTCGCGTCGATCTGGAAGGTCACCATCAGCCGCCCCGGCTGATCGGGATCGTTCCGCACACGAGCCACACGCACCTCAAAGTCCAGCGGTCCGCTGCTGGGTGGCAGAGTTGGTGTTGGCGCTGGCTCTGGTGTCGGAGTGGGCGCTGGCTCAGGCGTCGGTGTCGGCGTTGGAGTCGGCGTTGGAGTCGGTGTTGGAGTCGGTGTTGGAGTCGGTGTTGGTATGGGAGCAGGCGTTGGCGTTGGTGCAGCGCCGGTAGTTGCGATGAAGACATAGTCATCGGGCACGGGCTGGCCGTTGGCGTCTACATCGGGGCCGGGCGCCACCGGATTGGCCTGCTTCACCAGCGGGGGCGTGGGGGTCGCCGCGATGTAATCGGCCAGCTGCGGAACCAGCGACACAAAGTTTTCCGATCCGCCCAATTGATACAGGCAGCAGCCGATCACGGCGCGATCTTTCATCAGTTCCGCATCGTACCACTTCACATCGTCCAGCCAGAGATTGGGCGCGATGTCAGCGTAGCCCACGCCGGCGCTGGCCTCAGAAATGACCAGCGGCGCATCGGCGTTGAACTGCACCAGAAAGCGATACGCGTGGCGATAGCGCAGCGCCAGATGCGGCGTGGAATTCTTCAACGTCATGAAGGTGAAGCCGTATTCGTGCAGCAGCAGCAGGTGGCCGTTGGCCTTGGCTTTTTGCAGCGAGGGAAGCAGTTCGCGCCAGGCGTCGTCGCGGGTGAAGGCCGGGCCGCTGGCCGGCTGCAGCACATCTTTGGGATTGCCGCCGCTGAAGGCATACAGCGCCAGCTTGTAGCCGTTGGCCTCCGCGATGTTCATGCACTCGATCGAGAAGGTGTTGAGCCATGTGAAGCCGGCCAGTTGGGCGGGGTCCTGCTCGTTCAGCGGCGCGTAATAATGGGCTGTGTTCTTCGCCCAGACGGGCATCATCTCTGCCATCCAGTCCCGCGCGGTCTTGACCGGATCGCCCGTGTAGATCGAGCCGGGGCCGTCGCCGATGGACTGCCCCCGTTCATTCTTCTGGGTGCGGAAGATATAGGTGGTCTGCGGACTCAGCCGCTCAATATCGTGCCAGATGTTTTGATCCACGCTGAAGATGACGGGCAGGGGGTGGCCGGCCTCGGCGCATTTCGTCAGACAGCTGCCCAGGCCGCGGTGGTTGCCCGCCGAGACATGGAACCCGAGTTTGCTCATGGGAGGCGCTCCTTGTCGTTACGCTAACATGAACTCGATGATCAGCCGCACCGTCGCGACCAGGGAATCAACGTGTGTGCGCTCGTAGTGGTGGCTGGCGTCCACGCCCGGCCCGATGAGGCCCGCAATCACATCGGCGCCTGATCGCCACACCGGCCCTACGTCCGATCCGTAAAAGGGGTAGATGTCCAGCTTGTAGGGAATATCCGCGCTCTGGCACAGCTGCATCAGCAGCCGCTTCATTTCCAGCGAATACGGCCCGCCCGAATCCTTGACGCAAATGCCCACCGAGTATTCGTCGCTGTTCTGGCCCGGCCCCACGGCGGCCATATCGACGGCCAGCACTTCCTTGACGTCGGCAGGGATACCCGTCGAAGCGCCGTGGCCCACTTCTTCAAAATGACTGATCAAGATGGTGGTGCGCTGCGCTGGGCGCAGGCCGGCGTCCAGCAGCGCCTTGCAGGCCGCCGCGATGCAGGCCACACTGGCTTTGTCGTCCAGGTGGCGCGAACGGATGAAGCCGGTGTCCGTTACTTCTGTGCGTGGATCGAAGGCCACAAAGTCGCCCACTTCGATCCCCAGCTGGCGGGTCTCGGCGCCCGAGCGGACCCTGGCGTCCAGCCGGACCTCCATCGTCGCATCACTGCGTTCGCCCTTTTCCACTTCACCGCCGTGTACGTGCACCGAGGCTTTGCGCGGCAGGATGGCGCCGCGGTACGTGCGCCCGCCATTGGTGATGATGGTGCAGGTCTCGCCTTCCACACTGTTCCATGTCAGGCCGCCCAGTTTAGAGAGATGCAATCGTCCGGTGGCGTTGTCGATCTCCTTGACCATGGCGCCCAGCGTGTCCACGTGCGCCGTCAGTGCGCGCCCGCGCGTGTTGGCCTTGCCCTGCCACGTGGCGATGAGGTTGCCCTTGGTGTTGAAGCGCGTGTCCAGCTTCAAATTGGCCAGCGTTTCGCGCACCAGCCGCAGGGCGTCGTCGGTATAACCGGTGGGACTGGGCGTCTTGAGCAGCTGCACCAGAAAATCGACCATGAAGCGCACGTCGATGGTGAGGGCGCGCTTGCCGGCCGTTACGGCGGCCAGG
Organism: uncultured Anaerolineae bacterium; assembly: GCA_964398185.1. Classification (GTDB taxonomy): domain Bacteria; phylum Chloroflexota; class Anaerolineae; order Fen-1058; family Fen-1058; genus Fen-1058. The sequence goes on along the minus strand of CAYNML010000093.1, from coordinate 3,926 downwards.
GGCCGAGTCGTCGCGGCAGCAGCGGCCTTGACTGGCCGGGCTGGCTTAGGGGGTGTCACAGGTTTCTTCGCCATGGTTTCCTCGTCGGCAGGGGGTGTCGCCCACTGTGTTGGCGATTCACGAAACTTCTTTTCGATTATAGCATAAGGAAGTGGCGAACCTGAAATCTTCTTTGGTATACTGAACCCAGGTGCAAATCTCAGGGAGAGGTGGCGTATGAAGCGAGTGGCGTGGTGTTTGGTGCCTCTGGCGCTGGTAGTGGCCGTCGTGTTGGGTCGAACCCCGCCCGGGGTCGCGCAGGAAACCGATCGGGCGGAGAACAACCCCAAGATTGATCGCTGGGTGATCGAGCGCACGGCCGCCGGGCAGGAGGCTGAGTTTCTCGTCATGCTGACTGCACGTGCTGATCTGCGCGGAGCCGATCGGCTGCCGACCAAAGCCGCCAGGGGCCGTTACGTGTACGAGACGCTGCGGGCGCACGCGCAGCGCACACAAGCGCCCCTCAGCGCCTGGCTCACACAGCGCGGCGTGGAGTATCGATCGTTCTACATTGTCAACGCGATCTGGGTGAAGGCCGATCGGGACACCGCGCTGGCGCTGGCGGCCCGATCGGATGTGGCGCGGCTCGACGGGAATCCCCTCATCTTCAATGATCGCGCGCAGCCGGAGACGCCGATCGGGCTGCCGCCGGAACGCGCTGAAAGCATCGCGCCGGGCATTGCGTATGTGCGCGCGCCGCAAGTGTGGGACCTGGGCTTTACCGGGCAGGGCATCGTGGTGGGCGGGCAGGACACGGGCTATCGCTGGGATCACGAAGCGCTGAAGGCGCAGTATCGCGGCTGGGACGGGATTACGGTGACGCACGATTACAACTGGCACGACAGCATTCATTCCGGCGGCGGATCGTGCGGCGCCAACTCGCCCGCGCCGTGCGACGATTACGGTCATGGCACGCACACCATGGGCACGGTGGTGGGCGATAACGGCGCAGACTACCAGATTGGCATGGCGCCTGGCGCGCAGTGGATCGGCTGCCGCAACATGAACGTGGGCTATGGCACACCCGCTACCTATCTGGAATGCTTCGAGTTCTTCCTTGCGCCGTATCCCATCACCGGCACGGTGGCGCAGGGTGATCCATCCAAAGCGCCGGACATCACCAACAATTCGTGGAGCTGTCCGGCTTCAGAAGGCTGCAATGCCGCTTCGCTGCTGGAGGCGGTGCAAGTTCAGCGCGCGGCGGGGATCATGACCGTCGTCTCGGCCAGCAACCATCCCGGCACGTGCAGTTCCATCGTTGATCCGCCCGGTATCTATGCCGAAGCGTACACCGTGGGGGCGTTGAATACCGGCACGGACACGCGCGCCTCGTTCAGCAATCGCGGCCCGGTGACTGTCGATGGCAGCGGCCGCCGCAAGCCGGACATCACCGCGCCGGGCACCGGAACGCTATCGAGCACGCGCACCAACACCGATACTTACGGCTCGATGAGCGGAACGTCGATGGCGGCGCCGCACGTGGCCGGGGCCGTGGCCTTGTTGTGGTCGGCGCGGCCTGAACTAAAAAATCAGATCACGGCGACGGAGCAGCTGCTGAACGAAGCGGCCGTGCCCATCTTCTCGACCGAGTGCGACAGCAGCGGCTGGCCCAACAATTCGTTTGGCTATGGCCGCCTGGATATTCTGGCGGCGCTGCTGGGCGTCGCGGTCTCGCCGGACTTGAGCGGATCAGCCGAGCCGGGATCGAATGTCACGTACACCGTGTGGCTGACCAACACCGGTGTGACCACCGACAGCTACGCCATCACGCTTGGTCCGGCGAAGTGGCCGACCACGATCGCTTTGGCGGAGACGACCTCGCTCGCCGCCGGAACCGGCCTGTCGACTACGATCACGATCACGGTGCCCCAGCAGACGGCCGCTTACCTGAGTGATACGGTGACGGTGACGGTGGCTTCGCAGACCGCGCCGCAGCGATCGCACACGGCCAGCATCACGACCACGGCCACTCTGCTGCGCGGGGCAGTGTTGTCCCCAACGCTGTCTGAAAAGATCAGCCCGCCCGGTCAGTGGGTGACGTACACATTGCGGTTGACCAATACCGGTAACGTCACACAGACCTATGCGCTGGGGTTGGCGGGCACACGCCCCGGAATGTTAACGCCGTATACCACCACGCTCGAAGCCGGGTTGGGGCAGGATGTGCACGCTGCGATCTTTCTGCCGCCCGCCGTGCTGGACAACGGCGTCTCGTTCGTGTTGGCGTGGTACGACACTTTCACCGGCACTCTGGCCGCTTATGCGCGGCTCGATACGATTGTCGCGACGAAGCACTTGTACTTGCCGGTGATTTTGAGATAGCCGGGTGGGGAGCGCGCAGCAAGATGACGTCCACGGCTGAAGTGGTCATCGGTGGCGCAGGCATTGCGGGTATTGCCACCGCCTATCAACTGGCCGTGACGCACGGCCTGCAGCATATTGTCCTCGTTGACGAGCGCCCGCCGCTGTCGCTGACCAGCGACAAGTCCAGCGAGGCGTATCGCAACTGGTGGCCCGACGAGGCGATGGTGCGCCTCATGAATCGCAGCATCGACTGGCTGGACCGCTGGGCGGTGGAAAGCCGCAACCGCTTCCTGCTCAATCGGCGCGGCTACGTCTATCTCACGGCAAATTCCAACCGCCTGGCCGATTATCAAGCGGCGGTGCGCGCAGCGGAACTGGCCGGGGCCGGCGAAGCGCGTGTGCACGCCGATCGATCCGCGGCGACCTACGTCCCGCTCGATCCCCACCGCTTTGCCGATCAGCCGACGGGATCCGATCTGCTGCTGGATCGATCCCTCATCCTCGATCGGTTTCCGGGCGTCAATCCGGAGGTGGTCGCCGCCATCCATGCGCGGCGCTGCGGCTGGTTCAGCGGCCAGCAGTTGGGCATGTATCTGCTGGAGCAGGCGCGGGCGCACGGTGTGACGCTGATCAACGATCGGATCGATCGGATCAGCGTGAGGGCCAATCGGGTGGAGGCGGTTCATCTCGCCTCCGATCGTTCGATCAGCACCCGCGCGTTCGTGAATGCGGCCGGGCCGCTTACGCAAGCGATCGGCGAGATGCTGGGCGTGGCGATTCCAGTTACGCATGAACTGCATTTGAAGATCGCGCTGAAGGACCACCTGGGCATTGTGCCGCGGGCGGCGCCGTTGATGATCTGGACTGATCCCCAGTCTCTGCCGTGGACGGACGATGAACGCACCGAACTGGCGTCCAGCGACGAGACGCGCTGGCTGCTGGCTGAACTGCCGGGTGGTGTGCACCTGCGGCCGGAAGGCGGACTCGATAACAATCTCGTACTGATGTTGTGGGCCTATCACGTCGAGCCATGTGAGCCGATCGTGCCGCCGCTGCTCGACGAATTTTTTCCAGAAGTGGTGCTGCGCGGTCTGGCGGCGATGTTTCCCGGCCTGCGCGCGTACTTCGGCAAAGCGCCGGTGTTGTTGTATGACGGCGGCTATTACACCAGGACGCCGGAGAATCGTCCGTTGGCGGGACCGCTGCCAGTGGAAGGCGCCTACTTGTGTGGCGCGCTGTCGGGTTACGGGTTGATGGCGTCCGCCGCGGCGAGTGAATTGGTCGCCGCGCACATCACCGGGAGTGCGCTGCCCGACTATGCGCCGCTGTTTTCGATTGATCGCTACGCCGATCCGGTGTATCGCCGCTGGCTGGCTGCATGGCAGCCTACCGGACAACTATGAGCGTGCATTTCAACCTGGGGGCGGCTTTGCTTTAAGCCCAATACTGTTTAGATAAGGCTCCAAGCCCGCGTCCGCGCGGGCGGCCCAACCGCACGGACGCGGTTGGCGAGCGCTAACTAAATAATATTGGGTCTTCCGACTTTGGCGGGAAACCGTCGGTGCATCGTCATTGCGAGCGCT
>CAYNML010000092.1:0-17256 GCA_964398185.1 uncultured Anaerolineae bacterium | reverse complement strand
CTGCGCAAAAAGTCGATGCTGCTGGCGTTGATGCTGGAGCAGCGACCGGAGAAGTTTTTGCGCACATCAACGGTGTCATTGCGAGCGACACAGGAGCGAAGCAATCTCCTGGTCGATGCTGAGATTGCTTCGCCGCCACGGGCGGCTCGCAATGACGTGGAGCCGCCGGTGATCGACTACCACCTGATGCGCTCGTGTCTGCGAACGGGGCTGGTGGACGTGATCGACGACGAGCTGCGACAGAGATTGATCGGGCGGGAAGAACTCTCGGACGCAGAGGAATGGGCGGTGCGTTTTGCCGCCTATCAAGCCATTCAGCAGGTACAATCTCTATCGGGCCGCAGCATGGGCGCAGTCGATTGGTTCTTCTTCAACGCGCGCCGCCGCTGCCCGGAGATGACCGCGCCCGAGTGCGCCAACTGCGCCATCGATGCGGTGTGTGCGCACCGCACAGAGTTGTTTCAACCCGTCCGCAGGACAACCTTCTATTAAAGATGTGGCGCTTACTCGATGCACTGATCGATGCGACCGTAGTGCTGAGCTATGGCAATACCGGCTATCGCTTTCGGCAGGCCAAGCTATGGCATGATGCCGACCTGGCGGTTGATCTGACTGGCAAGGTGTGCGCGATCACGGGCGCGAATTCCGGTATTGGTCTGGCCGCGGCGCGGCAACTGGCGCGGCGCGGCGCCACAGTTTATCTGCTGGTGCGGAATCTGGAACGAGGCGCGGCGGCGCAGGCTCGCATCTGCGAAGAGGCCGGCCATTCACGGGTTTACGTCGAAGCGATCGACCTGAGCAGCCTCACGACGGTGCGCGCCTGTGCCGATCGGGTTAAAACACAAACCCAGCGGCTGGACATCCTGATCAACAACGCCGGGGATGCCTTCGAACGGCGCCAACTCTCGATGGATGGCATCGAGCTGACGTTTGCCACCAATGTCCTGGGGCCATTCGTCCTGACCAACGCGCTGATTCCGCTGCTGCAGAACAGCGCACCGGCGCACATCATCAACGTTTCATCAGGCGGCATGTACCTGGCCAAACTCGATCTGAACGATCTCCAGTATGAGCGCCGGAAGTACGATCAGCTGCTGGCGTATGCGCAAGCGAAACGCGCGCTGATGATGCTGACCGAACTGTGGGCCGATCAGTTGAAGTCAGCAGGTGTCACCGTCAATTGCATGCATCCCGGCTGGGTGGATACACCGCTGCTGCAGACCGGTATGCCGGCTTTCAGGCAGAGCCTGCGCTCGATCCTGCGCACGCCCGATGAGGGAGCCGATACGATCGTGTGGTTGGCCGCCGCGCCGCAGGTGGCAGCAATCACGGGGCGGTTCTGGTTCGATCGGCGTGAACGAGCAGCGCACCGGATCTTCCTGACCAAAAGTTCACGGGAAGATTATCGCCGGTTGTGGCAAGAGTGCGTCAGACTGACGGAAAATTCCAAAGGCACGGAGCCAGCATGAAAACACGCAGAATCGTTCGGTACGGACTGATCGGGCTGGTGGCAGTGTTAGTCGTGGCGGTGATCGGCTTTCTGGCCTGGACGCGCCTCGCGCGGTATCCGGCTTTTCCAGAAGCGGCCGCGTTAGCGCAGACGGCTGAAACGCCGCAAGGCTGGTACGTCTTCCAACCCGCCCAGCCCACCGACACCGGTTTCATCTTTTATCCCGGCGGCCTTGTCGATCCGGCGGCCTACGCGCCGCTGATGAAGCAGTTGAGCGAGCAAGGCATCATGACCGTCATCACGCCCATGCCGCTCGATCTGGCGGTGTTTGGCGTGAACAAAGCGAACGATGTCATCGCCGCCTATCCCGACATCCAGCAGTGGATCATCGGCGGGCATTCGCTGGGCGGATCGATGGCGGCGGAATTCGTCAAGGGCAATCCAGCAGCAGTGGAGGGTCTCGCGTTCCTGGCAAGTTACCCTGCCGATTCGACCAATCTTTCCACGCTGCCGCTCAAGGCGACATCCATCTACGGCACCAATGATGGTGTGGCCCGCAACGTGTTCAACGATTCACTGGCGCGGCTGCCGGCCGGGACGCCGCTGGTGATCATCGACGGCGGCAATCACGCGCAGTTCGGCCATTACGGCCCGCAGGCCGGCGACGGCGTGGCAACGATCAACCGCGAGGAACAACAGCAGCAAACGGTGCAGGCCATTGTCGAGTTAGTCGATCAGTTGAGGTAGATTGCGCGCCCGATTTGATCTTTTTTCGTTACCCGCTATAATCACGGCCATGTTCTACTTGACCTCCAACACCATTCTGGTTTGCACGGCGGCGCGTGGCCCCATCGCGGCCTGTCCTTGTCGTATTGCGCCTCGCAGATGCCGCGCGCCTTTTGCGGCGCGTGACCGGTAGAACGATTCGGCTTGTCAGAACCGCAGGCGCTGCCCTGCGGTTTTTTGTTTTCTGGTCGACGTCATTGCGAACCGCGCAGCGGCGCAGCAATCTTCAACAAGTGAGCACGAGATTGCTTCGTCGTCCGGCGGACTCCTCGCAATGACGCGCACAAGGGATATTCAACATGTTAGCCGTCAACCTGAACAACCTCAAACTCGACTTGTTCGCCCGCCACATCCTGACCAGGGTCGATTGGGAAATCCACGACGATCGCTGCGTGGGCCTCATCGGCGCGAACGGCGCGGGCAAATCGTCGCTGCTCAAACTCATCGCGGGGGAGCTGCTGCCCGATGGCGGATCGATCACCCGCGCGAAGGGCCTGACCGTCGGCTACTTGCAGCAGGATCCGGCGCTCGATCCCGACAAGACCGCGCTGGAAGAGGCGCTGTCGGCTTCGGCGGAACTGCACGCGCTCGAAGCAGACCTGCGCCAGATTGAACACCAGCTGGGCAATCCGGCGATCTACGGCAACGATAAAGCATTGGAACGCACGCTCGAAACGCAGCAGCGCCTGCTGGACCGCTACGAAGAACTCGGCGGGTTGAACTATGAAAAACGCGTGCGCGATACGCTGCGCGGGTTGGGCCTGGACGAAACCGACTTTGACAACAAGGTTACCAATCTCAGCGGCGGGCAGAAGAAACTCGTGGGGTTGGCCAAGCTGCTGATCACGCAGCCCGGCCTGCTGCTGCTCGACGAGCCGGACAATCATCTTGATCTGAACGGCAAGGCCTTTCTCGAACGCACCATCAACGACTATCACGGCGCGGTGGTCATCGTCTCGCACGATCGCTATCTGCTCGATCACGTCGTCGACGAGATCGCCGAACTGGAAGCCGGCCGCATCACGACGTGGCCCGGCGCCTATTCGGAGTACGCCTTTGAAAAGCAGATGCGCCTCGCGCGGCAGCAGCAGCTATATGATGTCCAGCAGCGTGAGATCGGCCGGTTGCAAGCCGCCGCCAAACAATTGTTGATGTGGGGCCGCCAGTACGACAACGAGAAGTTCATCAAGCGCGGCAAGGCCATTCTGGGGCGCATCGAAAAAATGGATCAGCTTGAGCGGCCCGTGCTGGAACCCAGGCGGATGGATCTGCAGATCAACGGCTGGCGCGGCAGCAACAAGGTGCTGGAAATCGTGCAGCTGGCCAAGACCTTCGCGCCCGCCGAACCACTCTTCACGCATCTCGATCTACTCATCCGCCACGGCGAGCGCGTAGGTCTGGTGGGGCCGAACGGCGCGGGCAAGTCGGTGCTGCTGAAGATGATCCTCGGCGACGTGCCGATCGATCGCGGCGAGATCATCGTCGGGCCGAGTATTTCGATCGGGTATTACGCGCAGCAGCACGAAACGCTCGATCGCGACCAGACGCTGATCGAGCTGATCCGTTACGCCAAAGAGTGCAGCGAAGGCGCGGCCGTGGCCTTTCTGCTCAAGTTTCTGTTCACCTACGAGCAGTGCCGCCAACGCATCGGGGATCTATCGGGTGGGGAGCGGAGCCGCCTGCAGTTGGCGCTGCTCATGCTCAGCAGCGCCAACTTCCTGCTGCTCGACGAGCCGACCAACAACCTCGACATCGCTTCGGCCGAGGTGCTGGAAACGGCGCTGCAAAACTTTAAGGGGACGGTGCTGTGCGTTTCGCACGATCGCTATTTTCTCGATCGGGTCACCAGCCGCACCGTGGAGCTCGACAACGGACGGCTGACGGATTACGTGGGCGGATATTCCGACTACGCCGCCAGGAAACTGGGATAATTGCGCCGGCAGGAAGCGTGATATACTGAAAACATGGAACTGCCGACCGGCCACATCTTACACGATCGGTTTCGCATTATCCGGCTGCTGGGCAAGGGCGGCATGGGCGCCGTGTATTACGCACACGACCCGGTGCTGAACCGCTACGTCGCCATCAAGCAGCTGCAAGCGGCGCTGCCCGCTGACGATCACGCCGCCGCACAGCTGCGCAAACAGTTCCTGCGTGAAGCGCAGGTTCTGGCCGCGCTGCACCATCCCAATCTGCCGCGCGTCACCGATTACTTCATCGAAGATGATCGGCATTACCTGATCATGGACTACATCGAAGGCCAGGCGCTGTTGGACATGCTGATCGCCAACCAACGGGGCTTTCCGGAAGACCTGGTGCTGGAATGGGCCGACCAATTGTTGTCGGCGCTGGAATACATCCACGCCAATAACGTCATTCACCGCGATGTCAAACCGGCCAACATCCGCCGCACCACCGAGGGCCGCATCTTTCTCGTCGACTTTGGCCTCGTCAAGCCGTACAACCTCAACGATCCTCGCACCATGACGATGTTCCACGGCATCGGCACGCCGGAGTATGCGCCGCCTGAGCAGTATGATCCTAGCATGCACACCGATCAACGCTCGGACATCTATGCGCTGGGCGCGACGCTGTATCACTTGTTGACGGGCCAGGCGCCTGTGTCGGTTACGCGCCGCACCACTGAACCGTCGTCGTTTCACCCGCCCCGCCAGGCCAATGCCAGGATTTCGCCGGAAGTGGAGCAGGTGATTCTGCGCGCCATGGAGATCGAACGCGCCAGGCGGTTCGCCTCGGCCAGCGACATGCGCGCCGCGCTCAATGTGATCCGCCAACCCTATCTGGTCGATGCGACGCGCACGACTGATCTGACGGCCCTGGCCGCTGCCACACCGTCGGCCACACCGCGTCCCGATCGGCGGCGGCGCGCCCTGATCCTGATCGGTGTGCCGCTCTTATTGTCTTTGGGCATCATGGTGGGCGTAGGCTTGCAGGCCAGCACCGGGCCGGCCAGTTCGGCCTCGACGCCCACGGCCACCTCTACCGTTGCAACCCGCATCCCCACGGGCACGGCGACGACAACAGCAACCGCCACGGCCACCCAAACGGCTACGCAGACGCCGACCAGCACACCGACAATCACGACCACCGGAACCCTCACGGCGACGCGATCGGTGGCCGGCACACGCACGCCCACGGGGCAAGCGGGCGACTCGGTCACGCCACAAGCCGGGAACGGCGGCGGTTCCGCACCGACTGCGCCAGCTGCAACCAAAGCAGTGCCGCCCGGACAGCTCAAGAAGACTGAAGTTCCCCGGCCGACTCAGGAGCCCCAACCGCCGCCGGAGCCCAAGCCGACGAAAGAGCCTAAGAAATCGAAGTAATAAAACAGCCCGATCGGTTGTATGACCGATCGGGCTGTTATCTACCCCACGGTGATCGCCGTCGTTAGTCGTTCTTGGCGTTTTGATCCTGGCTCTGGCTCGCATCGACGTCTTCAACATCGGCATCGACCACGTTGGCGCTGGAACTACCGCCGATGATCTTGCGCGCCATCCGCTCGATGAGGTTGGGCTTGTCCAGCTGCTCCAGCCCGGCATCGAAGGCCGTCATCGCGCCCACCACATCGCGCTGCTTCAACTTGATCTTGCTCAAGGCGGTATATGTGTCCCTGGCAAAATCCTTGGCGCCCGCCCGGGTGAACAGATCGATCGCTTCCTGATACAGCGCCGCGGCGTGCTGCTTGTCGCCCTGCGATTCGACCACCGCCGCTAGATTCCCCACGACCTGCCCTTCGCCCACCAGATCGTTGAAACTCTGAAAGAGCGGCCGGGCTTCTTCAAACGCGGCCGTGGCTTCCTCGAATTTGGCGGCCTGCCGCCAGCACACGCCGCGATTATTGGCACACTCGGCCACTTCGCGCGCATTGCCGGCGTTGGCAAACAGCAGCTGCGCCTCAGCGAATTTGGCGGCCGCATCCTCGTAACGGCCCGCGCGGTACAACTTCAGACCTTCTTCTTTTACAGCAGGAGCATCACTCATACGACACCTTGTTTAGTATGTGATATCGAGAATCGCAGCCGCCAGATTCCGTAACTGTTCAGTGGTCAAGTCCGACAGGCGCTGAGCCACGCGCAGATAGCTGATGTTGGTGGGATTGACCACGAACTTGCGCACGTCGTCAGGCAGTTCGCTGAACTTGTCAAACTGGCTGCGCAGCAACTCCTGCTCGCCGATCGGCCCCACGCCCTCATCGATGAAGTACGTCATCGGCACGCCCAGCATGTCGGCGGCTTCCTGCAATTCCGCCAGCGGCATCGCCCGGCGGCCCAGCTCGTAATCAGAGATGCGCCGCGTGGTAACGCCCAGGCGCGCCGCCAGATCTTTGACCGATTTGCTCTTGTCCTGGCGGGCCTGACGCAGTAACGCTCCGATGATACGCTGCCGCAGCGCGACAACCTTTTCGGCGGGCACAGGGGGATCATCGGCCAGCAGGCGTTCAGAGCGCTCGAAGAACAGGCGCACCGGCACTTTCAAGAAATAGGCCAGCAGTTCCAGTTCCGGCAGCGTGGCATCGCGGCGGCCTTCTTCATACGCCGTGTATGTCGCCACCGTCACGCCCATCACCTGGGCGCATTCCTGCTTGGTCCGGCCCTGCCTGGCGCGCACACCTTGCAACAGCGCGCCCAACATCTGGCGGCGTGCGGCAATTTCTTCAGGTTCAGCCACTTTGGCCATAAAGCCGCTCCTTAAGAGCAGATAGACGATCGAAAAATAGTAAGATGCGCCGATTATACCATCAACAATTAACAATGAACAATGAACAACCTGCACTTACAACGCAGGCGATTTCGTGCGGTGCAAGTGTTTTCAATGAACAAAGTGGCGCTCGGCGCAACCCGATCGATCCACCACGACCCGGCGGTGCGGCGTCCCTGGGGGTTGCTTCCCCTTTCACGGTCGGGTACAATGGCGTCAGCGAACTCACATGTGGAGGAACCATTCATGACCGATTTTCCCGGCAAGGGCACGGTGGCTGTCGTCAAAACGTCGCCCACCACTGTCCTGCAAGACTACGACAACTTGCTGCGCCTGGCCAACTATCAGCAGGCGCTTCCCAAAGACAAAGACACGCTGCTCAAGATCAACATCTCGTGGCAGACGTGGTATCCCGCCTGCTCCACCGCGCCCTGGCAGTTGGAAGGCGTGATCAAGACGATGCAGGGCGACGGCTACCACCTGATCGGCGCGCACAACGACACGGTGGTGGTGGATACCGCCGACGGCGAAGCCAACAACAAGCAGCGCTTCGTCACCGACAAGTACGGCGTACCGTGCATATATCTGTACAAGCCGGAAGTGAAGTGGGTGGAGTACAAGCCCAAGCAGCCCTTCCTGGTGCTGGACCAAGTCTATCCCGAAGGCGTCTACATTCCCGAACCCTTCATTGGCAAGAACATCGTGCATCTGCCCACCGTCAAGACGCACGTCTTCACCACCATCACCGGCGCGATGAAGAACGCCTTCGGCGGCTTGCTGCACCGCAAGCGGCACTGGACGCACGCCGTCATTCACGAGACCCTGGTCGATTTGCTGCAAATTCAGCAGGACATTCACAGCGGCATCTTCGCTGTGATGGACGGCACCTTCGCCGGCGACGGCCCCGGGCCGCGCGCCATGCACTGGCACGAAAAGGACATCCTGCTTGCCTCCAGCGATCAGGTCGCCATCGATGCCATCTCGGCCAAGCTGCAGGGCTTCGACCCAATGCAGATTCCATTCCTGCGGCTGGCGCACGAGCGCGGCTTGGGGATTGCCAACCCGCGCGAGATCAAGATCACCGGCTATGACATCGAGCAGGAAATTCCGTGGAACTTCATCCAGACCGACACCTTTGCCAGCAAGGGCCAGAAGCTGATCTATCACGGCCCGCTGAAGCCGCTGGAAGGCGTGCTGCTGCGCTCGCCGCTGGTGCCGTGGAGTTACTTTGCCAGCAATTTTTATCACAACGTCTACTGGTACCCCTTCGTCGGGCGGCCGCGCGTGGAGGCGGCCTTGCAAACCAAGTGGGGCCAGCTGTTCCGTGAATATGGCGATGGCCAGGTGGTGATGCCGGGAGTCGAGCCGAAAACGGTGAAGCAGGCCGCCCTTGGCGCGGCAGCGATTGCGGGTGTGGCCGCCGCGGCGCTGGGGTTGCCGCTGCTGATGCGGCGCGATACATCGCGGCGGAAGAAATAACCAACGCAAAGCCGGGTTTCTCCTGATTCAAACGGGTGTGCAGTTGAGCAGGGAGAAACCCGGTTCCTATATGAGATGGGGCATGAGTCAGAGTTTTGCAGCCATTCGCGGCATAGGCCGTATGACTGTGGGCGAAATGCGGGCCGAGGTGCGGCAGGGTGCGCGTTTTGTGGTCTTTGAATACGTCTTGTCATTCCTGCTGGTGACCAAACGCAAAACCAGCGCGGTCTTCTTCATCCGTCCCGGCGAAAGCGTCTTCTGGAAGTCTCTCCCCTACAACTTGATTTCGCTGGCGCTGGGTTGGTGGGCGATTCCGTGGGGGCCGGCCAATACGATCGGGGCGTTGAAGGACAACCTGCAGGGCGGGCACAATGTGACGGCCACGGTCATCGAGCAAATTCTTGACGCCGCCGATCGACAGCTGAAAAACAAGAAGAAACGCCGCTGAAAGCGCGCGCTGCTTGACGCTCGCAAAACGGCAGTGGTATAATCGGGCGGAAAGAAGACTGGTCAACGTGACCCCGCGCCCACACGGGGTCAGTTCGTCAAAAGGAGTGAACGATGTCAGGTCATAGCCACTGGGCCACCATCAAACGCAAGAAAGGCGCCAACGACGCCAAGCGGGGCGCCATCTTTACCCGCATGGGCCGCGAAATTGCGGTCGCCGCGCGCGAAGGTGCAGATCCCGACACCAACTACAAATTGCGCCTCGTCGTCGACAAGGCGCGCGCGCAGGGCATGCCCAAAGACAACATCGAGCGCGCCATCCGCCGCGGCGCCGGTCTGGACAAGGACGCCGCCGCCTTCGAAGAAGGCACGTTTGAAGGCTACGGGCCGCATGGCGTGGCGATGGTCGTCAAGGTGGTGACCGACAACCGCAACCGCACCATTTCTGATCTGCGCCGTATCTTCACCCGCGCCGGCGGCAACCTGGGCGAGAACGGCTCGGTGGCCTGGCAATTCGACAACCTGGGTTACATCTCGGCCCCGCGCGAAGGCCGCAGTGACGATCAATTATTCGAGCAGGCCATTGAAGCCGGCGCCGAGAACTACGAAGCCGACGCCGAAACCGTCGAATTCTACACCCAGGCCGCCGATCTGCACACCGTCAGCAAAGCCCTGCAAGCGGCCGGCTTCAAGCCGGACAGCGTGGAATTGATCATGAAGCCCAAGAACCCGGTCTCGCTTGACGCGAAGGACGCCGTCACCGTGATGAACTGCGTCGAAAGTCTGGAAGAACTGGAAGACGTGACCAACGTCTACAGCGCGCTCGAATTGAGCGATGACCTGATGAAGCAGCTGGAAGCGCAAGCCGCATAGCAGTTGACGCACACCTTCAGGGGCGAGGCAATCTCGCCCCTTTTGATTTATCCATGATTGTTCTAGGCATCGATCCCGGCACGGCGATTACGGGCTACGGGCTGGTGCGCGAAGAGCGCGACCAGGCGCTGGCGCTGGCGTATGGCGCGATCACGACCCCGCGCGATCTCCCTCTGCCCGATCGGCTGAAGCTGCTTCACCGTGACCTCGTCGCCGTCATCGAACAATACCGACCTGATCAGGCGGCGGTGGAGCAGCTGTTCTTCAACAAGAACGTGCGCACGGCGCTGGCGGTAGGGCATGCGCGCGGCGTGATCTTGCTCACCCTCGCCCAGGCCAACATCCCGCTTTACGAATACACGCCTCTTGAGGTGAAGCTAGCCGTCACCGGCAACGGCCGCGCCGACAAGCGCCAGGTGCAGCAGATGATCACGCTGCTGCTGCGCCTGAGCAAAGCCCCCCAACCCGACGACGTGGCCGATGCGCTGGCAATTGCGCTATGCCACATGCATTCGGCGCGCTTGACGACATTGACGTAGGGCAGCCGCAGACCTTGCCCCCTGCGACAGGAGAAGACAGACGATGGACGACATTCCGGTGGTCATCGTGTGCGGCGGCCAGAGCACACGCATGCGGGCAGGCAGCAACGACGATATCAAAAAGGAACTGGTGGAGGTTGGCGGCCGCCCCATTTTGTGGCACGTGATGCGCATCTTCTCGGCGCACGGCTTCAACCGCTTCATTCTGGCGCTGGGCCACAAAGGCGATCAGATCCGCCGCTACTTTGCCGAGTATGATGTGATGCTGCGCGATGTGACGCTGCGCCTGGGCGGGCACGATCGCGCCGTGACGGCCCCGCAGATCCACCAGCCGCTCGCCCATCCGGCGTGGGATGTGACCCTCGTCGACACCGGCCTCAACACCGACAAGGCCACGCGCATCGCGCGGGTGGCGCAGTACATCGCAGCGCCGCGCTTCTTCGTGGCTTACGGCGACGACGTCAGCAACATCAATCTGCGCGCGCTGGTGGAGTTCCATCGCGCGCACGGCAGGCTGGCCACCATCACCGCCGTGCAAGTCAACCTGCACTACGGCGTGGTGGAAGCCGATGAGGCCGGGTTGGTCGATCGGTTTGTGGAACGGCCGCGTTTGCCGTACTGGATCAACGGCGGCTTCATGCTGTTCGAGCAACCGACGTTGGACTTGATGGCCGCCGGATCGGATGTCAATCTGGAAACCCAGGTGCTGCCGCAGCTGGCGCGTGATCGGCAGCTGATGATCTATCGCCATACCGGTTTCTGGCAATCGATGAACACGTTCAAGGACACGCTGGAGTTGGAAAGCGCCTGGCAGCAGAATCCGCCCTGGAAGGTCTGGAGCGAGTAAGCGCGAAAGAGGATCGCCATGATTGCACACCTGCACGGCTCGATCGAATTTGTCGGCAAAGATCACCTCATCGTCAACGTGGGCAGCGTGGGACTGCGCGTCTACGTGCCCGCGGCCACGCGTGATGCCGCCGGCGTGGGCAAGATGATCGATCTATTCACGCATCTTCACATCCGCGAAATGGAGTGGACGCTGTACGGCTTTCCGTCGCAGGAAGAACTTGAGATCTTCGAGCTGCTGCTCGGTGTCTCTGGGGTTGGTGCGCGCACGGCGCTGGCGGTGCTGGGTGCAGCCTCGCCCGAACAATTGCGCTCGGCCATCGCGCATGAACAAGTCGAGGTGCTGACGCGCGTGCCCGGCATCGGCCCCAAGACCGCCAAGTCGATCGTCTTCCACTTGAAAGACAAAGTGGGCGTCGTTACTCCGGGCGCGCAGATCGCTTATCTGACCGATGCCGATACGGAAGTCATCGCCGCGCTGACCGGGTTGGGTTACAGCATCGTGGAGGCGCAGACCGCGCTGGCCAGCCTGCCGCGTGACGCCTCACAAGATGTGGAAGAGCGGATTCGGCTGGCGTTGAATTACTTTGCCAAGTAAAACGTGAAGCGTAAAGCGTAAGGGCTGCTTTACGCATGACGTTTTACGTATTACGCGCTATCATGGCTTTACCTCCTCTCCCTTTCTCAACTCTGCTTGCAGCAAGTCGGGCCATCCACGCGAAGCAAATTTCACCGCTGGAGTTGACGCAGATTTGCTGGCAGCGCATTGAGGCGATCGATCCGCAGATCAACGCCTTCATCACGCTCACCGCCGAGAGCGCATTGAACGAAGCGCGCGTTGCCACAGATGAAATTGCGAGCGGTGAGTACCGCGGCGTGCTGCACGGCATTCCACTAGCGATCAAGGATTTGTTCGATGTGCGCGGCGCGCCGACGACAGCGGGCAGCCCGCTGCTCAAAGACAACTTTGCGCCAGACGATGCCTTTGCTGTCAAGCAGCTGCGTGGGGCGGGCGCGATCTTCCTGGGCAAGCTCAACATGCACGAGTGGGCGTTGGGGGTGACGGGCGTCAATCCGCATTTTGGCACAGCGCGTAATCCGTGGAACATGACGTACATCACCGGTGGATCGAGCAGCGGATCGGGTGCGGCGCTGGCCGCCGGGTTGTGCTACGGCTCGCTGGGATCAGACACCGGCGGATCGATCCGCATCCCGGCGTCGTTGTGCGGCGTCGTCGGTCTCAAGCCTACCTACGGACGCGTGAGTGTGCGCGGTGTGATTCCGCTGGCGTGGTCGCTCGATCACGCCGGGCCGCTGGGACGCAGCGTGCCTGATGTGGCCGCGTTGTTCAACGCGATTAATGTATATGATGTGAACGACCCGTATTCAAATCCGGCCTCTAACCTCCAACCTCCAACCTCTAACTTCCAGATCGGCATTCCCGACGATTACTTCTTCAGCGATCTGCATCCCGAAACGGAAGCGGCTTATCGAGCGGCGATCAAGACGCTGGGCGAGATCGGATTTGAGTTGCGCGCTGTGTCGCTGCCGGGCTTTGAGGTGTCAGAGAAAGCGTCGGCCAAGATTCTGCTGGCTGAGGCAGCGGCCTATCATCGTGACCAGCTGGAGCAGCACGCCGATCAGATCGGTGAGGATGTGTTGACGCGCTTCCAGTGGGGACTGGCTGTCACCGGCGTCGAGTATGCTTTCGCGCGCCACACACAAGTGGAATGGCGGCACAAGCTGGCACACCTCTTCGAATCGATCGATGCGCTGGTGCTGCCCGCCACACCGTTCCCCGCGACCCGCATCGACGAAAGCGATCCGGTGGCGCTGTCGAAGGGCAATCTCACGCGCTTCACGCGCATGTTCAACCTGACGGGCAATCCGGCGCTTGTGCTGCCGTGTGGACGAACCGCCGCTGGCCTGCCGATTGGCTTGCAGATCGTCGGCGCGCACTGGCAGGAAGAAACGATCTTGCGAATTGCCAAGGCATATGAGGAAGCACGCGGAGAGTTTGGAATTGCTGAGTGTTGATTGCTGATGGTTAATTGAACAGCAGATTCAGAAACCGGGTTTCTCCGTGCGGCGCTTGATTACGCCAAGTGATTACGCCACGAATGGAGAAACCCGGTCTCTTTTTACGTATTACGCAGTACGTTTTACGGTACCGGCGGTGGTGCAGCAGGCAGCGCTTCCAACGTCGGCGTCGCCAGCGGCGAGAGATTGGGATCAGCCGTTGGCGGGATGCCGCCGTCCGGTGTGGGGGTCGGCGTGGGCGTGGGAAAAGCGATCAGTGCCGTGGGCGACTTGCAGGTGTCGAAGTCCGGGCCGATGAGCAGGCGGAACGCGATCGGGCTGTTTTCCGTCGGCTGGTTGATCACCCGATCGGCCTTGAGGTTGAACACGCGCAGCAATTGATTCAAGCGCGAACCCTTGGTTGTGGTCTGATAGTTGATGATCTGCGTGCGCGTGATCGGCTGATCGGATACGCCGTAGCTCGGCACGACGAAACCCTGTGAAGTCAGGCGATCGGTCGCCAGCAATTCCCAGTTGGCACGCCCGCTGCCGTTCACCACTTCCACTTGCGCCGCAGCCTGCGAAGCGACGTTCGACAACGGCGGCGTGAAGGCTTCGTCGATCACCAGCTGCACCCGCCGATCCGGGGCGATGAGCAGCACCTGCGCCCCGGTGGCCGTGGTGAAGTTCTCCAGCGCGGCGCGATCGATCGAGCGCTGCTTGAGGCGCGCATCGTCGAGCTGCAGGCCGAAGGTGGCCAGGTAGATCACATCGTTGACGTTGAGGTTGGTGTCGACGATCTGGGTCACGTCGTTCCACAACGACGGCAGCTGGCCGACCAGCCCCTGCTCTTTGATCTGACCCCACAAGCCGCGCAGCACGGCCTGCTGACGACGCGAACGATCGAAATCATTGGTGGAATAGCGCGAGCGCGCGAACCATAAGGCGTGTTTGCCGTCGAGGTTATACAAGCCCGGCACCGGAATGTCGATCGTGCCCGTGGGCACGGTGGACAACGCAACGGTATCCGTGATGATGTCGTTGGCCTCCGGCGGCAGATCAGGGAACACGTCATAGAGCGGGCAGTGCGCCAGCACATCCACGCCGCCCACGCGATCGATCATCTCGCGCACGCCGGCAAAGTTGATGCGCGCGTAATAGTGCACCGGAATGCCGAGGTTGTAGCGGATCGTCTCGGCGAGCAGTTCGACCGGCTTCCCAAGCTTGGCGCGGTTGGCATGAATATCCACCGTGTTGATGCGATCGAAGCGATCGAGGCCCGGGATGAACACGTACAGATCGCGCGGAATGCTCAACAGTGAAACGTAGTTCGCCTGCGGATTGATGCTGGCGACGATGATCGTGTCGGTGCGTCCCAGCGCTTCGCCGGGGCGGTTGTCGCTGCCCAGCAGCAGCACGTTGATCGTATCGCGCGGCAGTTCCAGCGGAAAGACCGGCGTGGGGATCGGCGTGCCACTGATGGTCAAGCTGGCCGAGATGACCACAGCGACGCCCATTTCGTTTTTGGCGCGCGGCGGCGCCACGATGAGGGTGGGAGTCGGCGTGGGCGTGACCGTGGCCGTGGGCGCCGGGGTGGGTGTGTCCGTCGGGATGAAGGTGGGCGTGGCCGTGGGCTCGAGCGATGGCGTGGCCGTCGGCGGAACAGCCGTCGCGATTGGCGTCGCTGCTGGGGCGATCGGTTTGGCAGGCGTAACAGCTAAAGCTTCACAACCGGAAACGCTAACAACCACTAAGCCGCTGATGATGGCAAGGAATAAGGTTCGCAGATGTCGAGCAGAATGATACGACGACAAATTCTGTCCCTTCTGAAAAAGTGATCGAGCGCGGCGATTATACTTGATGCGCGGCAAATGACAAACGTGCCGATACCGAGCCGTTATTGCGGTGCGGGCGTGGGCAGCGGCGTGGGGGTGCGCGTGGGATAAACTCCGACGGCGGCCCGCTGGCACGGATCCCAATCGTTGCCCAGGATGACGCGGTATTCCACGGCAGCGTTGGCGTCCGGCTGGCTGATGAGGTTCTGCGCGGGCACTCTAAACAGACGGCCCAATTCGTTAAGGCGCGAGCCTTTGGTGGTGGTGCGATAGTCGTAGATCAATGTGGATGGATAGTCAGGCCGATCGGCAGCGCCGTAGTTCAGCACGCGATAACCGGCCCACGCCAACCGATCGGCTCCCACCGCCTCCCAGTTCGCATTTGCGGTTCCGTTCAGCACCTCAATCGAGGCGGACGGTTGTCCGGCTTTAAAGGTGAGGGGCGGATTGAAGGCCGCTTGCAGCGTGGTGGAGATCTCCTCCCAGTTGAACATGAACACGCTGGCGCCTTCTTCGCTGACAAAGCGGTGCGCGTACTGCCCGTCGAGGAAGCCGCTTTTGATGCTCGCGCGATCGATCTGTCCACCGATCCCGGCCAGATATAACACATCGTTGAGATTCAGATCCGTCTGCACGGTGCTGTTCAGCTCACCCCACAACGTGGGCAGCTGCCCCACGATGCCCTGCTCTTTGATCTTGTCCCACAGAGCGCGCAGCACGCGCTGCTGGCGGCGCGAGCGATCGAAGTCGCTGGTAGTCTTGCGCGAGCGCGCATACCACAGGGCGTGTTTGCCGTCGAGGTGGTAGATGCCGGCGGTCGGAATATCGATCGTGCCCGTGATCTCCGTGAAGCCAATATCGGTGACGCCTTCGGGATTATCGGGAAAGATGTCGAACAACGGGCAGTCGGCCACCACTTCCACGCCGCCCGCCGAATCGATGAGACGTTTGAAGCCGTTGAAATCGACGCGCGCAAAGTACTGCACGGGAATGCCGAAGTTGTATTGCAGCGTTTCGGCTACCAGGCCCGGTCCGCCGCCGGGAAAGTTGTTGGCCTCGCCGTGGGCGTCGGCCAGGTTGATGCGGGTATAGCGCCAGTTGGGAATGTAGACCCACGTGTCGCGCGGAATGCTGTACATGTTCACCGAGGGGATGTCGGGGTTGACGCTGACCACAATGATCACGTCGGTGCGCCAGCCGGACGAATCGGGCCGCTTGTCGCTGCCCAGCAGGACGATGTTGATCGACTTCTCGGAAATATCGATTAAGGGCACCGGCGTCGGCACAACGGTCTGCGTGATCTCCGGCGAGTAGTTGAAGAGCACCATATCAAACGCGGGCGTCACGGTGGGACGCAGACCCGGCAGCGGCGGCTTGGACGTGGCGGTGGGCGTGGGTGTAATTGTCGGCGTGTTGGTGCGGGTGGGCAGTGGGGTCCACGTGCTGGTCGGCGTCCAGGTAGCAGGCAAATCTTGCCGCGGCAACGCGCCCAGCGGTGTGACGGTGGGGCGCGGCGTCGAGGTGAACGTGGCCGAGGCAGTGGCGGACGGGATGATATAAGCGGTGTACGGTTGGGCCGCCGCACGCGATCGGCCGGAGAAGCGCCCCAGCACAACTTGCAGCCCGGCCAGCACAACAATGCCGAGGATGACGCAGATCAGGATAAATTCGATCGGACTGAGAGGTTTGCTTTTCCGCATGATACAGCGATCAAGGTGAACTGCTTACGATTATAAGCGGGCAGGCCCGCAGCAACCTGACGCCACCTGAACGGTCAACGATCACTTGCTCTACGATTTGGCCAATCCTGCCGCCCAACAAAAAGCGGCGAGTGCGTCGTTGAGAGCGTCGCACCCGCCCCGGTCATTGGACATGAGTATAGCATGTGCGGTTGGGAGCGTCAAACCGATTGCGGATTTTGGATTTCTGATTCAGCCATACCCGCGCGGGCGTGTGCTATAATCGCCGCCGATGATCACCAAACGGCAGCTGGGTTATCTGTTTATCACGATCGGTCTGCTCGTCATCGCCGGCGCGATCGGGGCAAACTTCATCGGGGGGCGCGAGGCGGGGTTCGGGCCGTTTCAGGCCATCGGCCTCGGCAGCGGCGTGGCGATCGTGCTGGCGGCGATTCCGTTGATCAGGCTGGGGAACCGGCCGGCGTGAGCACCTTGTCCGCCACACGGTGGGCGTATTATCTGCCGCAATCCGATGAATGAATTCAGCGGCTGAGGGCGCATTATCGGCCGCAACCCGATGAATG
>CAYNML010000091.1:0-17455 GCA_964398185.1 uncultured Anaerolineae bacterium | reverse complement strand
GCGCTGCAGAATGCGCGCCTCTTCGAGCAGACTCAGGCCGCGCTGGCGCAGTCGGATAAATTATTCGAGGCCAGCCGCAGCCTGACGGTGGCGCCAGACTTGCAGGAACTGGTGAAGGCGGTGGTTAGCACACTGAACATTTCTCGCATCAATCGTGCTCTGCTGTCAACGTTCAATTACGACTCAACCGGGAGCCTGGAAAGTTTGGATATCATTGCCAACTGGTGGAATGGCGCCGGGCACGAAGTAACTGCGATTGGAACACACTATCCACTGGAAGTGATCCGCGCCATGCCCATGTTCGTCAGCCCAACCCCGGTGTTTTTCAATGATACGCTCAACGATGAGCGCGTGGACAAAGTTACGCTGGAACTCGTCAAACAACTGAACCTGCGCACGGTCGCGATCCTGCCATTACATCTTGGTTCCCACCAAATTGGAGCCCTGGTACTGGAAGGCGAAGAAGTGCACAACTTTACCCAGGATGAAACCCGTTTGTTCTCGGCGCTGGCGCCGCAGATCGCCACGATGTTGGAAAACCGCCGCCAGTTCGAACGAACGCAGAAACAGGCTGAACGCGAAAGCACCCTGAACGTCATCAGCCAGAAGATTCAAGGCGCCACCACGGTCGAAGCGGCGCTCCAAATCGCGGCCCGGGAATTAGGTCGCGCCCTGGGAGCGCCTCTCACCATCGCCCAGATCGGTCTAAAGGATCGCGGGAATGGCGCTGACCGAAATTGATCAGAAACTCATGCCCAGCGCGGGTTAGCTCGCCATGTTCAAGGCGGCCCTGTCGTTGGAACCCAGTGAAGCCCTGATCGGGAAATGTTGACCATGATTGAAATACCTGACACCCCATATCAACAGCGGCTGGATGCGCTATTTTTCAAAATTGAGCATCTTGCCGAAATAGCCGACGGCGAAGATACCCCGGCACTTCGACGAGGAATTGAAGCCTTACGCGCGCACGCGCGAGAGCTGGCACTGGAATTTCCGCAGGACGAAAAACCGCCGGCTGTCCCGGAGGGCCTTTCTCCTCACATCGCCAGTGCGGCGCAACAGCGTGCTGCGGCCCCGCTCATCTTTGAAAAGGATCGCGTCGCCTACGTTTACCACGATGACGAAGTAGAGCCGCTGCAGAGCCTGAAGCCGGAGATGCGTGTCAGTTCAGAAGATGCGTTCAGTGTGCCCTTAATGGCAGGCGGCGAAGGCATTGGCGAACTGCGCGTGGCGTTGCCCGACCAACACGCCTGGACACCGGAGGAGATGAGCCTGACTCATGCGGTGGCGCAACAAGTCTCTCTCCAGGTTGAAAACTTGCGCTTGTTGGCCGCCGCCGAACGTGCCCGCGCCGAAGCCGAAAATGCCACGCGCCGTTTTACGCGCGCCGGTTGGGACTCCTACCTGGATGCCATTCATCAGCCAGAATGCATCGGCTATGCTTACGATCAGGCCTCCGTTGCGACCTACGAAGAACCGCTGCCTGTCAAGGCGGGGGTCGGGTTACCTTTGACCGTGACGGGCGAACAAGTGGGGACGCTCTATGTGCAACCCGATCCCGCGCGGATTCTCACAGAAGATGACCAGGCCCTGATCGAGTCGACGGCGCAGCAGCTGACGCAGCAGATCGAGAACCTGCGCCTGTTGGCCGATGCCGCCCGCGCCCGCGCCGAAGCAGAAGAGACCAATCGCACGCTCACCCGGCAGAGTTGGAAAACCTACGTGGAGGGACAGGGTGACGCGCCCCTGAGTTTTGCCTACGACTCCATTCGAGTCGCGCCTGTAGAGCCGTCTGCGCTTCCCCAGAAACTCGCGCTCTCTGAGCCACTGAAAGTCCGCGGCGAAACCATTGGACAATTGGCCGTGACTGGCGATCGAGAAGTGTCGCAGGCAGAGGCTGACCTGACGGCGGCCATTGCCGCGCAGCTCAGCGTGCATATCGAAATCTTGCGCCTGACTGAAGAGCTGCACAAGCGCGCCGCAGAGTTGGAGAAACTGGACAAACTCAAATCGGCTTTCCTGGCCAACATGAGCCACGAGCTACGCACGCCGCTCAACTCGATCCTGGGCTTCAGCGATGTCATCCTCGACGGCCTGGACGGCCCGTTGACTGAGGCCATGGAGAACGATCTGAAATTGATCAATCGCAACGGGCAGCATCTGTTGAGTTTGATCAACGACGTGCTGGACATGGCCAAGATCACGGCCGGCAAGATGAACCTGAACGTCGAGCGCTTCAATGTGCACGAAGTGCTGGAGGATGTCGTCAACATCACGGCTCCGCTGGCGCGCGACAAGGCGCTGGCCCTTCAATTTGAAACTGGGGCCTCACCCGATCTCCAGATCGCGGCCGATCGCACCCGCCTGCGTCAGGTCATGATCAACCTGGTCGGCAATGCCATTAAGTTCACCGAAGCCGGCGCAGTCACCATCTCTACCGAACGACAGAATGGGACCATTCGGATCAATGTGCGCGACACGGGTATCGGCGTATCGCCGGAACAGGCGCAGATGATCTTCGAGGAGTTCAGCCAGGTGGATAGCTCGACGACGCGCAAGACGGGCGGTACGGGTCTGGGGCTGCCCATCAGCCGCAAGTTGATTGAATTGCACAATGGCCGGTTGTGGGTCGAAAGCACGGGCGTGTACGGCGAAGGTTCCACCTTCATTGTCGAACTCCCCGTAACGCGAGAGGACAAACATGACTAAGCTGCATTTACGCGCCACCTGTGTCGAGTGCGGTCACCTGCAATGGACTCAGCCGCTGGATAGTACGCGCTGCGAGGCGTGTGGTTCCGACTGGCTGCAAGGCCAGTACGATTACGCGAGCTTCAAACGCGAACTGCTGCGCGGCTTGCCCGGTCAACCGGCGAATCTGTGGCGCTATCACCAGGTCCTCCCGATCGTGGATCCAACCTGTCCGGACTTCATGGTTGCCGGAGGTACGCCGCTGCGACTGGCGCGGCGCTACGCGGCGACAGTAGGCGGTGCACAGCTCTACCTCAAGGATGAGCGGCTGCACGCCACCGGCTCGTTCAAAGATCGTCAGGCCGCAGTGTCCGTGGCAGCCATGCTGGAAGCAGGCATTCGTGAATGCGTGATCGCGTCAACGGGGAATGCGGCGGTATCTTACGCGGCTGCCTGCGCCCGCGCCGGGATCAAGCTGTGGGTGTTCATGACCAGCTTGGTGCCGCAAGAGAAGATGCGCGAGGCGGCTCTGTTTGGAGCCGATGTGATCAAAGTGAGCGGCACGTACGAACAGGCCAAGCAGATCGCAGCCGACTTCGCGCAGCGCCGCCATCTTTTCTACGATCGCGGTGCGCGCAGCTTGCCGGCGCGTGAATCGTTCAAGACGATCGCCTATGAGATCGTCGAGCAGTTGGGGTGGCGTGCGCCCGATTGGTACTTCCAGTCCGTCAGCGGTGGACTTGGCCCGCTGGGTGTGTACCGGGGCTTTCAAGAACTGTTTGAGATGGGCTTGATCGATCGGGTTCCGGCGCTGGCGCTCATTCAGGCCGAAGGCTGTTCGCCCATGGTGCAGGCCTTCAAGGCGGGACGCGATGTCGCCGATCCCATTACGCCGGAGACGCGCATCGCCATTCTCTCGACCGGCGATCCCGGCAAAGCGTACACGCTCTTATGGCGGGCGATCCAGCGTACCGGCGGCACGCTGGAAAGCGTCAGCGATCGGGAAGCCTGGACGGCGATGCAAACGCTGGCCAAAACCGAAGGCATGGCCGTGGAACCGGCCACGGCTGTGGCCTTTGCCGGGCTGGAAAAACTGGCGGGACAGGGCGTGATCAAGCGTGACGATCTCGTCGTCGTCAATTGCAGTGGTCACACCTTCCCGGTCGAGAAGCACGTGCTGGGCGATCACTGGCGCGTCGATGTCGATCTCGCGGGCAGTCAACAGCCTGCGCCGCGTGACGGCCTGTTGGCCGCGCTGGAGCGCCTGGACGAGAACGTCACCACGGTCCTGATCGTGGACGACAATGCCGATGACGCCCTGCTCATCCGCCGACTGCTGGAAGCGAAGAAATCATATCGCGTCTTCCATGCGGCCGATGGACGGGCCGGCCTGCTGGAAGCGCAGCAGCGCTTGCCTGATCTGGTTGTGCTCGATCTGACCATGCCCAACCTCGATGGTTTCTCCGTCCTGGAGGAACTGAAGCGCGATGAGCGCACCCGCCACATTCCGGTCATTGTCGTCTCTGCGCGCGACATTACCGAAGCCGAGCGCCAACGCCTGACGGGCCGCGTCGCGGCGCTCTATCAGAAAGCCGCCTTATCGCCCCGCGTATTCGTCGATCAGGTCGTACAGGTAATAGACATGAAGACCGGGCATGAAGAGGGCCGTTAGATGGCTAAAATTCTGTATATCGAAGACAATCCAGATAATATGCAGCTCGTCCAACGAGTCATTACCGCCATCGGTCACCAATTCTTGTGGGCGGCCGACGGGTTGAGCGGCATCAACATGGTCAAGGCTGAACGCCCCGACCTGATCTTGCTGGATATCAACCTGCCCGATATTGACGGTTATGAGGTGGCCCGGCGCTTGCGGGCGAATAAAAACCACCTGTATGTGCCGATCATCGCCATCACTGCCAATGCGCTCAAAGGTGATGCCCAACGGGCATTGGATGCGGGCTGCGACGTGTACATGTCCAAGCCCGTCAACATCCGCGAGTTGCGCGCGCGCGTGGTGGGGTTCTTGCCTGACTCAATGATGGCAGTCCCCACGCTTCAAGGACAGCCCGCTTAATGACTGATGAAGATCGTTCCGCTCCCAGGATTCTGGTCATTGATGACAACGCCGATCACCGTGAGCTGGTGCGCCGCACGCTGATCGCGCGGGGTTACTGCGTGTTCCTGGCTCCCGATGCCGAGACGGGTCTGCAATTGGCGATCGACCAGCAGCCGGACCTGCTGGTCGTCGATCTAGGGCTGCCGGATGTCGATGGACAGACGCTGATTGGTCATCTGAAGCATATGGCCGCCTTTGCTGAGACACCCATCATCGCGTGCACCGCGTGGCCCGAGGAAACCGCTCGCAGCATGGTAGAAGTATACGGTTGTGACGGCTACATCAGCAAACCCATCCGGACCGCCGACTTTGCCAATCGAATCGCCTCCTACCTCCACCGCTAATTCACTCTTGCCGATGGCGCCGCTGCCGATCGCGGAAGAGATCGATCCCGCCATACAGCTGGTCCCGGCCAGCTCGTTCAGCATCGAGCAGTTGGTCGCCGCCTATAACCAGACTCGCGTGGACTATCTGGTGCCGATGCCGATGAATGCGGCGCGCCTGGCCGAGTATATTCACATCTACGATGTCGATCTCGATTGCTCACAAGTCGCCGTTGACGGCGATCAGATTTTGGGGCTGGCGATGCTGGGGGTGCGACCCGGTAAAACGTGGATCACGCGCCTGGGGGTGTTGCCGGTCAAGCGCCGGCGCGGCACCGGCGAGGCCCTGATGCGCGCCCTGTTGGACGCGACCGATCAGCTGCAGATCGAGGGCACTGCGCTGGAAGTTATCAAGCACAACACTCCGGCGCATACACTTTTTCTGAAGCTGGGCTTTAGCGAGACCCGCGAACTGCTCATTCTGCGCCGCCCGCCCGGTCCACCCGTCGAGGTTCCGGCGGCCGAGGTTGATTGGCTCGATCGCGCCAGATCATTAGCCCTGCTCGCTGCGCGTTCCGCTTCACCGGCCTGGACAAATGACACTCGTTCTTTTGCCAATATCGAAAACACGCTGGGGTTATCACTCAGCTTGCCTGACGGCTCCACCGGTTGGCTGGTTTTTGAGCGGCAGAAATTTATCTTGTCGCACTTCGTCGCGCAGACCGTGCAGGGCGATGCTGCCGCCATGGGCCGCGCGCTACTGGCACATCTCTATCAACGCTATCCTTATCTGGATACTCACGCCGAAAACATCCCTGTCGACGATCCCCATCTTCCAGCGTTCTTCGAGACCCGCTTCGTCGAATCCTTTCGCCGCATTGAAATGCACGTGCGTTCTCCCCGCTAACATCGATCAGCGTTTCAAGTGAAGGGGGGAGAGCCCTGACTTGAACAAATTCTGCATGACTTCGATCGCGTCCGTCAGCGTCCGCCGATCCGGCGTGAACGCGAAACGCACGTAGTTTTCCCCTTCCGGGCCGAACGCGATCCCCGGCGACGTGCCGACTCCCGCTTGATCGATCAGGTAGTTCGTCATCGCCCACGAGTCGCGCTGGCCCTGATAGCCCGGCCACTCTGGCGAAATCTTCGACCACACGTAGAACGCGCCGCCTGGCTTGAATGATTCAAAGGCATTGATGGTCTGAATGCCTTCAAAGAAAATATTGCGGCGAGCTTCCAGTTCCTGTGCCATTTCTTTCACGACATCTTGCGAACCGGTCATGGCCGCCACGCCGCCCCACTGCGTGATCGACGATACCCCGTTCGTCGTCAAGCGCAGCAGTTTGCGGCAGCGATCGACGATCAGGTCGTCGTTGGTCACCAGATAGCCGAGCCGCAAGCCCGTCATGGCATAGGTCTTCGAGAACGTGTAAGCCGTGATCGTGCAATCGGCAATTTCGGGAATCGAGCCGATGCTGAAGTGCTTCTGTCGATCGAAGATCACGTGCTCGTAGGCTTCATCGCTGACCACCCACAAGTTGTGCTGCACGGCGCTGGCCGCAATCTGCCGCTGCGTCTCCTCGGGATACACCGCGCCGGTCGGGTTGTGAGGTGAGTTAATGTAGATCGCCCTGGTCTGCGGCGTGATGGCCGCATCGATGTCCGCTGGATCGTACAGGAAACCTTTCTCGGCGCGCAGCCTGATCGGCACCGGTACACCGCCGGAGCGTTTGATCAATTCGGCGGTCTCGGTCCACATCGGATCGGGCAATATCACTTCATCGCCCGGCTCCAAGAGCGCGGCAAACGTCATGTACAGGCCGTGCATCCCGCCGCTGGTGATTAGGATGTGCTCAGCGTCCTTGATCGGCAGTCCGTTCTCCGTCTGCACTTTGTGCAGCATCGCTTCGCGCAGCTGCGGCAGGCCGGTCGAGGGCGGATAGTGCGTCTGGCCCTGGCGCAGTGCGTTGGTGATCGCCTGCTGAATGTGGGCGGGCACGTCGAAGTTGGTGTCGCCGACTTCCAACCGATACACTTTGCGTCCCGCGGCTTGCTGGGCCAGCATCTTGTCACGCACCAGCACCAACGCGCCCAGCCTTAGATCGTCGAGTGTATGTGGCATGATCTTCTTCGTCTCCTGTAACGCGACCCACGCCTTGAATGGTTTGATGGCATCTTCGAAGGCCGCAGCCAGTATATTTGAAAACAGCAGCAGTGTCATGCGAAGAGTGACGGATTTCAAGTCAACAAATACGCCGTGATAAATGGCTGGCTTCCACGGTTAGCGGAGACAGTTCTGCGACAAATGTTTAGATCGGGAATGGTACATCTTGCAAATGGTAATCCTGACCATCGCTCGGCTCTTCGGACGCTCTTCGAAGAGGATGAGCATCTCGTCGAAGAAATGACGAACGGATTGGAGGCCGTCGAGGCCGGACAGAGGATCGGACCGGATATCATCTGGCTTGACGTCAAACTGCCGCAGTTGGATGGCATCACGGCTTGCCGTGGGTGCGCGCATCCCGACACTTGAACGGTGTCCCGTCGTTCCGCGGAGCCCCGCCGTCTGGCGCGCGTCACGAGTTGCGGTAAAGACCGCCACAAAAATGCCGAATCGCCCCGCCTGAATTGGCTGTATAATCGGGCTGAAGTAGATCTCCGAAGTAGGCCCTCTGGCATGAATCCAGAACTACAGGAACGCATCCACACGCTGTGGGATGAACTGGCGGATATGGACGCCACACGCTCCGACGCCGTGGCCGATCACGTGATGATCGGCCTGTGCGAGCTGGTGGAGGCGCAGAACGCGGTCTGGGTCGGCAGCGTACATCTTGGCGGTGACTTTCCCGATGATCCGGTGAAGGGTTGGCGGGCTCCCGTTGTCCGCTATCTGTATCCAACGCGGTCATTGGAGGGCATTGCCCGGGAGCAGGCCAAGGACCTTCATCGCGGTGTGGCGGACGCAACCACCATTGCCAACGTCGCAGGCGCCGGTCGGTTTCGTGCCAACCGCTTGCGCGACCTGGTGCCAGACGAATGGTTCAGTTCTGATTTCTACCAGCACTATTACCTCGGCATGGGGCGTTCTGACGCCGTCTTTGTGGCTTTTCCGGTCAATGAGGACGCCGAATCGTGGTTTGGCGTTTTTCGTGAAGTTGGCAAACCCGCCTTCACCGCCGACGAGCGCGACACGCTGGCTTACGCGCTGCGGGGCATCAAGTGGTTCCATCGCCAGTTGATGTTGAGTCACGGACTGTTGATTGCCAGCAAGCCGCTCACACCCGCCGAGCGGCGGGTGTTACAACTCCTGCTCTCCCGCGCCTCCGAGAAAGAAATCAGCCACAACCTCGGGCTGACCGCCAACAGCGTCCACCAGTATGTCGTCTCCGTTTTTCGCAAGTTCGGCGTCAACAGCCGCGCCGCCCTCATGAGTCTCTGGCTCGGGGCAACCTGAGCGAACCTCACCCCCCGGCCCCCTCTCCCGAAATCATGAAGACGATTTCGAGAGAGGGGGAGTGGCTGCTCCCCTCTCCTGAGAATCGCTCCGCGAAGCAATTCTCAGGAGAGGGGCTGGGGGTGAGGCCCTACTGATTAGTAGGATTGTTTCCCCGTTAATCCACTGGCATAATCGTAGCATCGGTTGAAAGTTCATGCTGCGCCGACCACGTCTGCGCCGACGCCGGGCAGGTGGCAGCAGCCTGTCTTATTCCATCTTTGAAGGAGATCGATCATGACTCAACCCATTCATCCTCAACGTTTGACGATCAGGCTGGCTCTGGCGACGCTGCTGGTGCTGGCCTTGCTGGCCGGGCAGCGCGTCCCCGTGGCCCGGGCGGCCAGCATCGTTGTGAACACCGCCAGCGACAGCGCTGGTACCGATGGCCTATGCACCCTGCGCGAGGCCATCCTTAATGCCCATAGCGACAACCAATCGGGTTCAACCGATTGTGCCCCCGGCTCAGGCGCAGACACCATCACCTTTGCCGGCGATTACACCATCATTCCAGCCACCATCCCTCTGCCCGATCTCTACTATAACTTGACCATCGACGGTTCAGGCCACAGCGTCACCGTGAGCGGGAACAACATCTGGCAGGTGTTCAACATCCAGTCCGGAGCGGTGGTCACGATCACCAACTTGAGCATCATCAACGGGCATGTCAACAACCTCTATGGCGGCGAGGGCGGCGGCATCTACAACGCCGGCACATTGACGGTGATCAACAGCACCTTCAGCGGCAATCGGGCCACCGGCAGCGGCGGCGGCATCGGCTATGGCGGCGGCATCCTCAACGCCGGTACCCTGACGGTCAGCAACAGCACCTTCAGCACAAATTCAGCCATTTTCGGCGGCGGCCTCTACAACCGGACCGGCAGCACCGTGTCGATCAGCAACAGCACCTTCGATGGTAATTCGACCACGACGGGCAGCGGCGGCGGCATTGTCAATGACGGTACCCTGACAGTGGTCAACAGCACCTTTGACGGCAATTCGGCCGCCGGGAGCGGCGGGGGCATTGCCAATTACAATAACCTGACGGTGGACAGCAGCACCTTCAGTGGCAATTCAGCCACCGGCGTCGCCTTCACCGACGGCGGCGGGGGCATCTACAGCTGGGGTCAGGCGACGGTCACCAACAGCACCTTCAGCGGTAATAATGCCTACAAAGGCGCCGGCATCTACAATAACCTCGACTCGGCGACGGTCATCAACAGCACCTTCAGCGACAATTCAGCCAGTCTGGCTGGCGGCGGCATTCATAACGAAGGCACGACCACGGTCATCCACAGCACCATCAGCGGCAATTATGCCCACACGACCGGCGGCGGCATCTACAACGACGTTCTGCGCACGCTGCATCTGCGCAACAGCCTGCTGGCAAACAATAGAGTCTCGACTTTACCTATTGGAGATTGTGCAAACAGCGGTACGCTTGCCACCAACGTCAACAACCTGATTGAAGACGGCAGTTGCAGCCCGGCTGTATCGGGCGATCCTGTACTCGGTTCATTAGGTGACAATGGTGGTTCCACTCAAACCTTTGCGCTCTTATCCGGCAGCCCGGCGATTGATGCAGCGGGCGACTGCACCTCTTACCTCAACCCCGACGAAGATCAGCGCGGCGTGGCGCGTCCACAAGGCGCGGCCTGCGACATCGGCGCGTATGAATTAAGAGAACAGCCAGGGCCGAACTTTGTGGTCAACGTCGCCGACGATTCGGACGATGGTTCGTGTGACGTGTTTGGGCCGGGCGACTGCACCTTGCGTGAAGCCATCAACGCGGCCAATAACCACGCCGGGGCCGATACCATCACGTTTGCCGGCGATTACACCATCGTCCTGGCCTCGACTCTGACTAATCTCGCCAGCACCCTGACTATCGATGGCTCAGGCCACACGGTCACCGTGAGTGGCAATTATTCGGTGGGGGTCTTTGTCGTCCAGCCGACGGGAGTAGTGACGATGCGCCGGTTGAGCATCATCAACGGGGTGGACGTCAACTTCGGCGGCCTCTACAACTTCGGCACGCTGGCGATCAGCGACAGCGTCTTTAGCGGCAACCAAGCCTCCAACGGCGGCGGAGGCATCCACAACGCTGGCCCGTTGACGATCAGCAACAGCACCTTCAACAGTAATACGGCCTTCGAGGGCGGCGGCCTCAACAACAACGCAGCTGGCACGGTGACGATCAACAATAGCACCTTCAGCGGCAATGCGGCCGGCAACTCGGGCGGCGTTCTCTACAATGCCGGCACGGTGACGTTCATCCACAGCACCCTGAGCGGCAATACGGCCTCCATTAACGGCGGCGGCCTCTACAACAACAACACGTTGCATCTGCGCAACAGCCTGCTTGCCAACAGCACGAGCGGCGGGGAGTGTTACAACAGCGGCTCACTTGCCACCAACGTCAACAACCTGATCGAAGACGGCACTTGCAGCCCGGCCTTGTCGGGCGATCCGTTACTCGACCCCCTGGGCAGCTATGGCGGCTCGAGCCAAACCTTTGCCCTCCTGCCCGGCAGCAAGGCGATTGATGCAGCGGGCGACTGCACCCCCTTCCTCAATCCCGACGAAGATCAGCGCAGTGTGGTGCGGCCGCAGGGCAGCGCGTGCGACATCGGCGCGTTTGAGTCACGTGGGTTTACGCTGACGAAAACCGGCGGCGATAATCAGTCCACACTCTTTCAGACCGCCTTCCCCCATCCACTGGCGATCGGCGTGACAAGCACTGCGGGCGAACCGGTAAACGGTGGGCGAGTCATCCTCACCGCGCCCGCGTCCGGCGCAAGCCTCACGACGACGCCGATCACGTTGACGATTACCACTGGCGCGGTCTCGTCAACGGTCACGGCCAACGGCACAGCCGGCTCATACGCTGTTGTCGCCAGTGCGTCCGGCGCGGCGAATGTGGTTTTCAACCTGACGAACGATCCAGCCGGCACGACGACGAGCGTCGCCTCGACGCCGAACCCCTCTGTTTACGGGCAGGCTGTAACGTTGACGGCGACCGTGACGTCGACAATTGGTACACCATCGGGGACTGTGCAGTTCTACGCCGATGGCGCAGCGTTAGGCTCAGCGGCCACGTTGTCCAACGGCCAGGCCAGCCTGAACACCTCGACGTTGGGGGGTGGTACCCATCCGATCACGGCGACGTACAACGGCGATGCCAATCACGCTGGCAGCACTTCGAATCCGCTGGATCAAGTGGTCACCAAAGCCAACTCGACAATAGCAATCGCGTCGTTGCTGAATCCCACAACCTTTGGTCAGCCCGTTACCTTGACGGCGATTGTGACCTCGACGGTGGGCACGCCCTCGGGGACCGTGCAGTTCTACGCCGATGGTGCGACGTTCGGTTCAGCGGTCACGTTGTCCAACGGTCAGACCAGCTTGAGCACCTCGGCGCTGGCAGTTGGCACGCACCCGATCACAGCAACCTATAGCGGCGATGCCGATCACAATGGCAGCACTTCAAACACCATCGATCACGTGGTGAATCCAGCAGACTCGACGACGACGATCGTGTCAGCGTTGAATCCCTCGGTCGTCGGTCAAGCGGTCACGTTGACGGCCACTGTCACATCGACGGGTGATACACCTTCGGGCAGCGTGCAGTTCTACGCCGATGGCGCGACGTTAGGTTCAGCGGTCACGTTGTCCAACGGTCAGACCAGTCTGAGCACCTCGGCGCTGGCGGTGGGTACACATCCGATCACGGCGACCTACAGCGGCGATGCGAATCATAATGGTGGCATTTCGAATCAAGTCGATCAAGTGGTGAATCCAGCGGACACGACGACGACGATCGTGTCAGCGTTGAATCCCTCGGTCGTCGGTCAAGTGATCACGTTGACGGCGACCGTGACCTCGACGGTGGGCACGCCTTCGGGCAGCGTGCAGTTCTCCGCCGATGGTGCGACGCTGGGTTCGCCGATCACGTTGTCCAACGGCCAGGCCAGCCTGAGCACTTCTGTCTTGACGGTTGGCACCCATCCGATCACGGCGACCTACAGCGGCGATGCGAATCATAGTGGCGGCATTTCGAATCAAGTCGATCAAGTGGTGAATCCAGCGGACACGACGATCGCGATCGCTTCCGCCTTGAATCCCTCGGTCGTCGGTCAAGCGGTCGCGTTGACGGCGACTGTCACTTCGACGGTCGGTACACCTTCGGGCAGCGTGCAGTTCTACGCTGATGGTTCAGCGTTGGGGTCAGCGGTCATGTTGTCCAGCGGCCAGGCCAGTCTGAGCACTTCGGCGTTGACGATCGGTGCCCATCCGATCACGGCGACGTACAGCGGCGATACGAATTACAGCGGCAGCACCTCGAATCAAATCGATCAGGTTGTCACCAACGCTAAGGTGTATCTCCCGCTCATCAGTCGCAACGCGGTCAGTGCATCTGCAGTGATCGTGCTGTCCCTCCCGGCCGATGCGAACAACCTTCAAATCGTCATCAAGAATCAGGGCGCTGCGCCGGTGGCGGACGAGTTCTGGGTGGATGTGTACGTCAATCCGACTTCGGCTTCTGCCCCTGCTGAATTAGGCGTGCAGGAAATCAGCGTTCCCCGGTTAACCACGCAGGGCAAGGATAACGCGGCGATTGCGAAACAACTCCATCTATTGGCGGGAATGATGGTGAATCGGCTGAGACTGATCTTCCAGGAGATCGGCGTGCAGAATCGCACGGCGGCGGCGCTGTACGCGTTGCACCACGGGCAAGGTTGATCGCCTCGTCTGAATTGGCTGTGCACTTGGGCTAACGATCTATGTGACGCCGATCTGGCGAGGATTCTCTGGCATGAATTCAGAACTACAGGAACGTATCATCCTGCTATGGGATGAACTGGCGGATATGGATGCCGCACGCTTCGGCGCCGTTGCCGATCACCTGATGACGGGCCTGTGCGAACTGGTCGATGCCCAGAACGCTGTCTGGATCGGTAGTGTGCGGCTGAGCAATGCCTCTCCTGATGATCCGATGCAGGGCTGGCGGACACCCGTGTTCCGCTATTTGCATCCGACACGTCCATTGAACGACAGTCTCCTGGAGCAGATGAAGAACCTTCAGCATGGCATCAGAGTGGATGATGCCATCTATGTGGCGTTTCCGATCAATGAAGACGCCGAATCGTGGTTTGGTGTGTTCCGCGAAAGGGGCAGGCCCGGCTTCACCACCGAGGAACGCGACACGCTGGCCTACGCGCTGCGGGGCCTCAAGTGGTTCCATCGGAAGTTGATGTTGAGCCATGGGCTGTTGATCGCCAGCCAGCCCCTCACTCCGGCCGAGCGGCAGGTGCTGCAACTGCTGCTCGCGCGCGCCTCGAAGCAGGACATTGGTCGCAGTCTGGGGCTGACCGCCAACAGTGTCCAGCAGCACGTTGTGTCCGTGTTTCGCAAGTTTGGCGTCAACAGCCGCGCCGCCCTTCTTAATCTCTGGCTCAGGGCGACCTGGGTGAGCCTCCCCCCGCCCCCTCCTGAGAATGAAAACCGATTCTCAGGAGGGGGCTGGGGGTGAGGCCCCTACTGATTAGTAGGATTGTTCGCGCGCGAGTTACCGGCATAATCGTGACTCATCGCAGTTGATTATTTGAACATCTTCCAGTTGAGGAGAAATACATCATGAAACCGCAGTCCAAATTATCCAACACGCTTCTGACAGCCTTCATCATTGCAGCCGTGCTGGCCTCGCCCTTCAGCCCGGTGGAGGTGAGGGCAGCGTCGGCTGAAAGCCTCGTGGTGACGGGCAATGCCGACACGGTCGCCAACGACGGCATCTGCACCTTGCGCGAGGCCATCACGAATGCCAACGACGACATGCGATCGGGTTCATTTGATTGCGCAGCCGGCCTGGGCGCGGATACGATAACCTTCGCCGGCTACTACACCATCACCCTGACCTCGGCCTTGCCCCCTATCACCGGCACCCTGACGATCGACGGTTCAGGTCACAGCGTCACGATCAGCGGTAACAACACGGCGCAGGTGTTCAGCATTCAGCCTGCGGCGGTGGTGACGCTGAACCAGTTGAGCATTATCAACGGGGCGACCGACTTCGGCGGCGGGATTCTCAACAACGCCGGGACGTTGGCGATCAGCCATAGCACGATCAGCGGCAATCATTCGACCGGGCTTGGCGGCGGCATCTTCAACTTTGGCGGCGCGCTGACGGTCAGTCACAGCACCTTCAGCGGCAATTCGGCGGCCGCCAACGGCGGCGGCGGCCTTGCCATCCTGGGCGGCACCGCGACTGTCAGCCAGACCACCTTCAGCGGTAATTCGGCCGCTGGCGGCGGCGGTATCTACATGGACACGGACAGCACGCTGACGGTCAACGGTAGCACCTTCAACACCAATTCGGCCACTGACAGCAGCAGCGGCGGCGGCGGCATCGTCAACAACTTCGGCACGCTGATGGTCAACACGAGCGCCTTCAACGGCAACTCGGCGGCCAGCGGCAACGGCGGCGGCATCATGTGCTGGGGCAGCCTGCTCGACCTTTGCACCGTATCGATCAGCCTCAGCAGTTTAAGCGGCAATTCGGCCGCCCGAGGCGGCGGCCTGTACAGCACGTACGGCGCGCTGACGATCACCGCGAGTATCTTCAGCGGCAATTCGTCGACTACCGACGGCGGCGGTATCTACAACCTGATCGGCACACAGGCGATCAGCCACAGTACCTTCAGCGGCAATTCCGCCGCCGTCGATGGCGGCGGTATCTTCAATGTGGGTAACGCGAGCAACGACACCACGCTGATGATCGGCCACAGCACCTTCAACAGTAATTCGGCCACCACCGGCAGCGGCGGCGGCCTCTATAGCGCTGGTGAGACGCTGACGATCGGCAATAGCACCTTCGGCGGCAATTCGGCCATCGACGGCGGTGGGCTTGCCAACAGCGGCGACACACTGACGGTCACCCACAGCACCTTCAGCGGCAATTCGGCCTCCAGCTTCGGCGGCGGCCTGAACAACCACCTCAGCGCACTATCCCTGCATAACAGCCTGATCGCCAACAGTTTAGCCGGGGGTGATTGCTACAACAATAATGGCGTGATTGCGGCTAACGTCAACAACCTGATCGAAGATGGCAGTTGTAGCCCGGCCTTGTCCGGCGATCCCTTGCTCAGACCTCTGGGCAGCTATGGCGGCTCGACCCAAACCTTCGCCCTCCTGCCTGGCAGCCCGGCGATTGACGCCGGTGACAACGCCGCCTGTCTCGCCACCGATCAACGCGGCGTGTCTCGTCCGCAGGGCGCGGGCTGCGATATTGGCGCGTTCGAGTCGCAAGCCCAACCGGGACCGACGTTCACCGTCAATACCACTGCCGATACGGACGACGGCTTTTGCGATGTTCTGGGTCAAGGCATCGGCAACCAGGACTGCACCTTGCGCGAGGCCATCAACACGGCGGACAGCCGGGCCGGGGCCGATACCATCACCTTTGCCGGCGATTACCCCATCACGCTGGCCTCGGCTCTGCCCCAGCTCAGCGGCAACGTGACCATAGACGGCTCAGGCCACAACATCACCGTGAGCGGCAACAATTCGGTCGGGGTGTTCTACGTCCAGTTCGGGGCGGTGGTAACGATGAGCCGGTTGAGCATCATCAGCGGGACGGCCGATTATGGCGGCGGCATCTACAACTACGGCGCGCTGACGGTCAACGATAGCCTCATCCGCGGCAATTCGGCCACGACCAACGGCGGCGATCATCAATCCACCCTCATCCAGACCACGTTCTCCCTTCCACTGGCGATCAGTGTGACGAGCACTGCCGGTGAGCCGGTGAACGGCGGACAAGTGATCCTCACCGCGCCCCTGTCTGGCGCGAGCCTGACGACGACGCCAATCACGTTGACGATCGCCAATGGCACGGTCTCGTCGACGGTCACGGCCAACGACACAGTTGGCCCCTACAGCGTGATCGCCAGTACCCTCGGCGCGGCGAATGTGGCCTTCAACCTGACGAATCTGACACAGGTGTATCTGCCGTTCATCAGCCGCAACTCGATCGCCGCACTCGATGTGATCGTGCAGCCTCGCACAGCCGATGCAATAACGTTCAGATCGTCATCAAGAATCAGAGCACTGCGCCGGTAGTGGATGAGTGACGAGCGTCAATCAGATGTGGGTCATGCTGGGCATACAAGGACCGGTCTGGGCTACGACGACTGACTCCTACCGTCGCCGGTATCGGACAGTGCGATGATTCTGAAGAATTGTGATCTGCTTATGCTTGTGAGCGGCGTCCGCCTGCTGCGCCGCCGATCTTGGGCGCGGGCCGTTTCGCTGGGTCGTGGCCGATCGGCGTGGAGGTGCAGCGCGAGGATTCAGTTCGGCGTTTAACTTACCGATCAGCAATCGGCAGGTGGTTGAAATCAAAATGATGATCGAGCGATAATTGGCCGCCGCCATCCGGTTCATCCCCACGTGCGTAGGGATCATGCTGTTGTCTCTCAAACATGCTGGCCTCTCCGCGGTTCATCCCCACGTGCGTAGGGATCATATAAGTCGAAGGCGCATCTTCTTCGTTAAGCACGGTTCATCCCCACGTGCGTAGGGATCATTCGTTAAGCACTTCCCAAATCTTGATCTGCGGCGGTTCATCCCCACGTGCGTAGGGATCATGCACGTAGGTTTCCACGCCGGCCACCTTCGCGCCGGTTCATCCCCACGTGCGTAGGGATCATGAACGGCAAAGGTGACAGGCCGCGGTTTGTGTTCGGTTCATCCCCACGTGCGTAGGGATCATGCCTCCTGTTAAGCGTCCGGCGTCAATGGCCGCGGTTCATCCCCACGTGCGTAGGGATCATG
>CAYNML010000090.1:1639-17945 GCA_964398185.1 uncultured Anaerolineae bacterium | reverse complement strand
CCGTGCCGCCGGTTGTAGTCGAGCACGAAGCGGCGCAGGCGGCTCTGCATCGAGATGTCCAATCCCAGCGTCGGCTCGTCGAGGAAGATCACCTGCGGGCGGTGCAGCAGCCCCGCGACGAGTTCGCACTTCATCCGTTCGCCTAACGAAAGATTGCGTACCGGCTTGGTCAGCAGTTCGCGCATGTCCAGCAGCTCAACCAGCTCATCGAGTTGTTGTTGATACTGCGCCGGGGTCAAGTGATAAATCTCGCCCAGCACGCGATACGTGTCCAGCGCGGGAATGTCCCAGATCAACTGGCTCTTGTTGCCCAGCACCATGCTGATCGTGCACAGAAAATCAGCGCGGCGTTCCCACGGCGTGAATCCGGCTACGCGCACCTCGCCCGAAGTGGGATGCAGCAGCCCCGCCAGCATCTTCAGCGTAGTCGTCTTGCCCGCGCCGTTGGGACCGATGAACCCGACGATTTCACCCGGCTCAATAGTGAAGTTGATGTCGCGCACGGCTTCGACGGTGTCGTATTGGCGACGCGCGAAACTCCGCACGGCGGCGCGCAGCCCAGCCTCGCGCACGGGAACCTGGTACGTCTTGACGAGGTGGTTGACGTGAATCTGTGCATCAGGCATGAGGGAGGCTCCTTGAGCGTATCATGCCTTAATTCTACAACCTTGGTGGGCAAGTGGAGGCTCGCTCGAGCGCGTTATCATTCACTGCAACCCACCGCGAGAGCATTTCGAGGCCCTCGCTGGAAGCACAGCCCTGTGTGCTTCCAGCGGAATCTGTATTCAGGAGTCACACGATGCACCGAGGTTTTACGGGTCGGACTATCGCACTATCGCACTACCGAACCGATTCACTTCCTCACCAACGGCAGATAGACGAGGTGCTGTGGGGGTGGCGGGGTGTTGACGTAGTTGTAAATTTTGTTATTGCACGGCAGTACGCTGCCCGACCGGATCAGGTCGCCGATGTCCGTCTGCACATTGCCGAAGGTCTCGGTGAGAGGCAGGGTCATGCTGGGAATGTCGGCAAAGCTGGTCACACACGGAAACAGCGGGGCATAGTAAACATGTCCGCGCGATGTGACCTTGGCCGTCAACATCGCCTTCACGCTCACCGGTTCGACCGTCTGCGAGATCGGTTGACGCTGGGCAAAGCTCAACGCGAAATCGAAATGCGGGCCGCTGATCGGATCGGTGGCCGTGATGGTCGAGACGATGCTGGGCGGGAATTCCATGATGAGGAACTTGGTGCCGACCTCAGCCGTGATGGGTTTGAACGGCTCCATCTCAAAAGTCTGCCGGATCGCGGTGATACCCGGCTGGGCGCTGCCCGCCGTCGGCGTGAAGATCGCCGTGATGCTGATCGCATTAGCGGGCACCTGAAGGATCACCGGATCGATCAGCACTCCCGCCAGGCCATACTCCGACACAAGGTAGACGGTGGAGGAAAGCTCCTCACCGTTGACGATGTAGGTGCAATCGTAACGTGGCGCATTCGGCGAACTGCACACCGCCACGGTCGAATCGCCGATGATGGCGTTGACGATCTCCGTAATTTCTTCGCCAAGGTCTTCGGCGATAATGGTATTGCCAAACAGGCCACGCAGAAAACAGCCGGTCAACAGTAGTGAAGCAAGCGACAACAAAGCAGCGCTTACAAACGAGCGAATACTACGAGGTAACATCGCACTTCCTCCCTTGGTATGATGTTGTTGGTTGAAACGGAGAACGCCCGTAGTCGGGGTTGGCAGGTTGGCTCGGCCTGCCGGGCGTTGGCTACTTTCTATTATAATGCTTCTGGCAAGCCCCTCACTCTTCCCAAATTTCCGGGGGTGCGCCTGAGGTCCTCCGATGACCATTCGCACCGATCGTGACTATGCACTGGAACTCGATCGCGCCGACGAACTGGCGCACTTTCGCAACGAGTTCGTGATCGATGATGCCGATCTGATCTATCTCGACGGGAATTCGCTGGGACGCCTGCCGAGGCGCACCATCGCGCGGATGCGTGAAGTCGTGGAACACGAATGGGGATCGCGGTTGATTCGCGGCTGGAATGAGGGCTGGTTTACATTGCCGCAGCGCGTGGGTGCAAAGATCGCGCAGTTGATCGGCGCGCAGGCCGATGAGGTCATTGCCGCCGATTCGACTTCGGTGAACTTCTTCAAGCTGGTCGTGGCGGCGCTGCGCGCCCGGCCCACCCGATCGAAGATCATCACCGACGACATGAATTTCCCCAGCGATGTTTACATCCAGCAGGGCGCGATCGATCTGTTGGGGCAGCGTCATCGCTTGCACATTCTTCACTCCGAAGATGGGCTGACGATCCCCACCGAGCAGGTGCGCGCGGCGATCGACGACGATACTGCCCTTGTCACGCTGACGCACACCGCTTTCAAGAGCGGCTACGTCTACGATATGGCGGCCATCACCGAGGCCGCACATCAAGCCGGGGCGTTGATGTTGTGGGACTTGAGCCACTCGGTTGGCGCGCTGCCGCTTGAGTTGAATAAGTGCGATGTTGATCTGGCCGTGGGCTGCACGTACAAGTACCTCAACGGCGGACCGGGCGCTCCGGCGTTTCTCTTCGTACGCAAAGACTTACAGGACGAATTGCTCAATCCCATCTGGGGCTGGTTCAGCCAACGAGGCCAATTTGATTTCGGTTTGCAGTATCAACCGGCTAAGGGGATCGCGCGCTGGCAGGTGGGCACACCTAGCATCCTCTCGCTGTACGCCGTCGAAGCGGCGGTCGATCTGCTGCTGGAGGCGGGGATCGATCGCTTGCGGGCGAAATCGATCGCACAGACGGAATATCTGATCGGGTTATGGGAAGAACTCCTGCAGCCGTTGGGTGTCACGCTGAACTCGCCGCGTGATCATCGCCAGCGCGGATCGCATGTCTCGCTCGGGCACGCCGAAGCGCTGCGGATCGATCGGGCCTTGATTGAAGACCTCAAGGTCATTCCCGACTTTCGCGCGCCGGACAACATCCGGCTGGGCATCGCGCCGATCTACACCTCATATGCAGACATTCATGAGGGAGTTTCACGTATTCGCCGCGCCATTGTCGATCGGCTGTATGAACAATATCCGCTTGAACGACCTGAGGTGACGTGACATGAACTTCTCAACCCTTCGGCGTGGGCTATTGCTGGCACTGTTGACTTTTGCCGCGGGCTGCGCCCCGGCGATTGTGACATCCGCCGCGGCGCCCGCTTTTTCACCAGATGACAATCCAACGACGGGCGCGATCGCACGCAGCACGCGTCAAGCCCAGGCCACGGTGACGCGGCAGGCGCAGTTGGTTGAAGAAGCCACGCAGGCTGCCGGGCAAGCGACGCAGACGGCTGAGGCTCGCGCCGCGGCCACGGCAACAGCCGCCGCCCGGGCCACCGTGCAAGCGATCGTGACGGAGCAGGCCGACTGGCCTTTACTCGTCAGCGATGATTTTGGCGACAATGAATGGGGCTGGCCGCTGGGGGTCAAGCAGGATCGTTCGCTGGCGGTGACGTCCACGCTGGAGAACGGACGCTATCAGTGGGTGGTGAAGGTCGATAACGGCAATTCGTATTTCAACCTCGTACCGACCAATACGCCCGTCCTGACGGACTTCGTCGCCGCGGTGGATGTGACGTTTCAGTCGGACTCCACGTTGGATCTAGTGGCCTACGGTTTGACCTTTCGCCACGTGAAAGATGATTACGGCTTCTTTGGTGTTACCCCGGCGGGGATGTGGCAGGCATTGGAGGTGCATCACACCGGCATCTACCAGCGGCAGCTGGTCAGCAGCGAATGGATCGACACGCGGCCCGGCAAGCCTAATCGGTTGGAGGTGATCGGGCGCGGATCGGACTTTGTGTTCTTCATCAACGGTCAGCAGGTGGGCACGCTGTCGGCCGAGATCGAGCCGGGGCAAATTGGATTGGGTGTGGATGCGCTGCAAAGCGCCGCTACGACTCAGGTGGAGTTTACGGATTTTGAGATCCGCGCGCCGTGAAAAACAGGCAGTTTCAGTGACCGCGAATGAACGCGAATCGGCGCGAATCAAGAGGGGAGATAGAATCATGACAAGAACGATGCGTCGATCTGATCGCGCCATTCCCGATAGTGAAGCGCACCACATCTTGCAGGCCGGCGAATACGGAATACTTTCAACGGTGTCCGCCGATGGGCAGCCTTACGGCGTTCCCGTGAGCTATACCTACACGGGTGAAGCGATCTATTTTCACTGCGCGCTCGAAGGCCACAAGCTGGATAACCTGAACAGCAACAATCGGGTGTCGTTTTGCGTGGTGGGCAAGACACGGGTGCTGCCTGACAAGTTTGCCACCAACTACGAGAGCGTCATTGTGTTTGGCATGGCGCATGAGGTAACCGGCGCAGAGAAGCACGCGGGACTGGTCGAGATCCTCAAGAAGTATTCGCCTGATTTTATGGAGAAGGGCGAGCGTTACATCAAGGGCGATGGCGACAAGGCCCGCGTCTATAAAATCGTGATCGCATCTCTGACCGGAAAATCACGAAAATAGTTGTTGGCGCAATACCCGCCGCCCGAGGTCATCTGGCCCTCGGGCGGTTTATTCGTTACTCATTACTCGTGTCTTAGCGCTTCAATCGGATTCATGCGCGCGGCGCGCAGCGCGGGATACAACCCCGCGAACAAACCCACCAACGCCGAGACACCGGTTGCCAGCGCGATGGTGATCGGCGACACGCTGGGCTGGAATTGATTCGATAGCGTGGAGACCAGCGCCGCCCCGCCCACCCCGATGGCAATGCCGATGGCCCCGCCGACTAGCGAGA
The DNA here is from genome assembly GCA_964398185.1 of uncultured Anaerolineae bacterium. Taxonomy (GTDB): domain Bacteria; phylum Chloroflexota; class Anaerolineae; order Fen-1058; family Fen-1058; genus Fen-1058. Next base: position 13,137 of record CAYNML010000090.1, on the reverse strand, counting down.
GCGTCATTGCTTCCACCAGGAACTGGATCAAAATATCGCGCCGCTTCGCCCCGATCGCTTTGCGCAGCCCGATCTCGCGCGTGCGCTCGGTGACGGTGACCAGCATGATGTTCATCACGCCGATGCCGCCCACCAGCAGCGAAATGCCCGCAATGGCCGAGAGGAACACCGTGATCGCCGCGCTGATCGCCCCAAACGATTGCAGCAGATCGGCCTGATTGAACAGCTGGAAATCGTCGTCGTCGCGGTAGGTGATGTGATGCTGCTCGCGCAGCACGCCGGTCGCGTCGAACTTCAGGTTGTCGCTGGCGTTGGAATCGGCGCTCTGCATCAAAATCGCCGACACGCCCGGCAGGCCGTTGCGCGCCCGCACGTCGCGCAGCTGGGCGCGCGCCGTGCTGAGGGGCACGATGATCTGGTTGTCGTCGTTGGCGAACTGGTTGCCGCCTTTCTCTTCCAGCACGCCGATCACCACGAACGGCACGTCGTTGACGCGGATGGTCCGCTCGAGCGGGATGACGTCCGGCGGGAACAACTCGTCCACAATGGTCTGCCCGATGACGGCCACGCGCGCCGAGCTCTGCACATCGTCATCCTCGATGGCGCGCCCTTCGCGCACGTTCAGGCCGCGCTGCGGAAAGAAGGCCGGGTTCACCCCGCGCACGGACGTGGTCAGTTTGGCCTCGGCGTAACGCGCCAGCGCGTCCAGCCGGATCTGCGCCGAGACGTTGGCGATGTCGGGTACCAGCGCCGGGTCGCTCAAGGCGCGCACGTCGTTCTGCGTCAGCGTCGTCTGATTGGCGAACTGCGCCGTGAATTGCGCCCCCTGGGAGCTGCTGAGCTTGGGAAACACAAACACCAGGTTCGTGCCCAGCGCATTGAACTGGCCGTTGATGAAATTCTCCACGCCCTGGCCGATGGACAGCAGCGAGATTACGGCGCTGACGCCGATGATGATGCCCAGCATCGTCAGGATCGATCGCAATTTGTTGGAGCGCAGCGCGCGCAGCGCGCCGCGTATATTATCAAAGACGTGCATGGCTGTACCTTGTCTACTTGTCTACTTGTTTCCTTAGATTACTCATAGCGCAGCGCCTCAATCGGATTCAACCGCGAGGCGCGCCACGCCGGATACAACCCGAAAAACAGCCCGACCGCCACTGAAAAGCCCACGGCCATGAGCACCGCGCCCGGCGCCACGACCGGATCGAAGTTCTCCACCAGGTTGCCGATGGCAATGGCGCCGCCGGACCCGATGAGGATGCCGAGCACACCGCCCAGCAGGGAGAGTGTCATCGCTTCGATCAGGAACTGCACCAGAATATCGCGCCGCTTCGCCCCGATCGCCTTTCTCAACCCGATCTCGCGCGTGCGCTCGGTGACGGTGACCAGCATGATGTTCATGATGCCGATGCCGCCCACCACCAGCGAGATGGCCGCGATCGACGACAGGAACACGGTGACCGCGCCGATGATGGCCCCGAAGGCCGCCAGGAAATCGGCCTGGCTGTACACTGAGAAATCGTCATCGTCCCGATAGGAGATGTTGTGCTCGGCGCGCAGCACTTCCGTCAGCTGCTCGGTGACAGCTTGGCGATCGACCCCTTCGCGCGGCAGCACGTACATGAACGTGACCACCGGCTGCCCCGCGCGATTGCGCAGCGGGTACAGCTCGTTGTGCGCGGTGGTCAGCGGCACAAAAATCTGATTGTCCAGATCGCCGCCCAGCGATCCGCCTTTGCCTTCCAGCACCCCGATGACGCGATACGGCTGCTGATTGATCTTGACAATCCGATCGAGCGGGCTGCTGCCGTCGTCGAACAATTCCTTCACGATCGATTGGCCGATCACGGCCACACGCGCGCGCGCGGTCATATCGCCGTCGGAGATGAAGCGGCCCTCGGTGGTGGCCCAGCTGCGCGCTTCGGCATATTCCGGCTCGACGCCGCTGACGAACGGCTGCACCACGTTGCTGCCCAACGCCACCGCCGCTACGGTACGCACTTCCGGCGCGATGACAGCCGCATCGGGCACGCGGCGCACATCCTGCAGCGCTTCCACATCCTGCATGGACAGCGCTGGCCCGATGACGACGTTGCCCTGCAGCACCTGCGACGGCGGCCCGCTGGACGTTTCCTCCGGCGAGCCGGGCAGCACGAAGAGCAGATCGGTGCCGATCGAGCCGAAAGCTGCGCCAATGAAGTTCTCGACGCCGCGCCCTACGGACACCAGCGTAATCACTGCGCTCACGCCGATAATGATGCCCAGCATCGTCAGCGCCGCGCGCAGCTTGTTGGCGCGCAAGGCGCGCAGCGCCATGCGGATGTTTTCAGTCAGAGAAGAGAGTCTTAGCATTCAAATCACTTATCATTCGTCATTGCAAGCCGGGTCATTCCCGCGCGTTTTGAGCGGGAATCCAAAACCCTGACGGCAACATTAGCCTGTCTGTGTGCTGGATGCCCGATGGAAGCACTCGGGCATGACGAGCTGCCTCACGCCGTCGCTGCCCGGACCAGCCTGGCATACTCGGGATGTTCCTGATCCTCGATGATCTGATCCTGCACCGCTTCGTCGTTCACGATTTGCCCGTCGTAGATGCTGATCACGCGGCGCGTGTGCTGCGCGATGCGCGGATCGTGCGTGACGAAGACGATGGTCATGCCCTCTTCGCGGTTGAGCCGCTGAAAGATCGCCATGATCTCCGCGCCTGATTTCGAGTCCAGGTTGCCCGTCGGTTCGTCGGCCAGGATGATGGCCGGATCGTTGACCAGCGCCCGCGCAATCGCCACGCGCTGCTGCTGCCCACCCGACAGCTCGTTGGGATGGTGATGAAGCCGATCGCCCAGGCCCACGGCCTCCAGCGCCAGCTTCGCTCGATCGTGCCGCTGCCGGGCTGACGTGCCGGAATAGATCAGCGGCAGTTCCACGTTCTGCAGCGCCGTGGTACGCGGCAGCAGATTGAACTGCTGGAACACGAAGCCGATCTTGCGATTGCGGATCTCGGCCAGCTGGTTGTCCTTCAGCGTGTGCACGTCCACCCCGTCGAGCTTGTACAGCCCCGACGTGGGTTGATCGAGGCAGCCAATGACGTTCATCAGCGTCGATTTGCCCGAGCCGCTTGGCCCCATGATCGAGACCAGCTCGCCTTCATAGATGCTCAGGGTCGCGCCGCGCAGGGCGTGGACTTCCGTCTCGCCCATCTGGTAGACCTTGGTGATGTTTTCGATTTCGATAACGGGCTTGGCATCCATAGTCTTAGCTACCGCCGAATAAGCCGCTCTTTTGCGGCACCACCAGCACGTCGCCTTCGTTCAGGCCGGAGACCACTTCGCTTTCGTTGGCGTTGCGCAGCCCGGTGACGATCTCGATCTCTTCGATCTTGTCGCCGCGCTGCACGTACACGTAAGCCTTGCCCGTCTGCCGGTCGATGCGGATGGTCCAGTTGGGCACAATCAGCACGTTGTCGCGCACCTCGGTGATCACGTCGGCGTTGGCGCTCATGCCGCCGCGCACGGGCAGCTCGGTCGGGTCAAGGCCGATGATCACCTTGTACGTCACCACGCCCGCGTTATCGCTGGCCGTCGGCGCGATGTAATCCACGCGGCCCGTCAGCTGCTCGTCGGGCAGGGCGTCCACCGTAATCACCACCGGCTGCTCGGTTTGCAGCGCGCCGATGCTGTTCTCGTCGATGCCCACGTCGATGTGGAACGACGACAGATCGGCGACTACCGCTGCCGGGCGCAGCGCGCCGGCGCCCACTTGCTCACCGACCTTCACGTTCAACTCGGAGATCGTGCCGTCGATGGGCGCGGTAAGCTGCGCATCGTCCAGACGTTGCTTCGCCGCTTCCAGATTCAACTCGGCTTGCTTGACTTGCGCTTCCGCCAGTTCGCGCGTCAGGTCATTGCCCAGCAGGCGCTGCAGCTGCGCTTGCGCCTGTTCGATCTGCGCCTGCGCCGCGGCCTTCTGCGCCGCCGTGCCGCCGCGTTTCACGTTCTGGTATTGCAGTTCCGCAATCTGCGCCGCGATGGTGGCCTGCGCCAACTGCGATTGCAGGAGGTCGCGCGGCAGGCCGCCCACCGGCTTGTCACTAACCTGATTCCACTGCAATTCCACCTGGCGCTTGGACTCGTTGGCTGAATCGGCTTGCAAGCGCGCAATTTCCAGCGCAATTTGATCGGGGCTGGAGATCTGCCGCAGGCTGGCAACGGCGCTATCGAGCGCGGCCTGCGCGGCGGCCACATCACTGGCTGTGGGCGAGATCGCCTGCGTGTACGCCAGTTTCTGCGCCGCCAGAGCCTGCTCGGCCTGCTTCACGGCCAGTTCCAAATTGTCGGTATCCAGCTGCGCGATGACGTCGCCCTGCTGCACCGCATCGCCCTCGCTGACCAGCACATCGCGCACGGTGCCTGGCACGCCGAAGTTCAGATTCACCTCGCCTGCCGGAGCGATCTTGCCGCTGGCGCTGACCGAGGCGCGGATGGTGCCGCGCTTGGCCGCGGCGGTCCGATCGGTGGCGGTGCTCGCCGTGCTCGCGCCCGGCTGTGCGCCGCACGCGGATAATACGATCGCGCCCAGCATCAGGACGATCAAACCTTTCATCATGCTGCTACGTTGACTCATGGGTAACCTCGTTATCGACTATGCGTCGTGATGTCGCTCAAAGACTTGCACCGCACGGCTCAAGGCACTCCGACCGTAGGGGTGGGAAACGGGAACGGGAAGTTGAATGTCGGGAACGGCGTTGCCATCACGCCCGTGCACTGGCCGTCGGCCGCGCAGGTGATCACTACCGGCGCCGGCTCAAAATAGTTGTTCAGGAAATCCTCTGCGCCGATCTCGCCATGCGCCAGTTTCTCTGCCGCGTAACGGCGCAGCCGCTGCACGGTATCGCTGGTGCCCGTCATGTCCGTCGCCGCAAGGAAGGCCGTGTACAACGGCGGATCGATTTGCAGGTAATACTGGCCCAGCGTCTGCTTCGCGGCGCGCAGCATATCCTGATAGCCATCCTGCCAGCGCAGCGGGCTTTTGTACTGGACCATCAGCGCCTGCTCGCGATCGCCCGCGTCGAAGGTGAACCAGTAAACCTGGGGATCTGTCACGCCCGCCTTGATCAAGGCCGCTCGCAAGATCGCCGGCGCTTGCGAGCGATCGATTTTGCCTGATGGTGCACGGCCGGCGGGCTGCCCGCTCCCGATCGGCTGACTGCCCGACGTCGGGCTGGTTGCGATCAAAGTCGGCGTTTCCGTTGGCGCGTCTACCACGATCGGCGTCTCGGTCGGCGGTGGTGTCTCAGTCACCGGCGGCGTGCGCGTGGGCGTGCGCGTGCGGGTGGGACCGAACGTCGGGAAAGGCCGCTCGGTCGCCGTGGGGCCGAGCGGGCGTGGGGTGGCCGTGGGCGCGCTGCAGGCCGTGAGGAGCAGCACCAGCAGAGCGGCCATCAGCATCACCAGCATGGATTGAATGCGCATAAGTCCGTGGTGTCCTGTGAACTTTGTCATCAATGATTGTACCGCATCGTACAGCAAATGCGCCCCGGCCAGGCGACGAGGCGGGGCGCAGCGAAGCGCCGTAATCTTACCATCGCAGGCGGGCGCGTCAAGCGCGGTCTGACCGGGAGTTTTTTATATTGCCCCTGACTTTGTTCCGTGGTAACATACCGCCACGTTCTTCACAAGCTGGTGTCAATCTGCACAAGGGAGATGTTGACATGGCGGCCACTGAAATTCCTGATATCGTCATCGGTCGTTTGCCCGTCTACCTGCGCGCGCTGTCGTTGATGGCGGCCGCCGGGCAGGAGATCACCTCGTCGCACGAGCTGGGCGAGAAGCTGGGCATCAGTTCGGCGCAGATTCGCAAAGACTTGTCGCACTTCGGGGAGTTCGGCAAGCAGGGCACGGGCTATCGCATCAGCTACCTCATCGATCAACTGCGCCGCATCCTCAAGGTCGATCGCGAATGGCCGGTGGCCCTCATCGGCGTGGGCGATGTCGGGCAGGCGCTGATTCACTACAACGGCTTCCGCGATCGCGGCTTCAGCATCGCACTGGCCTTCGATGCCGACCCGGCGAAAATCGGCCAACCGATCGGCGATCTCACGATTCTGGACATCGCCACGCTGCCTGACGTGGTGCGTGAGCAGAACGTCCAGGTGGCCATGATCGCCGCGCCCGCCAAAGTAGCACAGGAGGTGGCCGACCTGTGCGTGAAAGGCGGCGTCCGTGCCATCCTCAACTACGCACCCATCAACCTCGCCGTGCCGCCCGATGTTCGCGTGCAGTACCTCGATCCGGTCACGCACTTGCAGCGGATGACGTACTACCTCGCGTAATATGAACACCTTGATCGCCGCCGTACCTGAATCGGAAATTGCGCGGTTCTGCCAACGTTGGCATATCTACGAATTAGCCCTGTTCGGTTCAGCGCTGCGCAGCGATTTTACCCCCAACAGTGACGTGGATGTCCTGGTTGCTTTTTCCCCCGAAGCCGAATGGGGACTCCTCGATCACGTTCAAATGCAGCAAGAGTTGCAGGCCCTTTTTCACCGCAAAGTAGACTTGATCAGCCGCCGTGCGCTGGAGCGCAGCCGCAACTGGTTGCTGCGCCGCGAAATCCTCAACACGGCTGAAACGCTGTTCCCCCAGCGAAAGGTCACCTATGCAGCGCGATGAAGCGACTTTGCTCGATATCGCAGAAGCCGCCCGGCTGGTAGTGAACTTTGTGCAAGATACGAACAAAGCGGTCTTTCTGGACGACTACAAGACACAATCGGCCGTGCTCTATCAACTGATCGTCATGGGTGAAGCCGTTAAGCGTCTCTCTAGCGAGTTTCGCGCTCAGCACACCGAGATTCCCTGGTCATTGATTGCGGGCATGCGCGATCATCTCATTCACGGCTACGACATCGTTGATTGGGACGAAGTCTGGAAGACCGCCACCAGTGATGTCCCCGATTTGCTCATCAAGATAGAGCCTCTGCTGCCGAGATGAGATCATTTTGGGTTGTGGAACAGTGTGCGATTCCTGCGATAGTGCGCTATGCGTTATCAAGCATTTCCTTTTAAGGCGCTATTCGCTACCCATCCTTGATAAGGATCTCATCAAAATCTCGAGGCCGCTATGTGGAAAAAGATAGGTGGTTTGGTAGGGTTTGTCGCCATTGTTACGCTATTGATTGCTGTTGTACAGCTCATTGTCAGTAAGATCGCGATTGACGATCAAGATTCAGTGCAAGCCACACAAATTGCTTTGCAAAGCTTACAGATCAATTTGGCCGATGAGCAACTACGCGTCCAACGCGAGATAGCAACTCTGCAGGCAAATGCCATAAAGTCGGGTCCTACTGCAACTGCAGTCGCCAAAAGCGTAGCAGAACTTCAGAGTACCTCCGTTGCATTAGCCACCTAGGAGGCACAAGCCAAGGCGGCAGTGACACCGAAGGCGTTACCGACCGCTTCTACAAAGGTTTACTCAATCAAGGAAGACTTTGAAGATGCCAAAGTGCAGATGGAGGGATTCAGCAGTGGATCAAGTAAGTGGAAGATCGCCACAGATGGAACCAGCAACAATGCCTATGAAGTGGACCATCGAGATCGATTTCCTGTGTAGGGGCGACCCTCGCGGTCGCCCGGACAGGCGCGAGGCCTGCCCTTACAACCCGCCAATACCCCGCCGGATAATCGCGTAATTTTCCAGCGCCTTGCCGGCACCCATTGCCACACACGCCATCGGCGCTTCGGCGACGTAAACCGCCACGCCCGTTCCCTTGACAATCATGATCCTCTTGACGATAGTATCGTTGCGTGATACTATATGACCATGATTGAGTCTTTCGCCGACGCCGAGGTCAAGAAAATTTTCGAGGGGATAGTTTCACGAAAACTCCCTGTGACCATCCAAAAAGCGGCGCGGCGCAAACTGATCTACTTGGACGATGCCGAAGACTTGCGCGATCTGCTCGCGCCGCCGGGCAACCGGCTGGAAGCATTGCATGGCGATCGTGCAGGTCAGCACAGCATTCGCATCAACGATCAGTATCGTATCTGTTTCAAATGGGAGCAGGGTAAGGCAAAAGACGTGGAGATAGCGGATTATCACTGATAGGAGACGAGACATGGACAAGCTTCCTCCGGTTCATCCCGGCGAGGTGCTGCTGGAAGATTTCATGAAGCCGCTCGGCTTGAGTCAATACCGTGTGGCGAAGGATATCGGCGTGCCCGCGTTGCGGATCAGCCAGATCGTGCGTGGTCAGCGTTCGATCACGGCGGATACGGCGCTGCGGCTGGCGCGTTACTTCGGCACGAGCGCGGCGGTATGGCTGCGGATGCAGGCCCGCTACGATCTGGAAGTAGCGGAGAACAAAACAGCCAAGCGCATCCATCGCGAGGTTAAGGTCCTGCAAATAGCACAACCTTCGGGGTAAGCCCGTGAAAAGCAAAACCGTGAAGAAATCCTTGCGCGCAGTTGAACGCTCTGTCATCAAGAGGCGCAACTTGTGTGATGTCCACTTCACTGTGCAACCACGCCATGACGGGGGCAAGCAATTTTGAGCACTGGCGCAGCGCGCTGCTAATCAATTGCTCGACGAACCGGTTGCGACTTGCTGGGATCAAAGCCAGTGGAAATGGTAGTCAAACGAACAGCATTACTATCCAAACAAACCGAGCGCCCTCACTTGAGGGCGCTCGGTTTTCTCATTACTTGTTACTTGTTAAACTTACAACCCGCCAATACTCCGCCGGATAATCGCGTAATTCTCCAATGCCTTGCCCGCGCCCATCGCCACGCACGCCATCGGCGCTTCGGCTACGTAAGCGGCCACGCCCGTTTCCTTGGTGATCAGCTGATCGATCTTGCGCAGCAGCGCGCCGCCGCCGACCAGCGCCATACCGCGATCGATGATGTCCGAGGCGAGTTCGGGCGGGGTCTTCTCCAGCACGCTCTTCACCACGCCGACGATGGCCGATAGCGGTTCTTGCAGCGCCTCAGTGATTTCCGACGAGCGAATGCGGATGGTGCGCGGCAGGCCGGCGACTTGATCGCGGCCCTGAATCTCCATGTCAAGATCTTCATCCAGCGGGATCGCTGCACCCAATCGGAATTTGATCTCTTCGGCGGTGGGTTCGCCGATGGCGAGGCTGTATTTCTTGCGGATGTACGACACAATCGCTTCGTCCATGCGCACACCGCCTACGCGCACCGAGTTCGCCACGACGATGCCGTTCATCGACACGACGGCAGCTTCGGTCGTGCCGCCGCCCAGATCGAGCACCATGTTGCCGGTCGGGGTGTTGACGGGCAGCCCCGCGCCGATCGCTGCGGCAATGGGTTCGGGAATCAAGTGTACGTCGCGTGTGGCGCCGCCTGCCGCCACAGCGGCTTCGTGCACGGCGCGGCTCTCCACGCTCGTCACGCCGAACGGCACGCTGATCATTACCTTGGGCTTGAACATGCGCACGCCGCCCGTGGCCTTCTTGATGAAGTAGTGCAGCATCGCTTCGGTGATTTGATAGTCGGCGATAACGCCGTCGCGCATGGGGCGCACCACTTCGATCGCGTCCGGGGTGCGGCCCAGCATCGATTTGGCTTCTTCGCCCACCGCCACGATGCGGCTCTCGTTCACCGTCAGCGCCACCACCGATGGTTCCTGCAGCACGATCCCGGCTCCGCGCACGTAGACCAGCACGTTCACCGTGCCGAGGTCGATTCCAATTTCTCTTTGCAGCATTCAACCAGTCCTTGCGGCAGGGCGAATTAGCTCGCCCCAACCGTGAATAAACCGCGTGTCATTTTACCTGATAATTGGAAAATGTGCGTAGTCCACTCATAAAACGTGTGCGCTCAAAGTCTGCTCGATAATGTGAGATAGCCGCACCCCGCCCAGCGCGCCGCCGACGCACTGCGTCGGGCACGGCGTGAGCGGAGCAGCGAGCGCGTTCTTCAACTACACTTCGTTCCGCTCAGAAAGCGTTTGCCGCAAAGTCGAAGGAGCGGCTGAAATCTTTCGGGTGTAACCAAGGTTGGTTGATCGCAAATCCCATCGAATGCGCCAAGCGGCCCGCCGTGGCTCGCCACGGACACGGGCAATTCGATGTCTGATAACCGAAATCCGTTGAAACGGATTAGGGCGCGCGCGGGCGCGGCTGTAACATGCTTTAGCATGTTTTCATTGGCAGCCGTTGAATTCATTCAACGGGCTGCGTGCGCCGACGACCAATTGATTTTGGTCACACCCCAATCTTTTGCGCGCAACACAAAACATCCTGAGCAGCGCCCTGTGGCATTGCTCAGGATGTCCAACCAACAATCAATCACCAGCAGCCAGCGACTATTCGCGCCGCATCTCCGGCAACCCTGCATGGCGGCCACGCTTCTGCGCCACCGCCAGGCGAATCTGCGCGCGGCGCAGCGAGGCCAGCGCGGCATCGATGTCCACCCCCGCCGGTCGATCTTTCAGCAGCTGCTCGGCGCGGCGCTTGGCTTCTTCCGCGCGGGCGATGTCGATGTCGTCAGCTTTCTCGGCCACGTCGGCCAGCACAATCACGCGATCGGGCTGCACTTCCATGAAGCCGCCGCCGATGCTGAAGAATTCCTCGCCGCCGCCCTGCTTCACGCGCAGCACGCCTTCCTTCAGCGTGGTCAACAGCGGGGCGTGATGCGGCAGAATGCCCAGCTCGCCTTCGCCGCCCGGCGCGACAACCATATCCACCTCACCGGAGAACAGGCGCCTTTCCTGCGTGACGATCTCCAACTGGAGCGTGGCCATATTACGCCTCTTGCTTCATGCGTTCGCCGATTTCCACGGCTTCGTCGATCGTGCCGACCATGTAGAAGGCCTGCTCCGGCAGATCGTCGTGCTTGCCTTCCAGGATTTCGCGGAAGCCGCGCACGGTCTCACGCAGGGACACGTAACGGCCTTCACGACCGGTGAACTGCGCCGCCGTGAAAAACGGCTGCGACAGGAAGCGCTCGATCTTGCGCGCGCGCGCCACCAGCAGCTTGTCGTCTTCCGAGAGTTCTTCCACGCCCAGAATGGCGATGATGTCCTGCAAGTCCTTGTAGCGCTGCAGCACCCGCTGCACTTCGCGCGCGGTGTTGTAGTGATCCTCGCCCACGATGTTGGGATCGAGAATGCGCGAGGTGGACACCAGCGGATCGACCGCGGGGAAGAGCGCGCGGGCCGCGATCGCGCGATCGAGGGCGATGGTCGCGTCGAGGTGGGCGAAGGTCGCCACCGGGGCCGGATCGGAATAATCGTCCGCGGGTACGTACACCGCCTGCATCGACGTGATCGATCCCTTCTTGGTCGACGTGATGCGCTCTTGCAGCTCGCCCATTTCGTTCGAGAGGGTGGGCTGATAACCCACCGCGCTCGGCAAGCGACCCAGCAGCGCCGACACTTCGGAACCGCTCATCGAGAAGCGGAAGATGTTGTCGACGAACAGCAGCACGTCGCGGCCTTCATCGCGGAAGTATTCGGCCATGGTGAGGCCCGTCAA
>CAYNML010000090.1:0-1539 GCA_964398185.1 uncultured Anaerolineae bacterium | reverse complement strand
GGCGCGATCAGGTCGATGACTTTGATACCGGTCTCGAAGACTTCAGTGCGGGTGGTTTGCTCTTCGAATGAGGGAGCCAGGCGATGGATCGGGTATTTGATCTCGGCCTGCGCTTCACCCTTGTTATCCACCGTGCGCCCCAGCGCGTTAAAGATGCGGCCCAGGGTCACCGGCCCCACCGGCACACTGATCGGCGCGCCGGTGTTGACGACCGTCACGCCGCGGCTCAGGCCGTCGGTGGTGTCCATCGCCACGCAGCGCACGCGATCACCGCCGAGCTGCTGCTGCACTTCCAGCACCAGCGGCTCCTGACCGTCACGCGCGATTTCGAGCGCGTCGTAAATATTGGGCAGATTGTCGGGAGGGAACAGCACGTCGACGACGCCCCCCAGCACCTGTACGACTTTACCTTCCTTTGGCATTGAATTCCTCCGCGTGAGATGCGTGATGAGTAACACTTGCACCGCACTGCGTTTGGTGCAGTGCAGGTGTGAGTAACGAGTAATGCGTAATTTGCTTGCGCCATCCAGTTCTGTTACGCGTCGATGAACGCTTTTTCTGGCGAACACGCACTGGCTTTTCCCAGAATTTGTTGTTATTAGCGTGATCGATTACGAATTGATCGATAGCCTGGCTAGACAACTTCTTTTTCCGGGATGCATTGCTCCGTGCTATCATGACTTAAACGGATTGACGATGGTCAGGCTGTCTTCTATCTGTAGACCATGCTGCATGTCTTCCGTGTACAGCACATCACATCCAGCGCGCAAAGCGCTGGCGACAATCACACTATCCCAGTAAGACAGGTTGTACTTCTCGCGCAAGAGTGATGCGTTCAGCAGCACCGCCTGATCAATCTCAACGACGGCATACTTGCTGTAGAAACTGCTGATTAGTTGCCGGATCGTCGCTTCAGAAGTTCCAGCCTTCTTAATCAAATTGACGCACGTTTCGTTGATTACTTGCGCACTGACGGCTATTCCGGCGTGGCTGACAACTTCTCTGGCAAGCCGATGCTGCGGCGGCGCATTATCTGAATCGACAAAGGCGTAGAGCCACACGTTCGTATCGACAAAACGCAGGCGGGTCTCTTCAATCTCGGGCATAGAGCTCATCCCGCGTAAGCGGCTTAAAGCCTTGAATGCGTAAAGGATGCTCCAGCAATTGATCGATCAGATTGGGTGTCTTCTCGCTGGCTTCCGCCAAAACAATGACCCTGACCGTTTGCTTAAGGCTGTCGCGGTATTGGGGCGGAATCTCTATAAACCCATTTTTAACTTTGGCTTGAAATTCCACTGCGTACATAGTCCTGCTCCTGCCTTCAGCGCTTAACGCCCCTGCTTCAGCGCTTCCGCGCCGCCGGCGATGTCGAGCAGTTCGCCGGTGATGGCCGCCTGGCGAGCTTTGTTGCGCGCCAGAGTCAGTGAATCGACCAGCGCCCTGGCGTTGTCGGTGGCGTTGCGCATCGCCACCATGCGCGCGCTGTGCTCGCTGGCCAGCGATTCGAGAATGGCCTGATACACTTGCAGCTCGGTGAAG
>CAYNML010000089.1:12957-18090 GCA_964398185.1 uncultured Anaerolineae bacterium | reverse complement strand
TGACTAAGCCGCTCGTCACGCAGGGCAAAGACTTCAACCGTGCGCCGTTTCCGACGGTGGATTTGGACAAGTTCGTGAAGCCTCTGAAGTGAATCGAGAGACGCTAATTCCGGTTGATGCACATCATCGAATGAATTCGATGGCTGAAAGAGGAAACGTGTTGAAACACGTTTTAACGTGTTTTTGCACAGCGTGCCAGCGGGCGAATTGCCCGTGTCCGCGCAGCGGCGGGCCACTGGGCGCATTCGCCGCGCAATTTCACCACCAAGCTGCGCTTCGATCTAACCAAGCCGCTCGTCGCGCATGGCAAAGATTTTAATCGTGCGCCGTTTCCGGCGGTGAATTTGAGTAAGTTCTTGAAATGATCCGTACACGAATTCCACGAATCGCCACGAATAATTCGTGAAGATTCGTGTGATTCGTGGATCAAAAGGCATAGCATGAAACTGACCCTTGAAGAACGAAAAATGCTCGACGGTGCACAGGGCCGCGCCACGCAGAAAGCGATGGAAATCCTCGTCGCGCTCGGTACAATTTACGGCGCCGAGCGAATGGTGCCCGTCACCTCCGTGCAGATCGCCGGTGTGAGCTACGACAACCTCGGCGAAGCGGGGCTGTCCTGGCTGTCGGAGATGGCCGACGGCGGCGGCAAGACGCGCGTGTTGACCACGCTCAACCCGGCGGGCATGGACATCGAGAATTGGCAGGTCTTAGGTATCAGCGAAGATTTTGCGCAAAGCCAATTGCGCGTCATCGACGCCTTCGCGCGCATGAACGTCGTGACCACCTGCTCGTGTACGCCGTACCTCATCGGCAACTCGCCGCACTTCGGGCAGCACATCGCGTGGTCGGAAAGCAGCGCCGTGTGCTACGCCAATTCCGTCATCGGCGCGCGCAGCAATCGCGAAGGCGGCCCCAGCGCCCTCGCCGCCGCGTTGACGGGCGTCACGCCCGAATATGGGATGCACCTCGCAGCGAATCGCCGCCCCGACGTAACGATTCACGTTGCAGCGCAGTTGCCCGACAACAACGACTTCGGCGCGCTCGGTGTGGTCATCGGCAAGAAGTTGGAACAGTTCAAAGAGAAACCTGTCGCGTACATCACCGGTGTCGATCAGGCCAGCGTCGAGAATCTCAAATCGTTCTGCGCGAGCATAGCGACATATGGCGGCGCGGCGCTGTTCCACATGCGCGGCATCACCCCGGAAGCCGATCGGTTTGCGGCTCCCGACGAAACGGTCGTGATCACGCAAGCCGATCTCGACCAGGCGCAGCGTTCGCTGATTAGCGCCGAGGCTGACGAGGCCGACTTCGTGAGCCTGGGCTGCCCGCATCTCACCCTCAACGAGATCGCCCGCATCGCCGAATTGCTGGACGGCAAGCGCGTGACGAAAGAATTCTGGATCACCACCGCGCGCCCCATCAAGCAGATGGCCGATCGGATGGGGTACACGCGCATCATCGAAGCGGCGGGCGCGAAATTTGCGGCAGACACGTGCTGCGTCGTCGCGCCGATCAAGGGGCGCTTCGACGCATTGATCACCGACAGCGCCAAGGCGTGCTACTACGCGGCAGGCAAGAATAAGTTCAAGACCATCATCCTGCCGTTTGATGAAGTGGTGTTGGCGGCAACCCGCTAGACCTGGCAGGTTTTCACCAGATGATCTGTTCGAGTAGTTTGGCCGCACTCGCTCGGATCGAGCACGTGGTGATGATCACTGGAAAACCTGCCAGGTCTGCACACGAGGATCATCCATGCACTTACAGGGTCGCAAAATCTATCAAGGAACAGCCCAGGGCGAGGCCCTCGTCACCTCGCTGGGCATTTCATTTTTCGGCGGCGTCGATCCCGACACGGGCATTGTCGTGGAGAAAGGCCACCAACTGGAAGGCCAATCGATCAGCGGCAAGGTGCTGGTCTTCCCCGCCGGCAAGGGATCGACCGTGGGATCGTACACGCTCTATCGGTTGAAGCGGAACGGCGTCGCACCGCTCGCCATCGTCAACGCACAATGCGAGACGATCACGGCGGTGGGCTGCATCATCGCCGAGATTCCGTGTGTCGATCAGATTCCGATCGAGCAGATCGCCAACGGCGTCACGTTGAAAATCGATGGTGAACAAGGCTGCGTTGAAATCCTGCCGGAGATCACGCACGCATGACCTTTCAACGCCTCGTCGTCAAATGCGGCACCTCCACGCTAACCGCTGGAACCAGCCAGTTGTCCGCGCCGCGCCTCGTGGAGATCGCGCAGCAGATCGCGCACCTGCGCGCCACAACACCGGAAGTGATCGTCGTTACGTCGGGCGCGGTGGCCGCTGGTCGAGAGCGACTGAACCTGACACACTTGCCAAAGGATTTGCCTGTTAAGCAGATGCTATCCGCGATCGGTCAACCTCGTTTGATGGCGATGTATGAGCAAATCTTCGGACTGTATGGCCTGACGATCGCGCAAGTGCTGCTCACCCGATCGGATCTGGCCGATCGCCGCCGCTATTTGAATTCGCGCAACACGCTCATCGCTTTGCTGGAACACGGCATCATCCCCATCATCAACGAGAACGACACGGTGGCGACCGAAGAAATTCGCGTGGGTGACAATGACAACCTCTCGGCGCTCGTCGCAAACCTCATCGACGCCGATCTACTGGTGCTGCTCACCGATCAAGCAGGGTTGTTGACCGCCGACCCGGAACGCGATCCCAACGCACGATTGATCACGGATGTGATCGACCCGGAAATTCCAGAAGCGTTGTGGCAGGCCGCCGGAGGATCGGCCAGCGGGTTGGGCACGGGTGGCATGGTCACCAAGCTGCAAGCCGCCGATCTGGCGCGACGATCCGGCACGATGACGGTCATCGCCAGCGGCAATGAGCCGAATGTCTTGCTGCGCCTTGCTTCAGGAGAAAAACTGGGGACATGGTTTCATCCCACGGCCACCTCGGTGGAAAGCCGCAAGCGCTACATCCTGGCGGGCGGGCGCGCCCCCGGATCGATCAGCGTGGATGATGGCGCAGCCCACGCGCTCCATCGCGGCAGCAGTCTGCTGCCCGTCGGTGTGACGGCGATTAGCGGCACATTCGAGCGCGGCGATACCATTCAGGTGCTGAACGCGCTGGGGCGCGACATCGCGCGCGGCATCGTCAATTACGACTCCGACGATCTGGCGCGCATCTGTCGTCATCAATCGTCCGAGATCGAAACGCTGCTCGGCTACACTTACGGCGAAGAAGTGATTCATCGCAACAATCTGATATTACTGTAGAGCAAGATGCTATCTTGCTCCGCAAGTCAACGACTTGCGCTACAGCCAATCAAGAGAAACGCCTTCTGAGGAGACGAGACAATGTCACTTACTGAAATGGGCCAGCGCGCCAAAGCGGCCGCACGACAACTCGCGCGCGCCACGACAGATCAAAAAAATACCGCGCTCGTCGCGTTAGCCGATCGGTTGTGGGCCGCCCGCGCGGATGTGCTCGCCGCCAACGCGATCGATGTCGAGGCGGCCAAAGCCAACGGCCTGAGCGAGGCACTGATCGATCGCTTGCTGCTGAATGAGAAACGCTTGCAAGGCATCGCCGCCGATCAACGCAACGTCGCCACGCTGCCCGATCCGGTGGGCGAAATCTTCGAGGCCAGCACCCTGCCCAACGGGTTACAGATTCACAAGCAGCGCGTGCCGCTGGGTGTGCTGGGTGTGATCTACGAAGCGCGCCCCAATGTGACGATGGACGTGGCCGGGTTGGCGCTGAAGACGGGCAATGCCGTCATCCTGCGCGGTGGCAGCGAAACATTGAACTCTAATCGTGCGCTGGTGGCCGTCATTCAGGAGGCGTTGCAGGAATCCGGCTTACCCGCCGAGGCCGTGCAGTTCATCGACGAGGCCGATCGCGCGCGCGTGACTGAGCTGCTGCATCTCGATCAGTACGTGGACATGATCATTCCGCGCGGCGGCGCGGGCTTGCATCAATTCTGCCGGGAAAACAGCCGCATTCCAGTGATCACCGGCGGCATCGGCATTTGCCATTTGTTCGTGGACGACTCCGCCGATCTGGAGGCGGCGCTCAAGATCATCTTCAACGCCAAGACGCAGCGCCCGTCGGTGTGCAATGCGCTCGATACGGCGCTGGTGCATCGCGCCGTGGCCGCCGAGTTTCTACCGCGCCTGATCGATCATCTCGGTGTGGCGGGCGTGACCTTTCGCGCGGATGCGTCAGCGCAACCGTTCCTCGCCGCCGATCCACGCGTCAGCCTGGCTGGCCCGCAAGACTTCGACACGGAATGGTTATCGCTGGTATTGGGCTTGAAAGTGGTGGATAGCGTAGACGAAGCCATTGCGCACATCGTCGCACACAGCACCGCGCACTCCGATGGCATTCTCACCCGCACCGACGAGCACGCGCAGCGCTTCATCGCCGAAGTGGATTCAGCCGCGGTGTACGTCAACGCCAGCACGCGCTTCACCGATGGCGCACAGTTCGGCCTCGGTGCGGAAGTGGCGATCTCGACGCAGCGCTTGCACGCCCGTGGCCCGATGGGTCTGCGCGAATTGACGACGTATAAGTGGGTCGTCGTCGGGGATGGGCATGTGAGGTTGTGAATTCAACTTTCTTGCCGCCCCTCTCGAAACACCATCGCCTGTAGATCGATCTCGGCCTGACCGATCTTGCTTTCATACAAACGCAGCTGCGCCTCAAATGAGGATCGGAGATGGCTGGCCTTGTAGCCCGCCTTCATCTGCGCCAGCCAATCTTCCATCACGGCGCGATCGGGTTCGCGATAACGATCCGCGAAGCAAATCTGATCGAGCGGGAGTTTGGGCGGCAGCGGCGGATACGATCCGCGCGCATAGCCGAAGACGATGGTCATCAACGGAAACACTCCATCCGGCAGACACAGCACCTGCTTCAGATAAGCGGCATCCAAAATGCCGGTACGCCCCGTCTCCGACAACATCACCGACGACACCCCCAACGCTTCGGCGGCGAGGTTCATGTTCATCGCAGCCAGCGAGGCATTCACCACCGCGATGGTGTACTCGATCAACGGCGACTGCGGGAACGCGTCGAGCACCATTCGATCGCGGTAGGTGTCGCCCATTACGATGATGGCACGCTGGCCGTGAAAGGGGA
>CAYNML010000089.1:0-12857 GCA_964398185.1 uncultured Anaerolineae bacterium | reverse complement strand
CGATCGCGGTAGGTGTCGCCCATTACGATGATGGCACGCTGGCCGTGAAAGGGGATCGGCTGATCGAAGGTGGTGCGCCACGTCGCCGCCGTGAACGCGGCGAAACTCCACGATTGCAGATTGACCGTCGAGGGCGCGAGGCGGCCTGCTTCCAGGATCGCCGCGAAAATATCATCGGGTATTTCACGATCCGTGAAGCTGCGTATGCTGCGCCGCTGCATGATCACTTCCAACAGCGGATTGTCGGCCAGTGAGGGCGGCACGTGCGGTCGGGCTTTGAGAATACGCCAGAGACTACGGACAAAGATGAATGGATTGAAGCGAGGCATGATCCCCTTCGGCAAATAGTATTGGCGGAACGCCGAGCGGGGATTATAGCATTGGGTGGGATCGTGCAGATGCCGTGCGGCGTCATGCCCGAGTGCTTTTATCGGGCATCCAGGCCGACGATTGGCAGATCACGCCAACAGACTTTTGGATTCCCGCTGGAAGCACGCGGGAATGACAAGGTCATGCCATCAACCGCTGGCACAGGCGCACGCCATCCATCGCATTGTTGACCCAGTAGTCGGCGCCCACATAGCGACACACCTGCTCGTCGATCATGCCGCCACCGATGACGATGGGAAACGAACAGCGCTGCGCTTGAGCCTCAGCCCGCAGCGCAGTCACGGTGGCCTTCATCGCATCGAACGAGGCCGTGATCAAACCCGACAGACCCACAACATCTGGCTTAGTTTCAATGGCCTTCGCCGCAAACACCGTCGGCGGCACATCCACGCCCAGATCGATCACGGTAAAGCCGTGGCAGGCCAGCAGCATCCCGGTGATGTTCTTGCCGATGTCGTGAATATCGCCGGACACCGTACCGACCAATACCGTCCCCGAAGAGTGACCCTTATTCTGCTGTAACAGCGAAGGCTGCACCATCTCCACCACTTCGCGGAAGATCTCGCCGGACATGATCAGGCCGGAAACGAAGAACTCGCCGCGTTCATAGCGCTGGCCCACTTGCCGCATGCCTTCGTTGCAATCTTCGATGATCCGCAATGGATCATCGCCGGCCGCGAGGCGTTTATGCACCAGCCTCAATACCGCTTCTTCGTCCAGATCGGCCAGCAGCTCGATCATCTTCGCGCGCGCTTTTGTCGTCGTCATGCGCCTCCTTTCAATCCACGGCTGGTCCAACCCGGGTTGTAAAGCGCAGCCGATCGGCGCGGCCGATGAACCAGCCCCAGCTGATCGGTTTATCGTCGAAGTCATAGAAGAGATGTTCCAGATAGAAGGCCGCCAGCGGCAGCGGCGCTTGCAGCAGGCAGGCTTCCTCCGCCGTGAGAATCGTCGCCTCGATGCTGAGATCGCCGCGCTTCAAGATCGTCTCGCCCGAGCCGCTGAAGAGATGTTGCAATGCCGTAACTTCCATTTCTGATTCGACGATCGGGCGCGCCGGATCGTAAATCAGGTATTCGCGATGATAGAAGGCGGGAACGCCGTCGGTGCACAACAGGCGGCGCATGTAGATGGTGCGGCGCTTGAGGGGAATGGCCAGTTTGCGCGCGATGCGCTCGTCGGCCGATACGATGCGCGTTTCGAGTAACTTGACGGTCGTGTGCGTTGGATCGCTGAAGAGGTTTTGCAGCTCGGCCAGTTGAAACGACGCGGCGCCCATCGCTACCGGTTTGACGAAGGTGCCGCGTCCCTGCTCGGCTTTCACCACGCCCTGATCGATCAGGATGTTGATGGCGCGCCGCACGGTCATGGGGCTGACGCCATACCGATCGACCAGCTGCGACTCCGACGGCAGTTGGTCGCCGGGGCGCAGGATACCGGTCGCCATGCTACGGCGCAGGATGTTGGCCAGCTGGGCATAGGCCGGCTCGAACGAATCGCGATCGATGGAAGGCGTGCGCCCCAGAATGCGGCTGGCGGGTCGTCTAGCCATTTTCCCGTTTTACCCCGGCAAAGATGACATTCGTCACTTGACGACTTCCCTATATAAGTTTATAACCGTGATGTCCGCATTTTACCACGCCCGCCAGCATCCTGAATACTGACTTTTGACATGATGTCCGTGGACAAACCGCCTGAACCCGATCGCTGGTCCCACCTGTACGGCGCGCGCCGCCGTGTCATCGCGTGCGCCACCGTCATCGAAGAGATGCTGCCGCATCTCCCCGCCGCTGTCCCCTACGAAGTGCTCGATTTTGGCCTCCATCTGCGTCCGCAGGACCTGAAGCGCGCCCTGCAAGACAAGATCGACGAGGCCAGCCAGCATGCCGAGGTCATTCTGCTCGGCTACGGGCTGTGCTCGCTGGCCGTCGTCGGCCTGCGCGCCACCACGGCCACGCTGGTCAGCCCCCGCTCCGACGACTGCATCGCCATCTTCCTCGGCTCGTGCGCTGCCTACAAGCAGCAGTCAAGCAAAGCGCCGGGCACTTACTACCTCACCAAGGGTTGGATCGAAGTCGGCGATAGCCCGTTTTCAGAACACGAGAAACTGGTCGAGAAGTATGGCGAGGTCAAAGCCATGCGCATGATGAAGTTGACGCTGAAGAACTACACCCGTTTGGCCTTTATCAACACCGGCGACTATAATCTGGAAAGTTACCGCGGCTACGCGCGCCGCACTAGCGAGAAGTTCGGGCTGCGCTACGAAGAAATCGACGGCTCGCCCGCGCTGGTCAAGAAGCTGATCGCCGGGCCGTGGGACGACGAAGTCGTGGTGGTCTCACCGGGTGAGACGATCACCTACGAGATGTTCACCCGATAGATCGATCCACGAATTGACACGAGCGTGTCATTCCCGCGTGCTTCTGGCGGGAATCCAGTGCTGCCAGTGACATCTGGATGCCCGACTAAAGCACTCGGGCATGACGGCCTTTGTGCACTTCGGGGATCAAAAAAGTTCTGACATGACATCCGCGTTCGAAATCGATTTTGAACCGATCGGCAAGCGCGTCGATGTTGCGCCCGGCACCGACCTGCTCGACGCCGCGCGGCAGGCGGGCATCGGTCTCGCCTCGGTGTGCGGCGGCGAGGGCACGTGCGGCCGCTGCCGTGTGGTGATCATGTCGGGCAACGTCTCGCCGCCAGTCGAGGCCGATCGCCGCTTCATCTCGCAACTCGAACTCACTTCCGGCCAGCGCCTGGCCTGCCGCTGTCAGATCTACAGCGATGTGAAAGTTCACGTCCCCAAAGCCTCGCTCGTCACCGATCAACGCTTGCAGCTCGACGGACAGGCGCGCCAGTTGCAGATCGATCAGACCGTCCGCGCCGCCGAAGTGGAAGTGCCCGCCCCCACTCTGCACGATCTGCGCGCCGATCTGGAGCGCGTGATCGACGGGCTGGAGACGGCTCACGGCCTGCGCAAGTTGTCGGCAGAACCGCTTGTCGTCACTGAACTCTCGGCCCTGGCTCGTCAAACGGAGTGGCGCGTGGCAGCCTATGTCCGCGGTCACGAGATCGTGGGCTTCGGTAAGCCGGGGCAACGCCCGCTGGGTCTGGCGGTCGATCTCGGCACGACGAAGATCGCGGGGTATCTCGTCGATCTGGCAACCGGCGAAGAACTCGCCGCCACCGGCATCATGAATCCGCAGATCGGTTACGGCGAAGACGTGATCAGCCGCCTCGTCCACGCCGATCGCAACGACGAAGGCAAACATGAACTGGCGCGCGTCGTGCGCGAAGGTCTCAACCACCTGATCGTCGCGCTCACCTTTAAGGCCGGTGTGACGCAGGAACAGATCGTCGAAGCCTGCATCGTCGGCAACACGGCGATGACACATCTCTTGCTCAAGCTGCCGGTGCATCAACTGGCGGTGTCGCCGTTTGTGGCCGCCAGCAGTTCCGCGTTGGATGTGAAAGCGCGCGATCTCGAACTGGGCACAGCCCCCGGCGCGTACGTGCACATCCTGCCGTGCGTCGGCGGCTTCGTCGGGGCCGATCACGTGGCGATGATCATCGGCAGCGATCTCGATCGCAACCCGCACGCAGCCATCGGCGTGGACATCGGCACCAACACCGAAATCGTGCTGCACAAGCCGCACGAGAAATATCTCACCTCGGCCTCGTGCGCATCCGGCCCGGCTTTTGAAGGCGCACACATCCGCGACGGGATGCGCGCCGCGACCGGCGCGATCGAAGCGGTGCTGATCACGCCCCACGAGATCAAGTACAAAACGATCGGCGATGCGCCTCCCGTGGGGCTGTGCGGTTCCGGCATCGTCGATACCGTGGCCGAAATGCACCGCCACGAGATCATCGATCGGCGCGGCCGGCTCAGGCGCGATGCGCTCTTTGTGCGCAAGGCCGATCACGGCTACGAGCTGCTGCTCGTGCCCGGCGAGCGCAGCGGCACCGGCCGCGATATTGTCATGACGCAGAAAGACGTCAACGAGATTCAGCTGGCAAAAGGCGCCATTCAAACCGGACTTGAGACATTGCTGGATGCGACGCATACGCCGCCGGAAGACATCAAAGAAGTCATCATCGCCGGAGCCTTTGGAACCTATTTGAATCTGGACAGCGCGCTCGACATCGGCTTGCTGCCGCGCCTGCCAAAGGCGCAGTACACGCAGGTGGGCAACGCGGCGGGCGTCGGCGCCAAGATGGCGCTGCTTTCGCACAAAGAGCGGACGCGCGCGCAGCACGTCGCCCGGCGCACCGGCTACGTGGAGCTGACGGTGTTTCCCGGCTTTCAGCGCCGCTTTGCGATGTCACTGTTGTTTCCAAACAACAAACCATAAACCACGTCATGGCGAGCCGCGCAACGGCGAAGCAATCTCCGGCAAAATATGAGATTGCTTCGTCGGCCTACGGCCTCTTCGCCATGACGGCACATCAGGAGGCTGCATGAAAATCATCGGAGAAAAGATCAACGGCACGCGCAAGACGGTGGCGGCGGCCATCGCCCAGCGGGACGCCGAGTTCATCCAGAACCTGGCGAAGAAGCAAGTGGACGGCGGCGCACACTGGCTGGATGTGAATGCGGGCACCCATCCCGATCGGGAAGTGGACGACATGCTCTGGCTCATCGAGCTGATTCAAGGCGTGACCGATGTGCCGTTGTCGCTCGATAGTGCGAATCCGAAAGCGCTGACGGCGGCGCTGGGCGCCGTGAAGAAGACCCCGCTGATTAACTCGATCAGCGGCGAACCCGATCGGTTGAACAACGTCCTGCCGATTGTGGCGCAGCACGGCTGTGAGGTGATCGCGCTGGCAATGGACGACAAGGGTATTCCCAATGATGTGGACGGTCGTATGGCCGTCGTGCGCAAGTTGTTTGACGCAACGCGCGGTGCGGGCGTGCCCGACGAAAAAGTGTACGTCGATACGCTGGTGCTGACGATTGCAACCGATACCACTGCCGGACGCGTGACGCTCGACACGATCCGCGCCGTGCGCGCCGAATTTCCGCAGGCGCACATCTCGCTGGGCTTGAGCAACGTCTCGTTCGGGCTGCCGGTGCGCTCGCTGGTCAATCGCACGTTCCTCACGCTGGCGATTGCGGCGGGCATGGATACCGCCATCATCGATCCCAACGATCGGGAGTTGAAGGCCGCGCTGTTCGCCACCGATCTGCTGCTGGGCTACGACAAGCATTGTTTGAATTACACGCGCGCCTATCGCAAAGGGCTGCTTGAACCGAACAAAGCAACTGCTTGAAACACCTCATACCCTACAAGGAGGGCGCTATGAATCCATTGGTTGAAGCGATTACGGAGATGCGCGAAGAGGATGCGGTGCGGCTGGCCCAGGAGGAATTGCAGACGGGCACGCCGCCGGTGGAGATCCTCGATCACTGCCGGGAAGCCATGACCATCATCGGCCAGCGCTTCGAGGAGGGCGAGTGCTTTGTGCCCGAGTTGATTCTGGCCGGCGAAATCCTGCGCCAGATCTCAGACGTGGTGAAGCCGCACCTCAGTCAAGCCGCCGACGTGAAGAAGATCGGTCGGGTGGTGATGGGCACAGTGGAAGGCGACATCCATGACATCGGCAAGGACATCGTCACGTTCATGCTCGACGTGAACGGTTTCGAGGTGAAGGATCTGGGCGTGGATGTGCCCGTGGCGAAGTTTGTGGAAGTGATGAAGGATTTTCAGCCGCAAGTGGTGGGCTTGAGCGGCTTCCTGACATTAGCCTACGATCCGATGAAGAACACCGTACAGGCGCTGCGCGCCGCGGGCTTTGCGGGCAAGATCATGATCGGCGGCGGACAGATCGACGAGCAGATTCGCCAGTACACCGGCGCGGATGCTTACGGCAAGGACGCGATGGCGGCTGTAGCACTAGCCAGAGAGTGGATAGGAGCGTAAGCCATGTTTGTTCGACCTGATAATTGGAACACGATGACGCCGGCAGAACGCCGCACCGCACGCCTCGATTCCTGGCAAAATGTCCCGGTACCTTTCGCCAGTCCCGAAGCGGAGGCGAGCTATCAAACACGCATCCAGCGCCTGCGCAGCATCTACGACATGGCCGCGCATGATCGCCCGCTGGCCGATGCGTTCATGGGCGCGAATGAATACATTGTGCGCCGCAAGGGATTGCAGGGCAAGGACGTAGTTTATCACCATGACCAACTGCGCGAGCCGCTGCTGGAATTCCATCGTGATTTTCAGCCGGATGTAGCGGTGGGCGTGCTGCCGTATCCGGGTAAATCGTGGGACCTGTTGGATTTCAAGACGTATATCTGGGGCGGGCAGAAACTACCCGATTATTTCGCGATTCAGGCCGTGGAAGGCGAGTACATGAGCGGCGATGAATACAAAGACTTCATCGCCGACCCGACCGCGTTCTGGCTCAAGCAGTATTTGCCGCGCGCGTATGGCGCTCTAGCTCCGCTGGCCATGCTGCCCGACTTCCCGCGCATTTCGGAAAGCATCGATACCATCGATCTGCTGGTCCCCTTCGGTCTGCCGCCCTTCCAGGAAATGCTCCACAAGATGATGGAGGCGGGAAACGAATTGATGAAGGTGCTGGGGTCGGTCGGTCAGACGATGGGCATGATCGCGGCTGAGGGCTTCCCCAGCATGGGATTGAACATCGTCAAGACCCCCTTCGACTATTTGGGCGATACGCTGCGCGGCACCAAGGGCATCCTGATGGATATGTACCGCCGCCCGAAGGATCTACTGGCGGCCTGCGAAGCTTACGTGCCGGTTCTGATCAAATCGATCGTGGGCGTCAGCGATCGCACGAATGCGCCCGCCGCGCTGTACGTGCTGCACAAGGGCGCCGATGCGTTCATGTCGCGGCCGCAGTTTGAGAAGTTCTACTGGCCGACGTGGAAGCAGGTGATGCTGGCGCTGTACGAGGAAGGCATTACCAGCTACCTGTTTATCGAAGGCTCGTACAACCAGCGGCTGGACTACCTGGCCGAGATGCCCGAAAAATCACTGGTCTGCCACTTTGACAAGACTGACATGAAGCAGGTCAAGAAAGTCTTGAGCGATAAGTTCATCATCGCCGGGAATGTGCCGGCCTCCCTGATGTCGGCGGGGACGACGGATGAGGTGCGCGCTTACTGCGCTGATCTGGTGGACTTGTACGCCGATGCGCCGGCCTATATCATGGCGCATGGCTGCTACTTTGAAAACACCACCGACGACAAGCTGCGCGCGTTCATCGAATCGGTCAGGCAGTAATCCGGCTTGATGACTACCAGGGCGCGGGGAGCAGAATAAGCGATCCACGAATTCTCACGAATCGACACGAACCATGATTCTTTCGTGAAGATTCGTGTGATTCGTGGATGACAACCTTGTGGTAAGTAAAGAGAACACCTTGAATTCACAACGCAAAGCGTGGGCCGTGATGCTGGCCGCGTATCTGGCCGGGATCGCCATCGCGCTCAATCAATCCAAAGTGCCGCCGGTGATGCAAGCCCTGCTGCGAGATTTGCACATGGACACGACGACGGGCGGCTGGCTGATGTCGGCTTTTGCGGTGGCCGGGATTGTGCTGGGTATTCCGGCGGCATTCGTGCTCGCTAAGCTGGGCCCGAAGATCGCTGGCTTGATCGCCATCGGCTGCACGCTGGCGGGATCAGTCATCGGCGCATTGGCGCCCGGACCGGCGATGCTGCTGGGCGGACGCGCCATCGAAGGCATCGGTCTGGGCCTCATCGCCGTCATCGCGCCGGCCGTGATCAGCATGTGGTTCCCGCCGGAGAAACGCGGCACGCCGATGGGCGTCTGGGCCTCGTGGGTGCCGGTGGGCAGTTTCATCATCTACAACCTCGCCGCGCCGCTGCTGGGATCATTCGGCTGGCAGGGCCTCTGGTGGTTCGGAGCGCTGTTCGCGCTGATCGCCTTTGTGATCTACGCGGTAACGGTCAGTGCACCGCCGATGCTCGGAATGCCGGAGAATCAATCTCGTGAAGCACAGGGATCGTTCGGTAAAATGTTGCTGAATCCGGCCAGCTGGTTGCTGGCACTGGTCTTTGGCGCGTTTAACTTTGCGTTCATGGGTTTTGCCACATGGGGGCCAACCTACTTCAATCAAGGGTTGGGCCTCAGCCTTGAAACGGCGAGTTTCTACGCCAGCCTGGGCAGCCTGGCCGTGATTCCATCGACCATCATCGCCGGACGCGTGCTCGATCGCGTCAAGAATCGGCATCTGGTGCTGACCGTGTCACTGGCGATCTCCGGCGTGATGCTATTCTGGTGTTTCCAGCTCAGCGCCAATGCGATCGTGCCATACACGATCGTATTGAGCTTAGTCGCGGGCTTTGTGCCTACGACGACATTCACTCTTGCCCCGGAGACGATGTCCGATCCGCGCTGGGCTGGCTTGGCGCTCGGCATTGTGAGCGTGGGGCAGAACATGGGCATGTTCTTCGGCCCGCCGATTGTGGGCAATCTGATCGCCGGGGGCAACTGGGCGGCGGGCGTCATTCCGCTGGTGATCGCGGCCGCGATCGGCGTCGTCGCCTCGATTGGGCTTCAGGCAAAACAGGCCAGGCTGCCAGCAGCGAAAATCGAAGTGCCGGCCGCTTGATCCAGGTTGCTGTCCAGTCCGCAGGCTTCTTCTGTTGACCCGGAAGAAGCCTGCTTGTTTATGGCGGCCTGCGTACCGTGCTATCCGTCGAATAAGTCATTCGCTTCTCCTGTGCAGTTTTGCCATGATTCTGCCGGTCCAAATTGGGTATAATCTGGGTCGCCTACGAGTATCCGCAGGCATTCACAGCATTTGCTGAGGAGAGAAGAATCATGGAGATCGTTTTCGGTTCGGCCATCGGCCTCATCATTGTGATCGCTGTCGCAGTGGTGTTGTTTGAGTTCCGCGTACATCAGCCGGACACGCTGGTGCTGCACGAGTCCAAGGGGCGCATCACCGTCCGCAAAGGGGTGATGTATCCGCGCCATTTCAGTCTGTCGCTCAAGCGATCCACTTGCCCGGTTCAAGTGACCGCCGAGGCGAGTGCGGTCGGCAACATCGGCGTGCGCGTCAAACTGATTGGCTCCATCGCCCCCTCGATCGATCATCTCTCTTCATTAATCCGCGCGGGCGGCTGGAACGGCGACGCCGTGGCGCGCGTGGCCGATGAAGTGCAGGTGCTGCTGCAAGGACTGGTGAAAGAGTATGCCGAGCGCGCTGAGATCCACCAGCTGTCCTCGGCTGATTTGCTGAGTTACTTGAACGAACGCACGACGCTGGTGGAAGAAAAGTACGGCGTCGAGTTGATCACACTGGCCGTGCAGTCGCTGGACCCGATCGATCCGGAGATCGCCGACGCACTCCGGCAGCAGGAGCAGGCGCGCTTGATGGAACAGACCGAACGGCTCAATCAGCAAGCGCGCATTGAGGCGGCGCGAGCGAAGTATCAGGCCGATGAAGAAATCGCCGCGCTGGAGCATTCGCTGGAGTTGAAGCGCGCCGCGCTGAAGAAGGAACTGCTGGCGCAGGAATCGGCGCTGGCACAGCAGCGGCTGGAAGATGATCTGGCCCGCAATCGGCTGCGC
The DNA here is from genome assembly GCA_964398185.1 of uncultured Anaerolineae bacterium. GTDB lineage: Bacteria > Chloroflexota > Anaerolineae > Fen-1058 > Fen-1058 > Fen-1058. The sequence continues at coordinate 2,892 of CAYNML010000089.1, read as the reverse complement.
CTCGCGTTTGAGCGCGAAGAACTAGAAGTGCTCAAGAGCAGCCCCGAACTGCTGATGCTCACTCCGCAAGCCGCGCGTCTGGCCGAAGCCAGCCAGACCTTGAAGAATGCGCGCACCATCGTCTCGCTCACGCCGCAGGATGTGGGGGTTGGCGCGGAACTTTTCGGGTTATTCCAGAATATGCTGCAAAAGGCGTTGGATGCCCGGAAGGATGAGGGTGGATGAGCAGTCAGCGCATGACACCGCGAATGAATTCGCAGCTGATGCGCTTCGCGGAAACGCGTTGAAACGTGTTTCAACGCGTTTCCCTTATCAGGCATCGAATTCATTCGAGGCGGCCAAGTCATTCCCGCGTGCTGTTAGGCGGGAATCCATTTTCCCGGCCGAAACTATTGCCAATCGTCATTCTGGATGCCCGAATAAAGCGCTCGGGCATGACGGTTGAGCGATCGAGTTGCCGTTGGGCTTTGGTGAACGTACACAAAAGTGAAACACAGCTATGACGCCATCACGTGATCCTCTCACCTACTTCCGCCTCAAGCCGATCCGCAGCGCGCGCGTATCGGAGATCAGCGAGACGACGGCCGCCGCGCCCGTTGCCAATGAAGACCGCGTCAACTTCCACATCGGCAATCCGCTGCAGGATACGCGCCTCTCGTCGGCGTTCTTGCGGATTGCACTGGGACTCGACGTGCAGCGCGGCGATCTGCGCGACGCCGATCCCGATGGGCTGCTCGAAGCGTTGAGCTGGGACAAGTCCGACAAGCCCAAGCTCGAGTTCCTCATCCGCACGATCCAGAAGAGTTCGCCTTACATGCCGCGCGGCGGTTATGCGCGCAAGACGCCGAACGCGGTAGTCAAGGCGTTCGTATCGTGGCTGGAAAATCAGCAAGATGCGCTGAAGTACGACACGGGGGCTGAGTCCGCGCGGCGCGAGATCATCCTCGCTTCAGGCGGCCTGCACGAAGCGCTGCGCGTACTGTTGTGGGCATTGTCGTCGTATCTGGAGATCGCCCCGGCGCGGGTGTTGTGCTATCGCTTTGACGTGTTGCCGTCATTGCGAGCGCTTTTTTGCGAAGCAATCTCGTTGGGCCAAGAGGGAGATTGCTTCGTCGCAAAAGACGCTCCTCGCAATGACGCGATACCCAACCTGATCTTTGAAGACCTCGCCACCGATGAACAGGCTGCCCGCGAACAAATCGAGCAAAGCTTAATAGAACATCCAGAAACGCCGACCTTTCTGCTGCTGGGCGAAGTGATGAGCGAAGAAGCGCGCCGCTCGTTGCGCCGGCTCAGCACCAAGCGCCCGCTGTTCTTCATCGAAGTCAACAACGCGCCGAATCATCTCTCGCTGGCGCGCGAAGCGAAGTTGGTGCAGCGCGTGATCCGCCTGCTGACCCCGGCAATCTTCGCCCCGCAGTGGGATGCGCTCTCGACGGTGTTCATCGCAGGCAACGCGGATATTCTCAACGCCATTGAGAACGTCCACTTCAACCTCAAGGGCACGCCGTCCGCGTCCGAGATCGAATTACTGAGTTACCTGCTGGAACATCATTGGCCTGATCCGAAGAAGGATCAGCCGGTAATCGTGCCACAAGTGCAACCATCTTTTGAAGGATTGGCGTTACGCGTCACGGGTGAGAGCGCCTTGCCCCAACTCGCCGAGCGGATCGAGCACACTCTCGATCACGCGCTGAACGATCACTCGCAGGTGCTGGAACGCGCCTTAGCGATCGTCGAGCAGAAAGCGGCGATCATGTCGCGGCGGGTGGAACAACGCTGGCACGACGGCATTGTGGATGAATTCGCCACCGTCGATGCGCGGGAACTGTTCGAGCAGATGATCGCCAACGTGGATCAGCCCGCGTGGAATCAATCGTTGCAGCGCAGTTTTCTCGGCGCGTTCGTGCGGCATCAACCGCAGTATCGACCGGAAGCGTGCGTCATCGCCAGTGGATCATCGCGCACGGCGTTGGGCATCGTGGGCTTTCACTGCGGCATCACCGACGTAGTGATCGCCGATCTGAGTTGGTCCTACGAGCAGTGCTTCCCCAACGTTCACGCCGTGCCGCTGACCTCGACGCTGGAACTCGACGCCGACGGGTTGATCGCCAAGATCGAAGAACTGTGCCTGATCGATCCGACGTGGCCGCAGCATGGCGCAGTCGCCGTCAACAATCCACACAACGCCACGGGCCGCATCTTTGGCGAAGACGTGGTGCGCAAGTTGCTCACGTACTGCCTCGAGCGCGGCATCTACGTCATCGACGATCTCGCTTATCAGAACGTCGCTCCGGTGGATGGACTGCCGGTGATCAAGACTGCGCGGCAGCACGCCGAAGATTTGGTGTACGAAGGTATCCTCACGGATGAACAAGCCGAGCGAGTGTTGACGGTCCACTCGATGTCGAAGACGGATTGTCTGGCGGGGGCGCGCCTGGCCGTGGTCGAAATCCGCGATGCAAAGTTACGCGCGCGCTATCAAGCCTTGAACGCGCACATTCAACCCAACCTCGCCGCGATCTTCATCTGCTACCTGTTCTATCGCAACAGCGATCAAGCCACGCGCACCTACTGGCACTGGCGCAACGCCATCTTCGCGGAACGAACCAACGCGCTGCTCACGGCGTTGAACAACCTGCCGCCCGATCGCAATCCGTTTGGCATCACGATTATTCCGCCGACGGGCAGCATGTATCCGCTGCTGACGGTGACGCACCTGCCTGCCGGTCTGTCGCTCGATTGGCTCGCGTCGTCGCTGGCGCGCACCGGCATCGGTCTGCTGCCGCTGGCGACGTTCGCGCGCACTGAGAAAGGCTTCGAGACCGGGCGCACCACGTTCCGCCTGACGCTGGGCGGCGTCGATGGCGCGGAGATTCTGTTGGCGAAGAC
>CAYNML010000088.1:0-18234 GCA_964398185.1 uncultured Anaerolineae bacterium | reverse complement strand
CGTCGTAGTAATTTCAAAGTGTCGTAGTAATGCGAAACGTCGTTGTAGTATTAATACAACCGAATGGCATAATCACCACGAGCATTTCACGGGCAGGACTAATCGAGTTAGTCACTCCGCCACAGATGAAACAGCCCCTGCCCTTCTCAAAAGTTGATACAGTTGGCGATATACCTGCTCACCAACCGCGGGAAGGCGGTTGGTCGCCTGCGAGCCGACAACTGCATTCGGCATCTTCGAAGACGCGGGCGATGAGCAATGACTGAGCGGAAACGAATTCGCCAACAGTCTCAAAAGTTGCCAGCCACATTCGCGCTCACCAAGCGCGTCCCCGCGGACGATGAGCCTCCTGACACTTTTTGCACGTCTGTTTTCCCCGTGGGATCTTGAACTTTTCGCGGCCAAGGAGCATACTATTACTACACGACCTGGCAAGCCTTCGCACCGAGCTTACACGCTGCATGCCTGTCGTCAACTTCCACCAACGGCCGGCTATACATATGCCGTGGATTACTTGTCAGGCCGACGGGGACTTTGTCGGAAAGAGGAACCCTTAACTCATGGGCAGCTTAATCTATCTTTACACCGATAAACGGCAACCAACTGCCGGCAAATAGGGAGGGGAATGGCATGCGAGCCTTTGTGCTGAGCGGCGGCGCAAACTATGGTGCGCAGCAAGTGGGCGCGCTGGAAGTGCTCTTCGAGCGCGGCCTCATCCCTGAATTGTTGGTGGGCGTTTCAGCGGGCGCGCTCAATGCCGCCTGGGTGGCGGCGAACCCCACTCTGAACGGCGTGCATGAACTGGCGCGCATCTGGCGCGAAGACGCCCCGGGCATTGCGCCGCCCGTGGGGCCGCTGGCCGCCTTGCTGCGCGTCATCGGCGGCCGGGACAGTTTGCTGTCCAACGATTCGCTGCAGCAGTTCATCCGCCGCTGGCCGTTCGCCGAGGATACCTTCAGCGTGCTGACCGGGCCGCGCCTGTACACCGTGGCTGCCTGCTACACCGACGGCACGCTGCGCCTCTTCGGTGACGATCCGGCCGACCGCATCTTCGACGGACTGATGACCAGCACGGCCATGCCGCCCTTCTATCCGCCATGGGAAGTGGACGGTGTGCTCTACCTGGACGGCGGCATCACCTCGCATCTGCCGGTGCAGGCCGCGGTCGAGCGCGGCGCGACGGAGATATTTGCGCTGCGCAACGGCCACGGGTTCACCCTCGAGGCGGCCCCGGCGCAGCGAAATGTATTCACCATCGGCGGCCAGGCGATCTCGCTGCTGGTCGAGAGCCAGGCAAATCGCGAGATCGAGGTCGTGCGGCACAACCGATCGGTCCAGCTGCACCTGATCGAGCTCTACGCCGACGATGATCCCGGCCTGTGGAATTTCTCGCGCGCGGCTGAGTTGATCGCCGCCGGACGGCGGCTGACCGAAGAATATTTGACGTCAAGGGGGATGATATGAAGAAGCGCAGATTTCCGATCGGGCTGGGCAAGTTCCTGCTGGTCTTCATCGCCGTCGGGGCGGCGATTTATCTCATCGCGCTGATCACCGCTAAACCCACGCCGCCTCATCCGTGGTTTACGCCACGCCCCGGCGATCATACGCCGCTGGTCTTCGCGCATCAGGGCGGCGAGAACATCCGCCCCAGCAACACGTTGGCGGCTTTTCGCCACGCCGTCGAACTGGGCGCCGATGTGCTGGACACCGATATGCACCTGACGAAAGACGGCGTATTGGTGCTCATGCACGATCAGACGGTCGATCGCACCACCAATGGCCACGGCGCGATTCGCGATCTGACATTGGCAGAGATCAAACAGCTTGACGCCGGCTACAGGTTCACGACCGATAACGACCAGACGTTCCCCTATCGCGGCCAGGGTCTCACCGTGCCGACGCTGGAAGAACTCTTTCTGGCCTATCCCGACATGCGCTTCGGCATCGAGATCAAACAGACCGAACCGCTCGAAACCGCCCGGCGTTTCTGCGCGCTGCTGCGCCAGTACCACATGCAGGACAGCGTGCTGGTCAGCAGTTTCCGCCAGCAGAACATGGATGAATTCCGCCGGGAATGTCCTGAAGTCGCCACCTCGGCCACGGAAGATGAAGTGCGGCCCTTCTTCTTGGCCAGCCTGCTGGGGCTGACGCGCGCTTTCACGCCCAGATTCAACTCGCTGCAAGTGCCGGAACAAGCGGCGGGCTTTCACCTCTTGACGCCGCAGTTCGTCGCCGCCGCGCATGAACGCGGACTGGCTGTGCAGCCGTGGACCATCAACGAGGAAGACGATCTGAAACGCATCCTCGCGCTCGGCGTCGATGGCATCAATACGGATAATCCCGATCGCCTCTTGGACCTGCTGCGCTGAAGACAAGAACACCGCGCACGCACTGCTGCAGGCCAACTTCACCACGCGCCCCGTCAAGGCCGGCGTCAATGCGGCGAAGAACTCGCCGCGTCTGGCCGTTCAGGTGGACGCGATCGTCGGTGTGGGGCACGGCTGTATCCGGCAGCCACCCCAGTTCACCCGGTCCGCGCCGTCACATCAGGATTCATACACTAACACCGCACGGCACATTGACCATTGATCAGTGATCATTGATCATTGTTCATTCTCTGTGATATACTTTCTTCGACCCCTTTCAGCCAAACCATAATTTTGCCATCAACAACCAAATAATCATCCAGGGAGGATAAGCATGACCGATCAGCCGACCGAGAGCCGTGAGGAGTGGTATTACCCCTCGCCCGAGGTGCTGGCCCAGGCTTATATCAAAGACTGGGATGAACTCGCGCGCCGGGCCGACGAAGATTTCGTCGGGTTCTGGGAAGAGCGCGCCAAAGAGTTGATCGACTGGCACGCGCCGTGGAGCAAGGTGCTGGACGACTCCAACCAGCCGTTCTACAAATGGTTCGTCGACGCCAAGACGAACATCGTTCACAACGCCATCGATCGGCATTTGAAGACCGCGCGCAAGAACAAGCTGGCCTTGATCTGGGAAGGCGAAAAAGGCGAGCAGCGCACCTTCTCGTATTTCTCACTCAATCGGGAAGTCAGCAAGTTCGCCAGCGTGCTCAAAGCCCTGGGGGTGAAGAAGGGCGATCGGGTCACGATCTACATGGGCCGCGTGCCCGAACTGCCCATCGCCATGCTGGCCTGCGCCAAGATCGGCGCGATTCACTCCGTGGTGTATGGCGGCTTTTCCACTGAAGCGCTGCATGGCCGCATCGAAGACTCGCAATCGCGCGTGGTCGTCACCTGCGACGGCGCCTTCCTCAACGGCAAGATCGTGGAGTTGAAAGCCATCGCCGACGAAGCGATCAAACGCGCACCCATCGTCGAACACGTCGTCGTCTTCAAGCGCACCGGTCAGCCCATCAACATGGAAGAAGGCCGCGACATGTGGTGGCACGATCTGATGGCGCTGCCTATTGCCGACTGGCGCTGCCCTACGGAAATCCTCGATGCCGAAGACCCGCTGTATCTGCTCTACACCTCGGGCACGACGGGCAAGCCCAAAGCCATCGTGCACACCCACGGTGGTTATCAAGTGGGCATTGCCACGACGTTGAAGTATGTGTTCGATCTCAAAGACGAAGATCGCTGGTGGTGCGCCGCCGATCCGGGCTGGGTCACCGGTCACTCGTACATCGTGTACGGGCCGCTGATTTTGGGCGCGACCAGCATCATGTACGAGGGCGCGCCGACGTATCCGTATCCCGATCGGTGGTGGCAGATCGTCGAGAAGTTCGGCGTCAACGTGCTCTACACGGCGCCGACGGCGATTCGCGGCCTGATGCGCTTCGGCGAAGCGTGGCCCAATCGCCGCGACCTGTCTTCGTTGAGATTACTCGGCTCCGTCGGCGAGCCGATCAATCCCGAAGCGTGGCGCTGGTATTACAAGAACATCGGCAAAGAACGCTGCCCGATCATGGATACGTGGTGGCAGACCGAGACCGGCATGTTCATGATCACGCCGGTACCCAGCATGCCGTTGAAGCCCGGTTCCGGCACTAAACCGTTCTTCGGCCAACAGGCAGAGATTGTGGACGAACAAGGCAACCCCGTACCCGACGGCGAAGAAGGCTACCTAGTGTTGAAGCGCCCGTGGCCCGCGATGCTGCGCACGATCTACGGCGATCCCGATCGGTACGTGAAGCAATACTGGAGCAAGTATCCGGGGCTGTATCTGGCCGGCGATTCGGCGCGGCGCGACAAAGACGGCTACTTCTGGATCATTGGCCGCGTGGACGATGTGATCAAAGTCTCAGGCTATCGTTTGGGCACCGCCGAGATCGAATCGGCGCTGGTATCACATCCCGCCGTGGCGGAGGCGGCAGCGATCGGGCTGCCGCACGAAATCAAAGGACAGGCGATTCATGCCTTTGTGCTGCTGCGGCACGGCTTCACCGCATCCAAGGAATTGGAAGAAGAACTGCGCCAGCACGTGGGGCACGAGATGGGGCCGATTGCGAAACCGGAGGACATCAAGTTCCTCGACAAGCTGCCCAAGACCCGCTCGGGCAAGATCATGCGGCGCGTATTGAAGGCGCGCGCGCAGGGCTTGCCCGAAGGCGACATTTCGACGCTGGAAGAGTAGTGCGGTAGTTCCATAGTCCGATAGTTGCAGCGCGGACAGCGCAAGACCCGATTGCCTGATCTAGGCCAATCGGGTTTTTGTTGTCGAGTGGGAGATGTGATAACATCAATTCATGCGCTGCAGACCTCGGAGGTTTTCATAGATTGGCAAGTGTCGATAGATAACCAGCGCGGTTGATGGTCAGGCGAGGATAGACCGTCCATCAAAACCTCCGAGGTCTATCCAACCTTGCAACGTGCCGTTCCAAACATCCACAGGCCGCGCCAGCGGGGCGTAGATTGCGGCCTGGCGTGACAACATTTAGCCAAAGGGAGGCTAGTGCCATGACCAAAACGATAGTCCGCTATGTCTTGCTGATCATCTGCGCTGTGCAATTCTTCCTGGCCGTGGCCTTCTTTCTACAATGGCCCTTCGCCACCGGCCTGTGGCCGTTTCCGGGAACGACGCCGCTGACGTTTATCTTCATCGCCTCTATTTTCGCGGCGGCAGCAGCATCAACGCTGTGGGCTGCAGGCACGCAGAACTATGGCGCACTGGCCGGGATCGGTCTCGATTACCTCATCATCCTCGCGCCGGTTGCCGTCTATTCCATACAGTTAGGCGCCAGCACGGGTAACTCGCAATTCACCGTCTATGGCATCGCGTGCGTGTTTGGAGCCTTGTTCGGCCTGTGGCTGTTGCTGTGGAGCATCCGCATTCCGATCGATACCTCGATCCCCATGCCCCGCCTCGTGCGCTGGTCATTCGTCGTGTTCATCGTCGCGCTGTTGATCGTGAGCGTGCAGCTGATCCTGCAAGTGCCCAACGTCCTTCCCTGGGTCATCACGCCGGAGTTGTCGGTCGTCATCGGCTGGATGTTCCTGGGTGCGGCGGGGTATTTTGTGTATGCGCTGCTGCGGCCCAGTTGGAATAACTCGGCCGGGCAACTGGCGGGCTTTCTGGCCTACGATGTGGTCTTGATCGTGCCGTTCCTGCAGCGGCTGCCCACCGTCGCTCCGCAGTTTCAGACGGGATTGATCATCTATACGGCGGTGGTGATTTACAGCGGGCTGCTGGCGTTTTACTACCTGTTCCTCAACAAGACGACGCGCGTGTGGGGACGTAAACCACTGCCGAGTTCGTAACACAGAGTGTCAACATCAACTTGCCTGTGTCAAGGTTTATAAACGCACGACCCTCAAGAGGTGATCCTCAAGGGTCGTGTGTTTTGTCCCGTCCGGGCAGATGTGCTATTATCGGCGCACGCGCTGAAGACCTCGGAGGTTTTGATCGACGGGCAAGCACCGCTTGATCATCAACGCGGTTGATCATCAGGCGCGGACAGACCGTCTATTGAAACCTCCGAGGTCTCACCCGATAAGGATCGGTTATGGCCACCATCACCGCATCGACCAACAAATACTGGCAAGTCGCGCTGTGGCTGGCGATCTTCACCATCGGCTACAATCTGATCGAGGGATTGGTCTCCATCGCCTTCGGGGTGCAGGATGAAGCGCTGACACTGTTCGGCTTCGGCGTCGATTCGTTCATCGAGGTCATGTCGGGCCTCGGCATTCTGGCGATGGTCCTCCGCATCCGCCGCAATCCCGATACACCCCGCTCGCAATTCGAGCGGACGGCGCTGCGCGTCACCGGCACGGCCTTCTACCTGCTCGCCATCGGCTTAGCAATCACCGCCGCTTACAATGTCATCACCGGCCACACGCCCACCACCACCCTGCCCGGCTTGATCATTGCCATCATCTCAATCGCGATCATGGGGGCATTGGTCGCCGGCAAGCGCAAGGTGGGACGCGCGCTCAACTCGTCGCCCATCCTCGCCGATGCCAACTGCACGCTGGTGTGCATCTATATGTCGCTGGTGCTGCTGGCGGCCAGCCTCGTCTATCAACTGACGGGCTTCGGCTTCGTGGACAGCCTCGGCGCGCTGGGGTTGATCTACTTCTCCGTGCGCGAGGGGAAAGAGTCTTTCGAGAAAGCCGCCGGGCTGGAATGCGACTGTGAAGATGAAGCGTGTGAGACCGATCGCTGATCAAGACCTCGGAGGTTTTGAGCGCTCACTGCCCGTCGATCAAAACCTCCGAGGCCTATCTCGACGCGCGGCAATTCACGCCCGCGGCGATTGACAGCGCTGCGACAACAACACCAGGAGATGCAAACTGTGACCACTGACCACCTCGATCGAGCCATTCACCAACATCGTACCGCCAACGCCACTGTGACGCTGACCCACCATGGAGCGCCAGTGGTGGGGCAAGATGTCATCGTGCAGCAAGTGAAGCATCGCGTGCTCTTCGGCAGCGCCTGGGGCGAGAGCACCATCGCGCTGGCGAATGACGAAGTGACCGGTCGCGCGAAAGAACTCGCCGAACGGCGCAATCATTACTTCTTGCAGATCTTCAATCAGGCCACTCTGCCTTTCTACTGGGGGCGCTTCGAGCCGCAGCGTGGAAAACCGGACACGCGCCGCATCCTCAATGCCGCGCGCTGGTATCGATCGCACGGCTGCGTCACCAAGGGCCATCCGCTGTGCTGGCACACCGTCTGCGCCGATTGGCTGCTGCCCCTGACCAACCGCGAGATTCTGCAAACACAGATCGCCCGCATTCAGCGCGACGTGACCGACTTCGCCGGCGTGATCGATATGTGGGACGTGGTCAACGAAGCCGTCATCATGCCCATCTTCGATCGCTACGACAACGGCATCACCCGCATCTGCAAGGAATTAGGCCGCATCGAACTACTGCGCACCATGTTCGAGACGGCGCGCGCCACTAACCCGAATGCAATCCTGCTCCTCAACGACTTCGACGTCTCCCCGGCCTACGACATCCTCGTCGAAGGCTGTCTGGCCGCCGGCATCCCGATCGATGTGATCGGCATCCAATCGCACATGCACCAGGGCTACTGGGGCGTCGAAAAGACACAGTTCGTCCTCGAACAATTCACGCGCTTCAACAAGCCCATCCACTTCACCGAGAACACCATCGTATCAGGTCACCTCATGCCGCCCGAGATCGTCGATCTCAATGATTATCAAGTGAGCGACTGGCCCAGCACGCCGGAAGGCGAAGAGCGGCAGGCCCGTGAGGTCGTCTTGCACTACAAGACCCTCATGGCTCATCCGCTGGTGGAAGCGATCACGTGGTGGGACTTGTCCGATGGCGGCTGGCTCAACGCGCCCGCCGGTTTGTTGCGCAAGGATCACACACCCAAGCCCGCGTACGATGAATTGCTGAAGCTCATCAAGGGTGAATGGTGGCTCGCCCCGACGAAGCTGACCACGGACGCCAACGGCCAGATCACCTTCACGGGCTTCCACGGCGAATACGAAATCGCGCTGGACAAGCAGCACATCGTGTTCGATGTGAAGGACAAGGGCCAAGCGCACATCGCAGTAGAAGTGTAAGCCGGACCAATCGCGTAGCCTTTTTTTCATTTCAAATCCACACGATTGAACGCGCATAGTTTTACTGTATACGCGAAACATCCTCAAGTAGACTTGGCTTGAGGATGTTTTTGATCACATTCTTTTTGAAGATGTACGCCTCACCCATACTTCTCAATCAACGCTCGTGTGCGCATGATGCCAATGGCCGGGTCGCCGTCGCCTTCGTACTCGATGCTGATCGCGCCCCCATAGTTCGCCGCTTTCAACGCCTCCAGACACATCCGATAATCGATCTGCGTCTCTTCGCCCTGCGCGTCGAAGGCGCGCGACTTGGCATGTACATGGATCGCGTGCGGCGCGAGCGTCTGCATTCCGATCGATCGATCGCTCTCGAAGTTGCCAAAGTCCAGGCACACGCCCAACGCCGGCGAGTGGAAGTGCCGCACGAATTCGGCCAGCACCGCTGGGTCGCTGCTGAGACCGCCGTGATTCTCGACGGCGAATCTGACGTTGCGCGCCATGGCGACGGGCAGCACGCTGCTCATCAACTCCACGGCGCGGTCATACGCCGCCCGATCGTCCTTTTCTCCCCCCAACGTCAAGCGGATCACCGGCGCGTCGAGGTAGTTCGCCGCTTCGATCGCTCCTGCCAGATACGCCTTCTGCTTCTGCCGATCAGGTCCCGCGCTCACCGTCAAATCGGTATCGATCGTCCAGCAGACCTGGCGCGTCCCGCTGCGCAGTCGATTGAGCCGCACCTTCAACAGCGTGCGGCGATCATACTGCTGCTGATTGAACGGCGGCGCTTTCTTGCCCAACAACCGCGCCACAGGATTGGGCGGCCGCGGATACAGAAACATATCCTGCAACTCCACCGCGCCGTAGCCCAGATCGTGTACGCGGTATGGCACGTCATACAAACGCAATTTGCTCTTGTACAACTCGTCATGAAATGACCACGAGGAAACCGCAATGTCCAGCTTCATCCTTCATCCTTTAGAAAATCCAACACCACCCGATTGAACTCCTCCGGCTGATCGACCGGCGTGGCATGACCGGAATCGCGCACGATGTGCCAGCGCACTTTGCGAAGGCCGCGCGCCAACTGCTGCTGACAACTGCGCGGGACGACTGCATCGCGATCGCCGGTGATGAGCAAGGTCGCCGCCGCAATCCGATCGAGCTGCGGACGCGAATCGAAACGGCGGATCGCATCCACCAGATAACGATACGACGCAACATCATTCACGCCGATGCGCTTCAGCACCTCGTTTCGCAGCGCGGCTTGCTCGGGCTTGGGAAACAGATCGCGCGCCACCACCCTGGCGGTGGTCAGCGGCGGCAGGAAATTGGAGACGACCACGCGCCGCGCCAGGATGTACGCCTCACTGAACGAAGTAGGCCACAAGTGCGCAAAGGTATTTACCAGGATCAATTTGTTCACTTTCTGCGGAAAATGGATCGCCAGCAGCTGCGCCACCAGGCCGCCCAGCGACAGCCCCAGCACGTGCGCCCGCTCGACGTGCAGCGCGTCCAGCAAGCGCGCAATGTCGGTCGCCAGCGTAAAGATCGAAGTCGGCCCGCGCAGCGCACTGCTCTGTTTGTGTCCGCGCAGATTGGGCATTATCAGCCGGAAATGCGGCGCCAACGCCGGCGTCTGCAACCACCAGTCGTCGCCGCTGGAGCCGAGACCGTGCAGCAGCACTAACGGAACACCGTCACCGCTTTCCTGATAGAAGATGTGAGCCGAGTTGACTAGAAGCGTCGCCATGTCGTGTGATGGTAGCACGGGACACAGACCTTGACAAACTCCGCATCCGCGCCCACAATTAGCGCCGCTCTCATTCTTCTTTAGGAAACAACAACGTGTCAAACTCCAACGGACAACACAGCATCAACGTCCTTTTTGTGTGCATGGGCAACATCTGCCGCTCGCCCATGGCGGAAGCGGTGTTTCGCGATCTCGTCACGAAAGAAGGCGTGGCCGATCGCTTCGAGATCGCTTCGGCCGGCACCGGCGACTGGCACGTGGGCGAGCCGCCGCATCGCGGCACGCGCGAAACGCTCAAGCGCCACGGCATCGAGCCGAACGGCCTCGTCGCCAAGCACGTCTCGCAGGCCATGCTCGACCGCGCCGACTACGTGGTGGCCATGGATTACGAGAACGTCTCCGATCTGCGTGCGTGGCGCATCGACCGCAAGCGTGTCACGCGCCTTCTCGACTACGCGCTGGACCTGGAAGTGCGCGACGTCCCCGATCCTTACTACGATGGCCGCTTTGAGCTGGTCTATCAGCTGGTGAGCAAAGGCTCACAGGGCTTGCTGGAACAAATCCGCGAGCAGCACAAGTTCTGATGCGTGATGCGTGAATATGATCTCAAACGATCTACGATCGGCACTTGAAGCGAACGTAGGCCCCATCCAATCGATCACAGCCGTCGGCGGCGGCGACATCAATGAAGCGGCACGCGTCGAGACAGCGGATGCACGTTACTTTGTGAAGTGGAACTATCGTCCGCGCCCCCGCATGTTCCAGGTGGAAGCGCGCGGCTTGAACTTGCTGGCCGCAACAAACGCACTCCGCATTCCGCGCGTGGTCGCCGTGATTGATCAGCCCGCTGCGCTGGTGCTGGAATGGATCGATCTGGGATCGAACAAGACAACCGCTGCTGACGCATTGGGGCGCGGCCTCGCTCAACAGCATCGATCGACAGCAGAGCAGTACGGCCTCGATCACGACAACTACATCGGCTCGACGCCGCAGCGCAACACTCCAGCCCGATCGTGGATCGCGTTCTATCGCGATCAACGCCTCGGCACGCAGCGCGATCTGGCGCAGCACAACGGCCATCTCACACCCGATCGGGCGCGGCGGCTCGATCGGGTGCTGGAACACCTCGATCAGTGGATCGACGACGACGTTGTCCCGTCACTCTTGCACGGCGATCTGTGGGGCGGCAACACTCTGATCGATGCGCAGGGTAGTCCGGTGCTGATCGATCCTGCCGTGTACTACGGCGACCGCGAGGCCGAGATCGCCTTCACGGAATTATTCGGCGGCTTCAGCGCGCGGTTCTATGCAGCGTACAATGAAGTGTGGCCGCTGGATCGCGGCTATGCCGATCGGCGCGACCTGTACAACCTCTATCATCTGCTCAACCATCTGAATCTTTTCGGCGAAGGCTACGGCGGATCGGTGGACGCCATCTTGCGGCACTACGCCGAATAAGTTGACGAACCGCGCGGGGCGTGTTAAAATCTCGCCCGCAGTACTGGGGGTTCGTCTAGCTGGCAGGACAGCAGACTCTGGATCTGTATGGAGGGGTTCGAATCCCTTACCCCCAGCCACAGACCTCGTGCAACAGCGCGGGGTCTTTTTTTGCCCCTTCCTCCTGGGAACAAATTTGCAGGCACAGCGTCTCTAATGTAGAACGCTGTGCTGGAACAATCAGCGCCTAATCGAAACTGGCTCGCTGCCGATCATCATCATTGTCAGGAGGAAACACCATGTCCCGCTTCGCCCGCCCGTTGTTTGTCGTCGTCATGTTCGCTGCCCTTGTATTGTCTGCGTGTGCGCCCGCCGCCGCTCCGGCGACTCGAGCGCCCGCGCAGCCCGCCGCCCCCGGTTATCAGCCGCCGGCTGGTGGCGCTGCCCGTGAGCAGGCCGCCTCTGCGCCTTTGGCCACGCAAGCCCCTGCCCAACCCGCGCAAGCCCCTGCCGAAGCTAAGGCTGCCGATCAACAAGCGCCGTGGCAGCCGCCCGCCCCGACCGGTCAACAGTCTGCGCCGCCCGTGCCGTGGCCGACATACCCGGCGCAGGAGTATCCTTACTCTTCCAAGCCCTTCATGGATGCGCGCGAGGACAACCTTTCGACCTTTGCGATGGATGTCGATACCGCCTCGTACACCAAGCTGCGCGACTATCTGCAGAACGGCCAGCTGCCGCCCGCCGATCTGATCCGCGTGGAAGAAGTCGTCAACTACTTCAAGCAGGAATATCCCGATCCGAGCGAAGGCGCCTTCAGCATCAATCTGGAAGCCGCCCGATCACCCTTCAGTCCCGAGGGCACGTATCTGCTCAAGGTCGGCTTGCAGGGCAAGCACATCGCCGACTGGCAGCGCAAAGATGCTGCGCTGACTTTCGTGATGGACGTGTCCGGCTCGATGGCCGATGAGAATCGCATCGACATGGTGAAGCACGGCCTGACCAAGCTGGTCGATCAACTCGGCCCCAACGATACTGTTGCCATCGTGGCCTTCAGCAATGATGCCTGGGTCGTGCTCGAACCGACCTCGGTCGAGAATCGCTATCGCATCCTGGAGGCCATCAACAGCCTGCGCCCGATGAACTCCACCAACACCGAAGCCGGTCTGCGGCTGGGTTACGAATTGGCGCACCGGAACTATCGGGACGGCGTGATCAATCGGGTGGTGTTGGCCTCGGACGGCGTCGCCAATGTGGGCAACACCGATCCCAACGTGCTGGCGCAGTACGCGCAGGATTACTACGGTCGCAACATCTTCCTGTCGACGATTGGTGTGGGGCACGGCAACTACAACGATCAGTTGCTGGAGCAACTGGCCGATAAGGGCAACGGGGTCTACTCCTTCCTCGATAGTTCCGCGGCGGCTGAACGGATCTTCGCCCAGGACCTGACCGGCTCGCTGCAGACCATCGCCAAGGACGCCAAGGTGCAGGTCGATTTCAACCCCAACGTGGTGCGCCGCTACCGCTTGATCGGTTACGAGAATCGCGCCGTGGCCGACTCGGACTTCCGCAACAACGCGGTCGATGCCGGCGAAGTCGGTGCGGGTCACAACGTCACCGCGCTCTACGAAGTGGAACTCAACCCCGAAGTCAATGCCGATGCCCTCATCGTCCGCCTGCGCTACGAGGACCCGGACACCCACGCCGTGACGGAGCAGAGCAAAGCCTTCAAGGCCACCGACTTCCAGTACGACTTCAATCGCACCTCGCCGCGCTTCCAACTCAGCGCCGCGGTCGCCCAGTTCGCCGAGACGCTTCGCGTGCGCGGCAACGAATGGGCCACCGGCTACAAGATGCGCGACGTGCTGAATGTCATGTACAACGTCCGCAACCAGCTGCCTTTCGACAACGATGTGCAGGAGTTCACTTCGCTGGTGGAACAGGCCGCGCGCCTGATGGATTGAGCCGCGACAAACATGAAGCAGCACGAAGAACGCCCCGCTGATCAGCGGGGCGTTTCTGTCACAGCCTCAAACCGCGACCGGCACACCACTCCATTCCAAACACATCAAACCGTTCGCTCGCTTCTCAGCGCGGATGACCGCCGTGTTGGGCATGGGATACTGACTCACCGACGCCAGATCGATGTTGGTCAACACCAGCGGCAGCATCAGGTACAGCAGGCTGCCATGCGCCATCAATAGCAGGTGGTGATCAGTCTCCTCGTGTTCGGCCACCAACCGCTCGACAAACGGCACAAAACGGGCGCGCAGATCGTTGTAGCTCTCACCGCCTTCAATGCGACTGTCGAACAGGCGCAGCATCACCCACTCGACGATGACGCGATCGTGCTCACGCCACGCCTCTTCGTCGCCGCGACCCTCCATGATGCCGCAGTCGGGTTCGCGCAGCGCGTTGGCGATCTGGACCGGCAAACCTTTACTGGCCGCCACGATCTGCGCCGTCTCCAGCGCGCGTACGATGGGGCTTGAGTAGACAGCGGTCAGCGGCACATCCGCCAACGATTGCGCCAGAGCCTCCGCTTGCTGCCGTCCCAGATCGGTCAGATGGTGCGGCAGGTCTCGATTGGAGATCACCCGCTGCATATTCGCTTCGCTGTGCCCGTGCCGCACGAAATAGATCTTCATCTTTCCTCCGGATTTTGATAAGATCACATTGTGGGCGACATTCGCCAAACGAAGATACGCGGCGAGGATCAAGATCAACGCCGCGGCCAGCGCTTCAAGCCAGTGCGAGCGTGTCATCACAGACGGGAATTAAATCACGAGGATCGGCGCCGCCGGAAATCAAGCAAGGGTTACCACACCGCTTTGACTAACGCGGGCAGAATCTCGCCCGATGCGCCCGGCAGTACAAAAGCAGCCTGCGCGGTGAGCGGCGTCTCGGTCGGGTTCACTTCGACGACCGCCGCACCACGCTGCAACGCGACGCGCGCCAATGATGCAGCGGGTTCGACGACGCCCGACGTGCCGATCGAGAAGAAGACATCGCAACTATTGGCAGCTTGCGCCGCGGCTTCCAACGCAGCGGGCGGCAGCATCTCGCCAAACCACACCACATCGGGACGCAGGTACGCGCCGCAGCGCGGACAACGCGGCGGAGTTTCGTCAGACGCTGTCCACTGATCGATCACGACCGCCTCGCGCGAGCATTTCGTGCGCAAGATGTTGCCGTGCAACTCAATCACGCCCGTGCTGCCCGCCAACTGATGAAGGCCGTCAACGTTCTGCGTGATCAGCGTGAACGGCGCAACATGCCGCTGCATCTCCGCCAGGGCGTAATGGCCGGAATTGGGCCGCGCCCCGCGCACGATCTTGCCGCGCCAGGCGTACCACTCCCACACCAACTTGGGATTGCGCGCAAAAGCGTCGGGCGTAGCCAGGTCTTCGGGCCGGTACTGCGCCCACAGTCCCACCTGCGCCTCGCGGAACGTCGGAATGCCGCTCTCGGCGGACACGCCCGCACCCGTCAGCACAGCGATGTGCCGCGCCGCGCGCAACGTGCGCATCAATTCAGGCGAGAACTCAGTCATCTTCGATCCAGAAAAGGACACGGACATCACAGATGAACACGGATTAAGGCGAATCCGTGGAATCAGTGAAATCCGTGTCCAGAAGAGATGGCTATTTGGCGCTCAGCCGCGCGTAGATCGTATTGAACTCCAGCAGTTTCGCCTGCAACTCAGCAGTCAATTGCTCTTCCAGCACGCGCCAGGCCCAGTTGCCGCCCAGCTTGCCGGGGAAGTTCATGCGCGCCTCGGTGCCCAGGCTCAGCAAATCCTGCATCGGCGCAACGACCGTATTCGCCACGGAAGCCCACAACGAGCGGATCATCGCCCACGGCAGAGTGCGCGCCGTCGCATTGAGATACTTACGCGCCAGTTCCTGCTCGGCCTTGGGCGCAGTCTTGTACCAGCCTAACACGGTATCGTTGTCGTGCGTGCCAGTGTAGGCGACACAGTTGCGCACATAGTTGTGCGGCAGGAACGGATCCTGCGGGCTGCCAAAACCAAACTGGAAGATGCGCATACCGGGCAGATCGAACTTGTCGCGCAGTTCGATCACGTCGGGTGTGATTAACCCCAGGTCTTCGGCGATGATCGGCAGATCACCCAGAGCCTGCTGCAATGCCGTGAGAAAATGCGCATTCGGGCCAGGCCGCCATTCACCGATCTCGGCCGTGGCATTGCCATACGGAACGGCCCAATAGCCCGCAAAGCCGCGGAAGTGATCGAGCCGGATGAGGTCCACCTGCTGCAGCGTCGCTCGCATCCGATCGATCCACCACGCATAACCCGACTGCGCGTGCGCCTCCCAGCGATAGAGCGGATTGCCCCACAGCTGCCCGGTGGCCGAAAAGTAATCGGGCGGGACGCCGGCCACGATCGTGGGTTTGCGATCTTCATCGAAATAGAATAACTCGGGATGTGACCACGCGTCGGCGCTGTCGAACGCCACGAAGATCGGAATATCGCCGATGATGCGCAGCCCTTGCGCGTGGGCATACTCGCGCACGGCCGTCCACTGCTTGAAGAAGAGGAACTGCCGGAAGGCGTGCCGCTGCACCGCCTCCGACTGGCGCGCTTCCGCCAACGCTTGTGGATCGCGCAACCGCAGCGGCTCGGGCCAATGCTCCCACGCCACGCCGCCCTGCGACTCTTTGATCGACATGAACAACGCAAAATCGCTGAGCCAATCATATTCGCGCTGCTGGAACGCTTCAAACTGCGCGCGGAATGGAGCGGGATCAGCCAGGTAGTGCTCATACGCCCGATCGAGCAGTTGCAACTTCCAGTGAATCACCGGCCCAAAGTCGACGCGATCGGCGGGAAACTCAGGGCGATCGTCCAGATCAGCCGCTGTCAGCAAGCCGTCTTCTACCAGCAGTTCGGGGCTGACCAGAAAAGGATTGCCCGCGAACGCCGAGAAGCACTGATACGGCGAATCGCCATAACCGGTTGGCCCCAGCGGCAGCACTTGCCAGAAGGTGCAGCCGGTGGCCGCCAGCCAGTCGATCCAGCGATAGGTCTGCGGCCCCACATCGCCGATGCCGTCAGGGCCGGGCAAACTGGTCGGGTGCAGCAGCACACCCGCAGAACGTTGTAAACGCATGAACTTCCTCTCTCTATCGATATGATCCCGCGGTGAACGCGGCCAACCCGATCGGCCTACGCCTGCCGCTCGGCTTCCACGGTTTGGGCCAGCGTTTCAAAAATCATCTCGCGAATGTGCGGATTGATGAAGTAGCGGCTCAGCGTGTCGATGGATAAATACTTGGCGCCGGCCACCAGCCGCACGCACTGCGGCGCGCCGCACAGGCAGATGAACGGGCGATCCATTTCCCATTCGGTCGAGGGGTAGAAGAAGTTCAGTTCCTCGCCCACGCCGATGTCGCGCACGGCGATCACGTCCAGCCGCGCCACATCGATGTACGTATTAGGCTGGCACGAGTGATTAAGATACGCAATCACGCCCAGCTCTTCGATGTGCTCTGAACGCCCGACTTGAATCGTCTGATAAGTGGGCGTTTCGGTGACGCGATGTCCGCTGATGTGATACACCACTTCCCCGCGCTGGATGCGTTTGTCGGTGATGAGCCGCGCGCCGTAGGCGCTGCCGCCGCTGATGATCTTCAACATGGTTCTCGCTCCCGTGCGAAATCGTGTAATATTCCGCGTGAGAATACACCAACGCGGCGATGTTGTCAAAGGGATTTGACGCCTTTCACTCAAGCTTCACGCAAACGGGTTGCACAACGCAAATCAGCGATATAGCGAATCAGCGAGTCACATTGGCTCGCTGATTCGTTGATTCGCTCACTCACTGGCTCGATACTTGCGCCAGTAACGCTGCATCCCCGCCGCCGACATCCACGACGGATTGGCGGCTTCGTACGGCGCGAATTCGTCTTCGGTCAAACCCTGCTGCCGCGATCGATCCGCCGTCCATTCCGTGAAGCGATCGTTGATCACTTCCACCGGCGGATCGCTCGGCAGCACGTGCTGCATGAATTCTTCCACTTCGTCCAGCCCGCGCTTCAGCATTTCCCAGTGAGATTCAGCGTCTTCATAGATTCCAAAGTGCGTTGGCGCGACGCGTTTGCAATTGATGCTCCACAACTTCTGCAAGCTGGCCCGCCACTTCTCGAGGTGGAACTCGGGCGGCGGCATCGGCACACGCAGATGCGGCGGTCCCGGCAAGCGAATGCCGCCCACATCGCCGGTGAAGCAGATGTCCTCGAAGAGATACGCGAAGTGATGATCGGCGTGCCCCGGCGTATCGAGCACACAGACGTGCAGGTTGTCGATCACAACCTCTTGCTGATCTTGCAACACGATCAGATGATCTTCCGGCACGGCCAGGAATTCGCCCCACAACGTATCCATCATGTCGCCATAGATGCGCGTGGCGCTGTTGAGCAGCTTTTCCGGGTTCAACAGGTGCGGCGCGCCGTTGGGATGCACATAGATTCTAGCCCCCTGCCCGCCATTGCCGTGCCGCGCCAGCCAGCCCGCGGCTCCCGCGTGATCAAGGTGGATGTGTGTCAGCAGCACATCCGTTACATCATGCACCGTCAGATCGTGCTCAGCGAGCGCGGCCCGCAACCCGTCAAGGGTTGAGCCTGGCCCGCTCTCGATGATGGCCGCGCCTGTGCTGTGCTTGATCAGATAAGAGGCGATGACGTGCGGAATGCCGAGAAAATTAAGATCGAGCGTGTGGATGGTAGTCATGAGAACTCCTCAAAGGCGATTCAGGCGGCGTTACCCGGTGTGCTGTGCTGCGGGAAATCTTACCACACCCCGTGTCAGGCGCGGCGCCTGGCATTTTACTGACGCTGCGCCACACACATCCGCACACCGGCGGCAGCGGGCCTGGCTCGCTCCTCCCCGAAGGTTCAGAACCCACCTGATTTCGCCGGGCGCAGCTCAGCCGATCGGGGTAAATGACACGCCCGGCGCAAGTATCACGTAAAGTATCACGTAAAATTAGTTACAAATTATACCGCCGCGCCG
>CAYNML010000087.1:0-18523 GCA_964398185.1 uncultured Anaerolineae bacterium | reverse complement strand
GACTGACGCGGAAATGGTTCAGCGGCGAGTGCTTCGATCTTTTTGAAGACGCGCCCCACCACAGACTGCGGCAACGCGCGCAGGTCCTTTTCAACCGACGGTTTGAAGACGACTTTATAGGACGCCATCGCTCTTCAAGCGGCGCTTCATCTCGTCAAGGCTCAGTGGTTTTTCAGCACGGCGCTCGGCAACCACGGCCAGATCGTGCAGGTCTTCCAGCAGTTTTTCATACCGCTTCAGCGAAAGAATGACACCCGTCTTTTTGCCTTTGGCGTCGACGACAAATTGTTCTTGAACGGCCATAGTTTGCGTGCTCCTTGGTTTTCGCCAGTCAAAGTCGATGTCGCTGTTGATATTATACGACAAAATTGAAAGACCTCGCAGGTTTTGATCGAACATCGGGCTGGAAGTGATCATCAACGCGATCGAACATCGAGCCTTGCATTCCGAACGTCTAAAACCTGCGAGGTCTACACTGTCAACGCCAGCCGGTTATGCCTGCACAATCATGTAACGGTACTTGTTCTTGAGCAGGTATCCGCCGGCGGCGGTCTTGAATGGCGCGAGGGCCTTTAAGACAGCCGTACGCACCGTCTCTTCGCCCGCGTGTTGAAGCGCCCGGATCGCCGGGCCGGGAGAGAGCAAGCCGCGCAGCGCCGTGTGCTCATCGGGATACGCCCACGGGCAATCAATCTCATCAACGTTTCCCGGCTTCAGGCCCGCCTGTATAACCAGTGCTTCCAACGCGCCATCAGTTGATAGCGCAAAAGGACCCGGTGCACCCGGTGGCGGCGGTGGCATGAGTGAACCCAAAGCGGCAAGATAAGCCACAGCTTCGGTGTCTTCGCGCTTGCCGAAAACGACGATCACCAGCGGCGCTCCGGGCTTTGACACGCGGCGCGCCTCACGCAAAGCCGTTAAGGGATTCGCCGCGAACTGGAAGGCATTGATGCCGGCGACCACATCGAAAGTCTGGTCTGCGTAAGGCAGCTCTTCCATCTCGCCTGTGCGGAAGTCACCTTGCGGCACACGCTCGCGCGCAATAGCAAGCAGCGGCTCAGCCGCGTCAAGCCCGCTGACCTGCGCGCCCAGAGCGGCTGCCATCTGGCAGAACCAGCCCGACCCGCACCCGATGTCCAAAAACGCCGTGCGCGCGCCAACGGCAGTCGCGCGTAACAGCATATCGTAAGACGGCGCCAGCATAGCTTCCTGTATCTCGGCCCAGTCTCTGGCGCGTGCTCCCCAAATCTGTCCTTGCACTTCTGCGGTTCCCATCGGAATGCTCCTGTAATGGAAAGACCTCGCAGGTTTCGATCGATCGCCAGGCCAGCCGCCGATTGTCAACACGATCGATTAGCCAGCCTCGCTAGACCATCAACCAAAACCTGCGAGGTCTCGTGCGATTATTCAGGATTCGCTTGCGTCAACGCCGCCGAGCGCGCTTCGCACTTGGCCCACACTTCCACGTAGTCATTGGCCGAGCGGAACAGCGGCGCGAAGTCTTGCACGGCCAGTCCCTGATTGCGCATGTCTTGCAGGAAGTCGGGCAGCAGGCCGTAGTGCGCCACACCGTCGAGGTTGATGTCGAAGTCGCGGCGCGGCCCGGCGGTGTCACGCACCAGCGGCGGATTGTCGCCCTGCATGGCGTGCCACTTCTGCCAGATGCCTGTGATCTTCTCGAACCAACGCAGCACATCGTCGTCGCGTTCACCTGCGGGCAGCGGCAGGCCACGCTTCACCAGATACGCCGCAAATTGCTCATCGGGCCAGCGAGCTTTGAGGTCCGATCGGGTCTTGGGCGCGGGCGTTTGATTCGCCTCAGCCTCAGCGGCCAGCCAGAAGCCGCGCGTGATGTTATCGATGTTGTCCTGGCGGAAGGTGTAGTGCAGGCGATTATCGATCGTGGCTAACGCAATCGGCGGCACATCATCGTCGGGATGCTGATCTCGATCGGGCTGGAAACCAGCCGCATACTGCGCGATGCCCTGCCACGCTTCACGCTCTTCGCGATCGTAGGCATTCGATCCGCCTTCGTCGAAGCGATGCCAGCGATAATCACGAAGCGGCGTGGCGTAGCGGACGCCGTTCTGCTGTGCGTCGATCTGCGCGCGGCGCAGCGGCAGGCGATGGCGATCGCCATTAGCGCCGTAAGCGGCATACGTGCCGAAGCGCGGCCCCGGCAAAGCCGCCGCGCCGTTTACATCGCTGCCGATGGCCACACCGCGTCCGCCCATTTTTTCCACGGCGTACAGGTAACTGGTGGCCCAGGCCGTGCTGGAACCCGCGCACGACGACGGCACTTTGTGCCCTTGCTCCGGGATGACGTTGCCGAAATCCATGACGTCGCCCTGATTGAGAATCGGCGCAACAATGCCGCCCAGCCGCCCGATGCGCTCCACCTGATCGGCGCGCTTGCCCACTTCATTCGCCACCTTGTGCACGTCGGCGGTGCCGTAGTGCCCCGGATCTTCGTCGCCAAATTCCACGTTGGCGCTGAACGATAGATCACGGAACCAGCAGTGCGACGACACCACCGGGTATTCATGCCGCTCCGCCAGATCCAGCGCGGTGTCGGTCGCTTTTTGCGACATGTGATCGATGTCGATCAACAGGCCGCGCCGCATCATCTCTTGCAACAGGATGAGGCCATATTCATTGAGGCCGCGCACATTGGCATGACCGCCGCCCACATCCGGCGCAGTGAGCGCTTCAAACAGATCGCGCACGGCCGGAATCTGGCGAATCAACGTCTGATTCGACTGGGGCGGCTGCCGTGAGATCGATTCACCGCTGGCGACGACGGCGCGCTGCGCGTTGTCCAGCGCATCGTCACCGTCACGATCGAGCCGGTAGCGAATGCCGGTCTCCCAGGCATTTTCCACACTGTAATGGCGGCCCGTCACAAAAATATTGAGGATGTCCAGCAGGCGCATGTAAACCGCCGTGCCGCCGAAGGCATTATCGGTAAGATGGATCGGCGTGATCTGGCGCACGCCGAGATCGAACAGCCCGTCCAACTCTGCCCCGATCAGCTCACGCGCCCGATCGAGATCGCCGCCGCACGCTTCCTGCAAGTCTTCCAGCCGCCGCCAGTTGCCCAGCGAATCGACCTCGACGCCGAAGACGATGGCGAGTTTGTTGGCCTTGATGATGGCGCGCGCTTCCTCCGCCGAATACGCGATTTGCATCCAGCTCTGCCCCGGCCCGCCCGCCTGTCGATCGAGATCGACGATCATCTGCTTCATCGCCGTGACCTGTCGCTCGATGGCGCTCTTATCATCCGTGGGCAACTTCGGATTGCTGCGCGTGCCGAGCAATTCGTTGTTGACGGCCAGACATGTGATCAGGCGCAATCCGCCCTGATAGGCGCGGTAGATCCAATCGACGTAGGCTTGTTGGTGGACGAGTGTGGTGAAGCGCGGCCAGATGATGAAGTCGGGCCAGCCGCCGCCCGCCGGATGACCGATTTCGGGGTTGATGTCGATCAGGCCGCCGTGAATCGGTTCGCACGACGGCAAGGCATGCGCCATCGCCTCAGCCCCGGTGTGATCGGGATCGTACGGCTCGCCCCAGAAGGCGTTGCCGCCAAACGTGAGATGCGCCATGAGGTGGGCGTGCAAATCGGCAAAGCCCCACAACTCCGTACCCGGATCAACCTGCCAATAATCTCCGCCCAGTGGCACGCGCGGTGCGGACACGCTCGATTGCGAATCGTTGCTCATAGATCCTCCTTGACTGCGAAACTTGGCCTGTAATAGTTATAGATTAGACCGGCGCCATATGCAAGAAGTTATTGGGCTTTGCTACAAAACTCTAACAGCCAGCGCAAGCGGTTATGCTATACTGAAGCTCAAGTCAGCGAGGTGCCAGGCCGACGACTCAATCTTCGCCCAGGGGGAAAACGATGAGCCTCGATTCATTCTACGCCATTGTGTCCGGTACTTGCTTTGCTTTGGTCGGTCTGTGGTGGGGCGTGGTGCAGTTCAACAAAGACTGGCTGAGGCGCGACGATACGCGCGCGTTTGCGGGCGGCATCTACCTCTCGTTCTTGATCCCCGGCGTGATGAGCTTGATCGCTATGGTGAGTGGCGACAACAAATTGATCTGGCGCTCAACCTTCGTCATCGCCGCCGCGCTGGGCATATTCTTCACGGCCAAATTGATCTGGAAAACCCGCAACTCTGCCGGCCCGATCGGCCCGTTTCGCCGTTATCGCTGGATCGTGATCGTTTTGTATCTGCTGGTGTTGATCTTTGGCGCTGCGCCGGAGTTGGCCGCGCCACTGAACCTGCTGCCCCTGCAAGTGGAAGCGATCCTGCTCGCCCTGCTCATCCTCATCGCGCACGGCCTGACGTGGGAGTTTATGACACAGCCGGAGGAGTCATAGGAGTGGGCACGCAAGACCTCGCAGGTTTTGATCGCTTATCAATCGGATCATGATCGTCAACCTGATCGTTTAACCAGCTTTGCACGCCAGGCTCCCAAAACCTGCGAGGTCTGTGCTTATTCGATCGGCGCCAGCTCTGTCGTTGTGGCTCTGGACCTGGCGCGACCCAGATCGCGGGCGAATCTGATGGAACCAGGCGTCTTGTACTTCTCCAGATAGGCCCGATCGATCGCGTCCTTTAAGCGCTCGCTCCGGGTGTGCACGGCTCGAACGGCGATTTTGCGCCCATCGACCTGGATCAACCCACGTGGTTCTTGCCGAAAGACGTGATGCCAGCTGTTCGGCTTCAGGCTCCACGATCGCACGAAGATGCGCTTTTCCACCACCACCGCCCAGACGGCGATGAAGCGATGCGGCTGCATGCCCGCTCGCAACCCGATGACGTGGCTGCGGCGCATGGCGTCCAGAGTATCGTCGGAAAAACGCTGCTTCGCTTTCGCCTGGGATTTACGTTTCGCGCCCATACTTTGCCGCTATCTTTTGGATCGTGCTGATCCCGCGTATCGTTGCCGATCGTCCGATGGTTTTCTCCAGCACGGCGTTGGAAAACTTCGACTCGCTCTGCTTCTTTTTGCACAGCCAGTACACCTCGCGGCCGTGCGCGTGGAAATCGTCGATATCCGTCTTCAACGTCAGCAACTTTTTCTGAGACGCGGCATCAAGCGCATCTGCGAGGAAGGCCACGTTGAGCGCTTGCGCCGTCTTCAGCAGCGCCGTTGTGAAAGGTTGATACTGTGCGATGGCGGCTAGCTCAGCCTCCGTGCGGATGAACGTGGCGACCTCGTAGCCCAACGTGGTATGCAGTTGTTCCTCAATCCGCTTTTCCAGCGATCGCGTGTTCTTCGCCGTCGTCTCGAAGATCACGTTGCCGCTGGCGATGAAGGTCGCCACATTGGCAAAGCCCAGCGCCTCGAAGTGCTGGCGCAGCACGTCCATCTTGACGGTACGGCCGCCCACATTGATCGCACGCAGGAAAGCGATGTAATGCGGCATACTTCCCAACCTTTACGTTTTACGCCTCACGTTTTATCTTTCGCTTCCAACTCAATCCGTCGATAACCAAACGTCCCCTCGGCCCACGGCAGCAGGAACCACGCCAGCCCGATGCCGAACAGCGCCCCGCTGATCCAGCGCATGATCGAGTTGAACGACCCCACTGCATCACCGGCCACAAACCACAGCGGCAGCGCGTTGTTCGTCAACTGTGCCAGCCATAGATTCGTGTCACGGAAGCCCGTGCCAAACTGAGGGGCGATCTGAATATCGCTAATAGTGTGCGTCACCCCGTCAACGAACATCGGCAGCGAGAAGAGGATCAATCCCCAGAACGGCAGCGGCTTCACACGCCGACGGATCACCGCGTACACCAGTGACGCGATCCAGAAAGCGCCGTACCATGCCATCAGCCGATCGGAGTACGCCACCTTCCAGCCCAGCTCGGCGCTGCCGGTGAATTCCTTGAGGGCTAGTGGCGCGATCGAGTGGGTGAAGGCCGTAATCTCTGGCAGGGAATACATCAACTGGGGGCCGAACAGGAAGATCGAACGCTGGGGCAGTTGATGCCCCAAAATCATATAGAGGAAGTAGATGCGGTCGGCCACGCCCGGCAACCCCAGCCACATGCACACTGGCGCGAGGTAGGGCAGTATCACAATCACGCCGACGAACGTATTGAACAGCGCCAGCCAGTGATGGCTCAGCCACAGTTCAAACCGCTCGTACCATTTTAGCGTCGTCACGGGGTCGGCTCGTGCGTATCCTCCCGGAGGTTGTAGAACCTCCGGGAGGATGAAGCACCCTAATATCTCGGCACGCTCGGATCGACGTGCGTCGACCACGAATCGATGCCGCCGCTGAGATTGATCACCTGCGTAAAACCCATCCGCTCCAGCAGATATGTCGCTTGCCAGCTGCGCGATCCGGTGTGACAGTACAGCACGTAAGCCTGATCCTTGTCCAGTTCCTGCGCCCACTCGCGAAAATCGCCCAACGGCTTGAGCACCGCGCCCGGCAGATGCACCAACGCATACTCGCTGGGTTCGCGCACGTCGATCAGCGTGGGCGCCGTGCCATTTTTGATCTGTTCGGCCAACTGCCTCGCATTGATCTCTTGCATCACCGCATTTCTCTAAACAGACTCAACCCTCTGTCGTAAAATTGTACCTTGTCGCCGCGCGCCCGTAAAGAACGCAAACAGCCGCGCGGACTGCGCGGCTGTCCCCGCTCTTCACCGTCGATCGTTCAACCGCCCCGATAGAACTTGGGCACAAAATCCACCATGGACGCCCAGCCCTCCGCTGCCACCATTTCGCGATCCTTGTCATCCAGCACGAGTGTTCGCTCCACGCCGTCGGTCAGCAGGGTCAGCGTCATCTTGTCGGAACCGTCGTCCACCTGCTCGATGATACAGTAGCGATCCACGCCCTCCGGGTGCTGGATGAAGAACGAGAAGCAGTGCTCACACGAATTCAGACTGGCATCACAAATGTTGCGATCGATGGTAACCTTCATGGCGCTCCCTTCCCTCACTTGATCTGCTTCCAGCATACTCTGCTCGCCGCGGTTTTTACAGTGCCAAAACGCTCATCTACACCATGATTATTATCATACGCCCCGTTTTTACGCAACCACACGCGCATTACACATGCTCCTCGACCGCGTCCTCGCGGTCGAATCAAACGAGGCCGGCTTGAGAGCGCACAGAATCATCAGGCCACCACGCACACGCCCTGCGGCTGCTGCGCCAGCCGATAGACCTCGGCCACCCGATCGCCCACCTTGGCCCAGCTGTAATTCTGCGCCCAGCCCCACGCCTGCTGCCCCAGCTTGCGGCGCAGCGCCTCGTCCTGCAGCAAGCGGGCCAGCGTCGAAGCCAAAGCCACATGATCGCCGTTGGGCACGTGAAAACCGGTAATGCCATCGCGCACCAGATGAGTCAACCCGCCCACGTCCGAAGCAATCACGGGCGTGCCGCAGGCCATCGCCTCCAGCGCCACCATGCCGAACGATTCATAGTGCGACGGCATGACCACGGCCTCGGCTGCGTTGTAGTAATATTGCAAGGTGTCCTGATCCTTCGCGCCGAGGAACACCACCAGCTCGCCCAGCTTTAACTCGGCGTGCATCTGCTTCAAGCGTTCCATTTCGGCGTTTTCGTTCGTGTTCGGATCACCGCCGATGATCGCCAGCGACAGGTGGCTGACCCACGTG
Source organism: uncultured Anaerolineae bacterium (assembly GCA_964398185.1). Lineage (GTDB taxonomy): Bacteria > Chloroflexota > Anaerolineae > Fen-1058 > Fen-1058 > Fen-1058. The sequence continues at coordinate 10,866 of CAYNML010000087.1, read as the reverse complement.
GGGCACTCGTGCGCCAGCAACGCCATCGCGCGAATCAGCGTATCGACACCCTTCAACGGCTCGATGCGGCCCACGAACAAAATCATCCAGTCATCGGGATCGACGCCCAGGTGCTGCCGCGCCGCTTTCATCGGCATCGGCTTGAAGTGATCGATGTCCACGCCCGGCGGCACGATCGAGATCGCAGCGGGATCGGCGTCGTACAGCTTAACCAGTTGATCCTTCTCAGCCGGGGTCGCCGCCACCAGCCGATCGGCGAACTGCACGATCTCGGTCTCCACCTCGATACGGCGCTCCGTCTCGCGCTGCGCGGCATCGCCTGCCACCGCGTTCTTCATGTGCCCCAGCGTGTGGAACATCTGCACGATCGGCACGCCCCACGCCTCGCGCAGCTCGCGCGCCGCCCAGCCCGACAGCCAGTAGTGACTGTGAATCACGTCGTACTGGACGCCTTCGTCATGCGCGAACTGCCTGACGTTCTCCACGAACTCCGGCAGATAATCAAAGATCTTATTCTTGTCGTAGGGCTCTTCCGGCCCGGTCGGGACGTGAATGACGCGCCCCAGCGGCCCCAAACGATGCATGACATGCGGCAAATGCTGATTTTGCGATCGCGTAAACACATCGACTGCGACGCCGCGCCGCACCAGTTCGCGGCTCAGATCGCGCACGTACACATTCATCCCGCCGGTTTCCTTGCCGCCCAGCATCGCCAGCGGACAGGTATGCACGCTCAACATCGCTACTCGTTTAATCGGTTTCATTCTCTATCGATCCACTCTCAGGCGGGTTGAACCTCCCGGAGGTTCAGAACCTCCGGGAAGATGATTATCGCTCCACTCGCACGTGATAAATCCAGGTGTCCTTCGCGCCCAGTTGATATTTGTACTTCTCGTCGCCGCGCAGGAAATCAAACTCCCTGTAACCCAATTGAATCGCTTCGTCGATGAGGCGCGCGGCCAGCACGATGCCGGCGCTCAACGCCTGGAAGCCTTCGGTTTCCAATCCTGAATTGAACACCAGCCGCTTCTGGTTGTAGTCGAAACTCAAATAGGTGGCGACCTTGACGCCGTTCACCTCCAGAAACGCCAGGTGCAGGAAGCCGCCGTCGTGCGTGGCATGGATCATCTGATGGAAGAAGCGCCGCATATCGTCCGTCATGAAGTCCGATTTATCCGAGCGGCTCTTCATCATCAGGGCGATGAACGCCTCGGCGGCCTCGTCCAGATCGTGCGTCTGATCCTGCCCCGTGATGGCGTACCACGCCACCCCTTCGGTGGCCTCAGCCCGGCGCAGCTTGCGGCGCAGTTCGTGGCGCTCTTTCTTGTCGAGATTCTGCACGTAGTCGTCAAACGTCGCGGGGAGTTGAATGATCGGGCAGACCACCTGCTTCTCGTCGCGCAGCGTCCAGCCGCGCGCCGCGCTCAGTTCCAGCAGCAGCGCCCGCGTCAGCGAGGCTTCCGGCACGTTCCACAGATCGATCGCGTCCCACGTGTCCGACTGGTCCAGTGCGTCGAGCATGGCCGTAAACACCTCGCGCTCGCGCCCGCGCACGGCAATCCAATCCAGATAGTCCGACGCATCCACGCTGCCAATGAGACGCAATAATCGCTCAGGCTTGCCATCCTTGTCCGGCGCGGTGAGAACAAACAGCGGCGCAATGCCTAGCAATGCGCCGCCGTCCCGCACGGTCACCAGATGCACTTCGCCCTCACAGGAACACAAGCAGTCCGTCCACGTCTTCTGCCACTCGTAAGTCAGGAACGGCGTATCGGCCGCGCTGTGGCGCAGCGCAGCGTTCCATTCGGGTTGCAGCTGCTCGAAAATATGGGGATCGGTGTGAATAGTCGTTTTCATGCGGAAAGATTATACCTGATAGCGAGAAAGAAACGCAACGGCTGTCAAAACCGGGTCTTCCGACTTTGGCGGGAAACCGTCGGTGCATCGTCATTGCGAGCGCTTCCTGCGAAGCAATCTCCTTTCGACCGGTACTGAGATTGCTTCGTCGCGAACAGCGCTCACCTGCCCCGCGCCGTTGGCGGGGTCGCAATGACGCACGTTGGTGACAATAATCCCGCTGAACCCGGAAGAGCCTCAAAACCGAAACGCACTGCCGCAGTGCGGCAAGGCCATTGTAGTCTTTGCGTCACCGCGTCTTTGCGTGGGAATTGTCATTCACGGCACCTCAAATTCCCCGATGATCACATGATCGTCGCTCGGTCGCCCCACCCCATCCAGCACGTTCAAGCGCCGCAGCGTCGCCAGCAGATACCACCCCACTTCCACTTGATACTTGCCGCGCGGCGCATCGGCGGGCAGTGTGATCACATACGGATCATTCACCACTTGTCCAGCGGTCCAACTCGACGTGGGCAGCGTGCCCTGCACCGGCCATTGATCGACCTGCCCGTGCACTTTGCCATCGGGGCCTAGCAGATGCACGAAGGCCGTGTAGTTATCCGGCCATGACTTCAGACCACGCCACGTCAGATCGACTCTCAGCGACTCGCCGGGCTTCAGCGTGTCCCGATCGAGCTGCGCGTCCTGCAGCAGCACCTGATTGTCAAAGTTGAGGGCCGCGCCACCCGCTTCACCGGACACCGTCAGCGTGCCGAGCTCGCAGCTGTTCGTCATGTCGGCCAGCCACCAACAGCGCGCTGGCTGCCCGGTCGCTAAATGCACTTGATAATCGCCCTCAAATTCCGGAGCCGGGAAGGTGGCCCGCGTCTGACCGGCGCGCAGCGTATGCGTGTACACGGCATAAATCTGGCGCTCGTCGATCAACGCGAGGGACGCATTGGCCGTCGCGCCCATCGCCTGCAAGCGCAACGTCACCGGACTCTCTGGCGGCGCCGTGCTCACCTCGTCGAGCGACAGCAGCGCCGTGAGGCCGTAAGCCATGCGCACCTCGCGTGCCAGCGACTCATGGCGCGGCGTAATGACCTGTACACTGGCGATCTTCAACCATGCGCCATCCGCTGTCGTTAGCCCATCCGCCCGAAACGGCGTGAACAGCCCCACTTCCAGATCATACGTACCGGGCAGCAGAAAAGGTTCAAGTTTGAACTCATGAAAATCGGAGACCACCTCAGCCTGCGCCCACGCGCCGGTCGGATAATAACCACCCACCGGATGCGCGCCCGCGTCCTCCCACCACACCTGGCCCTGCGCATCGATCAGGCGCAGACGCACGTGATAATTCTTACGCTCCGGCGAAGTCGCCTGCCAGTGCAGCGTGACACGATAGGGCTGACCCGGCTGCTCGTCGATGCCCAGCAGTTCGATCTGATCGTCAAACGAGGCGTTGATCTCACGCCCGATCGCTGGTACCGCGCTCGACGGCTCGCGCGTGACTTCGACGAGCGGGCCGAGCGACCGCAGGCGATACGGCAGGTTGGGCAGGAAGCGCGCCAGATACACCGGCTGCCCGGCGTTCACCCGGCGATCAAGTTCCTGCCGGTACAGCGCCTCGTCACCCAGCACCATGATATCCAGATCGGGCCGCAGGTTTTCCGTAACCTGCAGGTAATACAACGGCGCGATCTTCTCGCTGTCCACCAACACAGCTGCGTTTTGCGGAAGCGGCAGCGAGAGCACATAGCGCCCCCACGCTTCACGCTCGGCGTTGAGGCCGCGCTGATTGGCCTCGTCGAAGTTGCCGGCGAATTGCCAGAGCGGCAGAAGGGCGCACAGCAGGTACAACGTGCTGCGCAGGGCGTACTGCGTAAGGCGCAACAAATCAGCGCGAACAGCGATTTGCTCCACGAGGAAGGCGAAGGCGATACCGATCCACACCGCCATGATCAGGAACGCCGGGATCATGAACACCGCCACATCGGGCACATTGTAGACGCTGCCGTAGAAAACGCAGCCCGTAAATGTCACCGCCAGCAGCAGAGCGACGCGCCAGGCCCGCTTGATCAAGACGACGAGGCCCAGCAGTGCCAGGGCCGCGCCTGCCCAACCGAACTGCTCGATGATGATGCGCGCGACGATGCTCCAGCGTGTTTGATCGAAGATCAACGACAGGTTCAGCGCGCCGCCAAAACGCAGCCCGAAGATCCAGTTCAGCCACGCGCTGATGGTCATCCATTGACCACCGTGCAAACCAGGCCAGCGCAGATAAATGAAGAGCCACGGCGTCAACCCCAGCGCCAACAAGCCGATCGCGGCCAGCCACGACTTCACGGACAACTTAGGCCGCACGAACACGAGCGTGAGCACAACCGCTGGGATCAAGATCACGCTAGTGAGATGATGCGAGAAGGCGAGACCGAAGAGAAAGAAGAGCAGATAGATTTTGGATTTTGGATTTTGGATTTTGGATTCGGTGCGCAGTAAGCCCGCCGTGAGGAAAAGGATCGCCGCAACGAACAAGGCATTGAGAGAATACACTTCCGCGACGACGGCCTGACTCCACAAGACGGGCGAGGCCGCCAGCATCAGGGCCGCCAGGGCCGCCGCCAGCCGATCGGATGTGAGCAGGACGATTGTGCGGTAGATCAGCCACACGGCCAGCGTCGCAAAAATCGCCGCTGACAGATTCACGCGCCACGCCAGCGAATTGATCGGCAGCAGCGAGAAGAGTTTGCCCAGGCCGATGAAGAGCGGATAGCCGGTCGGATGGGCGATGCCCAACTGCGGCGCGACGACCTGGAACTCAAAGGTATCGGCGGCCCCCACGTGATCGCCCAGGGTGAGCAGATAGATCGCCAACACGATCACGCCGAGGGCCACGTCAAACCAGCGAGGGTTCGGCAGCACATACCGCGCCCCGATCAACAACAACGCCCCACTCAACAACGTCAGCGCCCACGCCAGATCGACCTGCGGCCATACGACGTAGATCAACACGATCAAGAACGGACTGAGATCGGGCGGAAACCAGTCGAAGCGGCGCTGCGCAAAGTTGAGCACGAGGCGCGCCACGACCAGCGTCAGCGCCAGCACGCCCAGCACGGAGAGCCAGTCGCCAAACGACGCAAACTGGACAGGGTTCAATTCATACAGGCAGCGGGAGATGAAGACGCTCAGCGCCAGCAGCGGCAGCCAGTAGCGCCACAGGTTGGGGCTTTTCACGGTGTAATGACTTGTCCCGTTTGAACGGCGGGCGGTTGAGGCTTCTGCTCAAAGTAGTATTGCAAAATCTTCTGCGCCACCGGCGCGGCCCGTTCGGAACCTTCACCGCCGTTGTAGATGAACGCCAGCACGGCGATCTCCGGATCCTCCACCGGGGCATAGGCCGCAAACCACGCATGCGTCGGCTGGTGGCCCACGTAACATTCGCCGTTCTTCAAAGCCATGTCGTCGCAGTATTCGGCCGTGCCGGTCTTGCCTGCAATGTGGACGCCATCCACACGCGCGAAATCATAGCCGGTGCCGCTCTCCGTGTTGACCACGGCGTCCAGACCCTGTTTCACCACGGCCAGATTCTCCGGGCTGATGGGCAGCGTGCGCGCGGCCTTGGGCGTGACGCGTTGAATCACATTGCCGTCGGCGTCGGTCACCTGCGCCACGATATGCGGCTGCATCAACACGCCGTTGTTGGCAATGGCCGCGTACGCCGCCAGCACCTGCAGCGGCGTTGCCGTCAGGAAGCCCTGCCCGATCGAGAAGTTGTACGTGTCACCCGTCGTCCAGTTCTCAGCCTTGTTCTGCCGCTTCCATAGCGGATTCGGCACCAGCCCCGCCGCTTCGCCGATGAGATCGATGCCCACCGTCTGCCCGAACCCGAAGTTCTCGGCGTATTTCGCCAGCCGCTCGACCCCCAGCCCGTTGAATTCTGGCTCGCCCTCCACGTGATAGCCGCCGCCGACTTTGTAGAAGAACACATTGGTGGAGTGCGCCAGCGCATCGACCACGGTCTGATCGCCAAAGCCCGGCCGGAACCAGCCGTAGAACTTCTGCGCCAGCGCCGCGTTATCAGGGAAATACTCGTTGGGCAGCACCAGCACGCCGGGATCGAAGATGATGGTCCGCGGTGTGATCACGCCTTCCTGCAAGCCCGCCGCGGCCGGCACCACTTTGAACACCGAGCCGGGCGCAAAGGCGCTCTGGAATGCGTGATTCAACTGCGGCAGATACGGATCGTTGGAAATGGCGTCGAGTTCTTCCTGCTTGATGGCCGCTTTGGAAAAGATGTTGTTGTCGTAGGTCGGCAGGCTCACCATGGCCAGAATCTCGCCCGTCTTGACGTTCATCACCAGCGCCACGCCACGCCGCGTCTTGGTGCGATCGAAGAACCGGTTGATCTCGTCGATGGCGTCCTGCAGCGTCTGCTGCGCGAAGCGCTGCAAATCCAGATCGAGCGTCAGGTGCAGGTTGTTGCCCGGCACAGCCGCCAGCGGCTCGTTCACCACGCGGATCTCGCGCCCCACCACGTCTTCTTCGACGATGCGTCGGCCCTTGCGCCCGCGCAGCAGTTCCTCAAACTCGCCTTCAATACCCACCGCGCCCACGCGATCGGTATCGGGATTGTAGCCGGGCGGCAACAGCGGCAGATCATCTTCAGTGATGCGGCGCAGGTAGCCCAGGATGCCGGACGTCGCCGTGCCGGAGATGTACTGGCGCACCGGCGCCGCGTGCACCCGCACGCCCGGCAGCGTGTAGGCCTCCTCGGCGATCTGCAGCGCGATCGCGCTGGGCACCGTGCTGCTGATCACCACCGGCTCATACGGCGCGATGCCGCGCACCTCGTCCACAATGTTCTTGATGTAGGACTTGCGCGACTCGATCGAATCTTCGCTGCGATCGTACAGGTACTTCATCCCGTCGAGCACCGTCAACACGCCCTGCCCCGTGATGACGCGCGTGCTCGTTATCGTCGAGACGTGCTCGATCGGCATGTTGAGCAGCCGTGAAAGCCGTTCGAACACGGCGCGCTCGTCTTTTTCGTCTTCCGGCAGATACGCCGGGATGATCTGCACTTCAAAGTTGGGGGCATTCACGACGAGGGGCTGGCCGTGACGATCGTAGATGATGCCGCGCGGCGCGTCGATGGCTTCTTCGCGCAGGCGGTTGTTCACCGCCCGATTGGTGTACTCGGCCCCCCGGACGATCTGCAAGTCCCATAACCGCAGCACGAACAGGCCCAGCACGAACAGGGACGCGCTGAGCAAGATCAGTATTCGAGGATTGGCAAAGAGTCGTCGTCTACGGGAACTCATCGAACTACCACGTTGCGCCGGCCGGTCTCACCCGGCGATGCAGCGCCAGCATCAAGCGCGCCACGATGGGACTGGCCAGCATATTGATCAGCGCCGAGGGCAGAATGACCTGCACCAACGCATCGACCAAATTCACGGGCACGCCGAAAATGCGCAGCAACAACAGGTACACCCCATTATACGCGAACGTTCCCGCCACGGCCGTGACCAGGGGGAGCAGCAACCGATCGTGGAACAGACCACCGCCCAGCAGACTCGCCACAAACGTCGCGGCCAGCAGCGCCAGGATCGAGATGCCGAACGGGCCGCCGCTCAACAGATCGAGAAACAGGCCGCCGCTGAAGGCCCACACGTACCCCTCGCCCCGCTCCTCGATCTGCTCCCACGACATCACGCACAACAGCAGCAGATTCAGCGACCCGCCCGCAATGCGAATCTGCGGCGCAGCGGTGGCCTGAAAGATGGCGAGCAGCGCCATGAACGGAATAACGAAATAGAGGCTCATGGTGAATGAACGATGTCAGGGGCTGGGCGTCGGCGTGGCAGTCGGTGTGGCTTCCGGCGTGGGCGTGCCCTCGGCCGGCTCGATCACCTCGAAGTTGGTGATCACCAGCACCACGTCGAGCCGCTCGTAATCGGCGGCGGGCCGCAGCTGCGCGGTCTGCGACACATCGAAGTCCTTCTTCGTCACCGTCATGACCTGCCCCACCACCAGGTTGCGCGGCAGGTTGCCGCCCAGACCGCTGGTCAAGGCAATGTCGTTGTCCGCAATGGCCACATCGAGCGGCAAATACTGCACCCGCAGCGAACCGTCCTGTTGCCCGATGGCCAGGCCGGTGACGTTTGACGTTTGCAAGCGCACATTCACCGCGCTCGAAAGATCGTTGAGCAGCTGCACCTTGGCTGAACGCAGTCCCACGTCGGACACGCGCCCGATCAACGTCGAGCCGGCGGTCACGACGGGCATGCCTGCCTTCAGGCCCTCGCGGCTGCCGGCGTTGATGGTCATGTAGCGCAAATACGGGCTGGGATCGCGCCCGATGACGGCCGCCGTGTGATACTTGTACGTGGGATTCTCCTGCGTGAAGTTCAACAGTTGCCGCAGCGCCGCATTCTCGCCCTGCAGGCCCTTCAATCCCGCAATCTCTGTCAGCAAATCCTGATTCTCTTTTTCGAGTTCGGCATTGCGCGTGCGCAGTTCGTTCAGATCGCGCACCGCCCCGAAGAGATTGCCGATGCCGCCGAACACGCCGGACGCCGCCCGTTCGATGGGGCCGAGCACCGAGTTCACCGCATTTTCGATCGGCTGGAGTTGGCCGCCTTCGTGCAGCAACAGCAAGATGATGGCGATAGCCGCCAGCACCAACACCAGCCAGGTTCGAGATTGATCGCGGTTCATGGTTTAAGAGTCTTAGTCATGCCCGAGTGCTTGAATCGGGCATCCAGCCTGGTCGGGTAATGGATTCCCGCCAAAAGTGCGCGGGAATGACTGATCCCGCAGATACAATATGGAGGTTGAACGCAGGCGATTGGTGTGCTGCTCCAACCTCCAACATCCAACCTCCAATATCGAACCTTGCCTGATATAGGCAGAAAATCTAGATGCCGGCCGGCGCAATCACCCGGCGGCGACTGCGATCCACGCTTTGCAGGATCGCGCGCAGGGTATCGAGATTTTCCAGCAGTGAACCGCAGCCGATGGCCACCGCCGTCAACGGATCGGGCGCCACCCACACGCGCACTTTCACTTCTTCGCTCAGGCGCTGCGCCAAACCTTGCAACAGCGCGCCGCCGCCCGCCAACGCAATGCCCTGCTCCATCAAGTCCGCCACCACTTCCGGCGGCGTCTCATCGAGCGCGGCCTTCACCAGATCGACGATGAGGCTGACCGAACTGGACAGCGCCTCGCGCACTTCGATACTGGAAATATCCACCGATTCCGGCAGGCCGGTGATGACGCTGCGCCCGCGAATGGTCATGATCTTTTCCTCGGGCAGCGGATACGCCGACCCGATGTTGATCTTGACCCGCTCGGCCATGCGCTCGCCGATGAGCAGGTTGTACTTCTGGCGCACGTATTGCATGATGTCCTCGTCGAGTTCGTCACCCGCCACGCGGATCGACTTGCTCAGCACCACGCCGCCCAACGAAAACACGGCGACCTCGGTCGTGCCGCCGCCGATGTCGATGACCATGCTGCCGCGCGCTTCCATGATGGGCAGGCCCGCGCCGATGGCCGCCGCGATCGGTTCTTCGATCGGATAGGCTTCGCGCGCCCCGGCGGACATACAAGCGTCGTACACAGCGCGGCGTTCCACTTCGGTCACGCCGCTGGGGATGCCCACCACCACGCGCGGGCGCGGTGTCAACAGCGGGAACATCTGGCTGTGCGCCTTCTGGATGAAGTATTGCAGCATCGCTTCGGTGATCTCGAAGTCAGAGATCACGCCGTCGCGCAGCGGGCGGATCGCCACGATGTTGCCCGGCGTGCGGCCCACCATCTCGCGCGCCTCCGCGCCAATGGCCAGCGGGCGCTTGGTGCGCTTGTCGATGGCCACCCACGACGGTTCGTTCAGCACGATGCCCTTGCCGCGAACGTTCACCAGCGTGTTTGCCGTCCCCAGGTCGATGCCCAGGTCAAGCGAAAACAGGCCGAAAATTGCATTGAAAGGATTAAATGCCATAAGGTTTCACTCGTTGATGTCCAAGTGGCGATTATACCATATAGCCCCTTGGCTCACGCCGTCATGCCCGAGTGCTTTCGTCGGGCATCCAGTTTGACCGTGCGCTGGATTCCCGCTAAAAGCGCGCGGGAATGACATCATCACGCCCGACTCAACCACGGCGCGATCAACCCCCATAGCATCACCCCGCCAAAGCCCAGAATGACGCCCCCTGACACCCGATTGACCCACACCAGCCCGCCGGTGGTGAGCCGCGATCGGAACAGGCTGGTCAGCGTCACCAGAATCAGCCACCACGCCGCTGATCCCAGAAACACGCCCAGCACCACATTCAACGCGCCGAGGGCATTCCCGGCGGCGGCCTCGGCCCCCACCCCGGCGAAGATGGCCGCGAAGGCGAAGATCGTCAGCGGATTAGTCAGCGTGAGAAACAACGTGGAAGTGTACGCGCCAAGCAGCCCGCGCCCTTTGGCTTCAGCCGCCCGCTCGGCGGGTCGTGATCGAAATGTCTTGATCCCCAGATAGCACAGATACGCCCCGCCGATCAACCTAAGCCAGTTCGCCTGCTCGACCAGGAACGACGAGACCAGCGTCAGCCCCAGCGCGGCGATGGTGCCGTAGATCGCATCAGCCGACGCCGCCCCCAATCCCGAGACTAAACCATACGCGCGGCCTTCGGCCAACGTCCGCCGGATGCACAACACCCCGATCGGGCCGACCGGGGCCGCGATGGAGAAGCCGATGATCAGGCCCTTCAGGATGAAGGAGAAATCAAACATGCGTGCTCCTCATCATCTCCGCCGCCAGCTTCACCGTCTGAAAGTGAATGTCCGCCACATCTTCTGGATTCTTGGCATAGCCACCCGCCATTGTGATGGCGACGGGCAGATTCAGTGCGCGGCAACTTTCCAGCACGAAGCGATCGCGTTCCAGCAAGCCGGACTTCATCAATTTCATCCGCCCGAACGAATCGGCGAAGGACGGATCAACCCCACCATCTGCCGTTGCCATTTCTG
>CAYNML010000086.1:0-18689 GCA_964398185.1 uncultured Anaerolineae bacterium | reverse complement strand
AAAGAGTCGCGGGTATGGCGTGTGATTACAGCCACCAGTGGGCGCCTGATTCAGATCATATTCTCGCTTGTGCCACTTCGCTCACGTCCTACGAAAACGTCAAGGCAAAAACTGTTTTTTTTGACGCTGCTGCCGGGAAAGAGACTTATCCACGATGTCCAGGTTGGCTGTGGTTGCCCATTTACTCATGGACGCGGGAGACGTGTCACCAGGTTCCGGCGCCAATAGCGCCTATAACAGCATCGGATCAATTCTCTACAGAGATCTATCCTCCAGCACATTCTCCAATTGAGAACACCAATTGGTGGGGTGATCTTAATTGTCCCAATGAGGCAGGCGTTGAACCAGCTAGTGGCCTGTCCCAGGATGACTTGCACCGAATGGTGCTTGCGCTAAACTCCCCGGATATTCTGGCAAAACGCCAAGTTACAGACCCCGCAGTGTGGCCTCTGCTTGTGGATGCACCCTGGCCGACTCAGGTTTGGTATACAGAAACACTCGGGGCAATACAACCTGCTGTCCCATCGCCATATGGCAGTTTTCTGGCAGATGCCTGCGGGCAAGATGTTGTAAGCAAGTCAGTATGGGTACAAAATTGCGGCGTGCGCTGTCAATACAATTCAAAGGGCAACATGTGGGGTGCTTCAATTAGCACGCATCTGTATATTCTGAAGCGTAACGGGAGGTGGTTAATTTGGGCAATGCGGTAGTGCTGGCTTCACATTTTGCCCAATCGGATCGACAGCGCGCACTGCCAATCTTGACTACTCCAATCTTATAGCCGAATATCGGCTATAATCAGCCCTGGCTCATCCGTTTATCTGTTAACCATTCGTTGCCATGTCCACTCGTCATCCCACTCAACTGCGCCAGCGCCGCAATCGCATCATCTTTTTCTGGTTTCGCGTCCTCGTCTCGGCCTTCTGGTGGGATGTGCTCATCCGCAATCTCGGCGGGCGCAAGTGGGCCAATCGGACAGCGTTGCAGCGCTATCTCAATCACGCCCGCCGCTTCCGCGTGATGGCGATCGATCTGGGCGGGGTGATGATCAAGCTCGGCCAGTTCTTCGCCAGCCGCGTCGATATTCTGCCCAAAGAGATCATCGACGAGCTATCCAGTTTGCAGGATGAAGTGCCGGCCGAATCGTTCGACGCGATCCGCGCGGCGCTGGAGCGCGAACTCAACCGCCCGATCGGCGAGATCTTCTCCTCGATCAATCCCACACCCACCGCAGCCGCCTCGCTGGGCCAGGTGCATCACGTGGTGCTGAAGAGCGGCGAGAAGGCGATCGTGAAAGTGCAGCGGCCCGGCATCGAAGCGCTGGTCGCCGTCGATCTGCAGGCGCTGCGCACGGCCGCCGGCTGGGTCAAACGCTACGGCCCCATTCGCCGCCGCGTCGACGTGGATGCGCTGGCTGACGAGTTCAGCCGCACGCTGTATCAGGAATTGGACTATCTCGCGGAAGGCCGCAACATCGAGCGCTTTGCCACTGACTTCAAAGACTGGGACAACATCCGCATTCCGCACCTACACTGGGAACTGACCACGCGCCGCGTGCTGGTGATGGAAGACATCGGCGCGATCAAGGTGAGCGATGTGCGCGCGTATCAGGCGCAGGGCGTGCTGGCCTCGGAAGTGGCGCTGGCACTATATGATTTTTATTTGCAGCAGGTCTTTGTCAACGGCTTCTTCCACGCCGATCCGCATCCGGGCAACATGTTCGTGGAGCCAATGGCGGATGGCGACTTCACGATCAATGTGGTGGACTTCGGCATGGTGGGGCAGTTGTCCACGCAGACCCGCACGCAGCTGCGCGAGATGTTCCTGGGCATTGCCACGCGCGACGCGCCGCGCGTGGTGCGCGCCATCGACGCTGCGGGCTGGCTGCTGCCGTGGGCCAATCGCGGCGAGATCGAGCGGGCGGCCACCAAGGTCTTTGCGCGCTACTGGGGCATCAGTCTGAGCGACATCCAGAACCTGGATGTCAATGAGATGCGCGGCTTCATGAGCGAGTTCCGCTCGTTGATCTATCAAGCGCCGTTTCAGATTCCGTCAGACTTGTTGTTTCTGGGGCGGGCGCTGGGGATTCTGTCCGGCCTTGCCATGCAGATCGATGCGAACTTTAACATCTTCGAGGCGGCGGCGCCGTTCGCGCAGCAGCTGCTGGCCGACGAGAGCGACAACCTGCGGCAGGAAGTCTTACAGCAAGTGGTGGACACCGGCCTGGCGCTGGTGCGGATGCCCAAACAGTTCGATCGCATGGCAGACCTGCTGGCCAGCGGCGATCTGCGCGTGACCATCAACGAGCAGGACCGGCTGCTGCACGAATTGACGCGGCTCAATCAAGCGGCGGCGCGCATTCCGTGGGCGATCCTGGCGATGGGCTCGTTCCTCGGTTCGATCCTGCTGCTGGCGATCGATCAGACGGCGTTCAGTCTCATCGCCTTTGCGTTATCATTGATCTGCGGGACATGGATGCTGCTGCGGAATTGATTTACACTCGGAGGAGATTGACGGTGCCGATCCACAACAGCACCTGCACGACGATGGTGCCGCCCCACAACAAATACGCCGCCACTCGCTCGCGCCGATAGAACAGGCCGCCCAGCAGCGTGTTCACCATCAACGCCAGCAAGCCGATGAAGGGCAGCAGAAAAACCTGTGACGCCGGGCCAACGCGATCGGGCAGGCCGAGCGCGTCATAGTGGAGGGGCAAGGCCGCCGGCAGGTTGGGATAGCGCAGGCTCACCAGCCCGAAGAGCAGCAGGCACATCGTCGCGCCGGTGATCAGCAGGTAGTGCGCAATCCGATCGCTCCACAACGGCCAATCGAAAAAGGCAGGATGGGTATTCGTCTGCTCTACCACCTGCGTGGGGCCGAGCTCGTAGCGCGCCTTGATCGACTCGATGAAGCCGGCCATGTCAACGGGCGAGATGGCGTAAGAGATTGACGGTGTCACCAGAATCAACTGCTGCGGTACGGACGTGGCCGCATAGAATACCGTCAACTCGGCTTCGGGCAAAAACCCCTGACCCTGCATCAAGCCCGGCCAGCGCCAGCCGCGGAAATATTCCACCTTGCCGTCCACTTCGGAGCCGAGCATGATGCGCCGGATCGATTCCACCGGCACGATCTGCTTGACGGGACCCCAGTGAATGGTGACGGCATTCCGATCGACATCGTAGCCCGAGCGGGCCAGCCCGTACAACTGGTAACCGATCAGCGCCAGCAGCGGGATGCTGGCCAGCATGATCAGGGCAAGGATAAAGGTGAGCGGGCCGATCGGCTGGGTGGTGATGCCGATCAGGCAGAAGATGTCCAGCACCGCCAACCCCACAATGAAGAGCAGGCCAGTCTGCGTGCCGGTGCGTTTGTCAGTCAACCATTCCATAACCGCCTCGAAAAACCTGGCAGGTCTTCACGGCCTGTCAGGTTTCTAAACGAAAACCGGGCGCAATTGTACCCGGTTTTGTCGTTCTGCGTATGCAGCGTGGAACCGGGTTTCAAGCCGGCCAGCCGTGTTTACTTCTGGCTGAAAATATCGTCCACCAGGCCGCGCACGCGTTCTTTGCGCGCCGCGGTATCCGCGGCATCAACTTCCAGCGCGAGCGCGAGCGGCCCGGCGGTGATCTCACCCGGCCACTGCAGCACCTGCCGGCCGAGTGTGATCTTCCCCGCCGCGCCCTCGCCCGACCAGTGCGCCTCGTCAGCAGGCACCACCCGCACGATCACGGCATCGCCGGCTTTGGCGTCCGCCGGCGCGTAGCGGCGCGGCCACTCCAGGCGCTGATTGTCGTCGAACACCACCACGACGATGTCATCTTCGATCTGATCGATCGCCCCGCGCAGTTCGGCGCGCGCTTCCTTCTGGACTTTCCTGCTTCTTGCTTTGCCAGGCATAAGCTTCACCTTACAGACTCTTCATTACGCCTTACGCTGCACACTCAACGATCGCTCGTCACGCGCAAGGCTGAACCGTCGCTGGTCACCGTAATCGTGCCGTGCTCGTCGGTGCGGATGTACTGGATGCCCAGCTTCTCCAGCGCGTCGACTACCTCCGGGTGCGGATGCCCGAACGAGTTGTCCTGCCCCGCGCTGATAATGCCCAATTGCGGCTGCACGCGCTTCAGCCAGTCTTCGTTGGTGCTGGTGCGGCTGCCGTGATGTCCCAGCTTCAGCACTGTGCTGCGCACGTCAAAGCCGTGATCGAGAATGGCTTTGTTTTCCGGAAATTCCGCGTCGCCCGTCAGCAGGAACGACGTGCTGCCGTAGGTCAGCTTGATGACGATCGAGGCGTTGTTGTTGTCGTCGTCCTGCACGGCGGCGTCATCCGGCCCCAGCACTTCGATCTTCACCGCCGGATCGAACGGGATCGCCGTGCCGGTACGAACCTTCAGGGCCTGCACATGCTTGTCGCGAATGTTGGTCAGCAGGCGTTCGTAGATCTGCGTCGTGTGTACCTGGCCGGTCAGCGCCGCCAGTTTCACCGGATAGTTCTCCAGCACGCCCACCAGCCCGCCGATGTGATCGGCATCGGGATGCGTAGGGATGAGCACGTCCACTTGTGGCGCGCCCCATTCCTGCAACTTGGGAATGATGACGTCTTCGGCCAGGCTCATGGCGCGCCCGCCGTCGATCAACATCGTCTGGCCGTTGGGCGCCTGGATCAAGATCGAATCACCCTGCCCCACGTCCAGGAAGGCGATCTTCAACGGCTGCTGTCCCGGCACTACCGTCGGGGCAGGCGCGATGGGATCGAGATTGCAGCCCGCCAGCGCCAGCGCCGCGATCAACCACAACAGCAAGAAGCGTTTGAGCATGAGAGTCTCCGCGCGCAAAGTGTAACGTGATTGTACTACAACATACCAGACAGGCCGCCGGCGATCAGCCGGCGGCCTGTCTTTTACGCATGACGCTTGACGCATGACTTACAGCGTCACCTGCCGCACATCCACAATCGTCGAAAGCGCGCGCAGTTCGCGCATTACCGCATCGCCTACCGGGGTATCGATGTTGATGAATGACACTGCTTCGCCGCCGGGACCCGAGCGGCCCATCTGCCACTCCGCAATGTTGATGCCGTGCGCGCCCAGCAGCGTGCCCACTTTGCCAATGACGCCGGGCACGTCGCGGTTGGCCAGAATCAACGCCGGGCCGTGCGGCAGCGCGTCGATGCGGAAATCGTCCAGCAGCACGATGCGCGGCTGCATGTGCAGGAACAACGCCCCGCCGACCAGGCGCGTTTCCTTGTTGGAATGGGCGCGGCACAGGATCACGTTGGAGTAGTCTTCCGCCGCCGGATGGCGCGTGTGCGTGACCGCAATACCGCGCTCTTCCGCCAGGCGCGGCGCATTGACGTAGTTGACGGCATCGCTCAAGATCGGCGCCAGCATGCCCTTCAACAGCGCCACCGTCAACGGCTTGACGTGCGCCTCCACTTCCTCGCCGCGAAACTCCACCTCCACGCGATCGATGCGCCCGTGAATCAGCTGCATTTGCAGCGAGCCGAGTTTCTCGGCCAGCGTCATGTAGGGCGCCAGCGATCGATAATCGACCCCCTCGGCAAAGGGCAGGTTGACCACGTTGCGGAAGTTGATCCCGCGCAGCGCGTCGATGACCTGCTGCACGATCTGCACGGCGACATCACGCTGCGCTTCCACCGTGTTCGCGCCGATGTGCGGCGTGGCGATCACATTGTCCAGCGCCAGCAGCTGCATCAACCGCGGATCGTTCCTGGGTGGCTCGCTGCTGTACACGTCGATGCCGGCGCGCGCCACTTTGCCGGACACCAGCGCGTCGTACAAGGCCTGCTCGTCGTAGATGCCGCCGCGCGCGCAGTTGATCAGGATGACGCCGTCCTTCATCTGCGCGATGGCGCGCGCGTCGATCAGGTTGCGCGTCTCTTCGGTCAACGGCGTGTGGACGGTGATGATGTCCGATCGGGTCAGCAGCTCGGCCAGATCGCTCACCAGTTCCACGTGCAGGCGCGCGGCGACTTCTTCGGCAATGTACGGATCGTAAGCAATGACCTTCATGCCGAAGGCCTGGCAGCGCGTGGCCACGCGCGAGCCGATGCGGCCCAGCCCGATGACGCCCAGCGTCTTTTCGCTCAACTGCGTGCCGAGGAATTTGGCGCGCGTCCATTCGCCGTTCTTCACCGAGGCATTGGCCTGCGGCAGGTGGCGGCACGCCGCCAGCAGCAGCGTCATGGTCAGCTCCACCGCAGCCAGCGTGTTGGCCTCCGGCGTGTTCATCACCAGCACACCGCGCAGCGTGGCCGCGTCAATATCGACGTTGTCCATGCCGACGCCCGCGCGCCCGGCCACCTTCAACTTCCGGGCGGCGGCGAATGTCGCGGCGGTCAGCGGCGTGCCCGATCGGGTAATCACGGCCTCGTAGCTGCCGATGAGGTCGAGGAGCTGCTCGTGTGACGGCAGCTTGACAACGTCATAGCGCACGTCAGCGGCCGCGTCCAGCAGCGCCAGCCCCGCCGGGCCGATGTCGTCGGTGATCAGAATCTGATGAATCATCTCTCCGTGCCTCACAGGGCGCGTGGTGCGTTATGCGTGACCCAGCGACCCGGTACCCGCATGACGCACCACGCTTCAAGATCATAAACTCACGCAACGCCGCCGATGTCACCCGGCACACGCCGCCCGCCTCACGCCTCACGTTCAAGTTGTTCAATGGCGTGCCACGCGGCTTGCTTGACGCGAGGCTGTTTTTCATTCATCGCCAGGCGCTGCAATTCCGGCAGCGCTTGCGCACTGCCCAGCTCGCCCAGGCATTCTGCGGCCTGCCGGCGAATGAAGCGGCTGGGATCGCGCAGGGCACGAATGAGCAGGCCTGCCGCGCGCCGATCGCCCAACTCGCTCAGCGCCCACATCGCATCGCGGCGCACATGCACTTTGGGATCGCGCAGCGCCATGACCAGGCTTTCAAAGGCGCGCGCGTCGCCGATGCGGCCCAACGCCACTGCCGCGCGCGAGCGCAGCACTGGATCGCGATCTTGCAGCGCATTGAGCAGGGCGCCCACCGCGCGCCGATCGCCGATGAGGCCCAGCGCCATGGCCGCATGAGCGCGGCCCCTGGCTTGCAGATCGACCAACACCGCCAGCAGCGGATCAAACGCCGCTTCGCCCAGTGCGGCCAGCGAGAAGACGGCCAGCCAGTCGGTGACCCTGGCGTCGCGCATCACCTCGATGAGTTTGTTGACGCCCGCCGGGCTGCCAAGCGCTTCCAGGGCAGTGGCCGCCGCGTTGCGCACTTGCGCGTCCTCCTGCGGATGGCGCAGCACGCCGCCCAGCACATCCGCCGTGCGGGGATCGGCAATCTCGGCCAGTCGCATACAAGCCGCGGTGCGGACCTCGACCGACGGGTGGCGCAGGGCCATGACTACCTTGCGCAGGTCTTCATCCGAAACTTTGAGTTGGGACATCCGTGGACCTCGTGATCGGACAGGTTGGGTGTGAGCGTGGGCCGCCGGGCGCCGCAGAATCGATCGGATGGAGACAGCCCCGGCGCCGCGGCGGAAACAGCAGCTCGATCATAGCAAAGGCCGCCCGATCGAGCAAGGGGCAAGCGGCACAACCTCCCTCCGATCACACTCGTGCAGCTTGCCGCTTGTGTCACAAAAATTCTGTCCCGGCGCGCCTTGTCGAGCGGGTGAGAACAGGTTATACTCAGGCCGTCCGCCATCCTGCTCCGTAGCGCACCGCGAGGAAGAACATGATCAAGATTGTCACCGACACCACAGCTGTCCTGTCCCGCGACTATTGCCGGCAGCACGAGATTGAGGTTGTGCCGCAGATCATCCGCTTTGGCGAAGAGACGTTTCTGGAAGGCGTGGAACTGGAGGAACCGGATTTTTTGCAGCGCTTGAAGTCGTCGGCGCAGCTGCCGGCCACGGCCGCCCCCGCCCCCGGCCTGTTCGATGCGGCGTACCGCGCCGCGGCCGAGCACGGCCACTCCGTGTTGTCGCTTCATCCCTCCACTGAAGTGAGCGGCACCGTCGCTTCGGCCACGGTGGCGCGCAATCTGTATCCCCACGCCGACATCCGCGTGATCGATATGCGCACCATCGCCGGCTGTCTGGGCGAGGCGGTGAAGCTGGCCGTGGAATGGCGCGCCGCCGGACGATCGGCGGATCAGATCGAGGCCGATCTGCGCAGCCTGATTCCGCGCAGCCGCACGTATTTTCTGGTGGCGACGTTGGAATACCTGCGCCGCAACGGGCGCATCGGCGGCGCCTCGAATTTGATCGGCAGTGTGCTGCAGATCAAGCCCATTTTGCAGCTCAGCAACGGGCGCGTGGAGCCGCTGGACAAAGTACGCACGCAGCAAAAAGCGCTGGAACGTTTGAAGGAATTGATCGTGGCGGAATGCCCGCGCACGCCGGAGGCGCGCCTGAGCGTGATGCACGCCGACGCGCTGGACGATGCCGATCGGCTGCGGGCCGAGCTGAGCGCCGCGCTGAACATCCAGAATATTCCGCTGTATTCCGTGGGCCCGGCCATCACAACACACGCCGGGCCGGGCGTGCTGGCGGTGGGTTTCTTCGCCGCGCCGTGATCGAACCTCATCATGTCCGAGACGACCGACCTCAAGAAGATTGAGCACACTCTCAAGCGCCTGACGCCGGAGCAATTCAGCGCGTTGTGCGCCGAGCTGGGGTTGGTGGAAGACTTGCTGGGCAGGACGCGCGACGAGCAGATCAAGACGCTGCTGGGCATCTCGGCGTCCAATCTCAACCGCGTGGTGCGCGCCGTCAAACACGTACAGCCGGAAGCCTTTGAGCCGCCGCCAGCCAGGCCCCGCCGGGAGTTTAAGCTGCCGATCGGGCCGGTGGTGGGTTTTCTCTTGTTGATCGGCATCATTGCCGCCGGGGTGTGGATCGTCAACGCTGCCGTCAATGCCAACTCGGCGGAGATTGTGGACTATCGCGTAACGGCGTCGCCGGCGCCCACACAGGCCGTGCTCATCGGGCTGCGCACGGCCACGTTTACGCCCACGCCCACCCACACGCCGACGCGCACACCCACCCACACGCCCGACATTCCCGGCACGCTGACGGCGACCTGGGCGCCGACCGCCACGCCCACGCGCACGCCCACGCGCACGCCGCGCGCCACCATCACGGGGACACGCGTCACATGGACTGCAACGCCTACGCCGCAGCCAACCGCCGTCGTGCGAATTGTGTATCCGGCGGTGCTCTTGAACAAGCCGGCCTCAGGCACCACGGTGGTATCCACCAATCCTTTCCAAATGCGCTGGATTGTGCCCGGCTTGAGCGGCCTGAACGCCGACGAGCGCTATCGCTTGCGCATCCGCCAGGATCAGCAAGTTGTGTTGGACCGCCTTACGGCCAATAGCTGGTGGGATTGGGGCGGCGCGCCGAATGGGGCGCCCGGCACGTACAACTGGTCGGTAACGGTCGTGAAAGTTGATGAGGCCGGTGAGGTCGTCGGCGTGATCAGCCCGGAAAGCGATCGCTGGACGATTACGTGGCAATAAAGCCGGTGGTTGGCTGCCAGTGGTTGGTTGTTGGTAGCTCAATTCCCCGCTCGCCAGGTCCGGTCGCAGGCAGTGTCGCTCCTGCATTACGCAGTACGCATTACGCAATACTTCTGCGGTACATGCGGTGCGCTTTGTAGAAATCGATGCCCAACCCCGCAATCTCACGCTGCATCTTGTCGTTCTCCGCGCCGATCTGCACCACGTCCGCATGCAGGTAGTGATCGCTTGTGCGCACGCTCTTGTACATCTCCGTGAACAACAGCGCCGTGCCGCCGCTGCCGCGATATTTCTCCAGCAGTCCCGCGCCGTTGAGGTTGATCCACCTGGTGCGCCGCAGCTCGATCAGGATGTCCAGCCAGCCGAAGGGAAACAGCCTGCCCTTACAGCGTTGAATGGCCGCCGACGGATCCGGATAGCCGAACAGGAAGCCGACGATCTCATCGTTCCCCTGCGGGGGATCTGCGACCTTCATGACGATCTTGATCAGGCGCGGATCGGCGAAGTTAATCAACTGTTTGGCGATCAAGTTGGCTTCTTCGTCGGTGACGGGGAACGTATCGGTGGTGCCGCTGAGCGCGCTGTTGTACAGGTTCTTCAGCGGCGCGACCAGCTGCTTCAGATCACCGCGCGTCCGGTACGTGGCAATGCGCAGACCGCGCCGCTGCTGCACCAGCTCGGCCACCTTCATGATCTTCTCGGGCATCACGAAGTCTGGTCCCAGGTAACCGGAGACTATATCGCCGTCGCCGACAAAGCCGGCGTCTTCCCATAAAGCCGCGTAGTACGCCGGGTTGTAGGCAATACCCAGCGCCGGTCGATGTGCAAAGCCCTTCACCAACAGGCCCATGCTGTCGAGCGCCGAAAAACCTTTGGGGCCGTAGACCTGTGTCAGGCCGCGCCCCCGCGCCCACTCAAAGGCCGCGTTGAACAGGCCGCGTGACACCGCGCGATCGTCTTCCGCTTCAAAGAGATAAACGAACGCTGTCTGCGTGTGATTCCACTCGTTGTAGGGGCGATGATCCAATACCGCGAGCCGCCCCGCCACCCGATCGGCTTTCACGGCCAGGAAGAACTCTGCCGTCGAATGTTGGTAGAACGGATGCTTGTTTCGATCGAGCAGGCGCTTCGCATCGGACGCGAAGGGCGGCACCCACTGCGGGACATTCCGATAAAGTTGAAACGGAAATTCGAGGAAGCGTCGCACGTCGCGCTTGTTTGTGGTGTCGATCCGAATGATGTCCATAGCCCCTCCCGTGTGATCATTGTAGAATGTTTTGGCGCAAGTGCAAAATGTGACCGCATGACTGGCGCGCTTGTTCACGCCCGCCGATCCATCGCCAGCGCACTCCAAGCCCGCGTCCCGCGGGCGTTAGCGTGGCGCCAGCCGACCGCGCGGACGCGGTTGGAGAGCACAAGCAGAGTCTGCCCCACAGGTGAAACATACTCCGCTTGCCCATTCCCACCGATCCATCTACAATCCTGCCAGTTGCCATGAGTAAAGGAGCCCCATGCTGGACGACGCCATCGAACGGATTCTCATCGACGCCGACACCATCGCCGCCAAGGTGAAGCATCTGGCCGCGCAGATTTCGGCCACCTATCAGGGCGTGGACGAACTGGTCATGGTCTGCATCCTCAACGGCGCGTTCCGCTTCACCGCCGATCTCGAGGAGCATTTGACCATCCCTTACAACATCGACTTCATGTCGCTGAGCAGCTATCCCACCGCGGATACCAAAGCCAGCGGCGAGGTGCGCGTGCTGCTGGACGTGAAGAACAGCCTGCACAGCAAACACGTCCTCATCGTCGAAGACATCATCGACACCGGGCACACGCTGAATTATTTGTATCAAATGCTGGGGACGAAGCATCCGGCTTCGCTGCGATCGTGCGCGCTGGTGAGCAAGACGGAGGTGCGCGAAGTGGACGTGAAGGTGGACTGGATCGGCTTCCACGTGCCGAACGAGTGGCTGGTGGGTTACGGCCTGGACTGGCACAACAAGTATCGCACGCTGCCGTACGTGGGGGTACTGAAGCCGGCGGTGTATATGAAGAAGTGATCAGTTGATCGGGGATCAGTTGATCAGGGATCGGGGATCAGGGATCTGGTGATGTCACGCTTCATGTGGCTGCTCATCATACTGTGCTGCCTGGCGGCCTGTGCGCCGCAACACGCCCCCACAGCTGCCTTGACCCCGCAGAGCTATCTGCCGTTAATCGCCACGCCCGCCAGTTGGAAGCCGCCGCTCAATACCTCCTGGCAATGGCAGCTGGACGGAACCATCGATCAAACGATCAACGCGGTGATGTTTGACCTCGATCTCTTTGACACCGAGGCGAGTCTCGTTGCCGCACTGCACGCCCAGGGCCGCAAAGTGGTGTGCTATATCAGCGTGGGCAGCTGGGAAGAATGGCGCCCCGATGCCGATCAATTTCCGCCAGCCGTGATGGGAAACGATTATGAGGGCTGGCCGGGCGAAAAATGGCTGGACATCCGCCAGATCGATCAGCTGGCGCCCATCATGCGGGCGCGCCTGGATACCTGCCGGGCCAGGGGCTTTGACGGCATCGAGCCGGACAACATCGAGGGGTATACCAACGACACCGGCTTTCCTCTCACCGCGCAGGATCAACTCACGTACAACATCTGGCTGGCCAAGGAAGCGCATGAACGCGGCTTATCGATCGGGTTGAAGAACGATTCAGATCAAGTGGCTGAGCTGCTGCCCTATTTCGATTGGGCGCTCACCGAGGATTGTTTCGATCAGGGGTGGTGCGATCAGTTGACACCCTTCGTCACCGCGGGCAAAGCCGTATTCGCCGCCGAATACACCGACACCGGCGTGACCACCGCGCAGTTCTGCCCACAGGCCAACGCGCTGAACTTCAACGGCATCCTCAAACATCGCAACCTGGATGCGTGGCGGCAGGCGTGCCGCTAAAGTCCGATGGCACGTCATTCCCGCGTGTATTTAGCGGGAATCCAGTGGCCTGATTCGCCGCGACAACCAAGCGCAGCTCTGGATGCCCGATAACAGCACTCGGGCATGACGGAAGCGATCCTTCTTTATTGCTCCCTTTTACCCCGCGATTTCAAGTACAGTTCGTAGGCTTTATAGAGCAGTGGATCGTACACGCGATCATATGCGCCTGCGAAGCGAGTAAGTTGTCCGCCAAAGCCGCGCTTGAAGCGATAGACGCCCCACAGGTCGTCGTGGCGTTCGAGGTACTGCGCTTCCAGTGTGGCCTCATCTTCATCGGGCACGCCCCACAGATCATACTCTTTGCAACCCAGCGATTTGGCCCATTGAATGCCCGCCCATTGCAAAGCATGATTGGGCATACGCTGCCGCTCGGCTTCGCCTGAGGCGCCGTAAAAGTACCACGCCCGATCGCCCTGCGCGAACACGAAGATCCCCGCGATGATCTGCTCCTGATACGTCGCCACGAACAACTTCGCTTTGCCCGTTGGCACGAACAGGCGATACGCCGCTTCGTAATACTCCGCTGAATGCACGGCAAAGCCGTCGCGCGCGCCGGTGGTTGCCATCAACGCGTTGAACGCGGATAGATCGCTCGCTTGCGCCTCGCGCACGATCACGTCCTTCTTCGCGGCCAGCCGGATGTTGTAGCGCGTCTTCTGGTGCATGGCCGCCAGAATCTCGTCGTCGCGGCGGGCGATGTCGATCACGATCGTGCGCGGCGGTTGAACGGTCTGTAGGCTGGGGCGAAAGCCGAGCGAGACGAGACGCTGCGCGAAGATTGGATCGTCCACGCGATCCGGTTCGATCTTCAACAAGATCGCGCGATTGCGCCTCAACGGGCGATCCAATCCTTGCAACAATTCACCGATCAGCTCATCGTCGTCAAAGTCAGCGATCGGGCCTTTGGGGATGTAGGCCAGCGTGCCCAGGCGCAGGGGCAGCGGACGAAACAACACCACTGCCCCGGCGGCGATCTGATCGTCGCGCGTGACGGCGACCCGATCGGCCGTCCAGCCGAACTGCGCTTTGAGTACGCCCCAGGTCCAGGTTTGGAGAATGTGTCCGTGTGGTTGAGACGCCACGAAGGCATCCCACTGCGTGGAAGTAGGTTGAATGATCATCGGCGCGATTATACCCGATAGACCTGGCAGGTTTCCCCGTGATCATCAGTGGGCGCTGTCCGCGCGCGAAGCACCACAATCCATTCAAGCACATCATCTGGCAGAAACCTGCCAGGTCTTCACACCACTTCCGCATTGCGCGCTAATTCTTCGCGATACTTCGCCAGCAACGCCAGCGTGATCGATCCCGGCTGCCCGTTGCCGATAATCTGCTCATCGATCTGGATCACGGGCAGCACTTCACGGCTGGAGCTGGTGATAAAGGCCTCTGCCGCCCGATCGAGCTCACTCGCCTTGACGGGCCGATAATCGATCGGGATGACCGAGGCCGCCTCCTGCAACACGATGCGGCGCGTGATGCCTTCCAGCACATCCTTGCCAGCGGTGCGCAGCACACCATCGATCACCGCATAGAAATTGCTGGAGATGCCTTCCAGGATCTCACCGGTGCGATTGACGATCAGCAATTCGTGAATATCAGGATCGAGCGCCGCTTTGCTTTCGCGCGATGGGGCGATGAAGTCCGTGGATTTGGCCAGCGGCGTGTGGCGCGAGATGGGCGTGGTAGCGCAGCGCACCCCATGTTGATAGAACTCCGCCGGATACACCTCGAACGGTTCCACGCTGATGAGAATTTCATCGACATCTAACGGCACGGTCACGCGCACCCGCAGCGCCGCTTGTTTCTCGCGTGCGATGATGTCGCGCAGGGCCGAGCGGATGGCCGCCGGATCGATCGGGTACGGGCGCTGCAACAGCGCACTCGATTCGATCAAACGCTGCAAGTGCGCGCTGAGGCCGATGCTGCGATCGGTGTCGTAGGTGCGCAGCGTGGTGTACGCGCCGTTGGGCAAATGCAGCGAGACGGCATCCAGCGTCGGCCCGGTCTGATCGGTCAGGCGCAGTTCAGCGGCAGCAAGACGGTACACATGAACGTTCAAGGAATGCTCCGGTAAGAGACACAACCCGGGACTCTCGCCTGTACGAAAGTCCCGGTGATCGCCGCTTGCGCTGGCCGGTTGCCATCAGTTGAGCGCCGCCATGGGCTGCAACTGGCCAACTGCCTGAACGATCAAGCGCGAGGCCGCCTCGATGCTCCAGCGGCCGGTGTTGATGATCAGATGATACAGCAGCGAGTCTGACCAGTCAACGTTGTAGAAGCGTTTCAGGTAATCGGCGGCCGCCCGATCGCGTTCGGCCACGACGCCGCGCGCCAGTTCGTAGGTGAGGCCCTCGCGCAGCTGCACCCGGTGAATACGGGTCTCCAGCGGCGCTTCGAGGCGCACGTGCAGCACGCCCGGATCGTTGCGCAGCACGGCCTGCCCGCCGCGCCCCACGATGACGACGTTGTCATGCGTGTAGGCGGCGCGAATGATCGACTGCACCAGCGGGATGGAATCGGCGGCGGCGATGACTTTCACTTCAGACCAGGTGTGCGCCTGCGTCATGACGAGCGGGGGGCTGCCCAACAACCGATCGAGAAAGCCGCGCACCCGGTGTTGATCCTCCGTGAAATCCACGACTTCGCCCTCAGTCAGGCCCACTTCAACAGCAACCCTTTCCATGAGACGCTTGTCAAAGGTCTGATACCCCAGCAGCTGGCAGACATATGCGGCGATCTCGTCGCCCTCGCTGCCATATTGTCGTGAAATAGTGATGACGGCCATCGTCTTCGCTCCTTTCTGGATTCTACAGTTAGACGGTCGACGATCGACGGGCGTCAAGCCCCGCGCAGCGCTCTATTTTCAGTATACACCCGTTGGCAAGTGGCTGCCTGTCGCGCGTCATGCCCGCATGCCGTCGGCGGAAATCCAGTGGCGCGGCACACACGAATTGCCCATCGTCACTCTGGATGCCCGGTAGAAGCATTCGGCATGACAGAACAGCCTTACGTATGAGTCTTGAAATGTGCCTGCAAACTGCGCACCTTCAAATCTTTGGCCTTCAACGCGGCAATACCGTTGATCGCCGCTGTGGCCGCACTCAACGTGGTGAGCAGCGGCACGTTATGCTGCACCGCGGCCATGCGCATCGAGCGGCCATCGTCGTGGGCGCGCGCGCCGAGCGGCGTGTTGATGATCAATTGCAGTTCGCCGGATTCCACCATATCCTGAATGTTGGGATGTCCTTCGCTGACTTTCTTCACGGCGGTCACGGGCAAACCCGCGCGTGACAGCCACGCCGCTGTGCCGCTGGTGGCGTACAGCGTGAACCCCAGCCGCTGCAGATCGCGCGCCAGCTTCAGCGCCGCGCCTTTGTCGAAGTCGTTCACGGTGATCAGCGCCGCGCCCGATTGGGGCAGCGGCGTCCCGGCGGCCATCTGCGCTTTGGCGAAGGCGTGCCCGAAGTGCGCCGCGTGGCCCATCACTTCGCCGGTCGATTTCATCTCCGGGCCAAGGCGATGATCGACGCCGGGGAATTTCTTGAAGGGCAGCACCACTTCTTTCACGAAGAAGCCATCGACCGGCGGCATCTCCGTGAACCCGATCGCGCTCAGCGGCTGACCGGCCATCACCCGCACGGCGATCTTCGCAAGCGACACGCCGGTGGCCTTGCTGACAAACGGTACGGTGCGCGACGCGCGCGGATTCACTTCCAGCACGTAGACGATGTCGTCTTTGATGGCGTACTGGATGTTCATCAACCCTTTGACCTGCAGCGCCAGTCCCAGTTTTTCCGTGTAATCTTGAATGATGTTGAGATGATACAAGCTGATCTTGTACGGCGGCAGCACGCAGGCGCTGTCGCCTGAATGCACGCCCGCTTCCTCGATGTGCTGCATTACGCCCGCAATGACCACACGTTCGCCATCGCACACCGCATCGACATCGACCTCGAAGGCGTCTTCGAGATAGTGATCGATCAGCACCGGGCCGTCGGGTGAGGCTTCCGCCGCGGCAGCGAGAAACGCGGCGAGCGATGCATCATCGTAAGCGATCTCCATCGCGCGGCCGCCCAGCACATACGACGGGCGCACCAGCACGGGGTAACCGATGCGGGCGGCGACACGGCGGGCGGCCTCCAATGAAGTGGCCGATCCCCAATCGGGATGCGGGATGTCCAACTCGCGCAGCAGGCCGCCGAAGCGCACGCGATCTTCGGCGATGTCGATCGAGTCCGGCGACGTGCCCCAGATCGGCGCACCGGCGGCGTGCAGGCCGCGCGTCAAGTTGATGGGCGTCTGCCCGCCAAACTGCACGATCACGCCCTCCGGTTTTTCTTCATCGATCACGTTCAACACATCTTCCAGAGTGAGCGGCTCGAAGTACAAGCGATCGGCGGTGTCGTAGTCGGTGCTCACCGTCTCGGGATTGCAGTTGACCATGATCGTTTCATAGCCCAACTGCTTCAAGGCAAAGCAGGCCTGCACGCAGCAGTAATCGAACTCGATGCCCTGCCCGATGCGGTTCGGCCCGCCGCCGAGGATGACGACCTTGCGGTTGTTCGTCGGTGCGGCTTCGTCGCCGCGTTCGTAGGTGGAATACAGGTAGGGCGTGAACGCTTCGAATTCGGCGGCGCAGGTATCGACGCGGTAGTAGGCGGGGGTGATGTGGCGCTCTAGTCGATGCTTGCGAACGTCTGACAAGGTGACAAGATGAAAAGGTGAAGAGATGACATTCGCTGGTTCAGTCATCTTGTCATCTTGCCATCGTGTCATCTTGTCATTCATTAAGTCGGCGATCTGTTTGTCGGAAAGACCACAGCGTTTCGCGCGCTTCAACAACTCGATCGGCAATGTTTCCAGCGAATACGATTTCAATTCGTTTTCCACGTCGATCATCATCTGCATCTGCGCCACAAACCACGGATCATATTTCGTCTGTGCGGCAACTTCTTCCAGTGTCGCACCACTTCGCAACGAATTCAGCACCGCAAAGATGCGTTGTGCTGTCGGCGCGCTCAAATCCGTTGCCTGATCCCTGATCCCTAATCCCTGATCCCTGAGTTCCAATCCCCGCAACGCCTTGTTCAACGCCTCGGGGAACGTCCGCCCGATTGCCATCACTTCGCCCACGGACTTCATCTGCGGGCCGAGGGTGGCATCCGCGCCGGGGAATTTCTCGAAGGCGAAGCGCGGCACTTTCACCACGCAGTAGTCGATGCTGGGTTCGAACGAGGCGGGCGTGACGCGCGTGATGTCGTTGGGAATCTCGTCGAGGGTGTAGCCTACGGCCAGCAGGGCCGCGATCTTGGCGATGGGGAAGCCGGTCGCTTTGGACGCCAGCGCCGATGAGCGGCTGACGCGCGGATTCATCTCGATCACCAGCGCTTCGCCATTCTGCGGATTCACGGCGAACTGCACGTTCGAGCCGCCCGTCTCCACGCCGACGGTTTCCATGACGATGCGGGCCATGTCGCGCAAGCGTTGATATTCGCGATCGGTCAACGTTTGCGCCGGGGCCACGGTGATGCTGTCGCCGGTGTGAATGCCCATCGGATCGAGATTCTCGATCGAGCAGACCACGACGAAGTTGTTCACCCGATCGCGCATCACTTCCAGTTCGTATTCTTTCCAGCCCAGCACCGATTGTTCGATCAGCACTTCATGCACCGGCGATTGCAGCAGACCGTTCTCGACTTTGGCGATGAAGTCTTCAGCCGTGTACGCGATGCCCGCGCCCGATCCGCCCAGCGTGAACGACGGGCGAATGAGGCACGGAAAACCGACGTCGGCCGCGAGGGCCTGCGCTTCTTCGATCGAGTGCGCGATGCCCGAGCGGGGTACGGCCAACCCGGCGGCCAGCATCGCCTCTTTGAACTTCAAGCGATCCTCGGCCAGATCGATCGCATCGACCTGCGCGCCGATCAGCTGCACGCCGTAGCGATCGAGAATGCCCGCGCGCCTCAAATCCAGCGCCAGATTCAGCGCGGTTTGCCCGCCCACGGTCGGCAGGATGGCATCGGGCTGCTCGGCGGCGATGATCTTCTCGACGATGTCGGGCGTCAGCGGCTCGATGTAAGTCGCATCGGCGAATTCGGGATCGGTCATGATCGTGGCGGGGTTGGAGTTGACGAGGATGACGCGATAGCCCTCGCGGCGCAGCACCTTGCACGCCTGCACGCC